>NZ_JALM01000077.1 GCF_000737195.2 Sciscionella sediminilitoris
TCCACATCCGCAGTCGACAGGCCCGACACCGCCAACGCAGAACGAATCACCCGCTGCTGCGAAGGACCATTCGGCGCCGTCAACCCATTCGACGCACCATCCGAATTCACCGCAGAACCCCGCAACACAGCCAAAACCGGCCGCCCGGAGGCCTCGGCCTCGGAAAGCCTGGCGAGCACGAGCATCCCGACGCCCTCGGAGAATCCGGCACCATCGGCGGCGTCCGCGAACGGTTTGCACCGGCCATCCGGCGCCAGTCCACGCTGACGGCTGAACTCCTGGAACAAACTCGGCGTAGCCATCACGGTGACCCCACCGGCCAACGCCAGATCGCATTCCCCGGACCGCAGCGCGGCGGCCGCCTGGTGCAGCGCGACCAGCGAAGCCGAACACGCCGTATCCACCGTCACCGCGGGCCCCTCCAGACCGAGCGAGTAGGCCACCCGGCCGGAGACCACCGAGGCGGCATTCCCGGTTCCGATGTAACCACCGACATCCTCCCCGGAAGCCACCAACAGACCGGTGTAGTCCTGCCCGTTGGTGCCGACGAAAACCCCGGTCGCCGAACCACGCAAACCACCCGGATCGATCCCCGACCGCTCCAACGCCTCCCACGAAGTCTCCAACAACAACCGCTGCTGCGGATCCATCGCCAACGCCTCACGGGGCGAGATCCCGAAGAACCCGGCATCGAATTCGCCTGCCGCGTCCAGGAATCCGCCTTCGGCGGCATAGCTGGTGTCCCGCTGATCAGGGTCCGGATCGTAGAGCGCCTTGAGGTCCCACCCCCGGTCGGCGGGCATCGGACCGATCGCGTCCACACCCTCGGAAAGCAGCTCCCACAACCCTTCCGGATCGCGCACCCCACCGGGGAACCGGCAGCCCATACCGACCACGGCGATGGGTTCCCCGGGATCGGCGGTCCGTGCCGGGGTGCTGTCCGCGACGGCGGCCGGTTCCCCAGCGGTCGCGGCGATCTGCTCGTACAGGTACTCGGCGAGCGCGACCGGGGTCGGGTAATCGAACACCAGCGTCGCGGGCAACCGCATCCCCACCGCCTTACCGAGCGCATTGCGCAGTTCGACCGCGGTCAGCGAATCACAGCCGAGATCGCGGAAGGCGGCGTCCTCGGCGACCACCTCCGGTCCGGCGTGCCCGAGCACGGCGGCCGCATAGGTGCGCACCACGGTGCCGAGTTCGCGTTTCCAGTCCGCGCGCGGGATCTCCTCGAGATGCCGGAACAGCAACGGTTTTCCGGCATCGCCCGCCGCATCTGCGGCCGCGGCGAGCACGGCGACCGCCTCGGGCAGGTCCGCGAGCAGCGCGCTGGACCGTCCCGCGGTGAAGGCGGGCGCGAACAGGTCCCAGTCGAGCGAGGTCACCGAGACCGTGGTCTCGTCGTGGTCCAGGATCTCGCCGAGCGCGCGCAATGCGGTCTCGGGGGCCATGTCCAGCACACCGAAGCGGCGCAACCGTTCCCCGACCGCGCCCTGGCCCATTCCGCCCTCGCCGCCCCAGTGTCCCCAGGCGACCGCGGTCGCGGTGTCCCCGCTGTTCCTGCGGATCGTGGCGAGCGCGTCCAGGAATGCGTTGCCCGGCGCGTAGTTGCCGAGCCCGGGGCCGCCGATCGTGCCCGAGGTGGAGGAGAACAGCACGAAGGCGTCCAGATCCCGGCCGCGGGTTAGCTCGTCGAGCACCGCGGCGGCACCCGCCTTGGCGCGCAGCACCGGTTCCAGCCGGTCGGCGGTCAGCGATTCCACGACACCGTCGTCCAGGGTGCCCGCGGCGTGCACGACCGCGCGCAGGGGTAGCGGTCCCGCGTCGATCTCGGCCAGCAGCGCGCCGAGCGAGTCCCGGTCGGCCACATCGCAGGCGGCCACGGTCACCCGCACACCGCGCGATTCGAGCTCCCGCGCCAGCGCGGCCGCACCCGGTGCGTCCGGTCCGCGCCTGCTGGTCAGTACCAGGTGCTCGGCGCCGCCCTCGGCGAGCCAGCGCGCCAGGTGCCCGCCGAGCGCCCCGGTGCCACCGGTGACCAGCACGGTGCCCCGTGGACGCCAGCGCCGCACCGGTTCGCCCGCGTGCGGGTTCCTGGCGAGGCGCCTGCCGAACACCCCGGAGCCGCGCAGGGCGAGCTGGTCCTCACCGGCGAGATCACCGGCACCGGCCAGGATCGCGCACAGCCTGCGCGCGGCACGGTCGTCGAACCCGCCCGCGGGCAGGTCGAGCAGTCCGCCCCAGCGATCCGCGTGCTCCAGGGCGGCGACCCTGCCGAATCCCCACAGCAGCGCGGGTTCCGGGTGTTCGAGGGGATTCGAGGGCCCCACCGAGACCGCGCCCCGGGTGAGCGTCCACAGTGGCGCGTCCACGCCCGCATCGCCGAGCGCCTGCACCAGGTTCAGCGTGGCGGTCAGCCCGCGCGGAGTGGCGGGGTGTTCCGGATCGTGCGCGGCGGGCGTGCCCGCGGCGAGCCCGGTCAGCGCGAGTACCCCGGTCAGCCGAGGCTGCGTGGCGAGAACCCCGGCGATGGCTTCGCGTCCCTCCGGGGCGATCTCCAGTTCCAGCACGGTGGCACCTGCCTCGCGCAGCGCGGCGGGGATCCGCCCGGCGTCCGGGTCCGGTTCGCCCTCGATCCGCACCACGAGCCAGGTTCCGCCGAACTCCACAGTGGACGGTTCGGGGAGCGGTTTCCAGTCGGCCCGGTACCGCCAGCCCTCGATCTCGGAGCCCTGTTTCCTGCGGTCCCGCCAGGCCGCGAGCGCGGGAACCACTTCGCTGAACGGGGTGCTCGGGGCAAGGGCCAGTTCGGTGGCCAGACCGTCCACATCGGAGCGTTCGATCCCGTCCCAGAGCGGGGCGGCCCAGGCGGCATCGGTCTCCCCGCCCACGGCCTGTTCCGCGGCCAGCTCGGGCCAGTAGTGCCTGCGGGCGAACGGGGTGGTCGGTACCGCGCTGGGGTGCACCGTCCCGGCACGCGCGGCGCCGAAGGCCGCCGGATCGACCGCGACACCGGCCGCCCAGGCCTGCGCGAACACGGTGCGCAGCTGCTCCGGGCTGTCCGCCTCCCTGCGCAGCGTGGCCACCGTGGTGACCGCACCCGCGCCGGTTTCCGGGAGTCCCGCCGCTTCGGCCGCCTCGGCGATCGAGGGCAGCAGCACCGGATGCGGGCCGACCTCGATCATCGCGCGGAATCCTTGGCTCAGCAGGGATTCCACCGCCGGATGGAACCCGACCGGGGCGCGCAGGTTCGCGAACCAGTACCCCGCATCGGCGTGTTCCGGGGTCATCCAGTCGCCATGCACGGTGGAGAACCACCGGATCCCGTCCACCGTCCCGACCGCGGGCTCGACGGTGTCCAGGGCGGCGAGCAGGTCCGCGCGCAGGGCGTCCATGGCCGCCGAATGCGAGGCATAGTCCACCGCGATGCGCTTGGTGCGCACCCCTTCGGCGGACAGCGCGGCCAGCAGTTCGTCCAGCGGCGCGGCCGGACCGGAGACCACCGTGGTGCGCGGGCCGTTGACCGCCGCCACCGCGAGTCCGGCCGACTCGATCCGCTCGCGCACCTGGTCCACCGGGAGCGCGATCGAACCCATCCCGCCGTCCCCGGCGATGGCGCGCAGCAGGCGGGCGCGCCCGGCAACGACCCGGGCCCCGTCGCGCACCGAGAGAACCCCGGCGACCACCGCCGCCGCGATCTCCCCCTGCGAGTGCCCCAGCACCACCGCGGGCGTGACCCCCGCGGCGCGCCAGACCGCGGCGAGGGCGACCATCACCGCCCAGGAAACCGGCTGCACCACATCGACGTGTTCGAGATCCCGCTTGTCGCGCAACACATCCACGACGTCCACATCGGACACCTCGGCCAGTGCCGCCGCGCACTCGGTCAGCCGTTCGCGGAACACCGGGGAGCAGTCGAACAGCCGGGCACCCATGCCGATCCACTGCGCGCCCTGGCCCGGGAACACGAACACCGGCCGCGCGGTCTCCCCGGCGAGGTTCCGCACGAGCCCGTCGAGCGGGGCCTCCGGAGTGGCCGCGAACGCGGACAACCGTTGACCTGCCTGCTCGTCGAGCAGCACCGCGGCCCGATGGGTTCCGCCCGGCCGGGTGGCGAGTACCGCGGCCACTCCGGCGGGATCGGCCCCGGACCGGGCGAGCGGGGCGAGCCGCCCGGCGAGGGTGGCGAGCGCTTCGGCCGAGCGGGCCGAGAAGGTCCAGGCGACCGGGCCCTCGGACAGTACGGGAACACCCGGATCCGCCCGATCGGCCGAGTCCTGCTCCGCGGGGGCCTCCTCGAGGATCACGTGCGCGTTGGTGCCGCTCATCCCGAAGGCGGAGACTCCGGCGCGGCGCACGCGTTCCCCGGCCGGCCAGGCCACTTCCTCGCCGAGCAGGGCGACACCGCCACCGGACCAGTCCACGTGCGGGCTCGGCTCGTCCAGGTGCAGTGTGCGCGGCAGGCTGCCGTTGCGCAGCGCCTCGACCATCTTGATCACGCCACCGACCCCGGCAGCAGCCTGACTGTGCCCGATGTTCGACTTCAGCGAACCCAGCCACAGCGGGCGTTCCGGGTCCCGGTCCCGCCCGTAGACGGCGATCAGCGCCTGCGCCTCGATCGGATCCCCGAGTGTGGTCCCGGTTCCGTGCGCCTCGACCGCGTCCACGTCCTCGGGGCGCAGCCCGGCCGAGGCGAGCGCCGCGCGGATCACCCGCTGCTGCGCGGGCCCGTTCGGCGCGGTCAGCCCGTTCGAGGCACCGTCGGAGTTCAGCGCGGAACCGGCGACCGTGGCGAGCACCCGGTGCCCGTTGCGACGCGCATCGGAGAGCCGTTCGAGCAGCACCACACCGACCCCTTCGCCCCAGCTGGCCCCATCGGCAGCCGCGGCGAACGGTTTGCAGCGCCCGTCCTCGGCGAGTGCGCGCTGCCTGCTGAACTCGATGAGCGAACCGGGGCTGGCCATCACGGTCGCGCCACCGGCCAGTGCCAGTTCGCATTCCCCGTCCCGCAGCGCGCGCACCGCGAGGTGCAGTGCCACCAGGGAGGAGGAACAGGCGGTGTCCACACTCAGCGCGGGTCCCTCGAGGCCGAGCAGATAGGCCACCCGCCCGGAGAGCACGCTCGGTGAGGTTCCGGTGCCGATATAGCCCTCGACATCCTCGACCGCCCGGGCCAGCAGCCCCGAATAGTCCTGATAGGTGATCCCGGCGAACACCCCGGTCGCGCTGCCGCGCAGCGCGCCGGGATCGATCCCGGCCCGTTCGATCGCCTCCCAGGAGGTCTCCAGCAGCAGCCGCTGCTGCGGGTCCATCGCCAGCGCCTCGCGCGGGGAGATCCCGAAGAAGGCGGCGTCGAATTCGCCTGCCTCGCGCAGGAATCCGCCTTCCCTGGTGTAACAGGTGCCCTCGTGATCGGGGTCGGGATGGTAGAGCGCATCCAGATCCCAGCCGCGATCGGCGGGCATCGGTCCGATCGCGTCCACGCCACCGGCGACCACGTCCCAGAGCCCTTCGGGGGTGCCGACCCCGCCGGGATAGCGGCAGGCGGTGCCCACGATCACGATCGGGTCCTCGGCGAGCCCGGCCCGGTGCGCGGTCTGAGTGTGCTCCGGCCCGGCGGTCTCGGTGAGCAGCGCGCACAACACGGTCGCGAGCGCCTCCGGGTTCGGGTGGTCGAAGACCAGGGTGGCGGGCAGTCGCGCCCCGGTATCGCGTTCCAGTCCGTCCCGCAGTTCCACGGCGCCGATGGAGCTGACCCCGAGTTCGGTGAAGGCGCGGGTGGCGCTCACATCCTCGGCGGTCTCCAGGCCGAGCACGGTCGCGGTGCGCGCCCGGATCAGGGCCAGCAGTTCGGCCGTGACCTCCGCGCCCGCGCGGCCGCTCCACCGGGATTCCGGTCCGGTCTTCGCTTCCGGTTCGGTCTTCGCTTCCGGCGCGGTCGTACTCGCGGCCCGCCTGCGCGCACGCCCGGTCCCCGTAGCTTTCGGTTCGGTGCCCTGCCGCGGGGGTTCGGCTGCCGCGCTCGCCGGGCGCAGTCCGAGTGTGCCGATGGTGAGCACCGGATCCCCCGCCGGATCCACGGCGTGCACCGAAACCGACTGCCCCTGCCCCGGTTCGATCGCCACGCGCAGCCGGGTCGCGCCCACCGCGTGCAGGCTCAGCTCGGCGGCGGTGAACACCAGGAACGGCTCGGCATCCGCACTGCTCATCGCCAGCGCCTGCAGCACGGCGTCCAGCAGCGCCGGATGCATGCCGAACCGCTGCGCGTCGGCCATGGTCCGATCGTCCTCGGGCAGCGCGAGCTCGGCAACGACCAGTTCGCCCGCGCGCCCGATCCGGCGCACCGCGCGGAAACTCGTCCCGTAGCCGGTTCCCTCGGCCGACCAGCGTTCGTAGGTGGCCGCGATCTCGTCCTCGGTGCGGGTGATCTCGGCGATCTCGGGAACCGCGGCGGGCGCGCACTCCGCGGTGGCGAGCCTGCCGCGCGCGTGCCGCTGCCAGGGCGAACCGTCCCCGGCGCGGGAGTAGAAGGCCACCTCGCGGAATCCGGACAGGTCGGCGGAACCGGCCTCGATCTGGATCTCCGCCGCGCGGTTCCCGTCCAGGGACAGCGGCGCCTCGATCACGGCCTCGGCGACCCGCAGGCAGCCGAGCGTTTCCCCGGCGGCCAGGAACAGTTCCAGGTACGCGGCGGTGGGCAGCACCATCGCCCCGCTGATCCGGTGTTCGGTGAGCCAGCTGTCCGCTTCCGGATCGAGCCGTCCGGAAAGGACGGTGCCCCCACCGGCCAGGTTCGTCATCCGGGGCAGCAGCGGATGTCCGGTGTCCGTGCCCGCCGCGGAACCCGGGGAATTCCCGGGGCTGGAATTCCCGGGACCCAGCCAGTACCGCTTGCGGCGCAACGGAGTCACCGGGACATCCACCACGCGCGGCCGGTACCCGGCGAACGCGGGATGCCAGTCCACGTCCGCCCCACTGACGTACAGGGTGGCCACCGCGCGCAGCACCGCACCGGTTTCGGACTGGTCCCTGCGCAGCATCGGCACCGCGGGACCGGTGACCTCGGGGATCTCGGGCAGCAGCGGGGTCAGCGTGGCGTCCGGGCCGACCTCGAGCCAGCGGGTGACCCCGAACTCCCGGCAGGCGCGCACCGCATCGGCGAACCGGACCGGTTCGCGCAGCTGGGCCACCCAGTGGGCCGGATCGGTGAGCTCACCCGGTTCGGCCAGCCTGCCGCGCCGGTCGCACACCATCGGGATGCGCGGTTCGTGCAGGGTCACGGTGGCCAGTGCCTCGGCGACCTCCGCCATCGCCGGGTCCATCAGCGGGGAGTGGAAGGCGTGGCTGACCCGCAGCGGGGTCGCCCTGATCCCCTGCTCCGTGGCCAGCAGCCGGATCCGTTCGACCGCCTCGGCCGCCCCGGAGACGATCACCGAACGGGGACCGTTCACCGCGGCGATGGCGAGGCTCGATTCCGCGCCACGCAACCATTCCGCCGCCTCCTGCGGGGTGGCGCGCACCGCGAGCATGGCCCCGCCCTCGGGCAACCGGCGCATCGCGCGCGCCCGCGCGGCGACCAGACGGCAGGCGTCCGGCAGCTCGAACACCCCGGCCACCTGAGCGGCGGCCAGCGCGCCGATCGAGTGGCCGAGCACCACATCGGGTTCGATGCCGTGCGCCCTGGCATGCGCGGCGAGGGCGATCTCGATCGCGAAGATCGCCGGTTGCGCCCAGCCGGTGTTGGCGAGCAGTTCAGCGTCCGTGCCGAACACGACCTCGCGCAGCGGGCGGTCGAGCTCCGGGTCGAGCAGCTCGCACACCTGGGCGAAGGCCTCCGCGAACACCGGCGAGGTCTCCAGCAGTTCCCGACCCATGCCGAGCCGCTGCGATCCCTGCCCGGAGAACAGCATGGCGGTGGCGCCCGAGGTGGGCTCCCCGAGCAGCAGCCCCGGATGTTCGGTTCCCGCGGCGGCCGCGGCGAAGGCCTCTGCCGCCGTGGCCGCGTCCGCGGCGAGTACCACCCCGCGGTGTTCGTGCGCGGCCCGGGTGGTGGCCAGGGAGAAGGCGAGGTCCACCGGGCGGTGCGGGGATTCCGGCAGCCGCGCGGCATAGGCGGTGGCCGTGGCTTCGCGCCCGGCACGGGTGCGACCGGCGAACGGCCACGGAAGCGGGCCCGCATCGACCGGTTCCCGTTCGTCGTCCGGTTCCGGTGCCGCGGATTCCAGCACGACATGCGCGTTGGTTCCGCTGACCCCGAAGGCGGAGACGCCCGCCCGGCGCGGACGCGTACCGTGCGGCCACGGCCGCGCCTCGGTGAGCAGCGCGAGGCCGCGGTTCCAGTCCACGTGCGGGCTCGCCGGATCGGCGTGCAGGGTGGCGGGCAGTCGTTCGTGGCGCAGCGCCTGCACCATCTTGATCACGCCGCCGATCCCGGACGCGGCCTGGGTGTGGCCGATGTTCGACTTCAGCGAGCCGAGCCAGAGTGGTTCCGCCCGCCCGGATCCGTACACCGACTGCAGCGCCTCGGCCTCGATCGGGTCGCCGAGTACGGTCCCGGTGCCGTGCGCCTCGACCGCGTCCACCTCGTCCGGGCGCAGTCCCGCATCGGCGAGCGCGGCGCGCAGCACCTCCTCCTGGGCGGGCCCGTTCGGCGCGGTGAGCCCGTTGGAGGCACCGTCGGCGTTGACCGAGGAACCGCGCAGCACGGCGAGCACCCTGCGCCCCTGCGCGAGCGCGGTGTCCAGTGGCTGCACCAGGAGCACGCCGACCCCCTCGGACCAGCCGGTTCCGTCCGCCGCGGCGCCGAAGGACTTGCAGCGGCCGTCCGCGGACAGTCCGCCCTGCCGTTCGAACTCCACGAATCCGGCCGGGCTGGCCATCACGGTGACCCCGCCGACGAGCGCGGACTCGCACTCCCCCGCGCGGATCGCCCCGGCCGCCAGGTGCAGCGCGACCAGCGAAGAGGAGCACGCGGTGTCCACGGTGAGCGAGGGGCCGCGCAGGCCGAGGGTGTACGAGACCCGCCCGGCGATCACGCTGCTCGCGGTTCCGGTGAGCAGCTGGCCGGCCAGTTCCTCGGGCGCCTCGGACAGTCCGGCGCCGTACCCGGAAGCGCTCGCGCCGATGTAGACGCCGATCCGGTTGCCACGCAAGGCATTCGGGTCGACCCCGGCGCGTTCCACGGCCTCCCACGCGGTTTCCAGGACGAGCCGCTGCTGCGGGTCGAGCGCGGCCGCCTCGCGCGGGGCCACCCCGAAGAACGGCGCGTCGAATTCCGCGGCATCGGGCAGGAATCCGCCGCGCACCGCGGGCAGGCTCGCCGGATCCCAGCCCCGGTCGGCGGGAAGTTCACCGATGCCCTCGGCGCCGGAGTCGACCAGGTCCCACAGGCCGTCGGGATCGGTGACCCCGCCGGGGAACCGGCAGGCCATGCCGACGATCGCGAGTGGCGCCGTCGATCCGGTGACCGTGGCCGCCGCGGGCGCCGATGCCGCGTCCGAGCTGACCCGGCTCTCCAGATACTTCGCGAGTTCGATCGGGCTCGGGTGATCGAAGACCAGTGCGGCGGGCAGGTCGAGGCCGGTCTCCCCGGCGAGGGTGTTGCGCAGTTCCACGGCGGTGAGCGAATCGAAGCCGAGGTCGCGGAACACCGCGCGGGAACCCGGTGCCTCGCTCAGCCCGAGCACCGCGGCCGCGCGCGTGCGGACCAGTTCGAGCAGCACCGCGGAACGCCGTTCCGGGGGCACATCCGCGAGCGGGGCACCCGGTTCGGCGGCCTGTTGCCGCGCCGGGGCGAGCTCCCCGAGCAGCGCGCTGTGCCGGTTGAGGGTGAACGCGTCCGTGAACCGGGCGAGCTCCACATCCGCGAGCACCGGGGCGGGATCGGCGCCCCCGGCCAGGGCGGCCAGCGCGGCGGCGGCCTCCTCCGGTTCGAAGGCGCGCAGTCCCTGGCGGGCGAGGCGATCCACCGCACCGTCGGCTTCGGTGAGCCCGGTGTCCCGCCAGGGTCCCCAGGCCACCGAGGTCGCGGGAAGTCCCCTGGCGCGCCGGTTCGCGGCGAGCGCGTCGAGATAGGCGTTCGCCGCGGCGTACGCGGGCTGGCCCGCCGAGCCCCATACCCCGGCGACCGAGGAGATGAGCAGGAAGGCGTCGAGTTCGCGCCCGGCGGTGAGCTCGTCGAGGATCGCCGCCCCGTGCGCCTTCGCGGCCAGGACCGGAGCCATGGTGGACGGCGCGGAATCGGTGATGGTGCGGGCCTCGCCGAGCCCGGCGGCGTGCACCACCGCGCGCAGCTCCTCGGTGCCGTCGAGGAGTTCGGCGACGGCGGCGCGGTCGGCCAGGTCCACGGCCACCGCCCGCACCCTTGTTCCGTGTGCGGCCAGTTCCGCGATGAGCGCCTCGATCCCGGGTGCCTCGGGCCCGCGGCGGCTGGCCAGGACCAGTTCCGCGGCACCGTTCTGGGCGGCACACCGGGCGATCCAGGCGCCGATCCCCCCGGTTCCCCCGGTGATGAGTACCGTGCCCCGTGGAGTCCACAGTGGACCCTTCGGGCCGTGTTGCGCGCGGCGCAGCCGTCGTCCGAACGTGCCGCCACGGCGCAGTCCGAGCTGGTCCTCGGCGCCGTTCCCGGCGAGCAGGGACACCGCCCGGTGCAGCGTCTCGGCGTCCGGATCGGCGGGCAGGTCCAGCAGGCCGCCCCAGCGCGCGGGCTGTTCGAGCGCGGCGACCCGGCCGAAACCCCACAGCGCGGCCGATTCCGGTGCGGGAGCGGGATCCGAGGGGCGGGTGGCGACCGCGTTCTTCGTCAGGCACCACAGCGGGGGCTCGTCGAGTTCGGCGAGGGCGCGCACGATGTTCAGGGTGTCCGGCAGCGCGGGCTCGTCCTCGAGACCGAGCAGGGAGACCAGGCCGCCCGGCTCGGAAGCACCGCGCAGTTCGGAGATCCGCCGCGCGAGCGCTGCCGGGTCGGCGCCGTCCACCGGGAGCGTGCGGACCTCGGCACCGGCCTCGGTGAGGGCACGCAGGACTTCCCCGGCGAGCCCCGAGGGTTCGCTCTCGCGGGTCAGCGCGATCCACTGGTTCCGCGGCGCGCCCAGTGCCGGTTCGGTCGGCCGCCAGGCGATTTCCCAGCGGTGTTCGAGAATCCGAGGCGCCGTACCGTCCACAGCGGACCCGGAGACTTCCGTGGGTTCGGGCCAGTACCGGCGGTGGGTGAACGGGTAGCCGGGCAGCGCGATCGGTCCGGTGTCCTCCGGGATTCCGGGCGCCTGCGGAAGCTCGGCGCCGGAAACCCAGAGTTTCCCGGCCGCGCGCCGGGCCGCTTCCGGTTCCCCGAATTCGCGGTGGCCGAGGCTGACCGCGGTGCTTTCCGGGTGGTCACCCAGGATGTGGCCGGTCAGCGAGGCGAGCGGGGAGAGTTCGAGCCAGCGGGCCGGATCGTACTGCGCGATCGCTTCGCTGACGGCTTCGGCGAAGCGGACGGGTTCGGTGAGCTGGCGCGCCCAGTAGCCGGGATCGGCCCAGTCCCGCGGACCGAGCTCGCGGCCGGTCACCGTGGACACCACCGGGATCCGCGGGGCGGACCAGTCCAGTTCGGCCACCACGGCGGCGAGTTCTTCGGCGGCGGGGGCCATCAGCGGGGAGTGGAACGCGTGACTGGTGCGCAGCCAGGTCTTGCGCAGCCCGGCCCCGGCGACCGCGGATTCCACCGCTTCGCTCGCCCCGGAGAGCACCACGCTCGTCGCGCTGTTCCGCGCGGCCACGCCGACTCCTTCGGGCAGCCCGCCCAGCATCCTGGTCAGCTGCTCCGGGTCTCCGGAGACCGCGACCATCGCGCCACCACGCGGCAACCGGGCCATCGCCTGTGCGCGTGCGGTCACCAGCCGCGCCGCATCCGCCAGGGACAGCGCACCCGAAATTTGCGCGGCCGCGATCTCCCCGACCGAATGGCCGAGCAGGACCTCCGGGGCCAGGCCCCAGGACCGCGCCAGGTGGTAGGCGGCGAGGTGGAAGGCGAACAGGGCGGGTTGTGCCCAGCCCGTGTCGGCGAGCGCTTCCGCGTCCGCGCCCCAGGCCACGTCTCTCAGCGAACCGTCCACATGCGACTCGAGTGCGGCACAGGCCTGTTCGAAGGCTTCCGCGAACACGGCGGATTCCGCGCACAGTTCCCGGCCCATGCCGAGCCGCTGCGATCCCTGGCCGCCGAACACGAGCGCGGTGCCGCCGGGCTGGGCGGTGCCGGAGAGGACCGGGTCCGTGGATTCGCCCGCGGCCAGGGCGGCAAGGCCCGCCGCGGGGTCACCGAGCACGACGGCGCGGCGGGGCAGGGCGGCGCGCCGGTGCGCGAGGGTGGCCGCGATCGCGGGACGGTCGGCGGGATCTCCGGCGAGCGGGGCGATGCGGCGGGCGAGGGTACGCAGTGCCGTGTCGTCGTGCGCGGAAAGCCGGAAGGTCAACGGTTCCGTGGCGCGCGGCGCCGGTTTCGGGCGCTCCTCGGGTGGTTGTTCGAGGATC
>NZ_JALM01000078.1 GCF_000737195.2 Sciscionella sediminilitoris
GCCCCGGCGATCAGCAGCGGACCGCCGCCCACCCGCGGCCCGCCGAACAGCAGCGGCGCGCACCGGACCCCACCCGCCGCGGGATGCCCCCGGCGCGCGGCCAGCAGCCGCAACGGGACCAGCAGCCACAGCGGGACCAGCAGCCACAGCGGGACCAGCCGACCCGCGCCCAACCGCAGCAGCCGCGCCAGCAGACCACGGCCCGCAATCCGGTTCGCGGCGAGGACGAGCGCCCGCGCAGGCGGGAGCAGCCTCCGGGCAGGGAACGCGCGGCAGGCGCCGACCCAAGAGCGCGCGGCGATCAGGACCCCCGACGCTCCCCCGCCCCCGGTGGTCAGCCACCGCGGCGCGACCAGGGAACCCGGCGCGCACCGGATCCGCAGCGGGGCGGCGAACCGCCACGCAGGCGGGCCCACCAGGACGAGGCTCAGGAGCCACCACGGCGGCGCAACCCCGGACGGGGCGAGCAGCCGCGCGGACGGGGCGCGGAGGCGGCGAACAACGCCCGTGAGCGCGCCAGGCAGATCCGGGAGAACACCGAACGCGAAGCGCGCCGCCGGGCCGATGAGGGACAGCGTCAGCAGCCGCGTTTCCGCCGCCGCGACGATCAGTGATCCGGCCCCGGCAGTGATCCGGTACTGAACGCGACAGCGGCGCCGGGCGATCCGATTCGCCCGGCGCCGCTGTCGTTCGTCCGGCAGTGGTCAGCTATGTGACACGACTCACTCTCGCGCGCCGCCGAGGCTCTTCCGCAGTTCGCGGGGCAGGGCGAAGGTGATCTTCTCGTTCGCCGTGGTCACCTCGGACACGTCCGCCCAGCCGCGCTCGGCGAGGTACCGCAGCACCTCCTCGACCAGCAGCTCGGGCACCGAGGCCCCGCTGGTCACGCCGACCGTGCGCACCCCGTCCAGCCAGGCCTCGTCCAGTTCGCCCGCATGATCGACCCGGTGGGCGGTGCTCGCACCCGCATCGAGCGCGACCTCGACCAGTCGCACCGAGTTCGAGGAGTTGCCCGAACCGACGACGATCACCAGATCGCACTCCGGGGCCATGGTCTTCACCGCGACCTGGCGGTTCTGGGTGGCGTAGCAGATGTCGTCGCTCGGCGGATCGGACAGCTCGGGGAACCGCTCGCGCAGCGCGTCGACCCGGCGCATGGTCTCGTCGACGGACAACGTGGTCTGGGAGAGCCAGACGACCTTGGACGGGTCCCGCACCTCGACCGAGGCGACGTCCTCCTCGGTGTCCACGAGCTGGACGTTGTCCGGGGCCTCCCCCGAAGTGCCCTCCACTTCCTCGTGGCCGTGGTGCCCGATGAGCAGGATGTCGTAGTCGTCCCTGGCGAACCGCTTCGCTTCCTGGTGCACCTTGGTCACCAGCGGGCAGGTCGCGTCGATCGCCTGCAGTCCGCGCTCGTTCGCGCTCTCCCGCACCGCGGGCGAGACCCCGTGCGCGGAGAACACCACGTGCGCCCCCTCGGGAACCTCGTCGGTCTCCTCGACGAAGATCGCCCCGCGTTCGGTCAGCGTGCGCACCACGTGCTTGTTGTGCACGATCTCCTTGCGCACGTACACCGGCGCGCCGTAGCGTTCGAGTGCCTTCTCCACGGTTTCCACTGCACGGTCCACACCCGCGCAGTAGCCACGAGGCTTGGCGAGGAGTACACGCTTGCCGGGGTTGTCCTGCTCGACGGTCATACCTTCAGGGTAGGGCGCAACGGCGAACAGGTCGAAGACGACCGCGAAGATCACGTCCGCACCGGCGGGCGCGGTATCGCGGTGCCGGTGCGCCCGGCCGCGCGGACGAGGATACTTGGAGCTGTGATGAAACGACTGCCGTTCGGCGTACGCCTCGCCGCGGGGATCACCGCGACGATGGTCGAGAACGCACGTACGCTGCCGACCAAACTGCTCGGGCTTCCGGTCACCGTGGTCAGCGAGGCGCTGCAGTACACGATGCGGCTTCAGCAGGGCCTCACCGAGCTGGCGATCAAGGGCGATACCGCGCTCGCCGGGCTGCGGCCGGTCGAGAAGGCTCCCGCCTGGGCGACCTTCGACGAGGACCTGCTCGACGACGAGGGCTCCGGCGACTCCTACGGCAGCGCACCGATCGAGACCGCGGGTATCGAGGAACGCGAGATCGCGAAACTGCGCGCCGACCTGACCCGCTACGACGAGCGCGACCCCTCCGCGCTGAGTGCCTGGGACGCGGTCGCCCGTCAGCTCGCCACCCAGACCGAGGAGCGCCCCGAACCGGCCGAGCCCGAACCGCCGCACGCCTTCCCGAACTACCCAGAGCTCTCGCTGGCGCAGCTGCGTGCCCGGCTGCGCCGGTTCTCCGTCGAGGACCTCGGCGAACTGCTCGAGTACGAACTCGCCACCCACGACCGGGCCGACTACGTGCGCATGTTGCGCAACCGGATCGAGACGGTGCGCCAGGACAGCGCCGAGAATCCCGGCGATTCCGCCACGTGAGTACCCCGACGACGACCGCGGAGAATCCGTGGCCGGTGCGCACCGTCGCACGCAAGATCGGCGATTGGATCGGCAGACTCGGCGAGGTCTGGATCGAAGGCCAGCTCACCCAGGTCATCGCGCGCCGGGGTACCTCGACCGCATTCCTGACCCTGCGCGATCCGGCCGCCGACGTCTCGCTCACCCTGACCTGCCCGATGCGGCTGCTGCAGGCGCTCGAACACAAGCCCGCCGACGGTGACCGCGTCGTCGTGCACGGCAGGCCCTCCTTCTGGGCGGGCCGGGGCACCCTGTCGATCAGGGTGGACGAGATCCGCGCCGTGGGCATCGGTGAACTGCTCGCCCGCATCGAGCGGTTGCGCAAACTGCTCGGCGCCGAGGGACTGTTCGATCCGCGGCGCAAACAACGGCTTCCCGTGCTGCCCCGGCGGATCGGACTGATCACCGGGCGCGCCTCGGCCGCCGAGCGCGATGTGCTCAGCAATGCGCACGCCCGCTGGCCCCAGGCGCGGTTCGAGATCCACAACGTCGCCGTGCAGGGCCCGAACGCGGTACCGCAGATCAGCCGCGCCCTTTCCACCCTGGACATGAGCGAGGACGTGGACGTGATCGTGCTCGCCAGGGGCGGCGGCAGCGTCGAGGACCTGCTCCCCTTCTCCGACGAGGCACTGTGCCGGGCGGTGGCCCGCTGCCGCACCCCGGTGGTCAGCGCGGTCGGCCACGAGCCGGACTCACCGCTCTGCGATCAGGTCGCCGACCTGCGGTGTTCCACCCCGACCGATGCGGGAAAGACGATCGTGCCGGACATGGCCGAGCAGGTGCGCGCCCTGGGAATCCTGCGGGAACGCGCGCGCCGGGCGCTGGCCGGCTGGGTGGACCGGGAACGCAAGCTGCTCGAGGCGCTGCGCAGCCGCCCCGCGCTCGCCGATCCGTACGCCGGACTGCGGCGCCGCGGCGAGGAGATCACCGGGCTGCGGATGCGCGGCCGCCAAGCCATCCTCACCAGGCTGGGCGCCGAGCGCACCCAGCAGGCGAACCTGCGTGCCCAGTTGTCCACCCTCGGCCCGGCCGCGACCATGGCGCGCGGCTATGCGATCGTCGGCGTGCTCGGGGCGTCCGAGCAGACCGTGCTGCGCTCGGTCGCCGAGGTCACCGAGGGTGCCGAGCTGCGCATCCGGCTCGCCGACGGCGCACTGCGTGCCGTGGTGAACGAGGTGAAGAAGACGGAATGACCACCGAGGACAACGAACCCGAACTCGACTACGAATCCGCCCGCGACCAGCTCGCCGAGGTCGTCGCCAAGCTCGAGGCTGGCGGGCTCTCGCTGGAGGACTCGCTCGCCCTGTGGGAACGCGGGGAGGCCCTCGCCGCGCTGTGCGAGCGTCATCTCGCCGGTGCCCAGGAACGCGTGGACGCCGCGCTCTCGGTCGTGGTGGACGAGACGGCCGCGGCGGAAGCCGAAGAGTCCTGAGCGGGCGCTACTTGGCCGAACGCGGGACCGGCTGCGCCTTGGTCATCGCCGTGGCCAGCGTGCGGAACTGAGCCTCGCTCGCGTTCCCGGTGATCAGGATCCGCACCGCCCCGGTGTCCCGGATCCAGGTCTGCTCGTTGCGCACCGCGGGATAGGTCCGCCACGGCACCCCGCCCGCCTGCTTGGTCCCGGTCGCCGAAGGGGTGCTGTCCTTCGCTTCCGCGGCCTCGGCCACGAGCGGGCCGGTCGGCGCGTCGCTCTGCACCAGCCGCAGATAACCGTTCCGCGGGGTGACCCAGCCCGTGCGCACCTCCGTCAGCCCGTCGAGTGGGCTGACGTCGCCGGAGTTGGACCACCAGTCCTTGGGCAGCTCCGGCACCCGGACCGGGAAGTGCATGTCCTGCGCGACCGTGGTCAGCTGCTTGTGCGCGTCCTGGCGCGGCTGCACCGATTCATCCACCGAGGCGTGCCCCGGGGAGAACGACCAGCCGCCGAGCAGCCCGACGAGCACGAGCACGACCACCGCGAGTACCACCATCGTCAGCATCATGTCGCGGGTACCGAGGCGAAGACGCTGCGTCCGTCGATCCTGCGCTTGTGGGTTCTGCGCTCCCGGGTTCTGCTCGGTCACTTTTCCATCGTGTCACCCGAGGGGCGGCGCGGCCATCTGGGAGGATCAACGCCACAGACCGCAAGGAGGCCACAGGATGACCACACCGGCTGACCACAGGACGGAAGCACCGGATCGCAACCTCGCGCTGGAACTCGTCCGCGTCACCGAGGCAGCGGCGATGGCCGCGGGCCGCTGGGTGGGGCGGGGCGACAAGAACGGCGGCGATGGTGCGGCCGTCGACGCCATGCGCAAGCTGATCGGCACCGTGAGCATGCACGGCGTCGTGGTGATCGGCGAGGGCGAGAAAGACGAAGCCCCGATGCTCTACAACGGCGAGCACGTCGGCAACGGGGACGGACCGGACTGCGATGTCGCCGTCGACCCGATCGACGGAACCACCCTGATGTCCAAGGGGATGCTCAACGCGATCGCCGTCATGGCCGTCTCCGAGCGCGGCGCGATGTACGACCCCTCCGCGGTGTTCTACATGGAGAAGATCGCCGTCGGCCCGGAAGCCGCCAACGCGATCGATCTGAACCGGTCCATCGAAGAGAACATCCGCGCCGTGGCCAAGGCCAAGCATTCCGATGTCACCGATGTCACCGTGTGCATCCTCGACCGGCCCCGCCACGACTCCATCGTCGAGGAGGTCCGCCAGGCCGGGGCGCGCATCCGGTTCATCTCCGACGGCGATGTGGCCGGGGCGATCTCCGCGGCCCGCCCGCACACCGGTGTCGACATGCTGCTCGGTATCGGCGGCACCCCGGAGGGCATCATCGCCGCCGCCGCGCTCAAGTGCATGGGCGGCGCCATCCAGGGACGGCTGTGGCCCAAGGACGACGCCGAGCGCCAGCGCGCCATCGACGCCGGACACGACCTCGACCGGGTGCTGCACACCGATGACCTGGTCGGCGGCGAGAACGCCTTCTTCTGCGCCACCGGGATCACCGACGGCGACCTGCTCCGCGGGGTCCGCTACGGGGCGGGCGGCTGCACGACGCACTCCATCGTGATGCGTTCCAAGTCCGGAACCGTGCGCATGGTCGAGGGCTTCCACCGGCTGAACAAGCTGCGCACCTACTCCGCAGTCGACTTCGACCGCTCGCGCAATTCCGAGGAGCCGCCGCCGCTGCCCTGATCGTCCGGCGCCGAGCGCGCGGGTTCAGCGCAGGCGCCCGGCGAACTCCCGCAACGCGTCGGAGAGCAGCGGGACACCGAAGGTCTCCAGCACCGCCTCGCGTGCCGGGCAGGCCGCGAAGTTCGGGCAGATCAGCGGGATCAGCACTCGGAGCACGCTGGTCACCTGGCCCGTCGGCAGTGCGGCGGAGACCACGGCGTTGCGGCCATAGGTGCCGACCGCGGCGAACGCCTCGGCGAGGAACGCGGGCGCGCCCGCGGCGAGCAGCGTCTCCCGCAACGGGTCGCGCAGTTTGCCCGCATAGGTGCCCGGGGTGATCGCGTTGGCTGTGCCGTCGAGCCGGCGGCACAGCCAATGCCCACGCCGCCGGTGCACCGGCAGGGTCGTGAGCAGCCGGTCGGCCAGGCGCGTGTAGAGCCGTTCCGGATCGAAGGCCAGCGCGACCGCGTCCTGATACACCTCGCCGGACCGGTTCACCAGCGCCTGTCTCGCCCGGTCCCGCGCACGCGCCTGTCGTGGCCTCGGCCGCCTGCGCCACGGCTGGTCCGCCGACTGCTCCGGCGGCCGCATCCACCGCTGTTCCGGTTGCCGCGCACCGAGATGCGCGATCCGGTGCTCCCTGGGCCACGTCGTCGTGCTCGGGGTACCGCGCCGCGCGCACTCCGCGCCGCGCTGCGAATCGAAGCGATGCCGACCACCGCAGTACTCACACTCGTACTGGTTTCTCGGGAGTCGTCGATAGCTCGCCATGAACCGCTACGGTAAGCCCGATCGGGGTGCCCGTCTGTCGGCCAAGCAGGTAGCTCCTCTCCCGATGATCATGCCTCAGTGTCAGTTCCCCGGCATGTGAGTGACCGCGGGGCGGGCTGGGTGACTCACACGGAGCAGTGCGCGGTTCAGAGCCCGAGCAGCCCGGGCTCGGTCGCGAACGCCCCGATCCGCTCGGCATCCGGGACCAGGCGGCGGGTGCGCAGATCGAGCAACCCCGTGACGCTGTGCACCGCCGCCAGCCGGGTTCCATCGGCGCACAGCTCCTGGTGCACCCGCCCGGTCTTGCCGTGATATTCGAACTCGGTGACCACCTTGATCTCCCCGCCACGGATCTCGCGCTCGAAGCGGATGGTCGTCTCCAGGTTCACCGGGCCGAGGTGAGCCGCGGCGAGCGCGTCGAGGCGGACTCCGGCGGCCTGTACGCATTCCCACCGCGCCTGGTCGGCGTACTCGAGGTATTTCGGGCCGCGCACGTGACCGTTCGTGTCGAGGTCGGCGTTACGCACCTGGATCCGCACGGTGAACGTCATACGGCCCATGCTCACCGGTTCCGCGCTGCCGGTCTTGGATGTTCCGGCCAGCCCGCCGGATCCGTGGCCGCCTGGCCAACTCCCCGGGCCGCGCCGAGGCCAGCTCGGCGCATTCCCGCGCCAGGTGAGCCTGGTCGGTGTAACCAGCGCGCGCCGCGGCGTCCGCGAGACCTGCCCCGCGTTCGGTCGCCGCAAGGAAGGCCTGGAACCGCAGTATCCGGTGCAGCTGCTTCGGACCCAGCCCGAGCTGCTGGACGCACCTGCGGCGCAGGGTCCGCTCGCTGGTCCCCAGCCGTGCCGCCGTGGCGGCGGGCCCGCCCGTGCCGAGCAGCCGCGCGGCACCGAGGACGAGGGCATCGACGCCGGTCAGCCGCTCGGACACCAGGGCACACAGTGTCCCGGCCGCATCCTCGGCGGTGGCGAGCCGCCGCTCGGCGTGGTCCGCGGCGGCGCCCCAGACCTCGCGCAGCCGGAGGCTGGCCGGCATCCCGCATGGGCTCTCCCCGAGCACACTCGCCACGAGCCCGGGGCGCAGCCGCACCCCGAGGTGCACCGCACCGGCGGCGACCGGAAACCGCACGGGGTGCGCGGTCGGGATGGCCACATGCAGTTCCGCGCCGGTCCACACCAGATCCAGGCAGCCATCGGGCAGCACCCGCAGCCGACGGTCCCAGCCACCGTTGCCGATCCACACGCAGCGGACCGGACCGGGCCCGGCAGGTCGTTCCCGATACCTGCTCGGCCCGGCGACCTGGCGTACGGGAACGCCCATCAGCCCGCGTTCGAGGAGTGCCCGGGGAACAGATGGGCATCCGGATCGAGCAGGACGGCGATGTTGTTCACCGCGGTCGCCGCCTCGCCGAATCCGGTGGCGATCAGCTTGACCTTGCCCTCGTACTGGGCGACGTCCCCGGCCGCGTAAACCCGCTCGCGCGCGGTCCGCATCGTCGTGTCCACCCGTACCGCCCGGTGGTCGATCTCCAGTCCCCAGTTCTCCAGCGGACCGAGGTCGGCGATGAACCCGAGCGCCGCGACGACCGTCTGCGCGGGGAGCACGTGCACCTTGCCCTTGTCCGGCCCGCGTTGCACGGTCACCTCGACCTCATCCAGTGCCGCGTTTCCACGCAGCTCGGTCACCTCTCCGTCGGTGATGATCGGCACACCGAGCTCGGACACCTGGCGGACCGTCGCGGGGAGAGCCCGGAACTTGGCGCGGCGGTGCACGAGCGTCACACTCGCCGCGATGGGGTGCATGGCCAGCGCCCAGTCCAGTGCCGAATCCCCGCCACCGACGATCACCACGTCCTTGTCCGTGTGCTCGTCCAGCTTCGGCACGAAGTGCACCATTCCCTTGCCCAGCCAGCCGTCCCCGGCCGGAAGCGGGCGTGGGCGGAACTCGCCGATCCCCGCGGTGAGCAGCACCGCGCGCGCACGGATCACGCTGCCGTCGTCCAGGGTGACCAGCAGGGCCTGGTCGGCATCGGTGAGCTCGCGGGCCTGCCTGCCCAGCAGATAGCGCGGTTTGGCCTGGTCTGCCTGCTCCACTAGGGATTCCACGAGATCGCGCCCGCGCACCGAGGGGAACCCGGCGACATCGAAGATCTGCTTCTCCGGATACATGGCGGTGACCTGGCCACCCGGTTCGGGAAGCGCATCGACGATCGCGGTGCTCAGTTCGCGGAATCCCGCATAGTAGGCGGCGAACAAGCCGGTCGGCCCGGCTCCGATGATCAACAAGTCGACTTCTGAGTCCGGCTGGGACATGACACGGCCTCGTTTCACGGTGCAGGTGGTGGACTGCGAGACCGACATTACGCGTGTGGTAGGCAACGGTTCGAGTGCTCGATCGGAGTGCAAGACTGTCGCCATGGCTGAATACCGCATCGAGCACGA
The DNA here is from genome assembly GCF_000737195.2 of Sciscionella sediminilitoris. Lineage (GTDB taxonomy): Bacteria > Actinomycetota > Actinomycetes > Mycobacteriales > Pseudonocardiaceae > Sciscionella > Sciscionella sediminilitoris. Next base: position 8,891 of record NZ_JALM01000078.1, read on the forward strand.
CACGATGGGCGAGGTCAAGGTGCCCGCCGACGCCTTGTACCGCGCGCAGACCCAGCGTGCCGTGGAGAACTTCCCCATCTCCGGACACGGCCTCGAGCGCAAGCAGATCCGCGCGCTCGGCCTGCTCAAGGGTGCCGCCGCGCGGGTGAACCAGCGGCTCGGCGTACTCGAGGCCGAGGTCGCCGAGGCGATCGCCGCGGCGGCGGACGAGGTCGCCGAGGGCAAATACGACGAGCACTTCCCGGTCGACGTGTTCCAGACCGGATCCGGCACCTCCTCGAACATGAACGCCAACGAGGTGATCGCGACCCTGGCCACCACCAGGCTCGGCCGGGATGTGCACCCGAACGACGCGGTGAACGCCTCGCAGTCGTCCAACGACACCTTCCCCACCTCGGTGCACCTGGCCGCGACCGAGGCTCTCGTCACCGACCTGATTCCCGCGCTCGAGCACCTCGCCACGGTGATCGAGGGGCGCGCTGGTGAGTGGGCCGATGTGGTCAAGTCCGGCCGCACGCATCTCATGGACGCCGTGCCGATCACGCTCGGCCAGGAAGCGGGTGGCTGGGCCACGCAGGTGCGCTACTCGGTCGAGCGCATCAACAGCACGCTGGCCCGGGTCGGTGAGCTGCCCATCGGCGGCACCGCGGTGGGCACCGGGCTGAACACCCCGGAAGGGTTCGGCGGCAAGGTCGCCGAGGAACTCGCCACCGCGACGGGACTTCCGGTGACCGAGGCGCGTGATCACATGGAAGCGCAGGCGAGCAGGGACGGGCTCGTGGAAGCCTCCGGTGCGATGCGCACGACCGCGGTCTCGCTGTTCAAGATCGCCAACGATGTGCGCTGGCTCGGGTCCGGGCCGCGCACCGGGCTCGCCGAGCTCGCGCTGCCGGATCTGCAGCCGGGTTCCTCGATCATGCCGGGCAAGGTCAATCCGGTGATCTGCGAGGCCACCATGATGGTCGCCTCCCAGGTGATCGGCAACGACTCGGCCGTCGGATTCGCGGGTGCCCAGGGCAATTTCGAGTTGAACGTGATGATCCCGGTCATGGCGCGCAACGTGCTCGAATCGGCCCGGCTGCTGGCGAACACCGCGGTGCTGCTGGCCGACAAGGTGTTCGCCGGTGCGCAGCCGGACACCGAGCGGGCCCGCGAGTACGCCGAGTCCTCCCCCTCGATCGTCACCCCGCTCAACCGGTACATCGGTTACGAGGAGGCGGCCGCGATCGCGAAGCAGGCGCTCAAGGAACGCAAGACGATCCGCCAGGTCGTCATCGAGCGCGGGCACCTCGAGTCGGGCAAACTGACCGAGGCGCAGCTCGACGAGGCGCTCGACGTGCTGCGCATGGCGGGCGGCGGACGCTAGCACGAACCACATCAGGAGGTACGCATGCGCACGACCCGACTCGGCCGGTCGGAGCTGAACGTCTCCAGGATCGCCTTCGGCACCTGGCAGATCGGCGGTGACTGGGGCTCGTTCGAGATCGAGACGGTCAAACAGGCCATCCGGTACGCCCGCGAGGCGGGCATCAACTTCTTCGACACCGCACAGGCCTATGGGTTCGGGGCCTCGGAGCAGTTGCTCGGCGAGGCGCTGCGCGAGGAACTGCGCGGCAACCGGGATGAACTGGTGATCGCGACCAAGGGCGGGATCCTCCCCGGGGCCGAGCGCAGCAGGCTCGCCACCCGGGCGAATCTGCGGGACGGCGTGGAGCAGAGCCTGCGCGCCCTCGGTGTCGAGCACATCGACCTCTACCAGGTGCACTGGCCGGATCCGGACACGCCTGCCGAGGAGACCGCGGGCGCGCTGCAGGAGCTCGTGGACGAGGGCAAGATCCGGCACGCCGGGGTCTCGAACTACGACGCCGAACAGCTCGCCGCCTTCGACGCGGTGCGGCCGGTGGAGACCCTGCAACCGCCGTATCACCTGCTGCGCAGGGAAATCGAAGGCTCCGCGCTGCCCTACACCCGTGAGCACGACATCGGGGTGCTCGTCTACAGCCCACTCGGCAGTGGCCTGCTCACCGGCTCGTGGACCGCCGAGACCAGCTTCGCCGAGGACGACTGGCGGGCCAAGGCGAGCGCGTTCACCGGGGACGCGCTGCGGCGCAACCTGGATGTCGTCGAACGGCTCAAGGAGTTCGGCGCCGCGCGCGGGCTCTCGGTGGCTCAGGTGGCACTCGCCTGGGCACTCGCCAAGGACGGCGTGCACGTGGCCATCGTCGGATCGCGGCGTAAGGAGAGCATCGCCGACAGCGCCGCGGCGGCCGAGATCGAGCTCTCGGCCGCGGACATCGCCGAGATCGAGCGCATCGCGGCGGACGGTGTGCAGATCGAACAGCAGGCCACCCCGGAGGGCATTCTCTGAAGGTCCCCGGCGCACCGGCCTCCCGGGCGGTGGAGCGCTCCCTGACGCGGAGCTCTCCACCGCCTTTTCTGTTGTCCCACAGGTCTTCTCGCGCATATCGCTCCCCAGCGGTTCGTCTCCGGCACCCGGCCTGAGTCGAGAATAGGGCGCGGTTTCCGGGGATCGCACGACGAAAAGCGCGTGAATGGAACCATTCACGCGCTTTTGCCCGGGCATCTGTCGGTGCACCGGTTCACAATGGCCTTGTGTTGTTCATCGATGTCGTCACCACGTCCGCCACGATCGCGGCCACCAGGTCCCGGCGGGCCAAGATCGCCGCGCTGGCGGAGTTGCTGCGCGCCGCGGCCCCGGAGGAGGTCGCCGTCGTCACGGCGGTACTCGCGGGCACGCCGGTGCAGGGGCGGATCGGCATCGGCTGGCGCACCCTCGCCGACAACCGGACGGCCCCGGTGGCCGAACCGGGGATCACGGTTCTCGAGATCGATGCGGGGATCACCGAGCTAGCCGGGCTGAGCGGTGCCGGGTCCGGCACCCGGCGCAGGGAGGTGCTCGGGAAACTGTTCGGCCGGTGCACCGAAGCCGAGCAGGAACTGCTGTTCCGGCTGCTCACCGGCGAACTGCGGCACGGTGCGCTCGAAGGGATCATGACCGAGGCGATCGCGGCGGCCGCCGGACTGCCCGCCGAGGACGTGCGCAGGGCCTTCATGCTGTGCGGTCGCCTGGCCGAGACGGCCCGCGCGGCGCTGGGCGGCGGCGCACCGGCACTCGCCGCGTTCGGAATCGAGCTGGGTCGCCCGGTGCGCCCGATGCTCGCCTCTCCCGGAACCGGTATCGAAGAGGCCATCCAGGAGCTCGGCGCGGTCAGCATCGAGTACAAGCTCGACGGCGCGCGGATCCAGGTGCACAAGGACGGCTCGGATGTCGCCGTGTTCACCAGGACGCTGCGGGAGATCACCGGATCCGTGCCCGAACTCGTCGCCCTGGTCCGCGATCTTCCGGGAAACCGGTTCATCCTCGACGGGGAATCACTCACGCTCACCGAGGACGGAAAACCGCGCCCGTTCCAGGAAACGATGAGCCGTTTCGGAGCCGAATCCGAACGGGATGTGTTGCTGCGCCCGTACTTCTTCGATGTGCTGCACCACGATGGCACCGATCTGCTCGACGAGCCGCTGCGGGAACGCCAGTCCGTACTGCGTGAGCTGGCCCCCGGGGACGTCATCACCGGAAGCACCGATCCAGCGGCGGCGAACCAGGTGTTCGACGATGCCCTCGCCGCAGGGCACGAGGGCATCGTGCTCAAATCGCTGGACTCGGTGTACGCGGCGGGCCGCCGAGGGGCGAGCTGGCGCAAGATCAAACCGGTGCACACGCTCGATCTGATCGTGCTCGCCGCCGAGTGGGGGCACGGTCGCCGCACCGGCACCCTGTCCAACCTGCATCTCGGTGCCCGCGACCCGGACGGCGGCGAACCGATCATGGTCGGCAAGACCTTCAAGGGGCTCACCGACGAACTACTCGCCTGGCAAACCCAGGCGCTGCAAGAGATCCAGCGCTCCACCGACGGCTGGACGGTCACCGTCACGCCCGAGCTCGTGGTGGAGATCGCCCTCGACGGGGCGCAGCGCAGCACGCGCTATCCCGGCGGGCTGGCGCTGCGGTTCGCCCGCGTCGTGCGCTATCGGCCGGACAAGACACCTGGCGAGGCGGACACCATCGACGCGGTACGTGCCCTGCGCTGACCTGGCATTTCATTCCCTCTTGCCACCGGATACGGGAAGGCGTACCTTCGGCCGTGACCAGATGAACGAATTTGGTCATACAGTCAGAAGCCGGAATGGACACCGAGATGAACGCCAAGAGAGCCCGGGCCGACCAGATACTCGATGCTGCGGCCGAATTGCTCGTCACCGTGGGCTATCGCAAGGTGACCATCGACGAGGTGGCCGAACGGGCGAACGTCGGCAAGGGCACCGTGTACCTGCACTGGCGCAGCCGCGACGAACTCCTGCTGGCCACGCTCACCCGCGAGGGCGCCACGCTGATGAGTGAGATCGTCGCGGCGGGAAAAATCGATCCGGCAACCTTCCTGCCGCACCGGTTCTTCCGGCTGATCCTGCGCAGGGTGCTCGACCGCCCACTGCTGCACGGCATATACACATTGGACAGTCAAATACTCGGGAAACTGTCCAGCACCGCGAGCGGGACGAACATCCGGAACATCAAGATCCTCACCTTCGATGAGTACTTTGGTTTGCTCTCGGACAACGGGATCCTCCGCGCCGATCTGTCGATCACCGCCATCACCTACGGCGTCACCGGAATGCTCCTCGGCTGCGTGACCATCGATCCGATGCTCCCCGAGGAATGGGAGCTGACGGCGGACGACAAGGCCGACGTTTTCGCCGGTTCGATCCGTTCCGCCTACGAGAACGAGCAGCCGGATCACGAGGCTCTTGCCACTATCGCGCCGAAACTACTCGCCCAGTTCGACGAACTCGCCTCGTCCTACCGGGAATTCGTCTACCACAAGGCCAACTGAGAAAGGCCCGAAATGACCGCCACCACGATGAGCTACCAGCAGATGCACGAATGGATGCGCGGAATGCGCGAAAAAGCGCCCGTGCACTTCAACCGGGAATCGGACGTGTACGCGCAGGTATTCGGATACGCCGAGGCGTTCACCGCCCTCACCGAATACAAGGACTTCTCCTCGGACCTCAGCGATCTCAGCCCCGAGAAGCCGGGATTCGAGCTGTTCCGGGAGGGAAGTTTCATCAACCTCGACCCGCCCGTGCACGACCAGTTGCGCGGCACGGTGAGCAAGGCGTTCACCCCCAAGGTGGTCGCGGACCTCGAGCCGCGGATCGCCGCGGTCACCGATGAACTGCTCGAACAGGCGGGCACCGAGTTCGACCTCGTCGAGCAGCTGGCCTATCCGCTGCCGGTGATCGTGATCGCCGAACTGCTCGGTATCCCGACCAGCGACCGGCCGCTGTTCCGCAAGTGGGCCGATACCCTGCTCTCGCAGAACATCGCCGCGGACGATGTGGTCGACGACGCCCTGGTCGAGGCCGTTCTGCCGACCATGCACGAGATGAACGAGTACCTGCTCGACTACATTCGCAGCCGCCGGCGCAATCCGGGAACCGACCTGACGAGCCACCTGACCGTCGTCGAGTCCGAGGGACGCACCCTGACCGACAGCCAGATCGTCGGTTTCGTGGGGCTGCTGCTGATCGCCGGGCACATCACCACCACCGCGCTGCTCGGCAACAGTGCCATCCTGCTCGACCAGCGTCCGGAACTCGTTCCCGAACTCCGCGCGAACCGCGAGCTCGTTCCGCAGGCGATCGAGGAGTTCCTGCGCATCCGCTCGCCGTTCCCCCGGCTGGCCCGCAAAGCGCGGCACGACCTCGAACTCGGCGGCGTGACCGTGCCCGCCGGAACTCCGCTGCTGCTCTGGATCGCCTCGGCCAACCGGGACGCCGCGCAGTTCAGTGACCCGGATGCGCTGGACATCCACCGGCACCCGAACCGCCACCTGGCATTCGGCAAGGGCATCCACTTCTGCATCGGCGCACCGTTGGCCCGCCTGGAAGCGCGGGTGGCGCTGAACCGGCTGCTCGACAAGTACTCCGGCCTGGCGGTCGCGGGCGAACCGCAGTTCTTCAGCCCGATGAGCATCACCTCCGCCAAGTACCTCCCGGTCTCGGGTAGCCTGGCATGACGTGCAGCTGATTCAACGGCCAAGCCACGAGCTGACCTACGACGACGTCTTCCTCGTGCCGAACCGCTCCGCGGTCGCGTCCCGCTCCGATGTGGACCTCGCGACCTCGGACGGGACCGGCACCACCATCCCGATCGTGGTCGCGAACATGACCGCGGTAGCCGGGCGGCGCATGGCGGAGACGGTGGCCAGGCGCGGTGGCATCGTGGTCCTTCCCCAGGATGTCGATTCCGAGGCGGTCGCCGAGATCGTGTCCTGGGTGAAGGCCCGCGACACCGTCTGGGACACCCCGCTCACCCTCGCTCCCGGCGACGCGGTCGCGGACGCGCTGAACCTGCTCCCCAAACGCGCGCACGGAGCGGTCGTGCTCGTCGACGAGGGGAACCATCCGGTCGGTGTGGTCACCGAGGCGGCATGCGCCGGGGTCGACCGGTTCGCCCGGCTGGCCGATGTCGCCGACACCGACTTGCTCACCCTCGACCTGTCCACCAAACCGCGCGAGGTGTTCGAACATCTGCACGGGCGCACCAACCGGATCGCACTCGGGGTGGACGCCGACGGGCGGCTCGCCGGGGTGCTCACCGAGGTCGGTGCGCTGCGCGCGGAGCTCTACCGGCCCGCGCTCGACGCCCGGGACCGGCTCCGGGTCGCCGCGGCGGTCGGGGTGAACGGCGATGTCGCGGAGAAGGCGGGCGCCCTGCTCGAGGCCGGGGTGGACACCATCGTGGTGGACACCGCGCACGGCCATCAGGAGAAGATGATCACCGCGCTGGGCGCGGTGCGGTCCTGTGCACCCACGGTTCCGGTGGTCGCGGGCAATGTGGTGACCGCGACGGCGACCCAGGACCTCATCGAGGCCGGGGCCGACGTGGTCAAGGTCGGTGTCGGTCCGGGCGCGATGTGCACCACCCGGATGATGACCGGCGTCGGCAGGCCGCAGTTCTCCGCCGTGGCCGAATGCGCCGAGGCCGCCCGCGAACGCGGTAAACACGTCTGGGCCGACGGCGGGGTGCGGCATCCGCGCGATGTGGCGCTCGCCATCGCCGCGGGCGCGGCGAACGTGATGATCGGCTCGTGGTTCGCCGGGACCTACGAATCCCCTGGCGATCTGCAGCGGGATGCCGAGGGACGGTTGTACAAGGAGTCCTTCGGCATGGCCTCCAAGCGGGCGGTCACCGCGCGGACCAGGACCGACAGCGCCTTCGACCGGGCACGCAAGGCCCTGTTCGAGGAGGGCATCTCGGCCTCCCGGATGAAGCTGGATCCCACGGCCCCCGGCGTCGAGGACCTCATCGACGGCGTGTGCTCCGGGGTGCGTTCCGCGTGCACCTACGCGGGCGCGGCCACCCTCGACGAACTCACCGAACGCGCGGTGGTCGGGGTGCAGTCGGCGGCCGGTTTCGCGGAAGGGCGCCCGCTGCCGGGCGGCTGGTGACCATTCACCCCAGGTGAAAAGCCAGCAGCACCTCGGCGATGGCTTCCGGATCGGCGACGTGTCCCTGACCGGCGAGCGTCCTGCGCCTGGAGTGCGGGACGCTGCCGGCGATCGCGTCGGCGGCGGGGCCGAAGAACCCCGCGCCCAGTTCTCCGTCGAGCACCAGGACCGGCTGGCTGATCGTGGCGAGACGTTCGGTCGACGGCACCCCGGTTCCGAGGCAGGTCACGTCGTAGACGAGCGTCGGGGCCAGTTCGAGCAGACCCGGCCACATCGGAGTGTGCCGTGCCGCCTCGATCTGTTCCTCGGGTGAGCCCCAGTTCCGCATCGCGTGGACCAGTGCACCGTCCCGATCACCGCTCTCGATCAGGACACGCAGTCGTTCGGCGAAGGCGTGCTGACGGCGGGGCGCCCCCTCGGTCATGTCGTACGGCACCTCGTACACCGAGAGCGAGCTGACCGGAAGCCCCGCGGCCACTGCCTCCAACGCGAGCGCGCCGCCCGAGGAAACACCGTGCAGGTGCGCGGTCCCGCCCGCCTCGGACACCAGGGCGAGCAGGTCCTCGATCTCCCTGGCGAGGGCATAGGGCGCGGTGTCCCCGCTCTCTCCACGGCCCCGGCGCGCGTAGTTGAACACGGTGCATGAGCGCGCCAGTTCCTCGGCGAGCGGCACGTTCTCGGCCCCGTCGTCCAGTGCCCCGCCGACCAGGATCACCGCCGGACCCGATCCGGTGCGCACATAGCTGATCCGGGTGCCGTCCTTCGAGGTCACCGTGGCCATCTCGGTCCATCCCCCGTCCGGTCCCCGCGGTGTCGCGGGAACCGGACGGCGATGATCAGGGCGCGTCGTGCTCGAGCATCTCGGTCACCAGCGCGGCGACCGGGGAACGCTCCGAGCGGGTCAGCGTGATGTGGGCGAACAGCGGATGCCCCTTGAGTTTCTCGATCACCGCGGCCACTCCGTCGTGCCTGCCGACGCGCAGGTTGTCCCGCTGTGCCACATCGTGAGTGAGCACCACCCGGGATCCGGTTCCCAGCCGGGACAGCACGGTGAGCAGCACATTGCGCTCCAGCGACTGAGCCTCGTCCACGATCACGAACGCGTCGTGCAGCGAGCGGCCGCGGATGTGGGTCAGCGGGAGCACCTCGAGCATTCCGCGATCGATGACCTCGTCGACCACGTTCTGACTGGCGAGCGCGCCGAGCGTGTCGAAGACCGCCTGTGCCCAGGGAGCCATCTTCTCGTTCTCCGCGCCCGGCAGATACCCGAGATCCTGGCCACCCACCGCGTACATCGGGCGGAACACGACCACCTTGCGGTGTTTGCCCCGCTCGAGTACCGCCTCCAGACCGGCGCAGAGGGCGAGCGCGGACTTCCCGGTTCCCGCCCGGCCACCGAGCGAGATGATGCCGACCTCATCGTCGAGCAACAGGTCGAGCGCGATGCGCTGCTCCGCGGACCGCCCGTGCAGGCCGAACGCCTCCCGGTCGCCGCGCACCAGCCGCACCTGCTTGTCCGCGGTCACCCTGCCGAGCGCGCTCGAGGTGCCCGCGAGGAGCCGCACGCCGGTGTGGCACGGCAACTCGAGCGCTTCCTCGAGGTCGACGTTTCCCTCCGCGAACAGGTCATCGACGTCCTGCGGGGACACCTCCACATCGGTCATCCCGGTCCAGCCGGAGGAGATCACGTCCTGTGCGTGGTACGCGTCGGCGGACAACCCGACCGCGGCCGCCTTCACCCGGAGCGGGACATCCTTGGTCACCAGGGTGACCTCGGAGCCTTCCGCAGCGAGGTTCAGCGCACAGGCGAGGATCCTCGTGTCATTGCTGTCGGTGCGAAAACCCGGCGGCAACACGGTCGGATCGGAATGATTGAGCTCCACCTGGACAGTGCCGTCCTCGTCGCCGATCGGCACCGGCGTGTCGAGGCGCCCGTAGCGCACACGCAGGTCGTCGAGCAGGCGTAGGGCCTCGCGTGCGAACCACCCCAGTTCCGGGTGGTGTCGCTTGGCCTCCAGCTCACCGATCACCACGAGCGGGAGCACGACAGCGTGTTCGGCGAACCGCTGCGGCGCCCATGGATCGGAAAGCAATACCGAGGTGTCCAGCACGTACATGTGCCGGGGCACAGGGGTTTCGGAAGCGTGCGGAGCAGTCACGAGCTCTCCCTTGCGAACGCGGCACCACGTCCGCTGATCGTTGGGGCGAGGCAGGCTCCGCAAGTCCGGGCGTCCCATCGAGGACACCCGGCCAGAGAGCCGGTGCCGGCCCCCTCGCGCTCGCTTGCACGTTTGCGGGCCTCCCGGCGAACCGATCTGGGCATCGATCCGTCACCCGCAAGCTACCTGTGATGCGGGCCGTTCGATACGTGCCACACAGGTGATTTCCCAATTCGTCATGTTCGGCTGCACTGTGTGTAACCTGACATGGGGAATTACCGTGGGTTACGCCCCGGAAAGCCTAGGAACCGAAACGACGGTGCCTGATCGCGTAGTCGCGCATCGCACGCAGGAAATCGGTACGCCGGAACTCCGGCCAGTAGGCCTCGGTGAACCAGAACTCGGAATGCACCGACTGCCACAGCATGAACCCGGAAAGGCGCTGCTCACCGGAGGTTCGGATGAGCAGATCCGGATCGGGCTGCCCGGAGGTGTACATGTGCTCGGCGATGTGGTCCACATCGAGCACCTCGGCGAGCTCCTCGATCGTGGTGCCCGCCTCCGCGTGCTGCTGGAGCAGCTTGCGCACCGCGTCCGCGATCTCCTGGCGCCCGCCGTACCCGACCGCGATGTTGACCTGCATCCCCGGCTTGTCCTGAGCGACGTTGACCGCCTCGATGAGCCGGGTGGCGATCTTCGTCGGCAGCACATCCATCGCACCGACCAGACGCATCTGCCACTGGTTACGCGAACCGGAGAGATCGTCGACCACATCCGCGATGGTGTCCAGCAGCGGGCCGACCTCGGCCGAGTCCCGGTTCAGGTTGTCCGTGGAGAGCAGCCAGAGGGTCACGACCTCCACCCCGGCCTCGTCACACCACTCGAGGAACTCCTCGATGTGCGCGGCACCGGCGCGGTGCCCATCGGCCACATCGGTCAGTCCGGCGCGGCGCGCCCACCGGCGATTGCCGTCGAGCACGATGCCGACATGCCGTGGCCGACGGCTCGCCCCGTTGATCTGGGCGTGAAGACGCCGCTCATACAAGCCGTAGACGACATGCGCAACCCGCGATCGCAAACTCACGTCCGACGAGCTTACACCGTGCACGGCAAGCCGAGACGAGAAAAGGTTATGAAAACGTTCACTTTTGTAGCCCGGGTTGAATCCACAGGTGGTTCTCAGCATCGTTTCGTAGCCTTGTTCCCGTGACCGCAGCCATACCGTCGCGCGCCCCGATCGCCTTCGAGCGCCCCCGCATGCGTGGCGTACTGCATGCCTGGTCGTTCTTCGTCAGCATCGCCCTCGGCGCGACACTCATCTCCCTCGCCGCCGCCACCGTCTCCGGGCTCGCCGCGCTGGCCACATCCATCTACGGCGTCACCGTGCTCGCCCTGTTCGGCACCAGCGCGCTCTACCATCGGCGCACCTGGCGAAGCGAATTCGCCTACACCTGGATGAAGCGCCTCGACCACTCGATGATCTTCCTGTTCATCGCGGGCACCTACACCCCGTTCACCCTGCTCGCGATGGACCAGCCGACCGGATACATCATCCTCAGCATCGTCTGGGGCGGCGCACTCGCCGGAGTCGCACTGAAACTCGCCTGGCCCACCGCCCCGCGCTGGCTCGGGGTACCCATCTACATCGCACTCGGCTGGGTCGCCGTCTTCGTCTTCCCCCAGCTCGTCGAGCACGCCGGGGTCGGCGCCCTCGTACTGCTGCTCGTCGGCGGAGCCTGGTACACCTTCGGCGCCATCTGCTACGCCACCCGCTGGCCCAACCCCTGGCCACGTACCTTCGGCCACCACGAGTTCTTCCACGCCGCCACCGTCGTCGCGGCGATCTGCCACTACATCGCGATCTGGCTGGCCATGTACTCCTAGCCGGGGCTCCGGTCTAGGGACGGTTCCAGTGTTTGTCGGCCGGGACCAGCAGGACCGCGAGGACCAGGAAGATCGCCGCTCCCACGAAGAATCCGCCCACCGCGCACAGGATCGCGAGCAGTGCCAGTGCGGCCAGCGCGAACCAGCAGAACGGGTCCAGTTTCCCGAACCGTTTTCCCCCGCTACGTGTACCGGTGGGTCTAGCCGCCATCTCGTCGCCTCCCGAAGCTGTCTGTCGCAAAAGGGACGTGGCGACAGCTTTCGCATGACGTGATTCGCCGCCCGGTTTTTGTCGGTCCCCCTCTTTACGATACGCCCATGATCGAAGCAACGAGCCGGATCGGAATGGCAGCCACCGAGGCGTTGGACCTGTTCATCGCGGCGGTGGAGCAGATCCCGCAGGAGAACTGGGACCGTCCGTCGAATCTGGCGGACTGGACCGTTCGCGAACTGGTGGGCCACGCGACCGGGAGCGCGACGAAGGTCGTGACGCTGGTCGAGGGCGGGCAGCTCTGGAATGGCCCTTCGGAGCCCGCGGACTGGATCTGCGCGGACCCGGCGGCACGACTACGGGAATTGGCCGACCGGCTGCGCGATGCCTTGCCGCACGCGGAATTGGACGCGCCGCGACCGTCCCCTGGCGGCGAGGTTCCGCTCCACCGGGCGCTGGCTTTCCCGGTCTCGGACCTGGCCATGCACAGCTGGGATGTGCACCGCAGTCAGGGCAGGCTGGTGGAACTCCCGGACGCTCTCCTGGCGTTCTGTCGTGCCCTGGTGGAGTCGATCCCGGAGGAGGTACTGCGCCAACCGGGCAAGTTCGGCCCCGCGCAACCGGCTCCCGCGGACGCTTCACCGACCACGCTGCTCATGACCGGACTGGGCCGCACGGCGGGCTAACCGCGACGGGGCGACCAGCCGGGCCCGTCGTCCGGGGAACCACGCAGCACGACCTCGGGTGCCCTGCCCAGCTCCAGGCCCATGCGCACATCGTCGAAGCGCTGCTCGCCCACCACGATGACGTTCGGATGCCGTCCCCATTCCCGGAAACCGAGCCGCTCGTACAGTTCGATGGCGCCGTGGTTGTTGCCGCGCACCCCGAGGGCGAGGGTTTCGATGCCCGCACTCCGCGCCCCCGCGATGAGTTCGGTGACCACGCGGTTGCCGAGCCCGAGCCCGCGAGCACCCGGACCGGCCATGATCTGGGCGAGGTCGGCGGTGTACCGGAACGCTGGATAAGGACGCCGTCGCCAGCTGCCCATGGCCTCGACCCGCGCACCCGCGCGGGCGAGTACGAGTTCGGCGTCCCCGCGGGCGATGTCGGCGTGCAGGTCTTCGAGCCAGCCGCGGGTCTGCTCATGGCTCGGCGGCGCCGGGTGACCGACCGCTCCGCCGTCGAGCACGACCTCGCGGATGAGCCGGTTGACCGCGCCGATGAGGTCCTCGCCGAACTCGGCCGCGCATCGAGCGCTGTGCCGGGACAGATGGATTTCCGTTGTCACACAAGACATTCTGCCCCGGCGCGCCGACAGTCAGTCGGCTTCGGGTCCCCGGTTGCGCAGTTCGTCGACCCGCTGCATGGCCTCGCGCAGTTCGGCGAGCCAGGATTCGGTGTGCTCGCCGACCAGTCGCACCGCCCAGGAAAGGGCGTCGGAACGGGATCGGGCGACCCCGGCGGAGACGAGCGTGTCGAGCACGATGCGTTCGGGCTGGCGCAGCCTGGTCATCACGGGCACGGCGAGGGAGGTGAACACTTCCTCGGTGCCGCCGAGCCGTGCGCCCCAGGCGACCTTGCGATGGAAACGGTGCTCGGCCTGCCGCGCGATGGAGATGCGCTCCTCGCGGGTCTGTTCCCGGAATCGGCTGACCCGCCCGGATTCCGCCGAGCTGCGGGCCGCCTCGTCGCTGAAGGTGTCCTCGAGCGCGGGGAGGGTACCGAGCACGGTGATCTCTTCCCGGTCGACGGTGACCTCGGGGGTTCCGGTGAACCATTCATCGGGCAACCGACCGGCGAACCACGCGGCGACATCCTCGGTCGAGGGGGCCTCATCCCGTCTGCGTCCCATGCCAACCACACCCTCTGATTACATGATTACCGTGTAACAACCACGGTACTCGGTTTTCGGGTGCCCGGCGTTCACTCCTGGCGGACGAGCTGGTCACGCAGCTGCGCGGGATCGGTGACGGGGCGATCGCACACGAAACCACGGCACACATACGCGGTGGCACGTCCCTCGAGCAGCGGCCGGTCCTCGAGCAGCGGGGCCTGGCCGGGCGCGCCGCGCACGATGACCGAGCCACCGGCGGCCGTCTCGACCGCGGTCCGGTAGAGCTCCCGGTCCGCACCGACCACGGCGATCTGCACCGGACCGGCGAGCATTGCCTCGGCGACACTGAGCCAATGCCCGGCGAACCGCGGTGCCCGGCGCGCGAGCACCCCGGCTCCCTGCACAGCTTCCTCGGCGAGCCCGCGGTATCCGCGCTCCGGATCGAGCGCGGACGCGATGAGCAGGGCCTCGGCCACCGCGGCCGCCCCGGACGGCGAGGCGTTGTCCCCCGGATCCGCGGGCCGGGTGATGAGCCGTTCGGTGTCATCGGCGGTGTCGAACCACGCGCCCTCGTCGTCCCGGAAATGCCGCACCGCGATGTCGAGCAGCGCCCCGGCGCGCTCGAGCCAGCCGGTCTCCCCGGTCACCTGGTGCAGCGTGAGCAGCGCAGTGGCCAGGCATCCGTAGTCACCGAGCACTCCGGCCGCGGTACCTGCGACCCCGTGCCGGGAAGTGCGCACCAGCCGCTCGTCGATCAGGTGCACCCGCAGCAGGAACTCGGCGGCCCCGGTGGCCGCGGCGAGCAGATCGTCGCGCCCGAACGCGGCCCCGGCCTCGGCGAGCGCGGTGATCGCGAGGCCGTTCCACTCGGTGACCACCTTGTCGTCGCAGCCCGGCTGCGGCCGGTTCGCGCGCGCGGCGAGCAGCGCGGTGCGCACCCGCTCGAACCGGTCCCGGTCGGCGGGTTCCTCGGTCAGACACAGGGTGGAGCTGCCCGCCTCGAAGGTGCCCTGTTCGGTCACCCCGAACAGTTCCACGGCCCAGGCACCGTCCTCGGCCCCGAGCACCTCGGCGAGCTGGGCCGGGGTCCACACGTAGGTCAGGCCCTCCACACCATCGGTGTCCGCGTCGAACGAGGCGGCGAAGGCGCCTTCGGCGGTGCGCATCCCGGTGACCAGGAACCCCGCGGTCTCCTCGGCGATCCTGCGGGCCTGCGCCGAACCGGTCCGGCGCGCCAGATGGGTGTAGGCGCGCAGCAGCAGGGCATTGTCGTAGAGCATCTTCTCGAAGTGCGGGACCACCCAGTTCGCATCCACGCTGTACCGCGCGAACCCGCCGGCGAGCTGGTCGTAGATGCCCCCTTGGGCCATGGCCGAACAGCAACGCTGCACGAGGCGCAGCGCGTCCGCGGATCCGGTGCGCTCGTGGTGGCGCAGCAGGAACTCCAGCACCATCGAGGGCGGAAACTTCGGCGCGCCACCGAACCCACCGGTCTCCGCATCGAATTCGGCAGTGAGCGTGCCGAGCGCGGCGTCCACCGCTGCCTCGTCCACCTCGGCGCGCGGCAACGGGGAGGCGTGTTCGGCGAGCTTGCCGGTGATCGTGGCCGCCGACTCACGCACCTCCGCGGCGCGCTCCCGCCAGGCATCCCACACGGCCTCGGTCACCTGACGGAACGAGGGCATGCCCCGCATCGGGGCCGACGGGAAATAGGTGCCGCAGTAGAAGGGTTCCCCGTCCGGGGTGAGGAAACAGGTCATCGGCCAGCCGCCCTGACCGGTCATCGCCTGGGTCGCCGTCATGTACACGGCGTCCACATCCGGGCGTTCCTCCCGGTCCACCTTGATGCTCACGAAATGCTCGTTCACGAAGGCGGCGAGCTGTTCGTCCTCGAAGGACTCGTGCGCCATCACGTGGCACCAGTGGCAGGCGGCGTAACCCACGGAGAGGAACACCGGGACATCCCGGCGCGCCGCTTCCGCGAACGCCTCGGGACACCACGGCCACCAGTCGACCGGATTATCGGCGTGCTGGCGCAGGTAGGGACTGGTGGCATCGGTGAGGCGGTTCATCTGCCCACCGTCCCATGAATGCCTAGCCGCCGCCGTTGTGCGCCGACTCCGGCTTGCCCGATTCCGCGGTCTCCCCCGGCTCGGCGGCGTTGTCCGCGCTGCCCGATTCGGCGGACGAGCCCGGCTCCGCGCCGGTCCCGTCCGCCTTCTCCTCCGGTCCGGCGAGGTTGCGCTGCGCCCGCCGCAAATGCTTGGTCATCGAGCGCACCAGGAACACCACCGCGATGAGCAGCAGCAGCACGACGAGCAGGGCGACCGGGGATGCCTTGCCGAAGTCCGGCCCGTTGCCCCCGGTCTGGTCGCCCGGCTGCTTGCCCGCGAGCACCAGCGCGGCGCTCATCGCGAGTGAGGTCATGCGCTCACCTTCTCCTCGATGCCTTGGAACAGATCGTCCTCCGGCAGCGTGGTGTCCACCACGGAGCGGGCGAGCTCGTACTCCTCGGTCGGCCACACCTCGCGCTGCAGGTCGTCGGGCACGGCGAAGAACCGGCTGTCCGGGTCGATCTGGGTCTCGTGCGCGAGCAGCGCCTTCGACCTGGCCTCGAAGTAGTCCGCGCACTCGACCTGCGTCGTTACCCGCTCCATGATATCCGGCTTCTCCGGATCCCACTTCGCGAGCCACTCCTGGTACGGAGAGTCGAGTCCCCTGCTGGTCAGGGCCTCGTGGAAGATCTCGAGCTTCTTCCGGGCGAAGCCGTGCGAGTAGTAGAGCTTCAGCGGCTGCCACGGCTCCCCCGTCCCGGGGAACCGCTCCGGATCGGCGGCCGCCTCGAAGGCCGCGACGGAGATCTCGTGGCAGCGGATGTGGTCCGGGTGCGGGTAGCCGCCGTTCTCGTCATAGGTGATCAGCACGTGCGGGCGGAACTCCCGCACGATGCGCACGAGTTCCCGCGTGGACTCCTCGATCGGAACCAGCGCGAAGCACCCCTCCGGAAGCGGGGGCGGCGGGTCCCCCTCGGGAAGACCCGAGTCCTCGTACCCCAGCCAGCGGTGCTCGACCCCGAGGGCCGCCGCGGCATTGGCCATCTCGGTCTTGCGCAACTCCGCCATGTTCTCCAGCACGCCGGGCTTGTCCATCCTCGGGTTGAGGATGTCCCCGCGCTCGCCTCCCGTGCAGGTGACGACCATGACGTCCACGCCGTTCGCCGCGTACTTGGCGAGCGTGGCAGCGCCCTTGCTCGACTCGTCGTCGGGATGCGCATGCACCGCGAGCAACCGCAACTGCTCCATACCTACCTCGTATCTCCCTCGTCCCCAGGCTCGTCCATAATCACGGGACTTGCGGAGCAACGCCCGTGAACGTGTCCATTGTTCCGCACGCATCCGACAAGCAGCGTGGAGTCCCCCGTGAGTGAACAGCTGATGGCCGAGCGTTACGGCGTGAAAGCCAAGCACCGGCCGCGCTGGATCCGCTCCCTGGTCGTGGTCCTCGTGCTGGTCCTCGGCCTGCTGGTGGCCTACATCGCCTACCGCAATCTCGGCGCGGACCCGATCAGCACCGAGGTGAAGAGCTTCTCGGCGAGCGGCCAGGACAAGATGAACCTCACTTTCACCGTCACCCGCGATCAGCCGGACAGGGCGGTGGACTGCATCGTGACCGCGAACCTGCAGGACGCCACCGAACTCGGCCGCAGGGAGGTTTTCATCCCTTCCGGGGACAGTTCGCGGACGGTCACCGCGGCGGTCACGACGGGCACCCGCGCGGCCACCGGCAAGGTCTATGGCTGCTCATACACCGTCCCCGAGTACCTCGGCAAGACCGGTCCGGATCGGTGAATCGATTACCGAAAACAAGCGACCGCTCGCGCGGTGCGTGCTATCCTGTCCGTTAACGCACGGCCCCAGAGTGGGCCGTGTTTTTGTAGTTCCTGGCTAGCTGGAACCGGGAACCCCGCTCATCCGCCCGGACGAGCAAGCACGCAAGAAAGAGGAGTGGTGACCATGAGCGACGAACAGGTGACCTGGCTGACCCAGGAGTCCTACGACCGTCTCAAGGCGGAACTCGACGAGTTGGTCGAGAACCGTCCGGCTATGGCCGCCAAGATCAACGCCAGCCGCGAAGAAGGCGATCTGAAGGAGAACGGCGGTTACCACGCCGCCCGGGACGAACAGGGTCAGCAGGAAGCCAGGATTCGTCAGCTCCAGGAGCTGCTGCGTACCGCGAAGGTCGGCGAGGTGCCCACGAAGAGCGGCGTCGCCGAGCCGGGTTCCGTGCTCACCGTTCGCTACGAAGGCGATGACGACACCGAGGACTTCCTGCTCGCCACCCGGGAAGAAGGGGCGCACGACGGTATCGAGGTGTTCTCGCCCAGTTCGCCGGTCGGCTCCGCGTTGCTCGGCGCCAAGGACGGCGAGACCAGGGAATACGCCCTGCCCAACGGCAAGTCCATGAAGGTGACGCTGGTCAAGGCCGTGCCCTACAAGGGGTAGGTCCACGGGGAAACACGGGTGTCCGGGCGGGCACCCGTTTTTCCGTTCACTGCCCGCGCAGCCGCTCCACCAGGGGCCGCACCCGCGGCGGAACCGGGGTGGACAGTGCGATCGAGGTCGCGAGCCGCTGCACCCCTTCCACGTCCACGATCTCGTCGATCACCCGCTGCAGATCCTCGTTCGACCGTGCCACGAGCCGGACGAGCAGATCCGCCTGTCCGGTCGTCGCGTGCACCTCGCAGACCTCGGCGATGGCACGCAGCCGTTCGGCGACCACCCCGCGCCTGCCCTGGGCGATCTCACAGCTGGCGAACGCGGTGAGCCCGTAGCCCATGGCGGCCAGATCGACCGCGGGCGGGAACCCGGTGAGCACCCCACCGGCGAGCAGTTTGTCCAGCCGTGCCTGCACGGTGCCCCGCGCGACACCGAGCCGCCGAGAGCATTCGAGCACCCCGAGCCGCGGTTCATCGGTGAGCAGCAGCAGCAACTTGCCGTCGAGCTCGTCGAGTGTCATGGCGGGCGACCTCCGGACAGCGGGCGAACACTAGCCGATCTGCGCAATCTGACCGCACAGATCGCTGATCAACTGTACATTCTGCCCAGCTGGTCACGAAACTATTGCGCAGTCTGTGCCGCGATCAGGGCGCTCGACGCGGTGGTCTTCGTCGCGGGCAACGCGACCGAGACCGCGCACCACTACCAATCCGCCTTCGGGATGCGGCTGTTCGCCTACTCCGGGCCGGAACACGGCAACCGCGACCACAAGGCATTCGTGCTCGAACCCGGTTCCGCGCGGACGGAGTCACCGATCTCGCGCCCGAGGTCGAGAACGTGGACAAGTGCGCCGAACACGCGCGCTCAGGGGGCGACCTACGGGGAGACCGGGCATTCGCTCATCGGCCGCCCCCGCCACTCGGGTCCCTGCTTTCCCGGATTCGTTGCCAGGCAACCACTTGAGGAATATCGCAACCGAGTACTCGGCACTGATGTCGAAGGTCGTCTCGAACGACCATCACAAGGTCAAGTTCCCGCTGAACGAGCCCGCCACTGCGAAGTGGAAATCCCGGACCGACGAGTACCTGGAATCTCATACCGGGCCTGGCTGCCAGCACATCGCGCTCGCCGTTGCGGACATCGTCGCCACGATCGAGAACCTCGAGCGGTACGGCATTCTCGCTCGGTTTCGGGAAGGGGGAATTTCAAGGCCCTTTTCGAAGCGATCGAGCGCGAGCGGGAACGCAGGGGGAACCGGTAGGTCCTAGGAAGCAGGTGCCGCGGCCTGCGCGCGCCGGTCGTGCTCGATCGCGTGCCGCACGACCGAAACCAGCACCTGCTTTGCCGATTCCCGTTCCCGCGCGTCGCAGAGCACGATCGGAACCGAGGGCCGGATGGTGAGCGCATTGCGGATGTCCTCGACCTTGTGGTGCAGCAGCCGGTCGAAACAGTTCACCGCGATGACATAGGGAAGGCGCGCGTTGTCGAAGAAGTCGATGACCGGGAACGCGTCCGAGAGCCGCCGGGTGTCGACCAGGATCACCGCGCCGATCGCACCGAAAACCAGGTCGTCCCACATGAACCAGAACCGTTCCTGGCCCGGGGTCCCGAACACGTAGAGCACGATATCCGAATCGAGCGAGAGCCTGCCGAAATCCATCGCCACGGTCGTCGTCTGTTTGTCCGGCGTGACCGTGGTGTCGTCGACGTGTTCACCGAGCTCGGTCATCGCCGCCTCGGTGGTCAGCGGCTCGATCTCCGATATCGCACTGACAAGAGTCGTCTTTCCGGTGCCGAATCCACCGGCGACGACGATCTTCGCGGAAGACGTCGGTCCGAGCGCTGCCGAATCCGTGCCGTCAAACCGTCCTAAGACCACTGAGCACCCTCTCCATGAAATCGATACTCGGCCGGTCACCAGCCATGTGCGTCGCCGTGTGCACGACGACCAGTTCAGCGGCCGCGACATCGCCGATCAGTACCCGCGCCACACCCAGTGGCAGCCGCAGAAACGCCGCGACCTCGGCGACCGAGCGGGTGTCGACGCAGAGTTCGCAGATGCTGCGGTGTTCCGGGACGGCGAGATTCGCGCTGTCCAGTCCCCGGTGGCTGGTCGAAACGAGTGCTTCGATGGACAGCTCGAGGCCGGGGCGTGTTCTGCCTTTGGTGCGGAAATAAGGGCGGACCAGTTCCGGATTCCCCGATGGCTCGTCGAGGAATCCCTGTGGACCGGGTTCGGTGTGCGCGAACGGCTCCTTGGCCTGTTCGGGCACCGCCTGGCCGCCTGTCGGTTCGAACGCGGCCGGGTCCACATCAATACGCCCGGCGAGCGTACCGAAATCCCGTCTGTCTATTTCGTTCACCGCGAGCTCCCATTCCCGACTACTTGATATTCCGCCTTGGTTCGACAGACAACACCCTGCCGACCCGGTCGACGAGCAAGGTCATCTCATAGACCACGAGGCCGATATCGGCGTTCGCGGTGCCGAGCACTGCGAGACACGACCCGGTCGAGATGGACATGAGGAACAGATATCCGTTGGCCATCTCCATGATCGTCTGTGCGACGGGGCCACCGCCGAAGATGCGCGCCGCTCCCCTGGTCAGGCTGTTCAGCCCGGAGGTGACCGCGGCCATCTGGTCGGCCTTGTCCTTCGGCAACCCCTCCGAGGCGGCGAGCAACAGGCCGTCGGCCGAGACCACGGTCCCGTGGGTCACCCCGGGAACCCGGCGCACGAAATCCGCGATCAACCAGCCGCAGTTCTGCCCGGATTCCGTTCGCTGTGCTTGTGTCACCCTCACTCCTTGTCCGTGAGTCCGAACGGGTTGCCCTGCTCGGCCCCCTCCGAGCCGCGCACCGAATGCCCGACCGCCTTGCGGCCCGCGACGAAGCCGGACTGGAACCTGGCCATCTTGTCCCGTGCCACGTTCGCCGCCTGCTCGGCATCCTCCGGCAACTGTTCGGCCGCCAGGTGGTGCGCTCCGCTGTCCAGCGAGCCGGGGACCAGATACGCGTTCGGCACCCGTTTCGGCAATGCGGACTGCCCATTCTGCTCCGGCTCGATGTCCCCGAGAAGCGCGGCCGCATGCCAACCGGAATCGGATTCCTCCCGCCACTCGATTTTCGGATTACCCGATTCGTCGAGTGCGGTGAACACATCCGTTTCCGTCGTTTCGGAAAGCCACCTGGACATCATTTCCTGATAAATAGGCGTTCCCTTACGTACGAGCTCCTCATGGCGTTTTCCGGTGTTCTCGTCCAGCGCTCCGGCGTATCTGCCGTTTCCGGTGCTGCCATTGCCGTTGTTCGCCGCCTTGGCCCCGCTGCCGTCCTCGGCGACGCTCGCCGGCTGATCCGTGTAGATCGGGCCGCTGCCGAGCGCGTCCAGATGCAGTGGCGCATCGAGCGCGGGCAGTTCGGCCTGGTTCTCCTCGAGGTTCCGTTTTCCGGGCAGATCAGGGGGAACGACCATGGAATGCGCATCCTCATCCGCATCGCGCTGGGCGGGCACCGTCTCGAATCCGGAGCCCCCGATCTCCGCGGGCTCCCATTCGGCCCCGGTATCGCCCGAGCCGAATTCCGCGTCCTCTTCCTCGAAGCCGGAACGGGACAGCTGCCGGACACTGACCTGTGGCGGCAGCCCGGAGCTCGCCCGCGCCTTGTCGGTGAGCAGCTTCGCGGGCACCTTGATGCGCGCGACAAGGCCGCCCTCGATGTCCTCGTTCTCCGCGAGCCGCACCTCGATGCCGTGCCGCTTGCCGAGGCGGGCGACCACGTAGTGCCCCATTCGCCTGGTCACCGCGACATCCAGGTCCGGCGGCTCGGACAGTGCCTGGTTGGCCGCCGCCAGCTGCTCCTCGGTCATCCCGACCCCGGTATCGGTGATCTGGATAGCCAGTTCGCTGTGCCGGTTCATCGCGGCCCGCACCCGGACGGTCGTCGACTGCTCGGAGAAGAAGGTCGCGTTGTCCAGCAGCTCGGCGAGCAGGTGCACCAGGTCGTGCACCGCCTGGCCGTGCACCGAGACATCCGGGACCGTGCCGACGTCGACCCTGCGGTAGTCCTCGGTCTCCGAAACCGCGGCGCCGATGATGTCCGCGGCCCTCGTCGGCCGGGTGATCTGGTTGGCCGGACCGGAACCGGAGAGCACCAGCAGGCTCTCACCGTTGCGCCGCAACCGGGTGGAGAGGTGGTCGAGCTCGAACAGGTCGGTGAGCCGGTCCGGGTCCTGTTCGCGATCCTCGAGCCGGTCGATGACGCCGAGCTGGCGCTGCACGAGCACCTGGCTGCGCCGGGAAAGGTTGACCAGGATCCGGTTCAGGTTGTCTCGCAACAGGGCCTGCTCGGTCGCCAGTCGCACCGCCTGGCTGTGCACCTCGTCGAAGGACCGCGCCACCTGGCCGATCTCCTCGGTGGTGTGCACCCCGACGGGTTTGATCCCGGTCCGCGCCGCTTCCCGCGGATCCGGATCGGAGAGGATCCGGTGCACCGTCGCGGGCAGTTGCTCGCTCGCCACCCGCAACGCGGTGCGCCGCAGGGTACGCAGCTGACGGAGCATGGTGCGGGCCACGAAGAACATCAGCATCAGCGTGATGAACAGGGCGACGGCGAGCACGCTCGCGGTGACGATCAGCGAGGTGCGCGCACTGCTGAGCATGCCGCTCGCGGTGCTCTTCAGGTTCTCGAAGGCCCGGTCGAGCACATTGGCGAACTTCTGGCTGATCGCATCCGCGTTGGAGACGACCTGGCCGGTGTCGATCCCGGTCGGCAGGTTCGCCCCGGCCCGCTGCACGGCGAGCTGCTGCAGCTGGAACTGGTTGTTGACCGCGACCCCGGTCATCTCGCCCGCGTAGGCGCGCTTGTCGTCATCGGGGCCGATGTCGTTGAACCGGGAGATCGAGGAGACCAGATCGGCCCCGGCCTCGTTGAGCAGCTGCCCCTCGTTGTCCGCGAACCTGCCGCGCATGGCACCGAGGGTGAGGTAGAGGTTCTGGGTGGACGCGTCTTCCTTGGCATGCTCGAGCGCGTTGACGGCGTTCTGGTTGTCCCGCAGCTCGGCACTGCTTCCGGCATAGGTCGGCTGCAGCAGGGTGTCGATCACCGAGCCGTACGCGGAGTTCATCGTGGAGACCGAGATCGCGGCCGTGTCCGCGCCTCCCGGTTGCATCGCCATCTTGCGCAGCCGGTCGAGCGCGGTCATCCGCGGCTGGATACGCTGAATGGCGGGTTCGGCGACGTCGACTTCCTGATTGGCGCCCTTGACCCGGTCCCAGGTGCTGTCGGTGGCGGAGATGTCCTTGTCCAGCTCACCGTGACCGGGCGCGCGCCCGCCGACGATCCAGCTCGCCATCGCCACCCGCTCGTGCTGCAGGGCGTGCGTCACCTCGGTGGCGTCGTAGTCGAAGCCGATGGCATCGACCGAGCGCTGGTAGCTCGAGGTCTCGGCGACCCCGTCGTATATTCGGGCGGCTGCGAGCGCGACCGCGGCGATCGTCGGCAGCGCGAGCACTGCCAGCAGTTTCGCGCGGAGCGGCCAGTTAGCGAGTGTCCGCATCGTCGGTCACCTCGCGGCCGATCCATCCGGGCGTACCGGCATCCGTTGTTCCTTGCGGTGTCGGTCGGCGGCAACTCGCCACCTGATTCCTTCTAGCAGGCCAACCTTGGTGCCCCGATCGGGTACAAAAAGGTGATTCTCTGTAGTTCGCGCCGCAGATTACCCTACAACTGTCGGGGGATAAAGACTTCAAACGAACCAGCCGAGGGCGGAGGGCGACCGGGCCGCCGGTGCCCTTGACGAACTGCGTCCACCCAGACACCATCTCGCATGTTCACTCACAAGTGCTACCCCCGTTAACTAGAGGACAAATGTGACATGAGTCTCCGGCCATCCGCCCGCAAGACCGTCACCGCACTCGCCGTCACGGCCGCGCTCGCCCTCTCCGGCTGCTCCGGTGAATCCCCCTCGCGAGCCGAGCGGAAGACCAACTTCATCGACCGGGCCCCGGTCGCCACCGAAGCACAGATCAACTCCTCCCCGACCGCAGCGGCGATCCAGGCCCGCGGTCAGATGCTGATCGGCAGCGACAAGAACCTGCCCCTGGTCTCCCAGCAGAACCCGACGACCGGGCAGACCGAAGGCTTCGACGCCACCCTGTCCCGCATGCTCGCCAAGTACATCACCGGTCAGTCCACACCGCGGATCGTCTCGGTCACCCCGGAGAACCGCGAGCAACTACTCCAAGCGGGCACCGTGGACGCGGTCATCCGCATCTACTCGATCACCGAGAAGCGCGCCCGCCAGGTCACCTTCGCCGGGCCCTACTTCGACTCCGGGCAGACCATCGCCACGCTGCGCACGGATCACGCCATCCAGACCGCCGACGACCTGCGCGGCAGGAAGGTCTGCGTCGTCAAGGACACGACCAGCGAAAAGGCCGTCACGCAGAAGGAACCGGAGGCCGCGGTCACCCCGGTCGCCGACTCCTCGCAGTGCGTATCGGCGCTCGAACAAGGCAAGGCCGAGGCCTATGTGCACGACCTGACCGTGGTCGCGGGCGCGGCTCAGCTGAACAACAAGATCAAGATCGTCGGCAACCCGTTCACCTCGGAGCCGTACGGCATCGGAATCCGTCACGGTGACGACTCGTTCAAGAACTTCATCGATGACTGGCTGCGCAACATCGAACGCTCCGGGTTGTGGCGCCAGGCATGGCAGCAGTCGCTCGGCACGGTGGTTCCCGGTGGTCCGCCGAGCCCGCCGAACATCGGTGGCGCCCCCGGCACCTGACCGGGTTACCCCGCCCGATCAGGCACTGAGCCGAAACTGTGGATATCCTGGCAGTCTCCTGAGAAGGCCGCTGAACGCGGGCCAGCCGGGGTATTGTCTGTCAAGGGGACGACATCACAGGAATTTTTCGCGGTAGGAGTTACAAGCGCATGGCGAAGCTGAGCCGGATAGCGGCGATCGTTCCGGTCATCGGTGCGACCATCGCAGCGAGCGCGCTCGCCGGGGCCGCCGTGTACACGGTCGCGCAGACCGACTGCGATGGTGGCCAGTACATCCGGTCCGGTAACCAGATCGAGCTGATCGGCAGCTGCGTGCACCGCGGCGAACTCCCTCCCGGCGTGCACCCGGCGCCCCGCGAGTCGCACAAGACGAACAAGCGGGGCTGACCGGGCCTTACGCCATTCAGCCGAGCGCGCTGCGCAGATCCTCGACGAGGTCTTCGACGCGCTCGATGCCGACCGAGAGCCGGACGAGGTCCGCGGGGACCTCGAGCGCCGAACCGGAAACCGAGGCGTGGGTCATCGCCGCCGGGTGCTCGATCAGCGATTCGATCCCGCCGAGCGATTCGGCCAGGGTGAACAGCTTCGTGCGCCCGCACAGTTCGCGGGCCGCTTCGGCGCCGTCGACGTGGGTGAACGAGACCATCGCGCCGAACGCGCGCATCTGCTTGGCCGCGATCTCGTGCCCGGGGTGCCCGGGAAGGCCCGGGTAGTAGACCGCGCCGACCTTGGGGTGGTCCACCAGCAGGCGGGCGATCTCCTCGGCATTCGCGCAGTGCCGCTCCATGCGCACCGCGAGGGTCTTCACCCCGCGCAGGGTCAGCCAGCTGTCGAACGGTCCCGGCGCGGAACCGGCGGCGTTGCGCATGAAGAACAGCTGCTCAGCCAGTTCCTCATCCCCGGTGATCGCCGCGCCGCCGACCACATCCGAGTGTCCGCCGAGGTATTTGGTCGTCGAGTGCACGACCACATCCGCGCCGAGCTCGAGCGGGGACTGCAGGTACGGGGTGGCGAAGGTATTGTCCACGACGAGCTTCGCGCCCGCCGAACGCGCGAGACCGGCGAGACCGGCCAGGTCCGCGATCCCCAGCAGCGGGTTGGTCGGGGTCTCGCACCAGATCAGGCTGGTCTTGTCGGTCAGCGCGGCGCGCACCGCGTCCAGGTCCGAGAGCCGGACCGGCGTGTAGTCGATCCCCCAGTGCGCGAGCACCTTGTCCACCAGCCGGAAGGTGCCGCCGTAGGCGTCGTCGGGGATGACAATGTGCGCGCCCGGCTCGGTGAGCACCCGGAGCACGGCATCCGAGGCGGCCATTCCCGAGGAGTACGCGACCGCCCGCGCTCCACCCTCCAGCGAGGCGAGACATTCCTCGAACGCGGTGCGGGTCGGGTTGGCGGTGCGCGAGTACTCGTAGCCCGCGCGCAGACCTCCGACGCCGTCCTGGGCGAAGGTGGAGGTCTGGTAGATCGGCGTGATCACCGCTCCGGTGTGCGGATCGGGCTCCTGACCCGCATGAATAGCTCGTGTTTCGAACCCGTGTGCCATATGCCGGAGCCTACCCGCGCGGCATTCGGCACGCGCGGGCGGCAACCGTGCTCACCAGGGCTGCTGGCCCCCGACCGGCGGGTAGGGCGGCTGCTGCGGCATCCCGCCGTACATCGCGCCCTGCCCTCGCTGCCAGGTCACGTAACGCGTGGTCAGCGGCACGATCGCGAGCACGAAGGTGGCGATCGCCGGAACCGCGAACAAGAACAGCACGCCGACGATCGCACCGGCCGCCCGGCTGGTGGAACCGTTGAAGGTGGCACCGACAGCCGCAACACCCTGCATCGCGAGCACGCCGAGGGCGATCCAGCCGATGATGGCCAGCCCGGAACCGATCAGGGTCAGGATCTGGCCGAGCCGCTTGCGCATGAACAGCAGGATCGGCCCGGCGATGAGGGTGCCGGTCCAGAGCACGAAGCCGATCGTCTCCCCGACCAGGATCCCCATCACCGAGGACGGCGCCTGGCCGAGCACGCTGACCACACTGATCAGCATGTAGAGGCCGAACAGGCCACCGAGCAGGCCGAGCACACCCGCGGTGATCGCGGTTCCGCCGCTCGGCGGGCGGGTCTGCGGGTCGATCTGGACCGGGTGCTGCGGCATCGGCTGGAACCCACCCGATTGACCGTAGTTGGGAGGTTGCGGTGGGTAAGTCATGGCGTTCCCTCGTTCGGTCCGGTGTGTCCGTTACACGGATTCGACGCCGAACAGTAACGAACGGCTCCCGTG
>NZ_JALM01000079.1 GCF_000737195.2 Sciscionella sediminilitoris
TCGAGTACTTCACCCTCTGACCCGAGCACGGTGGGAATGATCCCGGCATCACAAGCGATTCGGCGTAGTTGGGTTGCGGGGATGGTGCTGCCGTCCATGGTTGTTGCGGTCCCGATGCCTTCACGCAGGGATTCTTCGGTCATGGTGACCATGATCGTGAACGGCTCGCCCCCGTTTTCGGGAAGATTATCCGGATTCGCGGCGAGTTGGACGATCTCGGCGAACGCGTCCGCGTCCCGTTCACTCGCCAGTCGACCTTCCGGACGGCGGGTCTTACCCAGTACATCAAGGACACTACGCAGCTTCAATCCGGTTTCCTGGTCCAGGTGTCCTTCGATGCGCCAATCACTGTTGCGCTGCTGCAACCAGATCTCTCGGCGCGGGCGCACCGGATCATGATCATTGGGTTCCTGCCCATCCGGATCCAGACGGGCATGCAGCTCCCGGATCGGACGACTCAACCCACGCGGCCCGGTCTCACTAGCAATCGTGGCCAAACACTTCTCCGCGATCGGCCAGGATTCTCCGGTCAACACATCCGCGGGCAGTTCGGCAGCGAACTTGCGGATCCGATCCACATGCTCAGCACCGACCTCGCCACGTGCATAGGCTACCGCGGTATTCGGCAGATCCGGCGGCAACGGTTCACCACTGATCCCTAGCGAACCGAACAATGCCCGCGCACGCTCGGCGATCCGCCGCGCCTCGGCCAAACCGACCCGTGCCACATCCTCGACCATCCGCGCGGGCGAACCCCGATACCCGAACTCCACCGGCACACCACGCTTGTCAAGCAGCGCAACAAGATCCAGCAACTCCGCCTCCGCACGCCGCACCACCACGGCCTGCTCACGGAGCCGATCAAGCAACTCCCGATTCGACAACACCGTCGAACACTCCCCAGCGTTCATGACATCTATAATACCCCAGAATCGCGCGAGTTCCACCGTCGCAATCGAGAAACCACCCGAACGGACCAGTGCTAGAATTCCTGGCAGATAAGGGAAGGAAGCGACGCATGGCTTCCTCGGCCGGAAAGAGATGACGGTCGCTGCCGGAGATCTGACCACGACCATCGCGCGGCTCAAGCAGGAACATTCCGAGGGGTATCTGCTCGCGCACGGCGGGATTTCCTTTGCCCGGTCACTGGTCGAGACCGGCCTGGTCGACGAATACCGGCTCATGGTCCACCCGGCGGTTCTCGGTGCGGGCGAACGACTGTTCACCGCACCACTGACCATTACCCCGGTGCGCACCATCACCTTCAGTCGCGGTGCCGTCGCGCACGTCCTCACAGCACAGCCCTAAACCGCCGCTTCGGCGAACTCCGCCATCGAGGTGAATTCCCAGTCCGGGCTGGACTCGGTCTCGGGTGGCGGAGTCGCGCCCCAGCCCGGTTTCCCTTTCCTCCGGTTGATCCACACGGTGGACAGTCCGGCCCGCGCGGCGGGTACGTGGTCGTGGAACAGGCTCTGCGCGACGTGCAGCGGCGCCGGTCCGCCGAGCCCGAGCAGTGCGGCGAAGTTGCGCGGATCGGGTTTGTAGGAGCCGATGTCCTCGGCGGTGAGGATGTGGTCGAATCGCACGCCGAGCCGGGCGTTGCTCCCCGCGAAGGATTCTCTGTCCACATTGGACAGAATGATCAACCGGTAGCGTTCGGCGAGTGCGCGCAGTGCTTCGGCGGAGTCGGGGAAGGCGGGCCAGTCGGGGACCGAGCGACCGAACGCGGTGGCCTCCTCCGGATCGACCGGAGTGGCGAAATCCCGCCCCACCGCGGTGAAACTCCGCGCGAGGATGTCCGGATACCGCGCGGCCGGGGTATCCCGCATGGCCGCGGCCTCGTGCCCGGCATAGGTGGTGAGCAGTTCATCGGCGGACACGTCGAGCCGGTGTGCCTGGGCCCAATCGGTGAGCCGGGAACCGATCCCGGTCTCCCAGTCGATCAGCGTGCCGTAGCAGTCGAAGCTCAGTGCGGGAAAATCGGTGAGTTCCACGGCAACCACCGTAACTCAGCGGGACCCGCCGAACCACCGGTCAACGGCCCGCTCGAACCCGGCCGGATCAGCGCCGCGATCGCCCGCCCAGACCACGATTCCGTCCGGCCGGATGAGCACGGCGCCCAGTCCGAGGTCGTTGCGGACCGGAGCGCCGACGTACCGCAGCCGGTCCTCCCGCCCCTCGACCGCGCCACGCAGCCGCTCCCCGGTGCCGAACTCGAGGGCGAGACCGCGCCCGTCCGCCATCAGCTCGCCGAGCCGAACGCCGTCCGCGAACCGGAAGTCCGGGGTGTTGCCGCCGACAAGGGGATGCTCGCCACCCAAGTCGTGCCGGATCGCGGCACCGGTGAACCGGCGGAACACATAGGTGGTTCCGTCCTCGGTCGCGAGCAGGTCCCGCACCAGTCGCTGGACCGCGCCGGTATGCGAACCCGGCCGCATGATCGCCACCTGGGCGCGTGACCAGTCGAGCACCGAATCGGCGATCGGCTCGCGCTCGCGGGCGTAGCTGTCCAGCACCCCGTCCGGGGCCTGTCCCCGCGCGGTCGCCGCGAGTTTCCACCCCAGGTTCACGGCGTCCGCGAGGCCGAGGTTGAGCCCCTGGCCGCCGAGCGGGGAATGGATGTGCGCCGCATCTCCGGCGAGCAGGATTCGCCCGTTCCGGTAGGTACTCGCCCGCATGGCCCGATCGGTGAAGCTCGAAGCGTGCGTGACCCCGGTCAGCGTCACCTCGGTCCCGGATACCCGGCGCAACACCGCCTGCAGGTGTTCGCGGGTGAGCCGCTGCGTGCGGTCGAACGCGCCGCCGTCGAAGTCCATCATGCCGAGGTGCCCGTCCGCCTCCAGCCGCAGATATGCGCCGGTCGCGGTCAGGTTGATCCCGGGGGTCAGCTTCTCCGGATCATCGAGCTCGGCGAGCATGACGTAGCCGGTGAACAGTGGTTCGGTGCCGGTGAACGCGAAACCGGCGCGCTTGCGCACGGTGCTGCGGCCGCCATCGCAGCCGACGAGCCACCGCGCCGGGTACCGCTGCGTGCCCGCGTGCACCAGCACGCCCTGCTCGTCCTGGGCGATCTCGTCCACGGTGACCCCGCGCCGGATCTCCACACCGAGTTTCTCCGCCCGCTCGGCCAGCACCGATTCGACCGCGTCGAGGGTGGTCATCAGGAACTCCGGCGCGGGGGTCGGCAAGCGGTACGGCAGAGCGCCCAGTTCGACCTTGGCCGGATCGAGCACGGTGCCCGCGAAGTGGCCCACGATGCG
Organism: Sciscionella sediminilitoris; assembly: GCF_000737195.2. Classification (GTDB taxonomy): domain Bacteria; phylum Actinomycetota; class Actinomycetes; order Mycobacteriales; family Pseudonocardiaceae; genus Sciscionella; species Sciscionella sediminilitoris. The sequence goes on from NZ_JALM01000079.1 coordinate 3,261, forward strand.
CGGGGGCTGCGGCTCATCGGTTTCCGGGGAGGTGACCGGTTCCGCACCCGAGGCCGCCAGCAGCTGATCCAGCATTCCGCGGCGGTGGAACGCCTCCAGCGAGGTGGCGGAAAGGCCGCGCGTGCCGAGTGGATCCGTCCGCCAGGGGGAACCGGGTTCCGGTTCCCGTTCGAGCACCAGCACCGAGCAGCCGGCGAGACCGAGCTCGCAGGCGAGGAACAGGCCGACCGGGCCCGCGCCGACGATCGCGACATCATGCATGGGAACTCCCCTTCCGATTCCTGGCCGCTTCAGGTGCCGCCAGGGTCACCCGGGCCGCTCACACCGGACGCGCACGGCGCTCACGCGGGGGCACCCGGCGCGCACGTCCCCGCGGTGGACGAAGATCGGGGAATGGACCTGCGTATCGCGGTACTCGGCAGCTTCGCGGTGGCGAACGGGGATACCGCGCTCGGCGTCCCGGGCGCCCGGTTGCAGGCACTCGTCACCCGGCTCGCCCTCGAGGGCGGGCGCGTGGTCGGACAGAGCGCTCTTGTCGAGGCGATCTGGGCCGCGGATCCACCGGCCGATCCCGCGCACGCGCTGCAGGCCCTCGCCTCCCGGCTGCGCCGCACCCTCGGTGAGACCGAGGCCATCACCCAGCTCGCCGGGGGCTACCGGATCGCGGTGGATCCCGCCGGGGTGGACGCGCTGCGATTCGAGCGACTGGCCGCGGACGGCCACGAACGGTTGCGCTCGGGCGAGGTCCCCGCCGCGGCGGCCGTGCTCGGCGAGGCCGCCGCGCTGTGGGGCGAACACCCCGGAACCGAACCGGCGGTCGTCGCCGTGGTGGCACCGGCGGCGGCGACCCGGCTGGCCGGGCTCTCGCTGCAGGTGGTCACCGATCTCGCCGCCGCCGAGCTGGCGCTTGGCCAGGCCGACGCGGCCACCACCCGGCTGCACGCCCTGCTCACCGAACATCCGGTGCACGAACAGGCCACCGCGCTGCTGATGGACGCGCTCACGGCCCAGGGACGCGAAGCCGATGCCCTCGCCCGCTACGAGCGGATCCGGGAAACCCTCGCCGAAGAACTCGGCACCGATCCGGGCGCCGCACTACGCGAACGCCACCTGAACCTGCTGCGCGCCGAATCCCCGGGCCCGGGAACCGCACCGCCGCAACCGGGCAATCTGCCCGCGCCGCTGACCAGCTTCATCGGACGGGAGGCGGATCTGGCCCGGCTGGACACGCTGTTGCGCGCGGGTCGGCTGGTCACGGTGCTCGGCCCGGGCGGGGCGGGCAAGACCCGGCTCGCCGTCGAAGCGGCCCGCCGCCACCGCGAGGAGTACCGGGACGGCGCCTGGATGATCGACCTCAGTTCGGTCACCGAACCGGCCAAGCTCGGCGCGGCCCTGCTCGCCGGGATCGGGCTGCGCGGCACCGTGTTCGAGGCCGGGGACCGGACCGACGGCGATGAGCACAGCGCGCTCGTGGACCGGCTCGGTGGCCGGGAAAGCCTGCTGTTGCTGGACAACTGCGAGCATCTGATCGAACCGGCCGCCCATCTGGTCGCCGCGCTGTTGTCCCGCTGTCCGGAGCTGCGGGTACTCGCCACCAGCCGCGAACCCCTCGCGGTCGACGGTGAGGCGCTGGTGCCACTCGGCCCCTTGGCGCTGCCCGGCCCGGAGGACGGCGTGGCGCAGGCGGGGAACACCGCGGCGGTGCGCCTGTTCACCGAACGGGCCGCCGCCGTGCGCCCCGGCTTCGCGGTGGACGAGGCAACGCTTCCGGAGATCCGGCAGGTGGTCCGCGGCCTGGACGGGCTGCCGCTGGCCCTCGAACTGGCCGCGGCCCGGTTGCGGACGCTGTCACTGCCGGAACTGGCCGCGGGGCTCGCCGACCGGTTCCGGCTGCTCACCACCGGCAACCGCACCGCGCTTCCCCGGCACCGCACCCTGCGCGGGGTGCTAGCCTGGAGCTGGGATCTGCTCGGCGAGCACGAGCGCACCCTCGCCGAGCGCATCGCCATCCTGCCCGGCGGGGTCACACCGGAATCGGCGGCCGCGGTCTGCGCCGACACCGCTGTGCCACCCGCCGAGATCCCCGAGCTGCTCTCCGGGCTGGTCGACCGCTCGCTGCTGCAGCTGGCCGAGCCCGGCCGCTACCGCATGCTGGAGACGGTGCGCGAGTACGGCACGGAACAGCTGGCCGCGGCGGGTGATCGGGGCACCGCGGACGATCTCGCCGCCGACCATTTCGCCGCGCTGCTCGCCGAGTACGACCCCGCGCTGCGCGGACCCGGGCAGCTGGGCGCGATCCGGGTGATCGGCGCGGAGTACGACAACGTGCTCGCCGCCATCCGCAGGCGCTGCGCCACCGGGGATGCCACCGGCGCCCTCGCCATCGCCATGGACCTGACCTGGTACTGGCACATTCTCGACCGGCACACCGACGCGGCCCACTTGCTCGGCGAGGTGCTCGCGGTGCCCGGCGCCGCGCCTTCCCCGGACCGCGACTGCGCCGAGGTGATCTGCCTGTTCAACAGGACGAGCACCGCGGGGACAGCGGACGGGGACACGGAGCGGTTGGCCGAACTCGCCGGGCGGTTGGCCGGGTATCCGGAGCTGCCGAACCCGCACGGGGTGCTCATCGCGGTCCCGTTCGCACTGCTGCACGAGGCGCGGGCCGCGCTCGCGATCCTGGACCGTTACGCGGAAAGCGCGGATACCTGGCGCTCCGGACTGGCCCGGATGTTCCGGTCCGAGTTCGCGGAGAACGCGGGCGAGCTCGACCGGGTCCGTGCCGACCTGGAGGCGGCCCTGGCGAATTTCCGGCAGGCGGGCGATCGCTGGGGCCAGTCGAGCGTCCTGCCGATGCGCGCCCAGTTGCGGCAGTACGACGACCTCGACGGAGCGCTCGCCGACCTGCGTGAGGCGCGGGAGCTCTCCGCGGAGTTCGGCACGCTGTCCCTCGGCGACGAGGTGCTGACCGATCTGCGCTGGATCGACCTGTACCTGCGGCGCGGGGACACCGCACGGACGATCGCGGTGATCGAATCGGCACGGGAACGGGCGCAGCGGGTGCGCGCGCCGGGGATGTCGGCACTCGTGGACGTGTGGGAGGCCAGTTTCCGGGTGCAGCACGGCGAACCGGAGCGGGCGCGCGAGCTGCTCGCGGATGCCGACCGGAAACTGCGCGGGGACGCCACATTCCCCGGTAACCACGCGCGCACCTTCGCGGGCAACGTTCGGGCCTCGCTGTGCATGGCGGCGGGCGATCCGGCGGGCGCGGAACAGGCGCTGGCGCAGGCGTACGCGGTCGGGCTGGAGACCAGGGACCTGCCGATCCTGTCCCGGGTCGCGGTGAACACCGCCGCACTCGCCGGGGAGCTCGGCCGGTGGCGCCCGGCCGCCCGGCTGCTCGGCGCGGCCGCCCGGCTGCGCGGCGCGCACGACCACACCGACCGGCAGGTCCGCGAGCTCGGTGACCGGGCGGAATCCGCGCTCGGCACGGAAACCTTCGCCGCGGCCTACGATTCGGGGTGGCAGCTGGACGGGACGACCGCGGTGACCGCGATCGATCCCGCGCGGCTGGACATTCCCTAGTTCTCGATACCGAAGAACTCCAGGGCGTTCGCGCCGAGAATGGCCTGCCGTTCGGCGGCACTGAGCCAATCGGCGGAGCGCACGAGCTCCCCCGGTCGTTCCTCACCGAGCGGGAACGGGGTGTCGCTGCCGAGCATGACCCGCCCGGTGCCCATCACCTCGGTCAGCAGCCGCAGCGCGCCCGGATCGAACACCGCGGAGTCCAGGAAGAATCTGTCCACATAGGACGATGGCGGTTTCGGCGAGTCCGCCCGCACGATGTCCCTGCGCCGCCAGGCATTGTCCGCCCTGCCGAGCAGAAAGGGGAAACTCCCGCCGCCGTGCGCGAAACACAGCCGCAGGTTCTCCGGAAGCGCCTCGAAACCACCGGAGAGGATCAGCCCGAGCACGGTCAGCTGGGTTTCCGCGGCCATGCCGACGAGCCAGGAGAGCATGTAGCGCGGCATGCGATCGGCGCCGAGCATATCCCAGGGATGCACGAACACCGGTGCCCCGCGCAGCGCGCAGTGGCCGAGGAATTCCCGGATCCCGCCGTCGTCGAAGCCGCGCTCGCCGACGTGATTGCCGAGGTGCACACCGCGATGCCCGGCGGCGAGCGCCTTGTCGAGCTGTTCGCAGGCGCGTTCGGTGTCCTGCAAGGGAACCTGGCACAGCGGGACGAAGCGATCGGGCGCGTGCGCGCAGAACTCCAGGATCCGCGTGTTGATCAGCTCGCACCAGTCCATGGCGCGCCCCGGATCATGGGTGTACCCGAAAAGCAGCGGGGTGGAGGAGACCACCTGGATGTCCACGCCCGCGCGGTCCGCGTCGGCGATCCGGGAGGCCGGGTCCCAGAGCGGGGCGTGCACCGGGCGGTACTCCTGCGCCCCGCTCATCATCATCCCGGTCTCCGCGTCGTCGGTCCGCAGCCACGGACCGTCCTCCTCGTGCAGGATGACGGACTCCGCTTTGGACAGTTGCGGGAAGATGTGGGTGTGGACGTCGACGACGGTCACCGGGCTCCCCCGGCGGTCACCGGGACCAGTTCCGCGGGCCATTCCCGGCCCGGATGCTCGGCACCGCAGTTGGCGCAGTGCCCCTGCTCGTCGAAGAAGTCCGCGAACACCGGGGGCAGATCGCGCACGATCGATTCGAGCTGCAACTCGGCGCGGTACACCCGGTGGAAACACGCGGTGCAGTACCACTCGACGGCATCCAGGGATCCCTGCGGGCGGGCGAATTCCACGACCATGCCGACGCTGCCCGGTTCCGGGCGCTGCGGGGAGTGCCGGACGTGCGGTGGGAGCAGGAACACCTCGCCCTCGTTGATCTGGATGTCCTCCGGGGGCTGGCCCTCCTCGGTCATCACCCGCAGCACCATGTTCCCCCTGATCTGATAGAAGAACTCCTCGATCGGATCATCGTGGAAATCGGTGCGCTGATTGGGGCCGCCGACGATGGTGACCAGCAGATCGGCGTCCTCCCAGAGCTGCACATTGCCCACCGGAGGGCGCAGCAGATGCTCGTGTTCGTCGATCCACTGCTGGAAATTGAACGGCTTACGGCTGTTCCGGGGCAACACTGTCTTGGGCGACACTGCTCAGGACTCCTTCCGGTCGACGGGTAGATGGGCCACACAGGCGATCTCGATCAGCAGGTGTGGATGGGGAAGCTGATGCACGGCGACGGTGGTGCGCGCCGGTCCGTGCTCGTCGAAGAATCCGGCGTAGGTCTCGTTGTACCCGCCGAAATCGTTCATGTTCACCAGATACGCGGTCACATTGACCACATCGGAGAGCGCGCCGCCCGCGGCGGCGAGCACATCCCGGATGTTCTCCAGCACCGCGGCGGTCTGGGCCCGGATGTCCAGCCGGGTGGTGCCGAACTCGTCCACCTCGGCCCCGGCGAAACTGTTGTCCGGCCGTCGTGCGCTCGTGCCGGACACATAGACGAAGTCCCCGGCACGGCGCAGATGCGGGAACCGCCCGCGGGGCACGGCTTTTCCGGCCACCGTGATCGCCTGCTCAGTCATCCACCGTCACCTCCACCGCGCCGAGCGCGCTCGTCCGGACCCGCGCGTGCGTGCCGCGTTCCAGTGCGACCGCCGCGGTCGCTGCCCCGGCGAGGATCACCCAGCCCGGTTCGATCGCGAGGCCCGCGGCCGCGGCCAGCCGGGCGGCCGCCTGCACCGAACGCAGCGGATGCCCCAGGATCGCCGCGCTGCTCCCGGTTTCGGCGACCCGGCCGTCGATCTCCAGCAGCATGCCGAGGTTGCCGAGATCGGTATCGGGTGCGCGCCAGGCCCCGATCCCGAACGCCGCGGACGAGGAATTGTCCGCGATCACATCGGGAAGCGAGAACCGGAAGCCTTCGTAACGGGAATCGATGATCTCGTAGGCCGGGGCGACCGCCTCGATCGCGCGCACCGGATCGGCCGTCCGCTCGTCGATGCGGTCACCGATCAGGAAAGCGATCTCCGGCTCGATGCGCGGATGCACGAAGTTCCCCAGCTCCAGGTGTGCGCCGTCGGCCAGCCGCATCGCATCGGTGAGCCATCCCCAGATCAGGTCGGAGACGCCCATCTGGCGCATCTTCGCGGCACTGGTGAATCCGAGTTTGATCCCGGCGAGCCGTTCCCCGCGGCCGAGCCGGAGATCCACGAGCGCCCGCTGCACCGCATAGGCCTGTGGCACATCGAGTTCACGTTCCTCGGTCAGCCGGGGCACCGCCCGCGCCGAGCGCGCGGCCGCGTCGAGCACCCCGGCCATGGCTGCCACACTCATACCGTCTCCTTCGCAAACGCGGCACGCACGCTGCCGAGCCCTTCGATGCGCGCCTCGAACACATCCCCGGGATCCGCCGCGACGACCGGGCCGAGCGCTCCGGTCAGGATGGTGTCCCCGGCACGCAACGGTTCCCCGTACCGCGCGAGGGTGTCCGCGAGCCACAACGCCGCACGCAAGGGATGTCCGAGGCAGGCCGCGCCCGCACCGGTGGAGACCGGTTCCCCGCGCCGTTCCAGCACCATCCCGGCCAGCCGCAGATCCCCGGCCGCGGGCAGCGGAACCGGAGTCCCGCCGAGGACATAGCGGCCCGCGGAAGCGTTGTCCGCCACCGTGTCCAGCAGGCTGATGTCCCAGTCCCGGACCCGGCTGCCCACGATCTCGATCGCGGGCAGCGCGTAGCCGCAGGCGCCGATCAGCTCGGTGATCGTGTGCCGCTCGTGGGTCAGATCCGCGTCGAGCACCAGCGCGATCTCCGCCTCGACCCGCGGCTGCAGTACCGCACCCACCGGGATCTCCGCGCCCTCGGGCACCGCCATCTCGGCGAACAGCGCACCGAAATCCGGGGTGTCCACGCCGAGCTGACGCTGCACACTCGGCGAGGTGAGCCCGATCTTGCGGCCGGTGCGCCGGGCACCCCCATCGGTCCAGCGCCGGGTCAGCTCCCGCTGCACCGCGTAGGCCTGATCCACGTCCGCGAGCAGTTCGCGCACCGGTTCGACGGGTTCACCGCTGGAGTGCGCCCGCGCCAAGCGGTCCGCGGCCTCGGCTATCGGTCGACCGGTCACAGTTTCACGCACACATTCATCGGTTCGGAGAAGAAGTCGAGGGAGTGTTTTCCGCCCTCCCGCCCGATCCCGGATGCCTTCACCCCGCCGAAGGGGGTGCGCAGATCCCGGAGATTCCAGCAGTTCACCCAGGCGATCCCGGTCTGCAGCCGCGGCGCGATCCGGTGCGCACGGGAAAGCGATCCGGTCCACACCGTCGCGGCGAGGCCGTATTCACTGTCGTTCGCCAGTCGCAACGCCTCCTCCTCGGTGTCGAACGGGGCGAGATGACAGACCGGGCCGAAGATTTCCTCGCGCACCGGCCGATCCTGTTCGCGCAGCCCGGTGAGCACGGTCGGCTCCACGAAGAAACCGCTGCGGTCCGGGGCGCCGCCACCGGCGTGCACCGTGGCGCCGGACTGTTTGGCGAGCTCGTAGTAGCCGAGCACCTTTTCCTTGTGCTGCGCGGAAATCAGCGGCCCCATCTCGGTGTCCGGATCGTACGGCGTCCCGAGGCGCAGCCTTTTCGCGCGTTCGGCGAGCGCTTCGACGAACTCCGCGAAGATGGACCGCTCGACATAGACCCGTTCGGTGCACAGGCAGACCTGGCCCGCATTGGTGAACGCCGAGCGGACCGTTCCTTCCACCGCGGCCTCGAAGTCGGCGTCGGCGAACACCAGCGCCGGATTCTTGCCGCCGAGCTCGAACGAGACCGGAGCGAGCCGCTGTGCCGCGGACCGCATGATCGCGCTTCCGGTCGCGGATTCCCCGGTGAACGCGATCGCGTCCACCCCGGCATGCGCGGTGAGCATCGCCCCCGCACTGTCCGTGCCGAAACCGTGCAGCAGATTGAACGCGCCCGCGGGCAACCCGGCCTCGTCGACGACCTCGGCGAGCAGCGCGGCGCTCGAGGGGGTCAGCTCGGAAGGCTTGGCCAGCACCGCGTTCCCCGCGGCAAGGGCCGGGGCGACCTTCCAGGAAAGCAGCAGTAGCGGCAGATTCCACGGCGCGATCACCGCAACCACCCCGAGCGGGCGGCGCACCGTGTAGTTCAGCGCGCCCGCGCCGTCCTCGGTCGGGGTGTGATAGCTCTCCTCGGCGCGGCCCCACAACAGATCCGCGTAGGCGTGGAAGTTCGCGATCGCGCGCGGGATGTCCACGGTGCGCGCCAGTTCGACCGGTTTGCCGGTGTCCGCGACCTCGGCGGCGACGAATTCCTCGAACCGGTTCCGGATTCCTTCGGCGATCCGGTGCAGCAGCGCGCCGCGTTCCTGATCGCCGCAGGCACCCCAGGGCCCGGCCAGCGCGGCACGGGCCGCGGCCACCGCGCGGTCCACGGTCGCCGCGTCCGCCTCGGGGACCGTGCCGATCACCGCCCCGTCGGCCGGGTTGACCAGTTCGAACGGGCTTCCCGACTCCTCGAATCGGCCACCGATGTAGTGCGCAAGGGGCACACCGACCACCTCCTGTCCACCGTGCCAGGACGATCTTCGCGCGCACCAGGCATGCCTAGGAAATACTTTCCTGCGAGCCAGACATGCCCATATGGCTATAGGACCTGGCTAGGATGGGCCCATGGCGGAGAATCTGCTCGACGGCCGGCTGAAGCTGCGGCATCTCGTCCTGGCGACCACGGTCGCCGAGCACGGCAGCGTGGTGACCGCCGCGGAGCACCTGCACATCACCCAGCCCGTGGTCACCCGCGGCATCCGGGAACTCGAGGAACTGCTCGGGGTGAGCCTGTTCGAGCGCACCGCGCGCGGGATGAGCCCGACCGAGCACGGCACGGCCTTCCTCGAACACGCGGACGCCATCCTCGGTGAGGTGCGCCGCGCGGGCAAACACCTCAGTGAACTCTCCGCGGGCGCGACCGGAACGGTCACCGTCGGCACCCATCTCGCCGGGTCCAATGTGCTGCTGCCGCGCGCCATCGCCCGGCTCAAACGCGCCCACCCCGGGATCACCGTGATCGTCCAGGAGGGTTCCCCGGAACTGCTGCGCACCGAACTGCTCTCCGGTGAGCTGGATCTGACCGTCGGCAGGCTGTCCTCGGTCGAGGCGGACCGCACCGTGCGCAGGGCCCTCTACCGCGAACCGATCCGGCTCGTGGCCCGCGCCGGGCATCCGGTGACGAAATCGGCCACCCCGCCACCGCTCGCGGAACTGCTGCACTATCCGTGGAGGGTGCCGATCGCGCAGACCACCCTGCGCCACGAACTCGAGACCGCGCTGGCCAGGCACGGCCTTCCGCTGCCCGCAGACCGGATCGAGTGCACCTCGATCCTGACCATGCGGTCCCTGCTGCTGGAAACCGATGTGCTCGCCGCGCTTCCCGAACTCGTCGCGCGCGGGGAGGAGCAGCTGAGCCTGCTGGGCACCGAACTGGAGACCACGCGCACCGTCGGGGTCACCCTGGCGGACAGCACCCCGCCGAGCCCCACCGCGCGCAAACTGCTCGGCGAACTGGACGCGGTCGGTTCGGCCATCCGCGCGGAACTCGCCTAGCCGGTTTCGCTGCTCAGCTTCCCCGGAACACCCGGCGATACGCCCCCGGGGTGGTGCCCGTCTGATCACGGAACCGGCGGCGCAGATTGACCGCCGAGGTGAGCCCCACCCGGCGCGCGATCGCCTCCACGGACAGATCCGTGTTCTCCAACAGGTTCCTGGCCTCGGCGATCCGGCGGGAAAGCAGCCAGGCACCCGGACTCGTGCCGAGTTGTTCGGCGAACCGCCGGGCCAGAGTGCGGGACGAGACACCGAGCCATGCGGCGAAGTCCTCCACCGAAAGCGCGGTGCTGAGCCGGGTTTCCGCCCATTCGAGCAGGCCATCCAGGGCGTCCCCGGGCGGAGTGGGCGGCGCGTACTGCACCTGGCCGCCGTCCCGGCGCGGTGGCAGCACCATGTGCCTGGCGAGCAGGGCGGCATGCGCCGCACCGTGGTCTTCCCGGACCAGGTGCAGGCACAGGTCGAGGCCCGCACCCGCACCCGCGCTCGTGGCGACATCGCCGTGATCCACGTAGAGCGCGTCCGGTTCCACCCGCACCTCGGGGAAATCCCGGCGCAGTCGCTCGGCGTGCGCCCAATGCATGGTGGCCGAGCGACCGTCCAGCAATCCGGTCTGCGCCAGGGCGAACACCCCGGAACAGATCGTCACCAGTCGTACCCCGCGCTCGTGCGCCCGCAACAGCGCCCGGCGCACCCGGGCCGAAATCGGCGTCTCCACCGGCATCCAGCCCGGGATGAGCACGGTGTCCGCGCTGCGGAACGCGGAAAGGCCTCGGGTCACGGAGATCTCGTAGCCCGCCGAGGTCGGCACCGGCCCGGGCGATTCGGTGCACACCGCGAATTCGTAGTGCTGTGGCACACCGGCGCGCCGGGTACCGAAGACCTCGGCGGCACAGCCCAGTTCGAAGGTCGACTGTACCGGCCGCACCAGGGCCACCACACGATGCATGGCAGAAAGATACCCTAGGATGTCTTTTCTGACACTGTCCATTCGGCCCGCCACCCGGCAGCGTGGCGAGCATGCGATCCGAAATCCTCGCCCAGCAGGGCTACACCTTCGTTTCCGTCGCCGAATCCCCGATCCGCGAACTCTTCCCCGGGATCCGGTTGCGTCCACTGTGGACAGGATCCTCCGGCGCACAGGCCAATGTGCTGGAGATGGATCCGGGAAGCTCCTGGCCGCACCGCGATGTCCACGAACCCGGTCCGGAGGAGGTCTTCGTGGTCGAGGGCACGTTCAACGACGGCGCGCGCGATTATCCGGCGGGCACCTTCCTGCACGCTCCGGCCGGTTCCTGGCACGTGCCGGCGAGCAGCACCGGCTGCACCCTGTTCGTCTTCTATCCGGAGGGTTGAGTTACCCCGCCGGTGCCCGGATCGCCAAGTTGTGCCGATCGCAGTCCCGGATTATGACCTTTTGCCCTGTACGGGGAATCCGCCGGTGGGTAATGGTCACGGGTGAGGCCGACCGAGGCGAGGGAGGGGTCATGCGCGAGCTGCCCTGGGAGGAGTGTCTCCGGCTGTTGCGCAAAGCCACCATCGGCAGGCTGGTGTTCACCAAGGACGCGCTCCCGGCCATTCGGCCGGTCGAGTTCCTGGTGCAGGACGAGGACATCCTGGTGCGCACCACGGCGGACGGGGCGCTCGGCAGGCTCGCGGACACGGTCGTCGCCTTCGAGGCCGACAGCATCGACGAGGCGCGCCGGAGCGGATGGAGTGTGGTCGCGGTCGGCATGGCGCGGCGCATCGAGGACGCCGAGGAGCAGCGCGCGCTCTCCTGCCGGTTGCGGGCCGCGGGGGCGCGGGATCTGTTCATCCGGATCCCGGTGCAGATCATCACCGGCCGCTATCTGGAGGAACACGGCTGACCCGGTTCACGGCAGCGGTGCCCACCACACCAGCCGGGTGCCGCCACCGGCGATCCGCTCCACGGTGCAGTCCCCACCGGCCTGGGCCGCCCGCTCGGCGAGATTGTGCAGTCCGCTGCGCCCGACCCGGTCCGGCAGCCCGATCCCGTTGTCGGTGACCTCCAGGATCAGGTGATCGTCGAGCGAGACGGTGATCGTCAGCTCGGTCGCCCGTGCGTGGCGGACCACATTGCTGATCGCCTCGCGCAGCACCGCTTCGGCGTCCTCGGCGAGCGCGGCCGGGACGAGCTCGAGCGGCCCGGAGATGCGCCGGATCACCCGCAGCGTGCCCTCCCCCGTCAGTTCGGCGATGACCCGTTGCAGCCGGTCCCGCAGCCCGCCGGTCACGGTGCCCGCGTGCAGGTCGAAGATCGCCAGCCGGATGTCCTGCACGGTGTCGTGCAGTTCCCCGATGTGCTCGGCGAGCCGGTCGGCGATCGCGGGTGAACGCACCCGGCTGTGTGTGCCCTGCATCGCCAGCCCGATCCCGAACAGCCGCTGGATGACCTGGTCGTGCAGATCGCGGGCGATCCGGTCCCGATCGGCGAGCACATCGAGCTGGCGGCGCGCGCTCTGCGCCTCGGCACGTTGCATGGCGAGCGCGGCCTGATCGGCGAACGAGGACACCATCTGCACCTGTTGCTCGGTGAAGGCGCTCGCAGCCGGGCGGCGAATCACCAGCAGCACCCCGGATATTGTCTCGCCGGCGTGCATCGGGACGGCGAGCGCCGGACCGAACTCGAAACCGGACCCTTCGGCGATGTCGAAGGCGAGCCGGTCGACGGCGCGCGGTTTACGACTGGTGAACACCTGCCCGGTGGTGGATTCCGTGACCGGGATCGTCCGCCCCTTCAGGTCCGCGAGGCCTTCCCCGGCACAGACCGTGACGGACAGTTCGGTGCGCTCCTCCGGCGGCAGCCGATCGTCCTCGGGCAGCGCGATCAGCGCGTAGTCGGCATCGCTGAGCTCGATGGCGCGGTCCACGATCAGCTGCAGCGCCTCGGGTGCCTCGGCCCCGGCCAGCAGCTCCGCGGAGATCTCGCTGCTGGCCTCCAGCCACCGCTCGTGCCTGCGCACCTCCCCGAACAACCGCGCGTTGTCGATCGCGGTCGCCGCCGAGGCCGCCAGTGCCCGCACCACCACCTCGTCGTCCTTGGTGAAGGCCGCGCCGCCGCGTTTGTCGGTCAGATACAACCGGCCGAACACCTCGCCCCTGGCCAGGACCGGCATGCCGAGGAAACTGGACATCACCGGGTGGTGTGGCGGAAAGCCCACCGAACCCGGGTGCTCGGCGATCTCGGTCAGCCGTAACGGTTCTCCCTCGTGTAACAGTGCGCCGAGCACCCCGTGGCCGCGTGGCAGCCTGCCGATCCGCTCGGCGGTCCCGGCCTCGATGCCCTCGAAGTAGAACTTCTCCAGCTCCCCGGTGTCCCCGAGGACCCCGAGCGCGCCGTAATCGGCCTCGACGAGTTGCATGGCCGCGCGCACCAGGGCACGCAGTGTGGTCTCCAGGTCGAGTCCGGACGAGACCGAGAGAATCGCCTCGAGCAAGGCGTCCATCCGGTCCTGGACACCCACGATCTCTTCGATACGGTCCTGGACCTCGGTCAACAGCTCGCGCAACCGCGGCTGGGGAAACGCTCCGCCCAGCCGTGTCGAGGTCGCCTCCCCGATCACGGGCTCGCCGCCGTCCGGACCCGCGGCGGTGTTCATGCCACCCACTGTGGCACATCACGTACCGGTCCACCGCCTGCGCATTCCGCTCGTACGCACGAACTATCCCCCGAGATGGCGACTCGGCACCCGCGTGCGCACCGATTCGGCCGGGGATTTCCGGTCACACACGGTTTCGGATACGCGACCGCGCGACCGTTCCGCCGCCGGTCTCCTCGAGCGAGCGCTGCGAGGTTTCCTCGGCCCAGGCGAGGCAGGCGAGGAAACCGAGGAAGGTGATCCCCGCGCCGATGAACAGCGTGGCCGAGGCGCCGAGCCCGGTCAGCGAGAGCGGTACGAGGAAGGTGCCGACCGCGGCCCCGAACCTGGTGAGCGCCACCGCCATGCCGACAGCGGCCGCGCGGATCCGGGTCGGGAACAGTTCGTTGGGGTAGCCCCATTCCAGGATTCCGGGCCCACCGGAGAACAGCGCGTAGAGGCAGAAGAACCCGATGGTCAGCAACGGCGATGCGGACGGGAAAAGACCGAGTGCCACCAGGGGCAGCACCATGAGCGCGAACGAGAAGATGATCGTGCGCCGCCGCCCGACGGTTTCCAGCAGCCGCATCGCGGGCAGGCAGCCGAGCGCGAACACCAGATTGATCAGTGCGGTGCCGAGGTTCGAGGCATTGCCCTCGTCCATGCCGAACGAGCCGAGCAGCCGGGGCCCGAAGGTCAGCAGGGCGAAAAGCGGAATGATCGCGCAGGTGAAGAAGACGACCACGAACATGGTGCGGCGCCGGTAGATCCCGCGGAACAGTTCCCCGATCCGGCCGCGTTCGGTCTCGCCCGCCCCGATGTTCTCCAGCTCGGCGAGGTCCACCCTGGTCTGCAGCGCGCGCTCGATCACCTGGCGCGCCTCGGAGATCCGGCCCGCTCCGGCGAGCCAGCGCGGGGATTCCGGGGTGCTCAGCCGCATCAGGAACACGATGATCGCGAGCACCGCGGAACTGCCGAGCATCCAGCGCCAGCCCGCCTCCCCGAACATCTCGGTGAGCAGATAACCGACGAAATAGGCGAGCGCGGTCCCGATATACCAGATGATGATGACCGCGGTGAACATCCGGCCGCGGTGTTTTTTCGGCAGCCATTCGGAGAGCAGGGTTGTCGCGATCGGATAATCCGCGGCTATCGCCACCCCGATCACGAATCGGAGCACGATGAGTTGCCAGGAGGAGGTGACGAAAACCGAGAGCACCGAGGCGGCGATCAGCACGAGCAGATCGAGGGTGTACATGGGTTTGCGCCCGACCCGGTCGGTGATCGGGCCGAAGACGAGTCCGCCGAAGAACATGCCGACCAGTGCCGCGATCCCGGCCACGGCCACGCTCGTCGCGCTCAGCCGCAGTTCCGTTGTGGCCCCGGCGAGCGCGACCCCGACGATACCCAGCAGATATCCGTCGAGCAGCGGTCCGCCACAGCAGCCGACGACCAGTTTTCGGTGGAACCCGGTAATGGGCGCGTTGTCCACGGCCGTGAAACTCATGGTGACTCCTCACGATCGGTTTCCGGTCCGAAATGGTCGGCGAATCAACAATTCAGTCGATGCTCGCACCGAATTTAACTTCGGGTCAACAAATGTGCGATACCTGATTTCTAGGCGGTCGATAGAAGACCGCTATCTCCCCTGCTTCCGCCCGTTCCCGGTCCGGTCGACCAGCCGCACGAACTGTTCGGCGGACGGGGAAAGCGGGCCGGAGCGCCAGAACAACCGGCCCCGGCGCACCACCCGTGGGCGCAGTGGAAGCACCACCGCCCCGCTGCGGGTCGCGTCATCGGCCATGGATTTGGGCAGCAGGCTCACTCCGGCCCCGGCGACCACCAGTGGCACGATCATCGCCTGGTGCGCGGTCTCGATCGCCACCCGGGGTGGATTGGCGCAGCCGCCGAGCACATCCTCGATGATTTCCCGGGTCGCGGTGCCCACCGGAGTGGCGATGAAATCCATCGTGGCCAGTTCGGTGAGCCCGATCCGGGTTCCGGCGCGTTCGGCGAATGCGGGCGGGAGCACCGCGCGGATTTCCCTTCCGGGCAGCAGCGTACTGCGCATTTCCGGGAGTTCGGTCGCCGAATCCACCATGCCGAGCTCGCATTCCCCGCTGCGCACGCTGGCGCTGACCTCCCTGCCGAGCTCGGGATCGAGCACGTGCACCGCGACATTCGGGTAGCTGGCGAGGTATTCGCCGAGCAGGGCGGCCAGCGGGTCCACGGCGAGCGTGGTCTGCGCGACGATGTCCAGCTGCCCGCCGGTCAGGCCGAGCACCTCGCGCACCGAATCGGTCGCCGTGGCCAGATCGCGCATCACCTGGCGCGCCGGTTCGACGAGCGCCCTGCCCGCCGGGGTCAGCGCGATCCCGTTCGGCAGGCGGTGGAACAACTTCCCGCCGAGCCGGTGTTCCAGTGCGCTCATCGCGTGTGAGAGCGAGGGCTGCGCGACGTGCAGTGCCTGCGCGGCGGCGGTATAGCTGCCGTGCTCGGCGATGGCGAGGAAATACTCGAGTTCCCGACGCTCCACAGTGGACTACCGGTTCCGGCGTTCATTCATGGGCGGCCCGGAAACTGTCCGCTTCCCGGTCGGTCTCCGCATCGCTGTGCAGATCCGCGCCGAGGTCCACCCGCACCGAGTGCAACACCCCCTCGAAGGCGTTGCGCAGCGGCGCGTAGTCCTCGGTGACCGGGGACGCGCGATCGACCCCGATATCGAAGGTCTCGTCGAAGGCGAAGTAGTACGGGATCGTGGCGTCCACCCGCACCTCGGCGAGCGCGGCACCGTCGGCGTACAGCCGGGCCGTTCCGCCCTTGCCGACCCCGCCACCGTCGTACTCGAACTCCAGCCGGATCTCGTGCCTGCCGGGCGCGATCGGCTCCGCGGCCCGCGCATGGTGGGTCTGTGTGCCGAAGTAGTTGTAGGCATAGCACGGTTTTCCGTCCACCAGATACAGCGACCAGCCGCCGAACCGGCCGCCCTGGGCCAGCAGTACCCCGCTGGTTCGTTCGCCGGTCTCGATATCGGCGGTGAGCACGTGCGAGCGGTTCTTCACATTGGGCGCGGTCTCCTCGGTCAGCCGCGGCGCGCCGCCGTGGAAGGTGATCGAGCGCCGGTCGCCCATCAGGTCGAGCCTGCCCGCCTCCTTCGGGTTCTCCCGCTCGGTCATCCGGTCGTCCAGCGGGAACACGTTGAATCTGCTCGCCTCGATGAGGAACAACTGCTTGAGTTCCTCGAGTTTCTCCGGGTATTCGGCGGCCAGATCGTGTGCCTGGCTCGGATCGGTGTTCGTGTCGTAGAGCTCCCAGCGGTCCTGATCGAATCCGCGGCGCTGGTCTCCCACCATCTCCCACGGGGTACCGTGCCTGGTCACCGCGGTCCACCCGTCCTGGTAGATCCCGCGATTGCCGACCATCTCGAAGTACTGGGTGCGGTGGCGGTCCGGCGCCTCCGGGGCGTTGAAGCTGTACAGCATGCTGGTGCCCTCGATCGGCTGCTGCGCGATTCCGTTGACCGCACGGGGTTCCGGGATCCCGGCGGCCTCGAGCAGGGTCGGCAGCACATCGATGACGTGATGGAACTGGTCCCGGATCCCGCCGCGTTCGGCGATTCCCGCCGGCCAGTGCACGATCATCCCGTCCCGGGTGCCACCGAAGTGCGAGGCGACCTGTTTGGTCCACTGGTAGGGCGTGTTCATCGCGAGCGCCCAGCCGACCGGATAGTGCGCGTGCGTGCTCGGATCCCCCAGTGCCGCGGCGTTCTCCAGGATGTGTTCGGCGCTGTCGGTGATCCCGCTGGCGATCCGGTGCTCGTTGAGCGTGCCACCGAGACCTCCCTCGGCCGAGGCGCCGTTGTCCCCGAGGATGTAGACGAACAGCGTGTTGTCCAGCTCGCCGAGTTCCTCGAGGGCATCCACCAACCGTCCTATTTGGACATCGGTGTGTTCGGCGAACCCCGCGTAGAGCTCCATCAGCGCCTCGGCCGCCCCGCGTTCGGCTTCGCCGAGCTCATCCCAGTGCGGTACGCCCTCGGCCCACGGCGCCAGTTCGGTGTTCGGCGGCACCACCCCGAGTTCCTTCTGCCGCTCCAGGGTGATCTCGCGCTGCCGGTCCCAGCCGTGACCGAACCGGCCCTTGTACCGGTCCCGGTATTCGGCGGGCACGTGATAGGGCGCGTGCGTGGCCCCGAACGGCAGATAGGCGAAGAACGGCGTGTCCGGTTTCAGCGAACGCTGGGTGCGCACCCAGTCGATCGCCTTGTCGACGAGGTCCTCGGAGAGGTGATACCCCTCCTCCGGGGACCTGCTCGGTTCCACCGGATTCGTGCCGTCGAACAGCACCGGGTACCAGTGGTTCATCTCCGCGCACAGGAAACCGTAGAACTTCTCGAACCCTTCACCGGTCGGCCACCGGTCGAACGGGCCCGCCGCGCTCACATCCCGGGCCGGGGTCTGGTGCCATTTGCCGAACGCGGCCGTGTTGTAGCCGTTCCCGGAGAGCAGCTGCGCCATCGTGGCCGCCGACTGCGGGCGGATCCCGGTGTACCCCGGGGCCGCGCTGGACATCTCCGTGGTCACGCCCATGCCGACCGAATGGTGGTTGCGCCCGGTCAGCAGCGCCTGCCTGGTCGGCGAGCAGATGGCGGTGACGTGGAACCGGGTGTACCGCAGCCCGCCATCGGCGAGCCGGTCCGCGGTGGGCATCGAACACGGACCGCCGAACGCGCTCGGTGCCCCGAAGCCCATATCGTCGAGCAGCACGAGGACCACGTTCGGCGCGCCTTCCGGGGCCCGGCGCGGTTGCCGTGGTTCGAACGGCGGCTGCTGATCGTGCGCATCCAGGGCGGTCGCCCGTGGCACCTCCGGGTCGGGGAGCGGAAGCCGCGAACGATCCTCTGACACCTGTTACCTCCTCGGCCGCGCACGATGAACTCGGGGAACGAGCCTAGGTCGCGCACGGCCGAACGCAAGCCCCCGAGCCCGCGAGCCCGGTCGAACGCGCCGATTCCGCTCACCGTCTCAGCACGTCACAGGACTGCGATAGACGGTAAGAGCGATCATGAATCGCTGGCATAGGCAGCGACTATGGCGGCTCGAGCAGCCGCTGAGCCGAGCTCGCCGCCAGTTCCGCGACCCCGGCTCCCAGCTCCCCGCCGAGCAGGTGCCGCCGCACCAGCGCCAACGGCAGGTCCACCACGGCCAGCCGTAGCCGCTCGAGCGCGTGTTCGGCCGTCTCGCCGTCCGTGCGCAGCTCCCCGGCCAGTTCACGCAGCAGCGCACCGAGCGCGGTATTGCCCTCGCCGAGCCGAATTCGCTCCGCTTCCGGCCAGTTCTCCTGATCGAACTCGCCCGCGCCGTGCAACAGCACCCGCGCCCGTTCGGGGTTGCGGCGGCTCCAGTCCACGGCGAACCACGCGGTCCCCACCGCCGCGGACAGGGCCGGACGGGCGCGCAACCGCTCCGCGCAGCCCTGCTGGAACGCCTCCACCGCGTGCAGCCAGGTCCCGGCAAGCAGGGCGGCCCTGCCGGGGAAACGGTGGTAGAGCGATCCACTCGGCGCGCCCGCCGCCCGCGCCACCGCGGCCATGGTCACGGCGGCGGGCCCGCCGTGCGCCGCGAGCGAAACCGCGACATCGAGCAGATCCTCCGTGCTGAACCGCGCAGGCCTTGCCATGGCGGCAAGCATATGCTTCGCTGTTTTAGAGAGCTATCTCTAATAGGAGTCGCCATGCCCGTGTACAACCTGCACGAACGCCGATTGCCGGTGCCCGCCGAACGTGCGGCGCCCCTGCTCGACGGACTGTCCGGGGAGCGGGACCTGCTCTGGCCGGTGGAGCACTGGCCGCCGATGCGGTTCGACGGCCCGCTCGCGGTCGGCGCCGATGGCGGGCACGGACCGGTGCGCTATGCCGTCGAGGAGTACATCCCGGGGCGGCTCGTCCGGTTCCGGTTCCGCGCGCCACGCGGATTCGACGGGATACACGAATTCACCGTGCACCCCAGCGCTTCCGGGGGCACCGTGCTGCGCCACCTGCTCGCCATGCGCACCACCGGACCGGCGCGGCTGAGCTGGCCGCTGGTGTTCCGCCATCTGCACGACGCCTGCCTCGAGGACTGCTTCGACCGGGCCGAGCGAACCCTGACCGGCACGGTCGGCTCTCCCGCACACTGGAACCGCTACACCCGGCTGCTGCACGCGGTGCTCGCCCGGATCCGCTGACCCGCGCTCAGTCGTCGGTGAAGGTCACCCGTACCGAGACGGGCCTGGTCTGCAGCGCGCGGAAGGTCGCGGCACTGAGCGCGCCGAGCGCCGGATGCGGGGCGAAGCTACGGGCGCGGGCTTCGACGTCGTCCTCGGGCACGAACACGGCCGTCCCGGTGCGCCAGCGGTCTCCCTGCCGCAGCCGGATACCGGGATTCGCGGTGAGATTGGCTCCCCATCCGGAGCGGGTGCCGTGCTGGCAGATCAGCCAGGCGCCTTCGGTGTCGAACAGCACGGAGACCGGAACCCGCCGCGGCTGCCCGGTTTTGCGGCCGATGGTCTCGATCTCGGTCGCCAGCGATACCCGGATGCCGAGCCGGGAAAGCCCGCGCACGGCCGGATTCGCGAGATAACGGCCGACCGCGCGCTCGAAGCGGAACCGGCGCAGCGACCGCTCCGAGCCGGGCCCCGCGTTCCGCCCGCTGCCCCGGAATGCGTCGAACCCATTGCGTTTGAGCATCGAGACGCCGGTCCGCCAGGCGGGCCGGTCCGGCACCGGCTCCTCGCCCGCGCCGAGCCGGTGCAGCTGATCGGTGTGCCACTGCAGATCCAGCAGACCGTCCAGGGATTTCACCGCGCGCCGGTTCGCGAGCCCGCGCGGCAGCCCGGACGAGATCCGCGGCGCATCGAGGCGATCCCGCCCGGCAAGGAGCTCGTTCGCCGCTTCCGGGCTGATCACCGTCGGCCTGCCGAGCCCGATCACCTCGCAGGCCCCGGAACCGACCGCCTCGTCCATCGCCGCGCGGGACCGGAATCCACCGGTGACCGCGAGCGGCACGGTACCGGCGGCCTCCCGTGCGGACTGCGCATAGGAGAGGAAATAGGCCTCGCGCTCACGGGTGCTCGTGGACTGCACGACCGGACGGCCCATCATGGCCGGGGATTCATAGCTGCCGCCGCTGATCTCGATCAGGTCGACCTGTTCGGCGGCCAGGTGTTCGATCACCGCCCGCGATTCGTCCTGGCCGAATCCGCCGCGCTGGAAGTCCGCGGAATTGAGCTTGATCCCGACGGCGAAACCCGGGCGCACCGTGGCGCGGATCCGCCGGACCACCTCGAGCGCGAACCGCATCCGCCGCTCGGGATCACCACCCCAGGCGTCCTCGCGCTGATTCGACAACGGGGAAAGGAACTGGGAGACCAGGTAGCCGTGCGCCCCGTGCACCTGGACACCGTCGAACCCGGCCGATTCGGCCAGCGCGGCCGCGGCGGCGAACCGTTCGATGATCTCCTCGATCTCCGCCTCGCTCAGCGCGCGCGGGGTCGGCAGGCCGGGCAGGTTCAGCGCGATCGCCGAGGGGGCGACCGGACGGCTGCGGGTGGCGAGCGGATTGGACTGCCTGCCCGGATGGTTGAGCTGGGCCCAGATCGGCGCCCCGCCGTCCTTGGTGGTCTTCGCCCAGCGAGACAGCCGATCCAGATCCCGCTCCCGGTCGAGCACCACATTGCCCGGCTCACCGAGGTGATCCCGGTCGACCATCACATTGCCGGTCACGACGAGCCCGTAGCCACCGCTGCCCCAGCGGGCGAAGAGGCGTTCCAGCCGATCGTCGGGCCGATGCTCGCCGTCCGCCAGCCCCTCGCTGAGCGCGGCCTTCATCAGCCGGTTGGGCAGCACCAGTCCGCATGCCAGCCGCAGGGGATCGCCGAGTCCGGTCATGGGTCCTCCTATGCACACCTCGGATACCTCGTCACTAGACCGATTGGTACAGCCCGGTTGTTTGATACGGTGGCTGTAACGATCGGTCTAGTCAAGGTGTGACATGTCACGAGGAGCACGCGAACGCCTGCTGAGCAGCGCAGCCACGCTGTTCCGGCGCAGCGGGATCGCGGGGTGCGGGGTAGCGGAGATCCTGGCGCACAGCGGTGCGGGCCGCGGATCGATCTACACGCATTTCCCCGGCGGCAAGGCCGAGCTCGCCGAAGAGGCCGTCCGCACAACCGGGCAGGACCTGACCGACATGATCAGCACGGTGGCCGATCAGCAGGGCCTCACCGAGGGGCTGCACGCGCTGATCGAGTACTGGCGGGAAATGCTCCGGAGCACGGACTACGCGGAGAGTTGCCCCATTCTCTCCGCGGCGCTGCAGAACGATGCGACCGCCGCACAACGGGCCGCGGGGGAGGTTTTCCAGGACTGGCACGAGGCGCTCACCCGGATCCTGCGTGCCGAACCGGCGACCGGCGAACGCGCGGAGGCGCTCGCCACCCTGGTCATCGCGTCGATCGAGGGCGCGATCGCGCTCGCCCGCGGACAGCACAGCCTGGCCCCGCTCGACGCGGTCGAGGCCGAGCTCGCGCGTCTGCTCGGCCTCGACCGGGAGTGAGCACGGGCGTACCGGGCCTCAGTCGAGCACCTGGTATTTCACCTTGATCATGCCCTTGTCCCGGTCCGCGATCTTGCCGAAGGCACCGTAGGTGAGATCGAGGCAGACCGGATCGTGGAAGGAGCCGCGATCGTTGATCCGTACGGTCACGGATTTCTTGCCATAGCTGACTTTGACCTTTGTCCCGAAGGGAAGTTCGTTGTTCGCCGCGGTCATGGCGAACCGGTCGAATTTGTCCCCGTTCGCGGTGTGCGCTCCCGGCGGGAATTCGCCCTTCTTGCCGTACCAGGTCGCCGTGCACTGTTTCGGTGCGGCTTTCCCGGTCTGTGCGTCCGGCGTGGCCGGTGTGGCTTGCGCGGCGCTCGCGGTCACGGTCAGCGAGGCGGCACCGGCGAGGAGCACGGCGAGGATTCTTCTGTTGCGCATTCTTCTTGCCCTCCAACGCGATCGGGGCCGGACCTCGGCGGCCCGGCCCCGATACGCGCGCGGTTCTCAGTTGAATACTGTGCTATTTGAAATGCTGTGCTATTTGAAGTGAATGAAGTGCTGGAACTTCGCCTGCCCGTTTCCGTGCTTGGCGCCCTTGCGGGTCCCGTAGTGCAGCGGGTTGTTCCAGTTGTACTCCTCGACATCGAAGCTGCCGTTGGAGTTCACCTTGTTCACATAGGCGACGTGGCCGACCTTGTGCACATCGTTGACCGCGATCGCGCCGACGGCCGGTTTGTTGTCCACCTTGAGTTTCGCCGCGCGGGCCGCGTTGTCCCAGTGCCCGGCGTCGCCGAACACCTGACCTTTCCACTGGTTCTTGAATCCCTTGACACCCAAGCGATGCACGATCCGGTAGGCGGCGAACGCCGTGCAGTTCTGCTTGGCGAAGCCGTAGGTCTGGCCCCAGTGCCCCTTGTAGTCGTCGACGGGTTTCTGCCCCGCGGCCGGTGCGGCATCGGCGATTCCCGCGCCACCGAGCAGGGTGGCACCGGCGAGGGCCACGGCGAGCAGGCCGCGGGAGAGCTGGCTACGCATCCTGATCAGTCCTTGATGTTCTTGTAGCGGTACGGTTTGAAGTTCTTGTGGCCCGGGTAGGAAACCTTGTGGTGCATGGTGTGCGGCGGGGTCTGCTCGTAGGTCCAGTAGGCGGTGTGCTCCTTGTTCGCCCACTTCTCGAAGATCACCACGTGTCCCGCTGCCCCACCGGTACCCGGCCCGAGGTTGCCCAGGATGTCACCGGCCTTGAGCTGGCTCTTCTTGATCGGCTTCGCGACATTGGGCAGGGTCACCGTGGACAGGCTGTCCCCGAGTTTCCAGGCGAGCGAGACATAGCCGGAACAGTCGGTGCGGTAACCGTCCTTGTATTTGTTCATGCTGTACGGGACGGGGTTCTTCGCCCATTTCTGGGCACGCTTGATGACCTCACCCCTGGTGATGCTCTTCGCCGCGGCACTGTCCTGTTTCGGGGCCGCGGTGTCCGCCGTGGCGGTGGCGATCCCGGTTCCGGAGATGGACAGTGCAACCGCGATGGCCGCGGTGGCGATCCCCTTGGTCGTTCGACTGCGCATTACTGCTCCCTTCACTTTTCGGCGAATTTCTTCAGTTCGGCGCTGCTGCCGGAGAACTTGTCCAGATCGGTTTTCCCACTGACCCCGGGGACCTTTCCGGAATCGCTGTACTGCCAGAAGGTGTAGCCCTTCCAGCCACCGACCTGTTGCGGCTTGGAGACTCCCCAGGAGGCGACCCAGAGCGGATTGCCGGTGAAACCCTTGGAGTTTCCGGTGCACTTCGACCAGAAGCCCGGGTTGGTGTAGATGATCGCGTTGTGCTTGGTCTGGTCCTTGACGACCTTGTCGAACGCGGTGATCCAGGATTTGATCTGCTTCGCGGACTTGCCGTAGCAACCGTTGGCCCCGCCCGGCTCCAGATCGATGACCGGCGGCAGGGTCTTCCCGTCGTGCTTGTAGTTCGCGATGCCGAGGAATCGTTTCGCCTGCTGCGCGGCGGACGACTGGTTCGGCCGCGCGTAGTGGTAGGCGCCGTGGATCAGTCCGGCCTTGGCCGCGCCGGAGTACTGGGACTTGAAGAGCTTGTTGCTGAAGGATTTCCCGTCCGAGGCGAGCACGAAACTGAACGTCCGCCCGGATGCCTTGACCTTCTTGAAATCGACTGAGCCGTTGTGGTTGGAGACGTCAACGCCGAGCGCCTGTTTCGCGGCCATCTCCGGTGCGTTCGATGCGGTCGCCGTGGCCGCGGTAAGCGTGGTGCACGCGAGCGCCGCGAGAATCGCGATTCCGGACTTGTAACGCATATGCCCTCCAGATCGACGGAACGTGCCGATAGGGAACCGGAGGGGATTAAACGAACCTTAAATGCGACTGAGCGCGGATTCGACCAGGTCGACGCAGCGTTGAAAACCGAGGGAGTCGAAGATGCGTGCCGCACTGTGCAGCAGGTGGTTCCCGGCCTCGGTCTCCCCGCAGGCCAGCCGGCATTTGCCGAGGCCATAGCGGGCATACCCCTGACCGCGCCGGTCCCCGGACGCGTAACAGAGCGCCTGGCAGGCGAGGAACTGCTGCTCGGCGCCGACCGGGTCACCCTGGTCCAGGCGCAGCTCGCCGATCCAGCGCAGCGTGTAGGCGCGCGCGTGCGGGTGCTGTAGCTCCTCGAACAGGGTCAGTGATTCGCCGAGCGCCTTGTCCGCCTCGGCGAGCCTGCCTTCGCGTCTGCGCAGATTGCCGATCGAGCGAAGCACGTGCGCCCGCCAGTGCCGGTCGGCGAGCTCGGTCGCGATGTCGAAGGACTCGGCGAGCAGGCGTTCCGCCTCGGCATGGTCGCCGTGCCAGGAGTGGATGTCGGCGAGTGTCTTGCTCGCCCTGGCCAGCTCGTGCCGGGTCCCGTGGCGCAGGATCAGCCGCCTTCCCTCTTGATACAGCCGCAGCGCCTCATCGATCTCGCCGATGTCGAACAGCAGCGAACCCAGCTGGCGCAGCGCTTGCGCGTACCACAGCCGGTCGCCCTCACGTTCCAGGATGTGCATCGCGGCGTGCAGATCCGCGCGCACCTCGCCGAGCCTGCCCAGGTCGAGCAGCACCTCGGAGCGGGCGAGCAGTACCCGGGCGGCCGAGGGCCGGTCACCACTGGCCTCGAACCGGCGAATCGCCAGCGAATAGCAGGGCAGCGCGACCTTCGCCTGGCCGATGTCCCAGCGCAGATCGCCGAGCGCGCACAGGCTCCGCGCCTCGGCGCGCTGGTCCCCGCTCTGCCGGGCCGCGACCAGGCCGAGCACGGTGACCTGCCGGGTTTCCGCGCTGCCCGGCCGTGGTTCGGCGATACCGGCGAACGCCCCGGACAGCTGCGCGGTCAGCGACCACCAGCCGCGCCCGAAGGCCATCCCGATCACCGCGATCAGGTTGGCCAGCTCCTCACGGCACCAGCCGCCCGGGTTGTCCGCGACCGCGTGCGCGGTGGCCGATTCCGGTGCGGCATCCGGCTCGTCCGGCGGGAACCAGCCGCGTCGCAGGGTGCGCCGCGCCAGCCCGGCGAGCAACAGATAACCCGCGCAGATCCGGTCCAGGGCGGCGTCCACCTCGGCAGGCTCGGCACGCTCCGCGCAACAGGCAGCGATCAGCTCGTGCATCCGGTACCGGGTGCGGCCGAGCCGATCCCGGCCCGCGGCCTGCACCAGTTGCGCGGTGACCAGCCCGCGCAGGACGTCGGTTGCCTCGGATTCCGAGGTATCGGTAAGCGCGGCAACGGTCCACGCGGTGAACGTGGCGAACCGGAACGCGCCGAGCAGGCACAGCGCCCGCCGCGCTGCCGCATCGCACTCGGCGATCCCGGCCTCGAGCGTCGCCCGCACATCCAGGTCACCGGCGCGTAACCGCAACAGGTTCCGGTGCCGGTCGGCGACCCGGTCGGCCAGCTCACGGATCGGTTCGTGCGCCGCCGCGGCCAGCGTCGCACCCACGATCCGCACCGCGAGCGGCAACCCGGCGCACAGCGCGAGCAGCCGCTCGGCCTGCTCGGGTTCCGCGGCGACCCGGTGCGCGCCGACCAGATTGTCCAGTAGCTCCGCCGCATCCTGTCCGGGCAGCTCGGGAACCTCGATGGTGTGCGCGCCTTCCAGACCGAGCAGCCTGCGCCGCGAGGTGACGATGGCGGCACAGCGCGATCCGGTCGGCAGCAGTTCGCGCACCTGTGCCTCATTGGCGGCGTCGTCCAGCAGCACCAGCACATCGGCGCGCGCGGTGTGGCTGCGCCAAAGCTGCCTGCGTTCGGTGTGGTCGGCGGGCAGCCGGTGTTCGTCCACCCCGAGCGCGCGCAAAAACCGCGCCAGGGTCTCCCCGATCCGGCTGCCGTCCTCGCGCAGGTCCGCCGCGAGCTGCCCACCGGGGAACCGCTCACGCAACAGGTGCGCCGCGCGGACCGCGAGCGTGGTCTTGCCGATCCCGCCCTGGCCGCACAGCACGAGCACCCGTGGACCGTCGGTCTCCTCGAACACGCCGTGGATATCGGCGAGCAGTTCCCGGCGCCCGGTGAAATCCCCCAGTTGCGGCGGAAGTTGGGCCGCGGGCGGATCACCGGTCCGGTTCGCCGGTTCGATCGAACGCAGGGCGTCGATCAGTTCGGTTCCCGGGCGCACGCCGAGCTGTTCGTCCAGCGCGAACCGGACCTGTTCGAACACGTTCGCCGCCTCCCCGCGCCTCCCGGTCGCGGCGAGTGCCTTGACCAGGTGCGCGGCCAGGGCCTCCTGGGTCGGCTCGGTGAGCACCTCGACCTGGAGCATGGCGATCACCTCGGCGTACCGGCCGAGCTCGAAATCCACCCGGGCCGCGCGCTCCATGGCCACGGTGCGCAGATTGGCCAGCCAGGCGGCGTGCGCGGACAGTGCGGGTCCCCCGTCCACATCCGCGAGCGGAGCACCACGCCACAGATCGAGCGCATCGTGCAGCACGGCCGAGGCCTCTTCCGCCCGGCCCTCACCGGCCAGCCGGTTGCCGTGCTCGGCGAGCCGGAGAAACCGCGTCTGGTCGAGTTCCCCGCCCGGCACATCGAGGGTGTAGCCCCCGCGACGGCCACGCAGCAGCTGACCCGGATCGCGGGCGGCGACCCCTGGCGCGAGCAGCTTCCGCAGCTCCGAGATGCACATCTGCACCATGACCTGCGCGGATTCCGGTGGATCCGACCAGAGTTCATCGATGAGCGCGCCGAGGGGCACCGGTTTCCCCGCATGCACCAGCAGCGCGGCGAGCACCGTCCGCTGCCTGCGATGCTCGATAGGAGCATCGTCCAGCGTCAACGGCCCGAGCAGGCGATAGCGCATCGGACCTCCAAGCGGTGTTCCGAACAGACAGACACGAAACGTACTTAACACCGAGACTCCGGGTGCACGGTACGCCTGATCGGGCAGGATCGGTCCATCGGAAGTGCGCAAGGCCGCAATGCAAAGGTGCACCCGCGGGGTACCCCACCGCATCCAAAGACGGAGCGGGCCAAGACTCATGGCCGTTGGCGGCGGCGCATGAAACACGTCCGCACCTGTACAACGGTCCGCCGCGGAGCGCACATCCGGCAGCACACCCGCTTCGAGGAACTCCGCTGCGGCGTTCCGCTCGCGCCGACGATACCGGCAGGTCCGTTCAGGTGATCGAGACAACGGACCGCTGACCCGTCAGCAGGTTCCGCGTGGCGCGCTGGACAGGGCACCGGTGGTGTCGATACTCCCGCGCTGTTCCCGGACAGCGCCCGGAGCAGGCGCGCTGGGGCGGCCCCACCAGTTGTGCCGCGCATCGACGTGGATGCCGCGCACCTCGACACCGGGTTCGGCGGCCCCGAGTATGCAGTTCCCACCGGAGCTGCCGAGTCCTCCGCCGCCGAAGTCGAGCTCGGGATCCCCGATGGTTCCGGCGGTGTGTTCGATGTCGGCCGAACCCTTGCCCCCGTCGGCGAGGTTACTGTTGCTGACCTTTCCGTGCAGGGTGCCCAGATCGCCGATGTTGAGCACCCGGAGGTTGGCCTGCTCGTTACCGGTGATCTGACTGTCGGAGATGTCGAAGGACATGTTCCGGTTGGGGCCATCCGCCTTGTTGCCCACGGTGCTGATGATGCCCACCCCGTCACCGGTGCAGTCGGTCGCGGTGGTGCGGTGCATCCGCAGCGAGGTGACATTACCGCTACCGAGGCTTGCGGAGAGCACACAACTTCCGAAGTTCGCCGGAACGACCGGATACACCAGCCCCGCGGGGAAGGTCGAATGCGCGGCGCGCACATTGTCCAGGGTCATGCGCTGCGTGGCGCCCTCGGTGCTGAGGTTGTAGTTCTCGATGATGTCCCCGGGCACATCGGTGAAAGTACTGTTCGTGACGGTGAGGTCGCTGCTCGGTTTTCCGTTGCTGGTGACGTATTCCAAGCCGTTGGCGGAGAAATGCCCGTTCCCGTTCCGGAAAGTGTTGTGATCGATGCGCGCGGAGAGACGCGACTGATCGGCCATATTGGCGAACACCCCCTCGGAATCCACCACTCCACTGCCGACATCGGTCTGCGTGTTCCGCACGAGCTCGGCGTCCAGACTGGCCTTGCCGGTGCTCTGCAAGCCCATGGCGAGATTGGACAGCTGCAGCAGTCCCTGCCTGGTGTGGTCGACCCGGTTGCGGTAAAGCTTGGCGTGCAACGAACTCGTGCCCGAGGCGCGAACATCGATACCGTCCCCGCACGCCGTGTCGTGCACCCGGTTGTCCTCGATACGCACCGTCCCCTGCGCACGGTTGCCGTCGACCATGATGCCCGCCCAGCCGTTGTTCAACGTGATCTTGAACGGCAGATCCAGACCGGGAACCCGCAGCGGAAGCCCCGCCGGAACGGTGAAGGACTGAATGAGAAACCCTTGCGCACAAGAGGTGTTGGTCTCGGTGACGTCGTTGCCCGTGACCACGGTCCCCGGCGTGTCCACACCATAGATGCCACCCCTGCGCGGATGGGTGATCGAGAGGTTGCGCACCTGCGCCCCTGGCGCGAGCCGGACCGCGTCGCCCTCGAGACGACCGGAGGTATTCGTGATCCGCGGTATCGGTACACCACCCGAGGCACCGACAACCGGATCACCGGCACCGATCAAGCGCTGGCCGGGCTTCAGCGCGATCCCGCCGTCCAACGGTGGCGCGGTACTCGATGCGGGCAGCACCACGATGGAATCCCCAGCCCGCGAAGCCGATTCGGCTTGGGCGAGAGAGGAAAACGGCGCGGTCGCGCTGCCCTGCCCGGCAGTGGCCTCGGCGCTGACGTACCACGTCCGGCCGCCCTGCTCGGCACCCGCGTGTGGCGCGGCGAAAGTGGCCAGCAGCAGCGGGAGCGATCCCGCGGCGAGCAAACGAAGACCGGTATTGATCATCGCGACGATCCTCTTCGTTGAGTGTGCGGAAACAGGGGAATCGCTCAGCCGGCGATGAGCTGCACGGCGAGCGCGGCGAGTTGTTGTTCGATCTCGTTCATCGGTGGCCGTTCCTCGCGGCGCAACCAGTCGAAGACGACCGTGGTGGCCGCCCCGATCAGGGCGAGGATGGCGAACCGGAAGTCTCGGGCGGTGACCTCACCCCGTTCGGCAGCGGCCTTTCCCTCGGCTTCCACGAAAGCGATGAGCGCTTCCCGGAATTCCATGTGCGCCTGTTCCACCCGAGGGCCGCCCGCGGGCACCTCGACCGCGATGATGCGCGCGGAACACGGATCCTCGAACATCGGGCGCGCGTAGGCGAGGAAGGCCTCGGTCACCCGCTGGGCGAGGGGGAGCTCGGCATTGTCCCGGTACGCGGCGAGCGCGTGCTCGAAGGATTCCTGCATCAGCTGCCGGTAGACATCCAGGAAGACGTCTTCCTTGCTGCCGTACAGCTGGTAGAAGTGCCGGGTCGAAACGGTGGCACTGGCACAGATCCGGTCGATGTTCGCCGCCGTGTACCCGACGGTGCCGATGACTTCCCGTCCGGCCGAGAGCAACCGGGCACGGCGCAGCTCGTCCCGCTCGGCCGCTGAACGACCGCCGTACGACCGGCCGGCCACGGTGCTCGATCCCTTCCCTTCCATGGCTGCGCTCACCCGGCGGTGATGTTCCGCAGCAGCGCGAGGTTGCTTACCCCCACCGTAACGATGTCGGGCTTGCCGTCCCCGGTGAAGTCGGCCACCAACGGATTCTGGGGCGCCCAGCCGACCTGGTAGTCCCCGATCTCGCGCAGCTGCGCCGTTCCGTCACCCGCGAAGATCTTCACCGCGGGAGTGAGGCTGAACAGCGAGGACACCGCGAGATCCGGCCTGCCGTCCCCGTTGAAGTCCCCCGTGTTGACGCTGGTCGGCCCGGCACCGCCGAAGTGGTATTTCCCGAGCTTGGTGGTGAACCCTCCGGAGCAGTCGGTCAGCGCGGTGGTGAGCGAGAAACTGAACGAGCCGACCGCGGCGACGTCATCGCAGCCGTCGCCGTTCAGATCGGCGGCGGCGACATCCTCGGGAATGAGCCCGGAAAGCGGGAGTTTCCCGCTCACCCGGAACGACCCGTCGCCATTGCCCAGCAGCGCATAGGTGGTGCCGCTCAGACCATCGGTGGCGAACAGATCGGGTTTTCCGTCCCGGTTCAGCGTGGCGGGTGAGATCGCGCTCAGCACCGGAACGGCGTCCACCCGCGACTGCGGTCCCGGCCGGAAACTGCCGTCGCCGTTGTTGATCAGCGTCCGGATGCAGCTGACCGACAACGCCTGAACACAACCGAACGAGGGTGCCACGATGTCCGGGGCCTTGTCTCCGTTGAGGTCGGCCACTCGCGGCTCGATCTGGCCGCTGAACGGGAGCACGTGCGTCTCGGTCTTGCGGAACTTCCCGTGCCCGTCGCCGAGCAGCACGCTCACCGTGGCCAGGTTCTGCACCACCAGATCCAGGTGGCCGTCGCCGTTGAGATCACCGGCGTCCAGCCCCTGGGTGCCACCGCCCGCAATGGTCAGCCCGGTTCCCGGGATCTGCGTCGACCGGCCCCAGGTGCCGTCGCCCTTTCCCGGGGTGAACAGCAGGCCCCTGCCGATCGTGAAATCGGCGATCGAGACGACATCGGCTTTGCCATCGGAGTTGAAGTCACCGGTCACCGAACCACGCGGAGCCGGGCCGGGTCCCAGGGTGTTCCCGAACCCGGTGACCTCCTTCGGCGCGAACCAGGCCGTCTCCGCCGAGGCCGGAGCAACGGCCGCGACCAGGGCCAGCGCCGCGGCCAGCAGCACGGCACCGAGCACCGCCCGAAGTGAAAGTGTGTGTTTTCGCATGGCGGGGACGCTAGCCCCGCGACTGCCGGGCGGCAACGGTCAGTCGTGCCGATACCCGGCAGCCCCGCACAAAGCTCCCCCGTATGCGGTAACTCAGCCCCGCAGCTGGATGTCCCGTGGTGGTCCGATGAACGCGTCGCCGAGCCGGGTGCGCCGCGGGGAGATGTCCACCGGGGCCGCCGCACGGGGCCGGTGCGCGGGCACGGCGCGCACCTCGAATTCCTGGATCCGCGCGGGATCGACCGGGGTCAGGTGGATCATGCACAGCAGTTCGCCGCGCTCGCCGGGGATCGACCAGGTCACGTCGGCCGGACTGGAGGTGGAGACCACCGCGCCGGGTGCGGCGGCGAGCGGGCCGATCTCCGCGACGAGTTCGGCGACCTCGGTGCGGCGTTCCGCGAGCGGGCGGTCGAAATCGACGTTCTCCGCGAAGATCCGTGCGGCCAGTTGCTCGTCCCAGTCGCGCACCAGGCGATCCGCCTCGGCGCGCAGTCGTTCGGTTTCCGGCCACAGCGTTACGGTCCGCGCCGGCGCCTTCTCCCGCGTCAGGATCCGCTGCAGTGCCTCGGTGCACAGCGCCGCGGGATCGCCGCGGTGGCTGTTGGTGAGCACGGTGACCCCGTGCCCGGAATCCGGATGCCAGCACATGAACAGCTTGAATCCGGGCAGCCCGCCGCCGTGCGAGACCACGGTGCCCCAGCGCGGATCCTCCTCGATGCTCAGCCCGAGCCCGTATCCGCCGAGCCCCGCGTGCAGCCCGCCGTCCGGGCGCAGTACGACGGCCGGGCGCGCGATGCTGTGCAACCGCTGCATATCGCGGCGCGCCGCCCTGCCGAGGATCGCATCCGCCCCGGACTGTGGGCGGAACGCCGCACCCAGCCAGGTCATCCAGCCCGCGATGTCCCGGACGGTGCTCATGATGCCGCCCGCCCCGGCGAACCCGTCCGAGATGTTCGGCGGAAACGGCACCCAGTCGCCCTGCGCGTCGAGCGAGTACCCGACCGCGCGCCGTTCCGGTGCCGCGCTGTCGAAACAGGTCGCGGTCAGGCCGAGCGGCGCGATCACCTCGTCCCGCACGAATTCGGTGATCGGGACGCCCACCGCACGGCCGACCGCGATCGCGGCGAGCGTGTAGCCGAGGTTGGAGTATTCGAACACGGTGCCGGGCAGGTTGCTGTACCGGACCCCCTTGCCGACCAGTTCGAGCAGTTCCCGCTCGGGCATGTCGATGAACGGGTCCACCCAGGAGTTGTCCTCGGTGAGCCCGCCGCGCATGGCGAGCAGCATCCCGATGCTCGGCGGTTCGCACGGCTCCTCCGGAGCGGCGCTCGCGCGGAA
The DNA here is from genome assembly GCF_000737195.2 of Sciscionella sediminilitoris. Lineage (GTDB taxonomy): Bacteria > Actinomycetota > Actinomycetes > Mycobacteriales > Pseudonocardiaceae > Sciscionella > Sciscionella sediminilitoris. The sequence goes on from NZ_JALM01000079.1 coordinate 35,692, forward strand.
CTCCGGAATATACTTGGTGATCGGATCTTCCAGGGACAGCACACCGCGGTCCCGGGCGAGCAGTGCCGCGCAGGCGATGAAGCTCTTCGACATCGAGGCGATGGGGAACACGGTGTCCGCGTCCGGGACCGTGCCCGCCTCGTCCGCCACGCCGAATCCGGCCGAGTGCACCAGTCCGTTCGCATCGCTGATCCCGTAGACGAGCCCCTTGGCCTGCCCGGCGGCGGTGTACTGCGCGAAGAACGCGTCCAGTTCGTCCACTATGGACACGCGCAAGGTTTCGTAGGACATGGCTCTCACCCTATTCCTGTCCGGGGACGGCGTCGATCAACTGCTTGGTGTACTCGTGTTCCGGCGCGCCGAGCAGGTTTTCGGTCTCCCCCTGTTCGACCAGTTTTCCGGCGCGCAGCACGGCCATGCTGTCCGCGAGGTAGCGCAGCACGGCGAGATTGTGGCTGATGAACAGGATCCCGATCCCGGTCTCCCGCTGGATTTCCCGCAACACGTTCAGCACGGCGCCCTGCACCGAGACATCGAGTGCCGAGGTGATCTCATCCGCGATCAGGAACGCCGGTTCGGCGGCGAGAGCGCGCGCAATGCACACCCGCTGCAGCTGCCCGCCGGAGAACGCGCGCGGCATCAGGTTCGCCCGCGCGGGATCGATGTGCACCAGTTCGAGCAACTCGCGCACCCGGGCGCGGCGCGCGGTCCGCTTGGCTCGCAAGCCCTCCGCGATGGACGAGCCGATACTGCGCCGCGGATCCAGTGCCGCGGCGGGATCCTGGAACACCAGCTGGATCCGGCGGTCCGGAGTACGCAGCTGTGCACCGTCGTACCGGATGCTTCCGGAGCTGATCGGGGCCATACCGACGATGGCACGCGCGATCGTGGACTTGCCGGAACCGGACTCGCCCGCGAGGCCGAGCACCGAACCAGCCGAAACGGTCAGGCTGACCCCGTCCACCGCGGTGTGCGCGCCGAACCGCACGGTCAATTCGTCCACCGTGAGTTCGCTCTGCCCCGATGATTCGCTCCCAAGCTCGCTCATGCCGATACCTCCTGTGCCCCGACCGGATGCCAGCAGCTCACCCGGTGCCCGCCGAGTTCGCGCGGCGCGGGGAGTTCGGCGTGACAGCGGTCGTCGGCGTGTGCGCAGCGCGGCGCGAACGGGCAGCCGGGCAGCTCCTCGGTGGCATCCGGTGCCCGGCCCTCGATCGTGGCCAGCGGCAGCGAACGGTCGGTGCGCAGGTCCGGGGAGCTGGCCACCAGCGCCCTCGTGTACGGATGGGCCGCCCGGTCCAGCGCGTTCGCGGGCAGTTCCTCGACGATCCGCCCGGCATACATCACCAGCACCCGGGAGGCCAGCTCGCGCACCACGGCGATGTCGTGGCTGACGAACAGCACCGCGGTGCCCTGGGTATCGCGCACCTCGCGGAGCAGGCCGAGAATGTCCCGCTGCACGGTGACATCCAGTGCCGTGGTCGGCTCATCGGCGATGATCAGCTTCGGCTCACCCATCAGCCCCATGCCGATCATCGCGCGCTGCCGCATTCCGCCGGAGAACTCGTGCGGATACTGCGCTGCCCGGCGTTCCGGATCCCGGATGCGGACCGCGCGCAGCCGATCCACCGCGCGGGCCATGGCGGAGCGGCGATCGGCGTTCCGGTGCACCTCGGCGACCTCGGCGAGCTGCCTGCCCACCCGCAGCGCGGGGTTCAGCGAACTCATCGGGTCCTGGAACACCATGGCCAGCCGGTCGCCGAGCCGGGCGGGATCGAGCGGTTCCCCGTCGAACTCCAGCCGGTCCGCCTCGACCCGGCCGGGGTGCGGAACCAGACCGGCGATCGCGGCACCGGTGACACTCTTCCCGGAACCGGATTCCCCGACAAGGCCGAGTATTTCCCCACGGCACACGGTGAAGCTGGCACCACGCACCGGGTTCGCCGCGGGGAACCGCACCCGCAGGTTCACCACCCGCAGCACACCGTGCTCCGCATCGGGTTCCGGTTCCCCGCTCGCATCAGGTTCCCGTGGTGCCGCGCGCTGGCCGGGGGATTCCGCGGTGAGCACCCTGGCGGTCAGTTCACCGGCCAGCACGAAGGTGATCCCGGCGAACACGATCGCGAAGCCGGGCAGCAGCGCCGAGGCCGGATCGGTGTAGATCCGCGGCAGGCCCTCGTTGAGCAACCGTCCCCAGTCGTACGAGGGCGGCTGCACCCCGAAGCCGAGGTAGGACAGCGCCGCGAAGTTGAGCAGTGCGTTGCCGATCGCCGAGGCGAAGTTCACCACCAGCGGCTCGGCGATGTTCGGCACCACATGCCTGGTGATCAGCAGACCGCGCGGTACCCCGAGCAGCCTGGCCGCGGACACGAAATCCGCCTCGGCCACCGCCACCGCCCTGGTATAGGTCAACCGGGCGAAGTTCGGTGTCAGGGCCACCGCGAGCGCGAGCACCGCACCGTCCGCACCGACCCCGAACACCACGCCGAAAAAGATCGCCAGCAGCAGGCCGGGAAACGCCACGGTGAGGTTGATGAACGCCACCACCAGCCCGCCGATCCGCCTGCCGAGCACCACCGGCAGCGTGCCGAGCAGGATGCCCAGCACCGCACCGAGCACCGTGGCCAGCAGCGCGAGCAGCACCGAAAGCCGGGTAGCCACCAGGGTTCTGGCCAGCACATCGCGCCCGAGATAGTCGGTGCCGAACGGATGCGCAGCCGACATTCCCTGCCGCATCGCGTCGATATCGATCGAGTCCGCGCGCGCCGACCACAGCATGGGCGCGAACACCGCGAGCAGCAGGATCACGGCGACCAGCACGAGGGTGGTGATCCCGAGCGGGCGAGTCAGCTGACGCATCTCAGCGCTCCCTGATCGTGGAACGCGGATCGGCCGCCGCGATGGCGATGTCCACGACGAGGTGGATCAGCAGCGCGGCGCCGCCGAACACGATGGCCAGGGCCTGCACCACCGGATAATCCTTGTTCAGCACCGACTGCACCAGCTGCATGCCGACCCCCGGGATCGCGAAGATGTTCTCCACCAGCACCGTTCCGGCCAGCAGCGAGCCGAGGATCAGCCCGCTCATGGTCAGCGTGGAGGTGAGCAGATTGGGCAGGGCGTGCCGCAGATACAACAGCCGGTCCGGCAGCCGTTTCGCGCGCGCGGTGCGCAGATACGGGGTGTCGAGCACCCGCCTGGTCTCCACCCGCACGATCCGGGACAGCAGCGCACCCGGTGCCGCGGCGAGCGCGAGCACCGGAAGCACGAAGGCAACCGGGCTGGCCAGGCCCGCTGGCGGGAACCAGCCGAGCGTCACCGCGAACACGAAGACCAGTCCCACGGCGAGCAGGAAATCCGGAACCACCGAGAAAAACCCGGTCACCGTGACGAATCCCGCCTCGGTGCCGCGCGCCCGGCCGTTGCGGGTGCGCACCCCGACGAACATGCCGAGCGGCACCGCGAGCACTACCGCGAGCAGGAAGGCATAGCAGGCCAGCTGCGCAGTCGCGGGCAGCTGTTCACCGAGCAACCGGCGCACCGGAAGGCCGGAGATCAGCGAACTGCCCAGCCGTCCGGTGCACAGTCGCTGCAGATAGTCCAGGAACTGTTGCGGCAGCGGCAGATCGAGGCCCAGCTCGTGCCGTTTCGCCGCGACGAGCGCCGTCGGCGCCTTGAGACCCATCGCCACCCGGACCGGATCCCCGGGGATGGCGTGCACCATGGCGAAGGTGGCCACGGCGAGCACGAACATCGAGACGAGGAACCGGAACAGCCTGCGTGCCGCGAAACCGAGCCAGTGGTTCATGGCGTGTCCCGGTGGAACGCGCTCGGCACGAACTCCCCGTTGCCGTCCAGTTCGAATCGCGCCCCGGCCCCGAACCACGGGGTGTCCGCGTCCGCGAACGGCACCACATCGGCGTTGCGGAACAGCGCCGTCTCGGCGGCGTTCCACTCGGCACAGCCCGCGGTCCCGGTGCGCTCGCTGGCCGCCCGCATCCCCGCGCCGTAGCCGGGATTCTCGATGTGCGCGAAATTCGAGCCGTTCGGCGGGGCCGGACCGGAGAGAAAGGCGCGGATGGTCGACGGGTTGGTGACGTTCACGTTCTCGAAGATCGTGTCCCAGTCCCCGGTACCCATCATGGTGGCGAGCAACTGTTCGTTGGTGCGCTGTTCGAGCCGGACGGAAACCCCGAGCGCGCGCCACTGCTGCGCGAGGTATTCCGCGGCTGCGGCGGCCAGCGGCGGGAACTTCAGCGAGAACGACAGCGGCGCGCCGTTGTTCACCCGAACCCCGTCCGGCCCGCTCCGCCAGCCCGCCGCGTCCAGTAGGGCACGCGCCCGCGCGGGGTCGTAGCCGGGCAGCGCGGCGGCGTTGTTTCCGGGGCACAACTTCGGTTCCGGCATCAGTCCGGTGGATCGCCGCCCTTCGCCCATGGTGATCGCCTTGGCCGCGTTGTCGAACCGGACCCCCATGGCCAGTGCCCGGCGCACCCGCACATCGGCGAAGGTCTTCTTGGCCTGGTTGAAGTAGAGCTCGCCGACGGTCTCCGGAATATCGCGCCGGAACAGCTTCGCCGCGGCGAGCCGGTCCCGGTCCGGTCCGCGGATCCCGGCGATATTGGCCTGCCTGCCGAGCAACAGGTTCGCCATGGTGGTCTCGTCGTTGACGAACTTGACCACGATGGTGCGCGGCAGCCCTTCCGGCGCTCCGGACCGTTTCGTGTAGCTGAGGTGATCCCCGGGTGCGACCTCGCTGAGCACATAGGGGCCGGAGCCCGCGCTGCGCCGGTTCAGCGCGGCGCGGTCGTGCATTCCCTTACGGCACACCAAACCCAGGATCGCGACGTTCTGCATGAAGAACGGCTCCGGTTTGGCGAGCCGGACTTCCACCTCCTTGCCGTGCGCGCTGGCCTCGGCCCCCGCGGGAACGGCGACATCGATCAGCTCGGACTTGTTCGCCGGATCCGCGACATAGTTCAGGTTCGCCGCGACGGTCGCCGCGTCGAGGGGTTCGCCGTCCGCACAGCGCACCCCGTCCCGGATGCGCAACCGGGCGCTGGTCGGGCTCACCGTCCAGTGGCTGGCCACCCCCGGCGCGAGGGTGTGATCGCGGTTCGTGGTGGCCAGCATCTGGTAAGCGAGCGGGACCAGCGCCATATTGCTCGAGGAGGAGGAAGCCTGCGGGTCGAACTTCGCCGATCCCGCGGGCATGGCGATGGTGATCGTGTCCCCGCCGGATCGTGCCCCGACCGCGCACCCGGCGAGCAGCGGCAGCAGCGCGAGCGCCACCGCGGCGCGTTTCACGGTCGGACCTTGGGTGTGGCGCGCAACCCGAAGTGCACGTAGGCGCTGCCATCCGCGAGCCGGAAGAACCGCACCCGCTGCCATTCTCTGGTGCGCGGTTCCCGGATCAGGTAGGCGTCCTGTTCATCGGGCACCAGGGTGAACTCGCGCGGTGGCTCGGGCTCCCCGAGCGAACCGACCTCGGAGGTGCTGAGCGTGGCGTGCAGTCCGCCCTCCCGCCGGGAAACCTCGAAGCGCAGCGCGGCCCGTTCGTAGACACCGAGATGCCAGTCCGCCGGTTCTGCGGTGTCATATTCCGATGGGCGCAGCGGTTCCGGTGGGGCGATACCCGCGAACTTCCCGAAGATCTCGGTGAACAGTTCGTGCGCGAGCGGATTCGCCTCGCCGCCGTTGGTCAGCAGGGTGACCGCGATGTCCGCCTCCGGCAGCACGCGCAGGAACGCGGACTGGCCGAGCGTGTTGCCGTCGTGCCCGATCAGCCGGGCACCGTCCCAGAGGTTGCGCCACCAGCCGAGTCCCCACGCATCCGCGCGGCTCGTGTCCGGGAGCGCGACCTGTTCGGTGCGCATCAGCTCGGCGGTTTCCGGGCGCAGCAGCTGTCCGCGGGCGAACCGCAGCACATCCTCGGCGGTGGCACAGATCGCGCCCGCGGGGGCGACCGCGCGCGGCAGATGCCACTGCGGGGCCGGTGCCAGCTTGCCGTCCTTGCCCTTGACGTGGCCGATCGCGGAGTCGAACCGCAGCACCTGTTCGGGCAACAGCACGGTGTGTTCCAGGCCGAGCGGTTCGAGCAGTAGTTCGCCGAACAGCTCGTCCCACACCTTGCCGGTGCACACCTCGGCGATCCGGGCCACCAGGCTGAATCCCGCGTTGCAGTAGGAGAACGTCTCACCGATCGGGTGGATCCGGGCCGCCTCGGCGAGTTTGGCGGTGTACCGCTCGAGGCAGTCGTCCCCGCGGCCGGTGTCGTGGAACAGATCGCCGTCGATGCCGCTGGTGTGGGTGAGCAGGTGCCGGATGGTGACCCCTTCGGCGATGCCCGGCACATAGCGCTCGATCGGGTCGTCCAGCCCGAGTTCGCCGCGCTCCACAAGGCGCATGATCACCGTCGCGGTGTACACCTTGGTGATGGAACCGATCTGGAACAGGCTGCCGGTGCGCGCCGGGGCCCCGGTTCCGGTGTGCAGCAGCCCGGCGGCCGCGGTACTGATCTCGTCCCCGATCGCGATGCCCAGCGAGGCACCCACGACGCCGTGCGCCTCCACCAGCGCGGCGAGCCTGCGCTGCCAGTAGTCCGGATCGGCGCCGCCGCGCACCCGGGTTCCGGTGTGCCTGGTGACCCAGTTGAGAATGCGCCGGTTGTAGTCGATCCGGTGCGCGGGACGACCGTCCAGAATGAACAGATGGCTCGCCTCCGGATAGCTGACCAGCTCGGTACGCACCCCGCGACGGCGCAGCCCGGAGTACCACAGCTCGGCCTGCGCGTGCAGGCACCGCTGATCGGCAAGCCCGTGCAGCACCAGCGTCGGACTGCTGACCCGGTCGATGTGCCGGATCGGTGACTGCGCCGCGGAATCGCCGATTTCCTGTTCGTAGAACCAGTCCCCGATATCGGAGGTGTCCCGCAGCAGTTCGAGATCGCACACCACGCCACCGGCGACCACCGCGGCGAACCGCTCGGTCCGGGTGGACAGCCAGCACGCCATGAACCCGCCGTAGCTGTAGCCGCAGAGCGCGAGCCGCCGCGGATCGGCGATGCCCTCTTCCACCAGCTGGTCCACCGGGTCCAGGAAATCCCGCTCATCGGCGGTTCCCCAGGCCCCGATCCCGGCGCGCAGGAGCTCTTCGCCGTAGCCGTCGCTGCCGCGCGGATTGAGCAGCAGCACCGACCAGCCGCGCGCGGCGAGCACCTGGTGGTACAGGTGCGCCGGATCCAGCGCCGGATGCCAGGCGTTGTGCGGGCCACCGTGCACATCGAGCAGCAACGGCCCCGGTTCCCGCAGTTCCGGATCGCGTACCAGCCAGCCGTGGACCTGGACACCGTCGTGCACGGTGAAGGTGCGCTCGACCGGGACGATCGGGGTGCGCCCCTCGGGGGTGTGTCCGGTCAGCAAGCGCAGCTGCCCGGTCTCCGGATCGACCACGCCGATTTCCCCGCTGTGCCGCGGATCGGCGACCACGACCGCGATCCGGCCACCGGCAACCGCGAGCCCGGAGACCACATGATCCCCGCCGAGCAGTGGTTCACCGTCCCGGTAGAGATGGGTGCACCCGCGGTCCCGGACGCAGTAGAGCACCTTGTCGCCGAGCACGGCGGGCGTGGCACCGGGATAACCGGCAGCGCCCGGCATCACCGCACGGTCCAGCTCCGCGGTGAGTACCGAAGTGTTGCCCGCGCTGTCGACCCGGGTGAGCACTGCATTGCGCACCCCGGTTTCCGGTTCGCCGACCAGCAGCAGATCCGTGCCGTGCCAGGCGAGCGCGGACACCGAGACCGGCCCGGGCACCAGCCGATGCGGGGCGGCGGGGTCCCGTGGATCGAGCACATGGGCTCGCGCGGTCGGGGTGTCCTCGGCGAAACCGCGCAGGTAGGCCAGTTCGCTGCCGTCCGGGGACCACGCGGGGGCGTGCGCCTCGAACTCGCCGCCGGTGAGCATGGTGGTCTCGGCGCTGTCCAGATCCAGCAGGAAAAGCTGGCTGTACACCCCGCGGAACCGGGCACCGCCGTCGATCTTGTGCACCGCCGCGGAGGTGACGATGGGCGAATGCGCGGTGCCACCACGGAAATCGAACGCGGCGGTGAACGCCAGCTTGCGGGCGTCCGGATGCCACACCGCGGGACCGGCACCGAGCGGGCGATCGGTGAGCTGCTCCGGGGCGCCGCCGTGCACGGGCATCGTCCAGAGTTGCTTCTCCCGCAGGAAAACCAGCGTTTCCCCGTCCGGGCTGATCGCCGGATCGGTGCCCTCCCCGATCCGGCGGGGCGGTGTGCCATCGGTGCCGGCCGACCACAGCTCGTGCACGTTCTCATCGGCCTCGGTGTCCGCGGTACGTAGCACGTACACCACGGTGGAGCCGTCCGGGCTCAGCGTGAGATCGATCGGTTGCCCGATTCCTGCGATATCCGTGATGTCGAAGGTGGACATCCCCTGTCCCTTCCCTAGTTCCGGTTCACTGACCGCGCAACGGCCGTCCGGGGAACGCGTCCGCGCGCAGTTCACCGTCGCGCACCACGAAGGTGCCGTCCACCAGCAGATGCCGCACGCCCTGCGCGGTCCGCGTCGGATCGGCGAAGGTGGCCCGGTCGGTGAGGTTCTCCGGGTCGAGCACCACGATGTCGGCATCCGCGCCGATCCCGAGATGCCCCTTCCCGCTCGCCGTGGCGCACACCCGGTCCAGCACCCGCGCGGGCAGATAGGAGCACCGGCGGAACGCCTCCAGCCAGGTCCACGCGCGTTGTTCGCGCACCATCAGGCGCAGGGATTTGCTGAACGTGCCCGCGGTGCGCGGATGGGTGCGCCCACCGGCGGGCAGCGGCCACTCGGTGCTCTCCCTGCTGCCGTCGGGCCAGCTGACGAACATCGCGTCGCTGGCCACGATGCTGTCCTCGAAGGCGAGGGCGTGGCGCAGCAGCGCACGATCGGCCTCGGCGCGCTCGTCCAGATAGTGCACGATGCACGGCGCGCCCGGATCGTTCGCGCGCACCTCGTTCAGCCGTGCCGCATCGGCGATCCGCTCCCCGGTGTCCACCAGCACCAGGTCCGAGGGGCTCATGCCCCAGGCGGGAAGCCGGTCCGGGGAGAGGAAGAACGCGCCGATCGCCGTGGATCCCGCACCATAGGGATACGCCTCGACGGTGACCGGGGAACCCGCGGATCGTGATTCATCCAAAGTGGACAGAACGCGGTCGATGTGCCTGCGCGAGGTGCTGTTCACGTGGCAGTGGTGCATGGCCGCCCCGGTTTCCGCCGCGGCCATGGCGATCTCGCTCGAACCGTCCACCGGAGTGGTCGGGTCGGCCTCCACCAGTTCCCGGACGTGGGTGAAGGTCGGCACCCCGGCGCTCGCGGCAAGCCGGGCCACATCGAGGAATTCCGCCGGATCGGTGCGCGGCGCGTAGCCGAGCAGGATGCCGACCCCGAGCCCGCCCGCGGCGAGTTCGGTCTCCAGCCTGCCCAGCCAGGTCGCCCGCTCGCTCGGGGTGGAGGATCGCTGCCATTCCGGTGCGCCGAGCACGCCGAGGATGTCGTCCGGATCCGCGCCGGTGTGCGCCGCGAACCGGGCACCGGCCCAGGATGCGGCGTACCCGTAGTGCAGCGGGCGCCCGTCCCGCGCGGCGCTGGCGTACGCGGTCTCCACCCGCGCCGCACCCGCCTCCAGTTCCAGGGTCGCGCACACCCCGTCCATGGCCTGCAGTCGCTGTCCGGCGATGGAGTCCACATGGCTGTGCAGATCGATGAACCCCGGCCCGACCACCAGCCCGGTCACATCGAGCACCGGAACATCCTCGGGCGCCCGGAGATCCGTGCCGATCTCGGCCACCCGGCCATCGCGGACCAGCAGATCGGCCGTGCGTGCGGTCCCCGTTCCCGGATCGCACACCTGACCGCCGCGCAGCAATACGTTCTCGTTCATGCTCGACTCCTCAATTCCTCGATCGCCCGTGCGGCGGCGAACCCGATGAACGCGTCCCGTTCCGGCGCCTGGGAGCGGGCATCGACCGCCTCGGTGAACACCGCGACCGCGAACCGGCTCCCTTCGGCGTATTCCACGACCCCGACCTCATTGCGGATCGTGGGCAGGGTCCCGGTTTTCCCGCTGATCCGGACCTCGTCGGTGTGGAAACCGGAGCGCAGCCGGTGCGGCCACACCTGCAGGCCGAGCCAGCGGCGCACATCCGCGCAGGCGCCGGGGCCCGCTGCTTCGTCCCGCCAGATCATGCCCAGCAGCGCGGTCATCTCCGCTGCCGTGCTGCGACAGGTCTGCGCCGGATCCAGGGCGCGCAGGCTCCGCAGTTGTTCCGGCGTCAACTCGGTCAGGGCGCGCTCATCGTCGGTATAGTCGTAGCCGAGGTCCTCGCCGATGGTGCCGAGCAGTTCGGCGCAGTCCTGCTCGAGCACGGTGCCCGCGAGGCCGAGCCGGTCCAGCAGCGCGCGCACGGCTGGTTTGCCGATCTTCGCGAACACCAGATCGGTGGCGACGTTGTCGCTGATCCCGATCATCAGGGTGGCCAGCGCGTCCAGGGACAGCGTCACCGGATGCCGGAAGGTGGCCAATCCGTACGGGGACGGCACTTTCGGCCCGGCGGGCACGGTGATCTGCTCGGCGAGGTCGCAGTGTCCCCGCTCGGCCTGATCGGCGAGTTCCACGGCCAGCGGCACCTTGAACACCGAGGCGGTCACCACGGGTTCGTCCGCGCCGATCCCGAAACTCGCGGTCCCGTCGATCGCGCGGGCGTGCATCCGCACCCGGACCCCGACCTGTTCGGCGCGGGCGATGATCTCGTCCTCCATCAGACTCCCTTCACCGCGAAACTGAAATCCTCGGCACGCTGCGGGATCCGCACCGCGAGCCCGGCCGCGATCAGCCCGGCCACCACGAGCAGGCCGAACGCTGCCGCATAGGAGAATCCGTCCACCAGCATGCCGAGCAGCAGCGGCGCGGCGGCACCCGCGACCTGGCCACCGAAGTTGATCACGCCCATCCCCGAACCGGTCAGCGCGGTGGGGAACACCCGCATCGGCAGGCCGAACAGCGCCATCGAACCGAGCCCGTCCACGGCCAGTGCGAGCGCCTCGAACAGGATGAACTGGCCCGCGGTGCTCGCCAGTGCCATGGGAGCCAGCAGGATCGCCGAGGTGAGCGTGGTGGCGAACAGATACCAGCGCGGGCGGGTGCTGAAGTAGCGGTCGAACAGCCAGCCGCCCAGGATCGTGGTGGCGAACCCGATCAGCGCCGGGATCGCGGCCAGTACCCCGGTCTCCCCGATGGAGACGTGCTTGGCCTCCTGCAGATAACTCGGCACCCAGGTGATCAGCCCGTAGACCACGAAGTTCTTGGCACAGAACAGTCCGGCGAACAACCACACCTGCGGGGAGCGCAGCACCGCCCGCCGCGCTGCCGGGGTGGGTTTCGGTGGCTGCGCGGACAGTTCGCACATCCGCGCGGGCAGCCGGCGCGGAATCAGCAGCCACAGCAGGATGCCGAGCACCGCACCCGCCGCGGCGAGCCAGCCGAAGGTGCCGCGCCAGCCGAAGGCGATCAGCAGCGGAGCGGCGATCAACGGGGTGAGCCCGCTGCCGATCCCGCTCGCGGACATGACCAGCCCCATGACCGTGCCGCGATTGTCCGGGGTGGTGCGCTCGGCCACCGTCTTGAAGCTCGCCGCGGGAAAGAATCCCTGCGAGGCACCGAATGTGGCACGCAGGACGAGCAGGAGGGCGAAGGTCCCGGCGAGCGCGGTGAACATGGTGAACGCCGACCACAGCAACAGCGTGGCCAGCAACAGGATCCGGGCGCCGAACCGGTCGGCGACCACCCCGGCCGGGATCTGGCAGAGCATGTACACCACGGCGAACACGGTGACCAGAAGCCCTTGTGCCGTCTTGGAAAGCCCGAACTCGGTGCCGATCGAGGGCAGTGCCATGCTGATCGCGAACCGGTCCACGTAGTCGATCGTGTAGGCGAGCAGCAGCACGACACCGGTCAGCAGGCCGATCCGGCGCACCCGCGCCGGGCTCGGCTCGGTCTCGATACGCTCTCGTAGCATCGCGATCTCCATTGATCTCGAGCCGTACTCAGCGAGCCGGGCTCAGCGGGTCGGGCGCAGCCAATCGAGTTCGGGGCCGGTTGCGCCGGTGGCCATGTGCTCGGCGAGCAGCTTTCCGGTGAGCGGGCCGAGGGTGACTCCCCACATTCCGTGCCCGCCCGCGATGTAGACACCCTCGGTTGCCGAAGGCCCGACCAGCGGGATCCCGTCCGCGCTCAACGGCCGCGCACCCACCCACTGGTCCCGGATGTCCGACCAGTCGGCACCGGCGAGCAGCGGGCGCAGCGACCGGACGGTGGCGGTGATCCGCGCCGGGTCCAGCGGGGCATCCGGGCGCTGGAACTCCATCACGCCCGCGACCCGCACCCGGTCCCCACGTGGCGCGAGCGCCGCCCTGGCCGTGGGGAAATACAACGGGGAGCGCAGCGGCTCGCGCAGGGGAATAGTGAAGCTGTACCCCCGCCCGCCGAACTGCGGCATCCGCACCCCGTGCGCGGCGGCCAGCTCCGGCAGCCAGGCACCGCTGGCGAGCACCACCGCGTCCGCCTCGCGAGCACCGTCCGCGCACCGCGCCCGGATCCGCCCGCCGGAGCGCCGGACGGCCGAGACCGGGACCTGTTCGGTGATCGTGCCACCCCGGGCCCGCACACTCGCGGCGAGCGCGCCCGCGTACGCGACCGGATCGAGGTAGCGCTGCCCGCGCACCCGCATCGCGAGCCCGATCCGCCCGGAGAGATTGGGTTCGGCATTGCGGGCCTGTTCCCCGGTGAGCAGTTCCAGATCGACCTGCTGCCCGCTGGCGACCACCCCGTCGAGTTCGTGCTGCAGTCCGGTCGCCTCGGCGGCCCCGGCGAAGGCGGCGAGCACATCGGCGGTGTGCACCTCGCCGCGCACCCCGTCGGCGAGCTGCGCGTCGAAGGACTCGAAGATCCGCTCGTTGAGCACCCGGTATCCGGCCATCGCCCTGCTCCAGTGCGCGCTGGTGCAGTTTCTGCTCAACCGCAGCAGAAACCGCGCCAGTTCCGGATCGGCGCGCGGCGGCAACCGGACCGGGGAATGCCGGTCGAGCACGGCGCGGATCCCGTAGCGCAGGATCGAAGGCTCGGGGAGCGGAACGGTGAAGGCCGGGGCGAGATACCCCGCGTTACCCCAGGATGCCCCGGACCCGGCAGCGGCCTTGTCCAGCACCTCCACCTCGATGCCGTACTCCTGCAGCGACCAGGCGCAGGACAGCCCGACCATGCCCGCACCGACGACGATGACCTTGCGTGCACCCATGCACCAGCTCCGTTCGCTGTTGGTGCCTGTCAACTTAGGGCGACAAGCGGGCACGGGGCTTCGGTGCGCGCGGCCAAAATCGGTACCGGGCTTTCGTGCGATCCGACGTAGCGCCTACTCGGTGAACACCCGCAGTGCCAGCATGGCCGCGAACCGGTCCTCCGGATCGGCCAGATCGATGCCGCCGATCTCGGTGAGCCTGCGCAGCCGGTAACGGAAGGTGTTCGGGTGCACGTGCAGGGCCGCGGCGGCCGCGCCGACATCCCCGAACGCGTCCAGCCAGGCCGCGAGGGTGGGCACCAGGCTCGCCCCGTGCCGTTCGTCGTACTCGCGCAGCCTGGCCAGGGCCCCACTCGGCCGGTCCCCCTGGCCGATGGCGAGTCCGCGCAGCTCGGAGACCAGGATCCACCCGTGCACCTCGGCGAACCGGGCCACCCGCGGACCGTCCTCGTGCGCGCGCAGGGCCCGCACCGTCCGGCTCGCCCGGTGCCGCGCGGTGGCCAGTTCGGCGCTGGTGCGCGCGCAGGAACCGATCCCGATCACCGCGTCGGTACGGTCCCCGAGCCTGCCGAGGAAGTCACCGGCCACCCGCAGGGCCCGCTCCCCGGCATCGCTGTCCTCCCCGTCCACCGGGAGCAGCCCGTAGGCGTGGTTCTCCAGCAGCGCGACCGCACTGCGCGGGTGCATCGCGGCCAGGTGCATCGCGAACCCGTCGGCGATCCGCTGGCGTTCGGTTTCCCTGCTTGCCTCCTCGTTCAGCGAGCCGCTCGGATCCTGCGGCCCGCGCATCGCCAGCGCCAGCACGATCACCGGGCTTCCGGCGAGCCCGAGCCGGTCCAGCGCGGCGTGCGCGTCCGGGCCGCCCTCGAGCGCGGTGCTCAGCAGGTCCGCGCGCAGCCTGCGGCCCACATCCGCCCCGGCCCGCACGCGCAGCAGGTGCAGTGCCACCACCTTCGCGGCATCGGTGAGCGCCGCCTCGCGTTCGGCGGAAAGCGGTCCGTGCACCGCGGCCCAGATCGAGCCGAGCTGTTCGGCACCCGCGCGCACCGCGATGGCCACCCGGGGCATCGTGATCGATTCCGCGCCCAGCCCGGTGGAATCCACGTAGACCGGCCGCCTGCTGCGATAGAGCTCGTCGAACACCCCGGACTCGGTGAGCAGCTGCGAATAGCGCTGCGGGACCTGCCTGCCGAGCACCGTCTCCACCCGGGACTGGTCCGCTTCCTCCTGGTGACCGGAGAAGGCGAGCACCCGGGATCCCCGGTCCTCGATGGTGACCGGGGCATCCAGCTGCGCCGCGATCGCGTTCGCCAGGGAGAACAGGTCCCCGGCCGGGAAACCGCCCAGTGTCTCGGTGTCCTCGACGCGGATACCGTCCTCGGTGAGCACCGAGCGCAACAGCGCGGCGAGCTGCATCCAGGAGGCGCCCCGCGCGACCGCGAGCAGTACCACCCCCGCATCCGCCGCGGCGGTGCGCAACCGCTGACCCGCGGGCACCGGGGACCGGATCAGCAGCGCCCCCGCCCGGCCACGCAGCCGGTCGAGCAGGGCCGCGATCTCCCCGGGTTCGCGCAGCCCGACCCCGAGCACCACGGCGGCCGGGGGCAGCGCCGGTTCCTCGACCGCATCGTGGATCACCACGCCGCCGACCTCGCCGACCCGGTCCGGATCGCCGTGCACCACCTCGAGCAGGGTGCCGCCCAGGTCGTCGAGGATCCGCGTCAGACTCGCCCGGGCCATCGGAACAGCCTAGAGCACGCCTGCCCCACTGACTTCTAGCTCAGCTCCGCGCGCATCCGGTCGAGTTGTTCGGTGAGCGCGTCCTCGGTGGCCGGTCCGCAGATCACGTGGGTGTCGCCGAGCTGGTCGGTCTCGAACAGGTTGTACCAGGCACCACGGCGACCGGCGACGTAACCGAGCGAGTACGGGCTGCGCTGCGGACGGCCCGCGCGGTCCCGGACCTGGACGTAGGCCTCGGCGCTCGCGGTGCTGATCCCCGCCCGGATCAGCGCGAACACGGTGGCCCGATCGTCGTCGGTTTCCGAGTAGTCGTTGCTGACCAGCACGCTGTCCTCGGCGCGGGGCGGCTCGACGAACTCGGTCAGGGAAAGCCGGATGGGCGCGAACCGGGCCGCGGTCGCGGCGGGCCACTCCGCGAGAAAGCCCTTGGCGAGCGCGTCCGGCGAGATCTGGTCGAGGCACAGGCCGCCATTGCAGCGCACCGCGCACACCGCTTCCTGGCCACGCTGCGCGGCAAGGATCTCCCAGCGGTCCTGGGTGTCCCGGAACCAGCCGTAGTAGGCGACATCGGGATGACACAGCACCCCCATGCTGACCGCGAAATCCCGGTCCAGGTGCTCCCGATCCTCGAGCAGTCCCCGCTCACCGAAGGCCCGCAGCGCGGCGGCGAGCTGTTCTTCTTCGGCCTCCTGCGAGCGCCACAGAAGTTCACCGGCCAGCACCGAATGCGGTTCACCGACCTGGAAATGGCGCGCCAGGCTGATGAAGTGCTCGGCATGGCAGACGACCCTGCCACCAGGAAGCATCGCTGGCTCAGCCTTCGTCGTTCGTGTCGTGGCGTGGTTCGGTGTCCTGCCCGATCACCGGCGGTGCCGTCGGCGGGATGTCCCCGACGACCTCGTTGCCGTGCCCGCGAGTGACCAGGAAATCGGGAGTCGTCTTCTCCCTGTCCGCTTTCCTGCCTCGTCCCGCGGACCGGTCACCGGTATCCCTGCCGCGCCGGCCACCGGGCACATAGCCGGGCGCGATTCCACCATACGGGCTAGTCGCCGAGCCGGACCCGGCAGCACCACCCGCACCGGTTCCGGGGTCCGCACCGGCCTGCGAGGTGTACGCGGAGGTATCCGTGCGCCCGCTCGCGGAGCCCTGCGCCGCCTGCACCCGCATCGGATGCTCGCTCCCCGCGGTGTCCTCGCCGTGGGCGGGATGCGTTCGCGGCAGGTTGTCGATGTGCTGCCCGGTCGCCGCAGCCAGGCTCCGGTACTGGTGCACGTTGTGCGCCTCGGCTCCCTGCTTCGCCTGCATCGCGGCACCGTAGTCGGCGGGCCCCGAATGGCCGGGCAGCAGCGCGTCGAGTTTCGTCAGGCCGCTCGGCTGTGCGGGAATCGCGGGAACCGGCACCAGCTTCCCGCTGACCTCATCGGTCACCTCCGCCTGTGCGCGGGTCATCTTCCGGGCCTTGTCCAGGCTTTCCGCCATCCTGGAGAACATCGCCGACGCCGGGCCCGCACCGCGCTGCGCGGCACCCGCACTCGGGCCCGTCCAGCTGCCCTCCAGCTTGCCCGCGGCGTTCTCGATCCGGTCCGACAGCTCGGTGAACCGTTGCATCAGCCGGGAAACCTGGTCGGTGGACTGGTGCAGGCCCTCGGTGCCGACCTTCTGCTCCACGAGCCTCCGGTAGATCTCCGCCCCGGTATAGCCCGCCGTCACGTTCGATTCCTTCGCAGGTCCTGTGCGTTGCGATCCTCGGCCCCGCGGTAGTCGGCGAGCGCCTTCTTCATGCTCTGCACCAGGCCGTCGAGGTAGGCGGTGGCCCCCTTCGCCTCCTTCGCGGCGTCGTCCAGTGATGCCCGATACGCGGCGAGGTACGTTTCGCTCTGCACCTCGGGGGCCGGAGCGGTGGCGACAGCGGATGCCTCGCGGATCTCGTTCTCGAACTTCCTCGAGTCCTCGGCGATGTCCTCGAACTCGCGGATCAGTGCGGGCAGCGTCTCGGGGTCGAATTCATAGCCCGCATCCTGCGGTGTGGTCATCCCTGCGCGCTCCCGTCTACCTGGTATCCGATCGCTCGCACATGGTAGCGAGGCGGCGCCTTCGCGTATACGTTCCGGTAGCCGCCGGAGCTGGTGACTTCCGTCCCACCATCCCCTCGGGCGGTGATCACATGAATACGACCGGTGGCACGAACCGCGCCGCCATCTGGGGGTAGACAAAACTTCCGGATCTGCCAAAATTATCGCCAAGAAATCGGATATGGCGAAGCTGGGGAGAATGGAAAGCGAAAGAAACACCAGAACGAAAACGGCGACAGGAACCCGGCTTCCCGAGCAGCGAAGCAAGCGCACGAGGCTTTTGTCAAATGACAACGTGCTGACCAAACGGGTATCGCTGCAAATCCGCGAAGGAATACCGATCAGGGATTGGCGGGACCTCGGCCAGCACATACACATACTCACGGATTCCTCGTCCTGGTGGCTCGGCGACTGGCTGCTCTACGGGCAGCACCAGTACCCGCGCCGATACCAGGAGGCCGTCGAGCAGACCTCGCTCGACTACCAGACACTCCGCAACTACGCGTGGGTCGCGCGACGGTTCCCGCCGTCGAGACGGCATGCCAAACTCAGTTTCCAGCACCACGCCGAGGTCGCACCGCTCTCGGATGCCGAGCAGGACAATTGGCTCACCATCGCGGAGAAACGGAACTGGTCCCGCAATGAGCTGAGAAGAAGAATCCGGGAGCAGCGGGAAGCCTTTTCCGAGCCGCGGGAAGTGACGAACGGCCATTCCGTCGTCCAGTTGACGATGAACATCGCCGACGAGAAGAAACAACGCTGGCAGCAGGCCGCGGACAAGGCCGAACAGGACCTGCTTTCCTGGATATTATCCGTTCTGGACAACGCGGCCGGACCGGAAAACTGACGGCGGCCGTCCGCACAGCCGGATACGGGGCCGGTCCCGAGAGACCGGCCCCGCGCCGCCCCCTCAGCCGGTGGCGCCGGAACGCTTGAAGTTCAGCGCCACCAGGACCATCACCACGATGCCCGCCGCCGCGACGAACACCGCGGTACGCACCCCGTCGGCGGTCGCGGCGGGCAGTTCCGCCGCGCTCACCCCCGCGGTCCGCGCGTTGGCGATCGCGACCAGGACAGCGAGCCCGACCGCGGTGCCGACCTGCTGGCCGGTGGACGCGATCCCGGAGGCGATGCCCTGCTCCGCGGCGTCCACCCCGGAGGCCGCCGCGGCGAACATCGAGGTGAACGTGACCCCGCCGCCGATACCGAACAGCACGAGCCCGGGGATCAGGGCCGCATAGGAGGAGGTCGCGGACATGCCGAGGCCGAGGACCGCGGCACCGACGGCGAGCACCGCGAGGCTGCAGGTGATCGTGAGCCGCACCCCGAGCCGGGTCAGCAGCCGCCCGCCGAGCGTGTTGCCGCACAACACGATGGCCATCGGCAGCAGATAGGCCACCCCGGCCTCCAGCGCGGAATAGCCGTGCGCGCCCTGGAAGTAGATGGTGAGCAGATAGAGCAGCGAACCGAAGGTGGATGTGAACAGGAAGGTGATGGTGACCCCGGTGCTCAGATTGCGATTCCGCAGCAGCCGCAACGGAAGCAATGGATCGGCGCTGCGTTTCTCGATGAGCACGAAGGACGCCAGCAACAGCACCGCGATGACCGCGCTGATCACCACTCCGGGCGAGCCCCAGCCCAGTTCCGGTCCCTGTACCAGGGCGAACACCAGCAGGGTCGCGCCGACGGTCGCGGTCAGCGCACCCGGCAGGTCGAACCGCCGGCCGTGCTCCCGCGGGGCGTCCCTGGCGATGAGCGCGAAGCCGAACCCGATGGCGATCACGGCGAGTGGCACGTTGACGAAGAACACCGCCTGCCAGGCGAAGGCCTCGGTCAGCAGTCCGCCGAGCAGCGAGCCGAGCACCAGCCCGCCCGCTCCGGAGCCGGACCACACCGCGAGTGCCCGGTTTCGCTCCTTCCCCTCCGCGAACATGGTGTTGACCAGGGAGAGCGTCGCCGGGAACAGCAGCGCGCCGCCGAGCCCCTGCACGGCCCGCGCCGCGACCAGTAGCAGCGAGGAGGTGGCCAGCCCACCGGCCAGCGAGGCCACCGCGTACAGCACGAGACCGGCGATGAACATCCGGCGGCGGCCGAGCAGATCCGCGGCCCGGCCGCCGAGCAGCAGGAACCCGCCGAAGATCACCGCGTACGCGCTGACCACCCATTGCTGGGTCTGGGCGGTGAACCCGAGTCCGTGCCCGATCTCGGGCAGCGCGACGAACACGATGTTGTAGTCGATCGAGATGATCAACTGCGCGAAGGCCAGCAGCGCGAGGGTCAGCGCGAGCCGGCGGCGGTGCCGCCGTTCACCACTGCCCGCGACCGTGGCGGCGGTCGATGAGGTCACGTTCTCTCCTTCGTCCTGGAAGTCCCCGCTGTCCAGGCGAATCCGCCGGACTCGAGATTGAGCTATACTTTGTATAGTTGCTTATGGGATATTAGTAGCCAGGCCGGGCGCTCCTGTCAAGCAGTGCCAGCGGCGATCCCGGACGGGAGGTACGGTCACAGCGTGCGAGGAAACAGCGAGGACCAGCTGCCCGACCTGCGGGAGGGCTTCTGCACGAGCTATCACCGTGGCGTCGAGCTGATCGGCCGCCGCTGGAACGGCGTGATCCTGCGGGAGTTGCTGCTCGGTGCCCGGCGGTTCAGCGAGATCCGCCGCGGGATTCCCGCACTCACCGACCGGATGCTCGCCAGCCGGTTGCGCGAACTGGAGGCCGAGGGAATCGTGACCCGTGTCGTGTACGACGAGACACCGGTGCGGGTGGAGTACGAACTCACCGAGATGGGCCGCGATCTCGAGCAGGCGGTCGCCGCGCTGAACCGGTGGGCGAGCCGCTGGCTTCCCGAGGACTGAGCACGCGCCCGATCGACCGCCTGTCGTCACGGAATTACCCGCAGCAGAGCGGAATCTGACAAACAATCCACGCCCTGACAAATGCGCCGCCAGTTTCGAACGGTGCCGCCGTCGTGCTTCTAGATTCGATCCCGATGAGCCGAAGCATCGACAGTGAGGGGCGTAGATGCGCCAGATCGAGATCGCCTGGGAGCCAATCGGCGCCAAGGTGCGAATAACCCTTGATGAGCAGAACAACGCGGATCTCGTCGAGCCGTTGTGGGCCGCGTTGCCGTACCAGACCCTGCAGGCGCACGCGCTGGTCGCCGGGGACTGTATCTACCATGTGCCGCCGGCGCACGAACTCCTGCACGCGGTGCCCGATCACCGCGTGGACCGCAAGATTCAGCCCATGGGAACGGTTTTCTGTTCCGCCGTACAGCATCTGACGATCAAATACGGCGAGCTGACCGAACCGATGCCCACCGCCCCGATCGGTGCCGTCGTGCCCGAGGATGTCGATCAGCTGCCCAAGATCGGCCAGCTGGTCTGGGATGCGGTGTACGGCAACGGCGCGCCGATTTTCGCGCAGGTGCGCCGGATCGATGGGCCGAGCGGGCACGGGGTGCGGCGGATGGTCGCGCAGCACGAACAGGCGCGTGCGCTGATCGAGCGGATCGCAGCCGAGACCGAGCGGGTGCTGATCGATCCGACCGATGAGCTGATCGATGTGCACGAGGGCAGGTTCAGCACCGGAGCGGGCAGCAAGAACTCGGTACTCACCACCCTGGTGTGCGTGAACGGGGAAACCCGGCCGCTGGGCTACATGAACTACACCAGCCTGGTCCGCGCGGGGCGGTTGACCGAGATTCCGCTCTCCGCGCTGCTGGAGATGGCCCGGATCCTGTTGGTCAAGCCGACCGAATTCCTCGGCTACTGCGGGCTGAACACACTGTGGGACATCACCAAGGAAGTGGTCGACGTCCTCGACCGGATCACCGAACGCGAGGATTTCCTCGCGCTGATGGGCCAGATGGCCACCTACGTCAACGCACTCGGCGCCTGGAACCTGCAGTTGTTCCCGTGGGCCATCGAAGGCGAGGAATGGACCTACCGTCCGAACGTGAACAGGAGTGCGCATGTCTGAGAACAGCAAGGCCGAGCTGCTGATCATCGGCGGTGGCGTGATCGGCCTTTCCATCGCCTATCACTGCGCCGAAGCCGGTGTGGACGTGGTGTTGCTGGAGAAGGGCGAGTTCGGTACCGCGACCACCTCGCAGACCGCCCGCGCGTTCCGCACCTATTTCCCGAGAAAGCCGTACGACACCGAGCTCGCGGTGCGCAGCTTCGCCGATTTCCGTTCGTTCGCCGGGAAAATGGGCTTCGATCCGGGCCTGGAGAAACTCGGCCTGCTCACCGTGCTGACCGGCGAGAAACAGGCCGAGGAACTGATCGCCGACCTGCCCGCGCATCGCGAAGCCGGTGGGGAACTGGAGGTGCTCACCGCAGCGCAGGCGTGCGAGCTCAACCCGTGGCTGGACCCGGACACCATCGAGGCGGCGATCTGGAGCCCGCAGACCTACCGGGTGAAACCGGAAGTGCTGGTGCGGGGCTACGCCGAGGCGGCGGACAAGCTCGGGGCGCGGGCGCTCAGCGGTGTCACCGTGACCGAGCTGGACGCGAGCACCGGCCGGGTCGGCACCACCTCCGGCGAGTTCACCGCCGAGGCCATCGTGATCGCGGCCGGTCCGTGGAGCGGGGACGTCGCCGGGCTGGCCGGGCTGGACCTGCCGGTATGGGGCCAGTTCGCGGAGCTGTTGCACACCGACCCGCTGATCGCCGAGGGCAGGGTGGAGACCCCGTTCACCTTCCACCCGGTTTCCGGGCTGAAGACGATGGGCTTGGGGAAATCCTTCCTCGTCGGGCTGGAACGCATCTCCAAACAGCACGGTATGCGGGACATCTGGTTCCAGGCAGCCGTCGACGAGTTGCCGAAATGGTATCCACAGCTGGAGAATCCCACCCTGCACAGCGCCTGGACCGGGACACTCGACGTCACCCCGACGCGCTCGGCGCTGCTCGGCCGCGGCGAGGGCGAGCACGAGCGGCTGTTGTTCGCCGCCGGGTTCACCGGACACGGCATCGCGCAGGCGCCCGCGGCCGGTCAGCTGGTCCGCGATGTGTACCTCGGCCGCGAACCGGCCGTGGACCTCACCCCGTACTCCCTGGAAACGGTGCGGGCCAAGGCGGCCGAGAACGATGGGCAGACCTTTGTCCTCCGCTGAGCTGGTCGCCGAGGCACCGGTACACCCCGATCTCGCGTTCAACGGATACGTGTGCGCGCACGTGGTGCACGCGCTCGAGCAGCTCGGAGTGTTCCGGAAACTGGCCGAGGACCGGGTTCTGGAGATTCCCGTGTTCTGCGCGCGCAACGAACTCGATGAGAGCGTCGTCCGCTCGCTTGTCGATGCCGCGGAATCCTTCGGGTACTTGGAAAGCGAGGGCGACCGGGTCCGCACGACCGGCACGGGTGAGCAGGCGCATCGGCTGCTGGGCTTTTTCACCTGGGGCGTCGGCGGATATCACGATGTGTTCGCCCATGCCGCCGCGATCGCCAGTGGAGCGCGCCGGTTCGGTGTCGACCTGCATCGCGATGAGGGCATGGTGGCGCTCGGCTCGGCGCAGGCGGATACCGCGCTGATGCGCCATATCCTGGACTCCGAGATCGCCGGGATCGAGTTCGGCACGCTGGTCGATCTCGGCGCCGGGGTCAGCGAACGGGTGTGCCGCCTCGTCGACGCCCGGCCGGGAAGTCGTGGCATCGGCATCGATATCAGCAAGTCCGCCACCGATCTCGCCCTGGAGACCGTGCAGCGTTACGGGCTGGGCGGCACGGTCGAGCCGGTGTGCGCGGATGTGCTGGACATGCTGTTCAACGGGCACCGGGTGCCCGGCGCCGAAACGGCCGATGTGGTGCTGAGCTTCATGTTCCTGCACGATCTGCTCGCCGCGCCGGAGCATCGGCACGAGGTGATCCCGCGGATGCGGGAGACCTTCCCTTCGGCGCACACCTTCCTGTTCGGGGACACCACGATCCGGCCGCGCACTGGGGAATCCCTGCCGATCTTCTCCAGCGGTTTCGAACTGGCGCACGCGCTGATGGGCGTGCCGATCCACACCAGGAGGGAGTACGAGGAGATCTTCACCCGCGGCGGCATGCGTATTCGCCGCACCGTCCCGTTCGGCGCCCCGCACACCTATCTGTTCGTGCTGGAACCGGTATGACCGCGGAAATCGTGTCCGGACTGCCGATTCCGCTCGCGGTCGGCGGGCATCACCAGCCGGCTCCGTTCTATCTCACCGCGGAGATGTTCGGCGGGCTGCCGGTGCAGATCGCGGGTGGCGAGCTCAGCGCGCTGGTGGACAGGCCGGTCGCCGAACCGCACACCCACGAGGTGGACGAGATCTATCTGCTCATCTCGCCGGTTCCGGGTCAGGCACGCATCGAGGTGGAACTGGACGGGGAACTGTTCGAGCTGATCTCGCCCGCGGTGATGCGCATTCCGGCGGGCAGCGTGCACCGGTTCGTCACGAAGGAGGCCGCGGTGGGCAGTTACTGCTTCGGTGTCCTGCTCGGGGCGCACCGGTGAGCGCGCCCGCGCGGTACAACACCAGCGTGCCGAACGCGGACGCACTGGTGCGGCTGCATCTGAGCGAGAGCCCGTTCGGCGCGAGCCCGGCCGCGGTGCACGCCGCGAGCACGGAACTGACCCGGGTGCACCGCTATCCGGCACCGGAGCGGGAAACCCTGGCCGAGGCGCTGGCTGCGCACTGGAACGTGGCCGAGGACCAGGTCGTGGTGGCCAACGGCAGCGATGAGCTGGTGCTGGCCACCGCGCTCACCCTCGGCGCGCGAACCCGGCCGGGGCTGGTCACCGCGGGCACCTTTCCCGGCTACGCTTCCGCGCTCGAGCGGATCGGGCGGGGCGCGGTCGCGGTGCCGCTGGAGGGCAGCGCGGTGGATGTGGGCGCGCTCGCCGAACGGCTCGGGGAGCACGGCATCTGTTATGTGTGCCATCCGCACAATCCGTCCGGGACCGCCTTGGGGCGGCACGATTTCGCCCGCCTGGTGGCGCACGCGCGGGCAAGTGATACCCCGCTGGTGGTCGATGAGGCCTATCACGAGTTCGCTGCGCCGGATCTGCCGAAGGTGCGGGATTTTCTGGACTCGGATGCTCCGGTGCTCGCGCTGCGCACCTTCTCCAAGGCCTACGGGCTGGCCGCGCTGCGCATCGGTTACGCGATCGGCCGCGCGGACCTGATCGGCGAGGTGCGCCGCACACTGCGGGTGCTTCCGTTCAGTGTCAACCGGGTCGGGCAGGCGGCAGCGCTCGCGGCACTCGCCGATCAGGAATTCCTCGGCACGGTGCGGAAAGCGAATGAGCGAAGGCGTGCGTGGTTCGGCGCCGAGCTGGACCGGCGCGGGTACCCGTACCTGGGTTCGGTGACGAATTTCCTCGCGATCCGCGTCCCGGATTCCGCTCTGCTGCAGCGGGTGCTGGCCAGGGAGCACGGAATCCTGGTCCGGGACACCGGAATCTTCGGTTTCCCCGGGCATCTGCGGGTGTCGCTGGGCGCCGAGCACGAATTGGATGCGTTTTTCGAGGCATTGGAGGCAAGCCTGTGGTTGACGTGATTCCGGAGGGCTACGCGCCGTTGACCGCGTACCTGTCCGTGGCCGGGGCGAGCGAGGCGATCGCCTTCTACACCGAGGCGTTCGGTGCGACGGAACTACACCGGTCCACCATGCCGAACGGGAAGATCGCGCACGCGCAGGTCCGGATCGGCTCCGCGATCGTGATGCTCTCCGACGAGAACCCGGATCTCGGCCTGCTCGACCCGGTCACGCTCGGCGGAACCCCGGTGACGCTGTACCTGTTCGTGGCGGACGCACATGCGGCGTTCGACCGCGCGATCCGGGCCGGTGCCCGGGAATCGCGGCCGGTGCAGGATCACTTCTTCGGTGACCGGCACGGTCAGGTCATCGATCCGTTCGGGCATCGCTGGACGCTGGCCCAGCGCATCGAGGATGTGCCGCTGGCCGAATACCAGCAGCGCGCCGAGGAGTACATGCGGAAGGTGAACCAGTGAACGGCCGCAGGATCGGTGCGGTTCTCGGTGCGCTGGCGCTGCTCCTTCCGGTGGCGCCGTACGCTTTCGCGGACGATGCCGCGGATCGGCAGGTGTGCACGACCGCGAGCACCCAGGTCTCGCTCGGCACCGGGACCGCCTCGATGTGGGGGCAGTTGTGCCGCCCGGCGAACTCCCGGCCGGGGACCGTGCTGCTCGCGGTGCACGGCCAGACCTACAACCACACCTACTGGGATTTCCCGTACCAGGACTATTCGTTCCGCAAGATGATGAACCGGGCCGGGTACGCGACTTTGCTCATCGACCGGATCGGCATGGGCGCGAGCACGGTGCCGCCGAGTGCGCAGCTGAACCTCGCAGTGGAGGCGCGGCAGGTGCACGAGGTGGTGCAGCGGCTGCGCACGGGCCGGATCGGCGGGGTCCCGTTCGCCCACGTGATCCTCGCCGGGCATTCGATGGGGTCCGCGGTCGCGAATCTGGAAGCGGCCACCTATCGGGATGTGGACGCGCTGCTCACGACTTCGCTGGCGCATCACGTCGATCCCGCGGGCATCATGGCGATCGCGCAGGCCGCGCATTCGCCGAACGAGGATCCGGTGCTCGCCGGGCGGCACGACTACGACGAGGGGTACGCCACCACCCGGCCGGGCACCCGGAAATCGGTCTACTACGCGAATCTGCCGATCGATCCGGCCGTGCTCGCCATCGACGAGTACACCAAGGACGCGAACGTGGTCAGCGAGAGCAGGGATCCGGCGGTCTATGATCCGGCGATCTCCCGGAAGATCACCGCACCGGTGCTGTTCGTGCTCGGCGGCCGGGATCCGTTGTTCTGCGCGCCCGGCTACGAGGACTGTGCCTCGGCGGACACCGTGCGCGCGCAGGAGGCACCGGACTGGACCTCCGCGGCCGGTTTCGAGGTGTTCGTGCTCCCGGAGACGGGGCATTCGCCGAATCTCGCCCCGAACACCCGCGCCTACCAGACCGCGGCCCGGTCCTGGGCCGATCGGGTCGTCGGCGCCCATTGAGGAGTCCCCATGGCCGAACGCAAGCACGAGACCGAAATGCTGATCCTCGGCGACGGGGTGACCGGCTTGTCCATCGCGTACCACTGCGCGGCGGCCGGGATCGATGTCGTTCTGCTGCAGCCGGACGACATCGAGACCGCGGCGGCGCGCACCGCGGGTACCGTGCGCGGATATTTTCCGGGGAAACCGCACGATTCCCGGCTCGCGATCCGTGGTCTGGCCGAGCTCCGGCCGTTCGGCTCGCGGGCGGATTCCGGTTTCCTCACCGTGCTGGCCGGGCGGCGGCACATCGCCGAGCTGATCGGGGAGCTACCCGCGCAGCGGGCCGCGGGCGTCGAGATGGAACTGCTCACGCCCGAGGAAACCCTGGAGCGCAATCCCCTGCTGGCCGGGGACGGGATCGCGGGCGGAATCTGGTGCGCGCAGACCTGTCAGGTCGATGCCGCCGCGGTCGTGCGCGGCTACGCCAAGGCGGCCGCCGAGCACGGTGCGCGCGTGTGCACCGGGGTCACGGTGACCGGGGTGGACAGCAGCGCCCACCGGGTCACGTGTACGACGGGCACGATCACCGCGGACACCATCGTGATCGCCGCGGGCCCGCGTAGCGGTGATCTCGCCGCGCTGGCCGGTGTGCCCATCCCGGTATGGGCCCAGTTCGCCGAGCTGATGCTCACCGATCCGCTCGGTGCCGGGGATGTGGGCACGCCGTTCACCTTCCATCCGGTCGCCGGGCTGAAAACGCTGGGGGTGGGCCGCTCCCTGCTGGTCGGGCTCGAACGGATCTCCCAGCGGGAGGACCTGCGGCTCGTGTGGTTCCGCGAGGCCGAAGCCGAACTGGCGCGCCGGTACCGGTTGGGCAAGGCCGCGCTGCACAGCACATGGACCGGCACCTTCGACGTCACCCCGGCGAGCTCCCCGATCATCGACCGCGGCCGCGAGGAGCACGCCCACCTGTTGTTCGCCGCGGGATACGGCGGCCAGACCCTCGTGCAGGCACCGGAGTCCGGCCGGTTGATCCGCGATCTCTTTCTCGGCAGGTCCCCGGACATCGACCTCGCCCCGTTTTCGTTGTCGCAGCATCAATCCACACCCGCGACCGTGGGCTGGGGTTAGGACGCGGCCTCGAGAACGGCGTCCGCGACTTCGGCTATCGGGCGAGTCGCATCCACGATCACCGCGCCGAGCCGCTCATATCTCGAGCGCATCCGGGGGTTCCACCACAGTGCCGCGGCGAGCTCTTCCGGGTGCCGACCGAAGGCGTTGCTCGTACGCGTCATGAGCCGGTGCCGGAGCGTGTCGTCATCGATCACCAGACACACCGTTCGGGCGAACAGATCGAGCACGTCCGCTTCGTTCTCGACCGAGCCGCAGAGGAAGGTGGTGCGTGAAGGGGACTCGTTCGCGAGCTCTGCCACCTTCTCGCGGACGATGAACCACCCGAAGCGATCGAGCCAGCCGGCCGGAACCGGGTGCGGAGGGTCGTGCACGATTTCACCGGTCTCCCGGTCGATCCACCGGCTGAATCCCTCGTCGGCATCGAGCGCCACATAGCCACGGTCGTGCAGTAGCTCGCAGACCGTCGACTTGCCTGCTCCGGAAATGCCGGTAATCCACACCAACGGCACCTCATCAGCCTACGCCGCCGGGCACACGGTGCTCGACCAGATTCCGCGATAGTCGGGTGGGGTGAATGCGGGTTTGCCGTGGTGGATGTGGACTTGCCATTCGGTGTGGTGGATCAGGGTGTGGTGGTAGGCGCAGAGCAGCACCATGTTGTCCTCGACGGTGAGCCCGCCGTTGGCGTGATGCTGAATGTGGTGTGCTTGGGTGAGGCTTGGTGG
>NZ_JALM01000080.1 GCF_000737195.2 Sciscionella sediminilitoris
GCCGTCCATGGTGGTGGCGGCGCCGATTCCGTCGCGCAGGGCTTGTTCGGTCATGGTGACCATGATGGTGAACGGTTCGCCGCCTGATTCGGGAAGATTCTCCGGATTCGCTGCGAGTTGGACGATCTCGGCGAACGCGTCCGCATCCCGTTCACCCGGGCAGCGAAGCTCCGGACTGTGAGCTTTGTTCAGCGCATCAAGGACACTGCGCAGTTTCAACCCAGTCTCGTTGTCCAGGTGTCCTTCGATGAGCCAATCACTGTTGCGCTGCCGCAACCAGATCTCTCGGCGCGGGCGCACCGGATCATGATCATTGGGTTCCTGCCCATCCGGATCCAGACGGGCATGCAGCTCCCTAATCGGACGACTCAACCCACGCGGCCCGGTCTCACTAGCCACCGTGGCCAAACACTTCTCCGCGATCGGCCACGATTCTCCGGTCAACACATCCGCGGGCAACTCGGCAGCGAACTTCCGGATCCGATCCACATGCTCAGCACCGACCTCGCCACGTGCATAGGCTTCCGCGGTATTCGGTAAATCCGGCGGCAACGGTTCACCACTGATCCCCAGCGAACCGAACAATGCCCGCGCACGCTCGGCGATCCGGCGCGCCTCGGCCAAACCCACCCGCGCCACATCCTCGACCATCCGCGCAGGCGAACCCCGATACCCGAACTCCACCGCCGCACCGCGTTTATCAAGCAGCGCAACAAGATCCAGCATCTCCGCCTCCGCGCGCCGCACCACCACGGCCTGTTCACGGAGCCGATCAAGCAACTCCCGATTCGACAACATCGCCGAACACTCCCCAGCGTTCATAATCTCTATACTACCAGACAACTGGGCTTCACTCGGCAATTTCATCGAAATCGCCCGAATGGACTAGGTCTTGTCGGATAAATGTCGGATCCGGGCGATGACGGCGTTGAGGAGAAGTACCGGCAGACTCACAGTTGCGCGAGCGACTCTGGTGCACCTCCTTTCCCCTTTGACCTCCACTAAGGTTGAGGTTCAATACTTGGTCATGACCATCTGGATTTGTGCCACCTGCGGCGTCGAACACCCCGATTCGCCGGAGCCGCCGCCCGGTGACTGCGCGATCTGCGCCGATGAACGTCAATACATTCCGCACGAAGGTCAGAGCTGGATCAGCCTGGACCAGCTCTCCGCGCAGCCACACGCAACCGTGCACCGGGAGCACGGCTTCGGCGTGCACGCGCTCTATCGCGAGCCGGAGTTCGCCATCGGACAACACAGCTACCTGGTGCAGACCGCCGAGGGGAATCTGCTGTGGGATCCGCCGAACTATCTGGACGCCGAAATCCTGGCCATAGTACGGAAACTGGGTGGTGCGGCCGTGATCGCGGCCAGTCATCCGCACATGTTCGGTTCGCAGGTCAGCTGGAGCACCGCCCTTGGCGGGGCCCGGGTACTCGTCAACGCCGCCGACCGCGCCTGGGTGCGCCGCGCGGACGCGGCCATCGAGTCATGGGATGAACTACTCGCCCCGCTTCCCGGGATCACACTGGTGAGGTTGGGCGGGCATTTCCCGGGCAGCGCGGTCGCCCACCTCGATGATGCGGCGGGCGGCACGCTTCTGGTCGGGGACACCATCGGCGGGGCCGCGGCCGAAGGCTGGCTGACTTTCCTGCGCAGCTACCCCAACCGGATCCCGTTGTCCGCGAACATTGTCCGCAGGATCGCCGACAGTCTCGAACCTTACGCGTTCGAGCGCTTGTTCGGTCTCGGCGGCAAAGCGATCCGGCACGGTGCCGCGCACGCGGTGCGGCGCTCCGCTCAACGCCATATCGACCGGGTCACCGGCGCTCACGACGAGCTCACGTGAACCACGCGCAGCCGCTCCGGCTACACCGCCACGCGGGCACCGCCGAACACCCGGTCCCCGTGCATCCACGCCACATAGTCGTGCAGCTCGGTGACGGACATGGCGGACAGTACTCGGTTCCGAGCCTGCGCGCGCTCGCCTTCGGGGTGCCAGAGCTGGATACTTTCCCTTGCCAGTGCCTGGATCCGGGCGGTCCGCTCGTAACGCGCGGCGTTGTAGGCGCGGAATTGCTCGGCCAAGTCGCCGGGTTCACCGAGCAGATCGCCGAGCACGACGGCATCCTCGAGGCCCATGCAGGCTCCCTGCGCGGCGTAGTGCAGCATCGGATGCGCGGCGTCGCCGAGCAGCGCCACGCGCCCGTCCGTCCAGTCGCGCACCGGATCGCGGTCGACGAGCACCCAGGTTCTCCAGTCGTCACCGAGTTCGAGCAGCCGCCGCGGAACCGGGCCGAGGACGGCGAATTCCGCACGGACGCGATCGTGCCCGACGGGAACACCGGCGAACGCGGTGCTCGCCCCGTCCTGGCTGCTGGCCGCGAGATTCAGGTACGTGCCACCGGCGATCGGGTAGTGCACGAAATGGCATTTCGGACCGGCCCACCAGGTGACCGCGTTCCACCGCAGCTCTTCGGGAACCCGCGCCATCGGAATGATCGCGCGATAGACGGTGATCCCGGAAATCCTCGGCTCGCCGTCGCCGATCAGCTGCCGCCGCATCGCCGAGTTGATGCCGTCGGCGCCGATCACCGCGTCCCCGGTGATCTCCACGCCATCCTCGAGCACAGCGCTCGCCCCGGCCACGTCCTGCCGGTACCCCACAACGGTCTGATTGCTGCGCAGTTCGATCAGCCCGGATTCCCGGCATGCGGCGAGCAGCAACGAGTGCAGATCGGCCCGGTGCACCACGACATACGGATTGCCGAACCTGCGGCGGTACACACCGGTGAGCGGCATACTCGTCACCCGCTCGCCGGTGATGCCGTCCATGAACCGCAGTTCGTCCACGTTCACCGCGCGGGCGCGCACGGCATCGCCGAGTCCGAGACGGTCCAGCGCATGGATACCGTTCGGGGCGAGCTGGATGCCCGCGCCGATCTCGGCGAACCGGTCCGCACGTTCGAGCACCACCACCCGGTGATCGTGCTCCGCGATGGCGATGGCCGCGGCAAGTCCACCGATCCCGCCACCGACGACGACGATTTTCGACACTCGTTCTCCTCCGGCTCAGGCTGGCTGGCTTCGGGATGTCAGCAACCGGGCCAGTTCCAATCGCTTGATCTTCACCGTCGCGGTCTGCGGCAGGTCCTCGAGCCGCCAGTGCACGGGATCCGCCATCGCCGGGAGCCCGGAGGCCGCGGCGCGCCAGGCCTCGTGATCGAGCGGCTGATCGTCCTTGGTGCACACGATGGGCACCGCTTTCCCGCTCTGCCCCGGAATGATGATCACCTCGGTGAGTTCCTCCAGCCGCGCGAACAGCGCGTCCTCGGCCGCCAGGGTGCTGCCGAAGCCCTCGATCACGTCCACCTCCCGGTCGAGCAGGTGCACACAACCGAGCCGGGTGCGGTACCCGACGTCCCCCATCCGCCACCAGCCGTCCGCGGAAACCTGTCTGTCGTACCGGTTCTGCTCGCCGAGGTAGGTCACGATCCGGCCATCGCTGCGCACCTCGATATAGCCGGGGTTCGCCGCCGAGGGCCGCCCGCCGTCCCTGCTCACCACGCGGACCGAGGTCATCCCGGGAACCGGCCAGCCGACACATCGCCCGTCGGTACCCAACCGCTTGCGTTTGGTGTAGCCACGCATGACCGCGGGGCCGACCTCGCTCTGCCCGTAGATCTGGCCGAACATCGGCGCTCGGCGCTCGCTCGCCCGCAGCAGCCGGTGCATGGTTCGCGGGTGGATGGCATCGAAGGTGCTGCTGAAGAATTTGACGTTGGCGAACGGTTTGCGCGGATCCTCGGCGAGCGGTTCCCATGCCATGTAGGAATTCGGGTGCGCCTCCAGGATTCCCGGTCGCAGCCGGGCGAACATCTCGGCGACGTGCTCCGGGGTGGCATCGGCGAGCACGACGATCGGGTACCCGCGGTGCAGCGAGATGGCCAGCGCGGTGATCAGCCGGGAGTGCACGAAGGACACGTGGATCGCGATCGTCTCACGGTTGCGCAGGATCGGCCAGGTCACCGTCGCTTGTGGACGGTAGCGGGCCTGCAGGGTGCGTCCGGTGTGTACGGCCAGTTTCGGGGTTCCCGTTGTCCCCGAGGTGTGCGTCACCAGCGTGGGATGCTCGGCGGGCATGGTCACCGCGGGGACCCGCGGTGCCCCGGCGAGCGCCCGCAGTTCGGTGGTGTCCGGGTGACTGCCCGAGGCGAGCAGCACCCGGTTCGCCAGCGCGAGGACCGAATCCGGTAACTCATCGTCCAGTTTGGACTGGTCGGTCAGCAGCACCGCGGGCTCGATGCGGCGCAGGAGTTCGTTCACCGTGGCACCGTCGAGTTTCGGGGAGAGCATGACCGGGACCGCGCCGATCCGGGCGATCGCGCAGGCGAGCAGGGTGAGATCGAAGCCCTCGGACTTGTACACCACGACCCGGTCTCCCGGGCGGACTCGCACCGACCAGAACCGGGATGCGATGTCCGCGACCAGATCCGCGACCTCCGGGATCGTCGCCCGCCGCCCCAGCCCGGGCGCGATGTCCAGATCGTGATCGAGAATGAGCACATTCGCCGGATGTGACGCCGCGGCGCGCTCGAACAGCGTGCCCAGCTGGATACCACGGTTCATAATCCGCTGCAGGAACATTGCGCCGCCCTATCGCTTTTCGATGACGTTTTTGATGCGTTCCAGGGTCGCCGTGATATCTCGTTCCAGTTTCGCGCCCCATTCGGTGAAGAATCGCCGCTGCTCCGCCTCGGTCATTTCGGCGGTGATGCTTCGGATTCCCTCGGTGGCCGTCCCCATGTGGAAGGCGTGCGTGAGTACGCAGCCGCTTCCGGCCGCGGCGAGTTCGAACGACCACACGCTGTCCTGCGCCGTCCCGGCCTTGGTGCGGATCGCCCAGCGAAAGACCCGGCCGGGTTCGGCGGCGATCACCTCGGCGTCCGTTGTCCAGTCCCCGCGCACGACCGGTGCCCAGCCGACTACGTCCGGCTCGCGGTGATTCCGGCCGCGGAACACCGAACCGACCGTGGCCGGTGCACCGGAAACCCAGGTGCCGCCCCGGCATTCCGCGCTCCACTCGGCGGCGCGCGGCATATCGCTGACCACCGCGTAGACCTCGCCGGGGGACGCGGAGACGCGAATATCGGCCCGGACCCGGAACAGCGGTGCTTTCGTGGTTTTCGACTGCGGCATGGTTGAATTGTCGCCCGCGCGCACCGGCGCCGGTCAACGCGCGAAACCGGGGTAAATCAGCTCGCCGATAATCTGTCAGTATTCCCCGCGGATTCCGCCGCTACCTGACATATTCCCGTTCGGATCCGAACCCGGTCACGGTACGGATTCTAGAGTGTGCGCATGCGAAAGCCCGGGTACCCGATGTGTTCGGCATCGGGTACCCGGGCGCGGTCCGCGCGGCTACTTCTTGGCCGGCGCCTGAATGCTCCAGGTGCGGCCGTCCGGGTCCCGCACCTTCATCTCCTGGGTGCCGTAGTGGGTCGGCTCGAACGGCGTGACCACCTCGACCCCCTCGCCCAGCTGGAACTCCTCCGCGCTCGCGGTGCGCAGCACCACCTCGGTACGCGGATCCTGACTCTCGGGTACCTCGATGAGCAGCAGATAGGGGCCGTCACCGTTACGCAGCATCCCGGAGCCGTCCTCGGTCTCGAACTCCACCTTGTATCCAAGGGACTGGAAGAACTTCGCGGCCTTCCCCCAGTTGTGCGTCTCGATGTACAGGCCTTCGATGCCCTCGGTCATACCGGATCAGTCCTTTCTCGCGGGAGTCTCGTCTTGTTCGTGCGCGGAGAGATACGTACGCAACGCATCGGCAACCAGGGCCGAGAGCGAGAGCTCGGCTTCGATGGCGTGGTGTTTGACCTGCCTGATGAGCTCGAGCGGCAGGTAGACATTGAACTGTTTGACGTCCTCTCCCATAATAGGATGCTAGCATACTACTATGCGCGGATTCGCGTGGAACGACTCGAGGAAGGCATCAGCCGATGAACCGCCAATGGTGGACGCTCGTCGTGGTTTGCGCCGCGACGTTCATCCTGTTGCTCGATGTCACGATCGTCGTCGTTGCCCTGCCCAACATCCAGCACGATCTGCAGGCGAGTTTCAGCGGCCTGCAGTGGTTCACCGATGCCTACGCGCTGACCCTCGCCTCGGTGCTGCTCACCACCGGATCGCTTGCCGACCGGTACGGAAGGCGGCTGCTGTTCCTCATCGGGCTCACCGTGTTCACCATCGGTTCGCTGCTGTGCGGTATCGCGGCCGATGAACTGATGTTGATCCTTTCCCGTGCCGTGCAAGGGATCGGCGCCTCGATCCTGTTCGCCACCTCGCTGGCCCTGCTGGCCAGTACCTTCGCTGGCAAGCAGCGCGGGATCGCGTTCGGGGTGTGGGGCGCGGTCGCCAGCGTGGCCACCGCGCTCGGCCCGCTGCTCGGCGGTGTGCTCACCACCGGAATCAGCTGGCGCGGGATCTTCCTGGTGAACCTGCCGATCGGCATCGTGGCGTTCCTCATCGCGCTGCGCAAGGTGGACGAGTCCCGCGCGCCGTACTCCAGCCGGATCGACTGGCCCGGCATGGCCACCCTCACGGCCGGGTTGTTCGGGCTGGTGTACGCGCTGATCCGGGCCAGCGCCTCGGGCTGGGGCGATGCCGGGGTGCTGATCGCCTTCGTGCTCGCCGCGGTGTTCCTCATCGCCTTCGTGGTGGTCGAACTGCGGGTGTCCGCGCCGATGTTCGACCTGACGTTGTTACGGATCCCGACATTCCTCGGCGGCTCGATCGCCGCGTTCACCATGAACGCCTCGATGTTCGCGATGTTCCTGTACCTGGTGCTGTACCTGCAGAACGGTCTGTCCTTCAGCTCGCTGGACGCGGGGGTCCGGCTGCTGGTGGCCTCCGGCTGTACGTTCGTCGCCGCGACCGTGGCAGGCCGGTTCGTGAGCCAGATCCCGGCGCGCTGGCTGGTCGGCGGTGGACTGGTGCTCGTCGGCGCGGGCCTGTTGCTGATGCGCGGGCTGAGCGCGGACTCCTCATGGACCCACCTCATTCCCGGTCTGATCGTCTCCGGGATCGGCACCGGAATGGTCAACCCACCGCTGGCCTCCACGGCGGTCGGGGTGGTGCCGGTACAGCGTTCCGGTATGGCCTCCGGGGTGAGCCAGACCTTCCGGCAGATCGGCATGGCGGTCGGAATCGCCTTGTACGGCTCGATTTTCGCCTCCGCGCTGTACGGGAACCTGGTCGGCAGGCTGGCTGGGCTTCCCGGGCCGCACGCGAGCGCCGAGCAGATCGCCGAGGCGGTCCGCAAGGGAACTCCCGCGAACGCGATAGCGAACGCCGCACCACAGGCACCGGAGCAGCTGGCGGGTGCGGTGCAGGCGAGTTACCCGGCCGCGGTGAACGTCCTGCTGCTCACCAGCGGACTGCTGGCGATCGTCGGCGGGCTGCTCGCGCTGATCCTCATCCGTGGCAAGGATTTCGTACCTCCGGCCCAGCCCAGTTCCGCCGGATCCCAGCAGCGGGCCGCGACGGGTTAGCTCATCAGCTCGGCGCCCGGGCCCTTGATCTGCCGGGTGATCAGTGAGGTCTCCACGGTCAGCACCCCGGGCAGCGCGCCGAGGCGGTGGGCGAGGTAGCCGTAACACGCGTCCAGATCCCGGTAGACGGTGAAGGCCACGATGTTCGCCGTGCCGCTCGTCGCCGCCGCGTAGGCCACCTCGATGTGCCCGGCGAGCGCCGCGGCGACCGCGTCGAGTTCCCCGGGCGCCACGGTCAGCCAGAGCACGGCCGTGCAGTCGTAGTCGAACCAGCCGGGGTCGATGTCCACGTCGTAGAAGAAGACCCCGCGCCGGTGCAGTTCGGTCAACCGCCTGCGCAGGGTGGATTCCGGTGTCCCGGTCAGCGCGGAGAGGGCGGGAAAGCCGGTACGCCCATCGACCGCGAGCGCACGCAGCAGCGCCTGATCGGCCGCGGTGATGCGCTCGGGCGGGCCGGGCTGTTCGGCGGGTTCGGGTTCCCGCAACCGCTCGATCTCCCCGGCCTCGAGCGCACCGAGCCTGCCGGGCCAGCCATGGGCACCCGCGAGATCGCGCAGCACGCAGTGCGCCGTGATCGCGTCGATCCGCGGGGTGCGGGACAGTTTCTCCAGCAGCAGGCTGCCCGAACCGGATTCGGCGTGCGCCATACAGGTCAGCTCGGTGCCACCGGAGGCGAGCGCGACCCAGGAGGTGTCCTCCCTGCGCGCCAGCGCCTGCGCGATCCGCGGCGCGGTGTCCGGGGCACAGCGCAGCCGCACCAGCCAGTCGGCCCGGCCGAGCCTGCGCCGGTCCGGAACCGCGACCACGCGCATCCCGGCATCCCGCAGCCTGCGGTATCGCTGCGCGAGCGTGCGCTCCGAGCACCCCAGCACGGCGGCGATCCGGCGCAGCGGGGTCCGCCCGGCGATGGCCAGCGCGTGCAGGATCCGCCGGTCCAGCACGTCCAGCGTGATGTTTTCCACCAGTCAAGGGTACTTTGGATGCATCATCAGCCGAATAGACCGGTGAAGAGTAGTGGAACCGCCGATCTCTGCGAACCTCGAGGTATGCAGAAAGACGAACTCGATCCGGTCGCGCACACCAGCAGGCTGACCGCCGCGATGCGCGCCGCCGAAAGCCGCAGGCCCGACGCGCTGTTCACCGACCCGTTCGCCGAACGACTGGCCGGTGCCTCCGCACGGCAACTGGCCGAGGACTTCGACGGCGGGCCCACGATCCCGGTGCGCACCAGGTATTTCGACGATGCGTTCGCCGAGCTGCGGCCGAGCCAGATCGTGGTGCTCGCCGCGGGCATGGACACCCGCGCGTTCCGGCTGGACTTCGCCCCCGGCACCACGCTGTTCGAACTCGACCGCCCGGCTGTGCTCGCCCACAAGGAGCGGGTCATCGACGCTCCGGCACGGTGCGAGCGCAACACCGTGGGCGTCGATCTGGCCACGGATTGGCGGGATCCCTTGCGTGCAGCGGGTTTCCAGGCCGACCGGCCGACCTGCTGGCTGGTCGAAGGGCTCACCCAGTACCTCGAGGAGTCCGCCGTGCTCACCCTGCTCGACCGGCTCACCGAGCTCAGCGCGCCGGGCAGCACCCTGCTGCTTGACGTGGTCGGGCGTTCGGTGCTGGAGGCGCACACGATGCGCGCGACGCTGGACTGGATGGCCGAGCACGGCGCACCGTGGCTGTTCGGCACCGAGGAACCGGAGGCGCTGCTGACCGCACGCGGCTGGGATCCCGAGGTGTCCCTGTTCAGCACGGTGGGCACCCGGCTGGGCCGCTGGCCGTACCCGGACGCGCCGCGGGGAACACCGGGTGTCCCGCACGGCTACCTTATCCGCGCGACACTGCGCTGAGCGGAACAGCGGCACGGCGCAGCTCCCGGTCGACCAGTGCGGCCGCGGCTCCGGTGTACTCGGCCGGATCGCACAACCGGTCCAGTTCTCCGGTCTCGATACACCCGGCGAGCTCGGACTCCCCGGCAAGCAGCTCGGCCAGTGGTTTCCCGGTCCGGCCCGCTTCCGCCGATGCCGCGCTCAGCAGCCGTTTGGCGGCGGCCTTCCCGATCCGCGGGGCCAGCACGGCCGCGATCCGCTCGGAAACCACCTGACTGCCGGTGATCCCGAGGTTGTCCCGCATCCGCTGCGGCCGCACCTCGAGTCCCTCGGCCAGTTCGACCGCGGTGTGCGCGGCCCCACCGGTCAGCCGCAGGCATTCGCGCAACAACAACCATTCCGCGTGCCAGGCACCAGCCGAGCGTTCGTCCTCGGTGAGCAGGCACTGGGTCAGCCCGGTCGCGAGCGCCGGAACCTGCATCGCCGCACTGCGCAGCAAGGTGGCGAGCACCGGATTTCGCTTGTGTGGCATGGCCGAGGAACTGCCCCGCCCGTCCGCTCCCGGCTCGGCGAGCTCACCGACCTCGGTCCTGGCCAGCGACTGCACATCGAGCGCGATCTTGCCGAGCGCCCCGGCGGTGCACGCCAGTGCCGAGGCGAGATCGGCCATCGGGGTGCGCAGTACGTGCCACGGCAGCACCGGGCGGGCCAGGCCGGTCTCCGCCGCGAACGCGCCGGCCAGCCGGTCGGTGTACTCACCCGGATCCGGATGTGGCTGCCCACCGTCGATCCCGGCGTATTCCAGGTACCCGGCCAGCGTTCCCGCCGCACCGCCGAGCGCGACCGGCAGCCCCTCGGCGAGCAACCGTGCCAGCCGGGCATCGGCGTCCAGGACGAGTTCCCGCCAGCCCGCCGCCTTCAGGCCGAACGTGGTGGGCACCGCGTGCAGGGCCAGGGTGCGCCCGGCGAGCACGGTGTCCCGGTGTTCGGCGGCGAGCCGGCCGATGGCGGTGGCCGTGGCGCCCAGATCGGCCCGGATGAGCCGGATCGCGCGCTGCGCGACCAGCATCGCGCCGGTGTCCAGGATGTCCTGGCTGGTGGATCCGCGGTGCACGTATTCGGCGGCGGCCGCGTCCTCCTCGGACACCACCGCCGTGAACGCCTGCACCAGGCCCACCACCGGATTCGCGGTCGCCCGCGCGGCGATCGCCAGCGCCCGCAGATCGAGCCGTTCGGCCCGGGCCGCGCGGCTGATCACCGCGGCCACGTCCGGCGGCAGCGTGCCGAGCCGGGCCTGGGCCCTGGCCAGTGCGGCCTCGGCGTCGAGCATCGCCTGCAGCCATGCCGTATCGGAGACCGCCGCTTCGACCGGGGTCCCCGCCCGTACCGGGGAAAGCAGCCCGGAATCGATCATACGATCACACCCATCAGCCGGGTGCCCTCCACCGCGGGCCGCCGGATCGGGGTAGCGGTCGGCATGTCCAGGATGGTCCGGGCTATCGCATCGGAGTCCCCGAGGGTGACCGAGTCGACCCCCGGCCGGATCCCGGCGGCGGTGACCCA
Source organism: Sciscionella sediminilitoris (assembly GCF_000737195.2). Classification (GTDB taxonomy): domain Bacteria; phylum Actinomycetota; class Actinomycetes; order Mycobacteriales; family Pseudonocardiaceae; genus Sciscionella; species Sciscionella sediminilitoris. Next base: position 10,946 of record NZ_JALM01000080.1, read on the forward strand.
GTGCACCGCCTCGGTCGGCACCCCGTACGCGAACCGGCGCGGATGCGCGCGGTCCTGGGTGTCGACAAGGCGATAAGGGCGTTCGGTGACCGCGAGTCCGCCGGTTTCGTAGGTTTCCCCGGCCGCGCCGGGGATCCGGTAGGTGCGGCACTGTTCGGTGGCCAGCAGGTGCCGCATCAGCGGATCGGCGGTGCGCCGCAGATCCGGTTCCGGCAACCGCGCCTCGATCAGCACCTCGGCCCGGATCGGCGGGCCGGGCACGATCCCGGACTGGGCCACGAATGCGGGATCCTCGGTGTCGATGCAGATCTGGGTTCCGGGCCCGGTGATCTCCAGGATGCCCGCCTCGATCAGGGCGATCATCTCCTCGATCCTGGACACCGGCGGCCCGATGGAGAGGAATGCGTTGAGCGGGGTGTACCACGCGTCCAGCTCGTCCTGATGCGAATCACCGGCCAGGCCACCGTGATCCACCACGAGCCGGATCTCGTTGCGCAGATCGCGCAACACATCCAGCGCGGCCTTGAGCGGTCCGTCCACATTGCCCGCCTTGGCCTCCCGGACATCCCGGGCCAGATAGTCCAGCAGCCAGGCGCGGAACTCGGCCCGATCGGCGAATTCCAGTCCCTGACAGGGATGCGCGATCCGGTCCCAGTCCCAGCGTTCGGCTGGCGCGATGCGGTAGGTGTCCAGCAGCAGGTCTTCGTCCCGGTCCCCCGATGCGGACAGATAGCGCCGCACGAACGGCTCGGGATCCTCGCCCCGGGAGCGCAACAACGCGCCGTAGTAGACGCTTTCCACTTCCAGCGCGATCAGCGGCCACACGTCGGCGCCGAAGCGAACCCCCGCGCGCTCGCGCAGCCGGGCGATCACTTCCGGGGTGAGCAGCCGGGGACGGTACCGGCCGAAGGCGCCCTTCTGGTTCTCCCCGCGCGCGTGGTACGGCACCCCGCGGCGGGAACTGGCGTACAGCACGGGTTCCCGCCCAGACGGCCGGTACCGTAACCGGTCCCCTTCGCGGACAAAGGACCCGCCGCGGCCCACCGTGAACAACGCCATGTGGTCGAAGAAGTTCAGGCCGAGGCCGCGCAACAGCACCGGACGGCCCGCTTCGATCGCGCTCAGTTCCAGATCGGCGGGATTGGCGGGCGGAACATAGGTGAGCAGATGGATCCGCGCCAGGCTCGCCGTCCGTTCCTCGCGCGCGGAAAGCCGCGCGGGCAGGTGCCCCTGGGCCAGCACCACCGCGTCCAGTTCGTGCAACCGGGTACCGTCCTCGAGGCGAACTCCTTGTGGGCCACCGGCGATCCCGTTGGTGTCCGCCATCGCCACGGCACGCGAGCGATGCACCGCGATCGTGACGTGTTCGGGTGCGCGTGCCACGATCTGCTGGAAGGAGTCGTTCAGGTAGCGGCCGTAGAAGGCGCGAGTGGGATACGAGTCCGGGCCAAGACTCCGCGCCTCGGCAAGCGTTTCCGCCTCGTATTCGCCCAGTTCACCCAGCAGTGCCAGGCTTTTCGCCCACTCGTACAGGCTCGGACCTGGCTCCACCGGCCCCTCGATCCGTGCGCTGTCATCGGTGTAGACGGTGATCTGGGCGGCCACCGTATTGGTGAGCAGATACCGGGACTGTTCGGCGCGCCACACCGCTCCGGAACCGGGAGCGGACGGATCCACGATGTGCACCGTGATCGTCTCGTGGGTGGCCGCGGCGCGTTCATTGGCGCACAACCGCTCCACAATGGACAGTCCGCGGGGACCGGCACCGATGACGCAGATCTCGAGGTGACCGGGTCTCATCTGGCCACCCCGTTCGCGATGAGCTCCGCGATCCGCGCGCCGAGGATGCGGACCCCGTCCTTGGTGAGCACCGATTCGGCATGGAACTGCAGCGAGGCGAAAAACGGCGCGCGGAGTGCGTGTACCTCGCCGGATTCGGCGTCCCTGCTCACCTCGACCACGCCGAGCGGTCCGCAGTCGACCTTGTCCTCGGTGCACCGCGCGGCGAAGGTGTTGTAGAAGCCGACCAGTTCGCGCGCGCCGAACAGGTCGATCTCGCGCTGCAACCCCTGATTCGGCACATCCTTGCGGAGCAATGGGAACCCGAGCCGCCTGCTGAGCACCTGATGGCTCAGGCACACCGCGAGGAACGGGAGACGGCGCTCGAGCAGGGTGCCGATCGCCGAGCTGAGGTGCGCGATCTTGGGATGCTCGGGATCCCGCGGATCGCCGGGCCCCGGCCCCATCACGACCAGATCGTGGCCGTCCAGGAAATACGGTTCGTCGAACCGGCACACGGTGACCTCGAGCCCCATGGACCGCAGCTGGTGATCGAGCATCGAGGTGAAGGTGTCCTCGGCGTCGACCACCAGCACCCGGCGACCGGCAAGTTCGGCTCGCGGCCACGCGCGGTTTTCCTCGCTGTGCTGCCAGAAACCGGCGAGCGTCGCATTGCGGTCCCGGAGCGCGGCCCGCACACTCGGATGCTCGGCGAACCGCTGCGGCTGCTCGGCGCGCAGCGCGGCGAGCAGCCCGGCCGCCTTCGCCTTGGTCTCCGCGACCTCGGATTCCGCTTCGGAATGCCGGACCAGGGTGGCGCCGACCCCGATCCGGATCCGCCCGGTGGCGCCGATGTCCGCGGCGCGTATCAGGATCGAGGAGTCCAGGCAGCGGTTTCCCCGCTCGTCCCGCCCGATCAGCGCGATCACCCCGCTGTAGTAACCGCGGCCCTGCGGTTCATAGCGGGCGATCACCCGGCACGCGCTCTCCAGCGGGCTGCCGGTGACGGTGGGCGCGAACATGGTCTCGCGCAGGATCTCGCGCGGATCGCGTTCGCTGTGCCCGAGGATGAAGTACTCGGTGTGCGCGAGGCGAGCCATCTCCTTCAGCCGCGGCCCGACCACCCGTCCGCCGTGCTCGCAGATCCGGGCCATCATCTTCAGTTCCTCGTCCACGACCATGTACAGCTCGTCGGTTTCCTTGCGGTCGGCCAGGAAATCCAGCACCGCGGGCAGGCTCGGACCCGACGGCGGATAGCGATAGGTGCCGCTGATCGGGTTCATCACCGCGGTTCCCTCGTGCAGGCTCACGTGCCGTTCGGGCGTCGCGCCCACGAAGGTCCGGTCACCGGTGTGTGCGATGAACGTCCAGTAGGCGCCCGTTTCCCTGGTCAGCAACCGGCGGAAGAAGGAGAGCGCTTGCCCTGTGGTGTACCCGGTGATGTCGGCGAGGAACGAGCGTTTGATCACGAAGTTCGCGCCCTCGCCCTCGCCGATCTCCCGGTCGATGATCGCGCCGACGGTCTCCGCATAGGTCTCGTCGGCCACGTCGAATTCCTCGCCGGTCAGGCTGATCGGCAGGTCCGGGAGCCGGGCGAGGCCGTGTTCCAGTGGAATCGTGTCCTGCTCGGTGACGGTCATCGTGATCAGCGGCTCGCCGTCGTCGGCGCACGCGTAGCCGCGCTCGGTGATCTGCCGATAGGGCACGATGGCCAGTACCTCGTGGCCCGCGCCGGAAGCACCGTCCGGCAACGCGATCTCGGCCAGCGTGTCCACCGTGGACGTCTCGCCGAGCAGGATCTCCAGCCTCGGTTCCGTGTTCCGCTCCGGGCGATACAACAGGGCGAACGGGGGCGGATCCGGTGCCAGTGCCCGGTCGAGCAACTCGACCTGATTCATGGCAGCACCTCTTTCGCGGTGGTCACCACCGCGCAGCGCTGCGCGGCGTAGTCGATGGCGAGCCGGTGATACCGCGCGGAGAAGTCCGCGATGGCATCCGCGACCAGGAAGGTCTCGATGTCGTTGGTGAACGCCTCGACCGCGGTCATCAGCACACCGACATGCGCGTACACGCCGCACAGCACCAGCTGGTCCCGGCCGAGGGTACGCATCCGGGCCAGCAGATCGGAACCGAAAAACGCGCTGTAGCGCCATTTCACGAAGGTCCAGTCGTCCTCGGCGGGAGTGAGCGCGTCGACCACCTCGCGGTCCGCGGGCGCCACCCGCATGCCCGGCCCCCAGAAGTCCTTGAGCAGGCCACGTTGCCGTTCGGTCATCCCGCCGGGCTGCGCGGTGTAGCCGACCGGGACACCGAGCGAAGCACACCGCGCGCGCAATACGGCGATGTTCGAGACCAGTTCCTCGCGCAGGCCACCGGGCAGGGGGCGCACGAAGAACCGTTGCATATCGTGCACGAGCAGCACCGCGCGGTCCGGATCGGCGGACCATCCGGCGATGTTCTCCGGCAGGTCGCCTGCGGCCGGCATCGAGTACGGCTCGATCGTGGGGATTCCTGCCATGGGGCTCCTCCGGGAATTCAGGGGAATATCAACTGCCAAGGGTCGCTCCGCCGTCCACGGTCAGTTCGTGCATGGTGATGTGGCTCGCCCGTGCGGAGAGCAGGAAGGTCACCGCGTTCGCGATATCGGCGGGCGCGGCGATCCTGCCGAGCGGAATACCGAGCCGGTAGGTGTCCAGGCTGCCCCGGACGGTGGTCTTGGGGCCGGACTCGTCGTGCCACATCGAGCTGAGCATCGGGCTGTCGGTGGAGCCGGGCGCCACCACATTGCACCGGATGCCGTGCCCGGCCAGTTCGAGGCCGAGACACTTGGTGAACATCGTGGCCGCCGCCTTGGACGCGGCATAGGCGGCCATCTCCAGTCGCGGGGTGCTCGCCGCATTGGATGCCACGGTCACGATCGCGCCCCGGGAACGCTGCATCATCCGCACGGCGACCGCGCGGGAGAGGTGGAAGACACCGGTGGTGTTGACCGCGAAGGTAGTGTGCCAGTCCTGCTCGGTCAGTTTGGTCGCCTCACCGAGCCGCAGCACACCGGCCGCGTTCACCAGATACTCGACCGGGCCGAGCCGGTCCTCGATCGCCGCCACCGTGTCCGCCACCTGACCGGAATCGCTGACATCGGCGGGAAACCCGGTCACTCCCGCTCCCGCGATCGCCGCCAGCCCCTCCGGATCCCGGTCCACCGCGGCGACCACCGCCCCGCGTTCCCGCAACGCGCGCACCACCTCGGCGCCGATCCCACCGGCCGCGCCACTGACCACCGCGACCTCGTGTTCCATCAGGCACACCTCCTCGTCACCCCAGCCACGCCGAAACCACCCGCAGCGCCTGGCGCGGATTGAGCCGTGGATCGCAGAAGCTGGTGTACTTGTCTCCGACGTGTTCGATCTGCGCCGCGGTCGGCACGCACTCGGTCACCTCGTCGGGTGTGGTCTCCAGATGCAACCCGCCGGCGACCCCGCCCGCGGAGCGCACCGCGACCTGGAACTGCCGCACCTCGCTCATCACCGTGCGCAGGAACCGGGTCTTCAGCCCGTCCGCGGTCTTGACCGTGTTGCCGTGCATGGGATCGCTGAGCCAGATCACCGGATGTCCCGCCGCCCGGACCGCTCCGACCAGCGGCGGCAGCATCCGCGCCACCTGCGCCTCGCCCATCCGCGCGATCAGGGTGAGCCTGCCCGGCTCGCGATCCGGGTCCAGCCGCTCGCAGACGGCGAGCAGATCGTCCCTTGTCATGCCCGGCCCCACCTTGCACGCCACCGGATTGGCCACCCTCGCGAGCAGCGCCACGTGTGCGCCGTCCACCTGGCGGGTGCGGTCGCCGATCCACGGCAGATGCGTGGACGTGAGCAGCAGATCACCACGAACATCGCGGCGCAGCAGGGGAATCTCGTAGTCCAGCACCAGGGCCTCGTGACTGGTCCACACCGGAGCGAGCAACCGCGCACCGCCGGTTCCCGAACCCCAGCCCAGATGCCCGAGCACCTCGCCGGAGGCCTGATAGGCCGACATCATCCGGTCCGGATCGGCCTTGCGCAGTTCCGGATCGGGCTCCGGCGCATTGACCAGATGCCCGCGGTACACCGGAAGTTCCCGGCCGCCGACCCGTTCGACCGGGGCCGACCGGGGTTTGGCGAACTGGCCGCCGATGCGCCCGATCCGCACCACCGGTTTGTGCGTGGCCAGCATCAGCGCACCGGCCAGCAGCTCCAGCACCCCGACCTTGCGGGCCACGTAGCCGCGAGTGCACTCCGCCGGGTCCTCCGCGCAGTCGCCCGCCTGCACCGCGACCGCCTCGCCGAGGCTCACCGCGGCGAGCAGCGCGCGCAGGTTGCGCACATCCTCGGCACGCACCAGCGGTTCGGCGAACCCCAGTTGTTCGCCGATCTGCCTGGCCCGCACCGGGTCGTGCCACGGCGGCTGCTGCTGAGCCGGTATCCGCCGCAGGTCGGTCACCGCACTGTCCACTGTGGTCTCCTGACTCGGTGTCCCGGTCATGGTCTCGGTACCCATCCGGCGCTGTCCCAGAACCGGAGCTGACGCAGTTTCGGCGTGGTCGCGATGCGCGCCACCGTTTCGCCGCCGAGGATCATCGTGCTCGGCAGTTGCGGATCGAACAGGGGCAGCGCTGGTGCACCACTGGCCCGCGGCACACCGGTCCACGCGAAATTCGCGACCAGGTCCATGAACACGCCGGAGATCCTGCGCTCGAGCGGGCCGTCGCCGAATTTCGCCACGTTCCCGGGAATCCCGTTGGTGCCGAACAGGAACGGGGAGGTCGCCTCGTGCGGGGTGCCGAAGTACGGCGGCCGCACCGGATGCGCGAACTCCATGGCATAGAACGGGGTCCGGCCATGGCGCGCGTGCCGTTCGGCGAGCCGGACGATCTGGTAGCGGAACAGCCCATCGCCCCACACCTCGGTCCAGATCGAGAGCGGATCGGTGGGCAGTCCGTCCGCCACCGCCGCCGCACGGTAAGCGGAGACGCAGGCATCGACCTGTGCGTTGGTGACCCGCACCGCGCCCTTGTCCAGAAAGGCGTGCACGCAGTCGTGCAGTTCGGCATCGTTCGCAGGCGCCGGGCGCGGATCCGGAACCGGAGCGCCCGGGGCGGTGTAGAACGAACCCTCGGTGTCCGCGTGGATACTGAACACCGGGATCCGCGGGTTCGGCGCCTGGTACTCGAATTCCGGCAGCCAGCGCCCGCCCCGCACCGGTCCGCGGTATTCCCGCCCGCTGCGCACGATCCGCGCGGTCGGGCTGCCGGCGAACACCGATTCCCAGACCCGCTGGAGCTCGGCGGGCGAGACCGAACGCAGTCCGCGCACCGTGGTGTCCAGCCGGCGCGCCATCGTCCGGTAGACGGTGCGCGCGTCCTCCGGGGTCAGGGTGTTCGCCGGATTCCAGACATGGCACGGACTGATCGGCACCATCCGGCGGACGATCCCCCGCAGTTCCGGCAGAATGCCGAGCTGCCAGGTGCTCGCACCACCCGCCGAGGTACCGACGAGCGTGATGTTGTCCGGGTCCCCGCCGAAGGCGCCCGCGTTCCGCTTCACCCAGCGCAGCAGCGCGGCCTGATCCTGCAGTCCCCAGTTCGCGTTGCTTCCGGTCACCGGGTCGGCCAGTTCCTCGTGGTGACCGAAACCGAACGGACCCAGCCGGTAGTTGAAGGTCACCACCACCAGGTCACCGCGCTCGGCGAGCCGCGCCCCGTCGTAGGTCGGTTCACTGCCCGCGCCGAGCAGCCAGCCACCGCCGTGGATGTAGACCAGAACCGGCCGCTTCCCCTCGGTGTCCGGGGTCCATACGTTGGCGTACAACGAATCCTCGCTGCCGCCCGGCAGAATCAACTGGTACGAGGGTGCGGCGAAGCTGGTGGCGTCCCGCACTCCGGACCACGGCACCGGCGGCCGCGGCGAGGCGAACCGTAAGGCACCGACCGGTGGCTGTGCGTACGGCACCCCGCGAAAGATCGCCAGCGAACCGCTGCGCTGCCCGGCGACCCGGCCGGAACTGGTGTGTGCCACCACCTTTCCGGCCGCGGCGACGCCACCGGGCCGGGCCGGCGCCTGGCTGCTCGCCGCCGCAGAGATGGCCGCGCCGGTGGCACCGGCGAGAAAAGTTCGTCTCTGCATACGACACACTCCCCTTCCGCGGGGCGAGGAAGTTCCACGGCCCAAGATCCATTCTCATTACCCGCCCCTGCGCCCACGAATAAGAAATTCCGACTCCGTCAGGTGACGAAAAGTGAGTCAGCTGCCCGAAAATACGTCAGGTCCGGGATACTTCCCGGACTTGCGCTGGCCCGATGAGCACCCACGATAACGTTAGGTTGCGCGCCGACACAGCCCGGTGTAACTTCGGTTGCGGGTCCATTTCGCGTTTCTTTCTATCAACCCAAGATCAGAATTAGTGGGTATTCATGTGCGGTATGACCGGCTGGATCGGCTTCCAGCACGACCTGACCAAGTGTTCCGCGACGATCGAGGCCATGACCGAGACCATGGCCTGCCGGGGCCCGGACGACACCGGGAGCTATCTGGCCCGGCACGTGTCGTTCGGGCACCGCAGGCTTTCGGTGATCGACCTCGAAGGCGGCAGCCAGCCCATGACCGCCGAGCACGACGGGGAAACCGAGGCGGTCATCGTCTACACCGGCGAGGTGTACAACTTCCGCGAACTGCGCGCGGAATTGCGCAGGCGCGGTCACCACTTCCGCACCGAGAGCGACACCGAGGTGGTGTTGCGCGCCTACCTGGAATGGGGCGAGGAATTCGCCGAACGGCTGAACGGGATGTACGCCTTCGCGATCTGGGACGCGCGCACCGAGGAACTGCTGCTGGTGCGCGACCGGATGGGCGTGAAGCCGCTGTACTACTACCCGACCGCGGACGGTCTGCTTTTCGGTTCGGAGCCGAAGGCGATCCTCGCGCATCCCGAGGTGCGCGCGGTGGTCGGGGCGGACGGCATCCGGGAGATGTTCGGCATCGTGAAGACGCCGGGACACGCGGTGTTCGAAGGCATGTACGAGGTCCGGCCGGGAACCCTGATCCGGGTATCGCGCACCGGACTGCGCACCACGACCTACTGGCAGCTCGAGGCCGCACCGCACACCGATGACCTGGAAACGACCATCGGCACGGTGCGCGATCTGTTGTCCGACATCGTCGAGCGGCAGCTGTTCGCCGATGTTCCGGTCGGCACCCTGCTTTCCGGCGGGCTGGACTCCAGCGCGGTCACCGCACTGGCCGCGCGCACCATCGCCGGGCAGCGATCGAACGAGCCGCTTCGTGCCTACTCCATCGACTTCACCGGCCACGACGATCGGTTCGAGGCGAACATCCAGTGGGCCGATCCGGACACCCCGTTCGCCGTCGAGGTCGCCGAGTACACCGGGGCCGAACACGTACACGTCCTGCTGAACAACGCCGATCTGCTGGACCCGAAGGTGCGCCGGGCCGCGCTGCACGCACAGGACTTCCCGGTGTCCGCCGGTGACATGGAGTACTCGCTTCTGTTGCTGTGCAAGGCATTGCGCAAACACGTCACGGTGGCGCTCTCCGGTGAGGCTGCCGACGAACTGTTCGGCGGCTACACCTGGTTCCACGACCGGGAGGCGATCGACACCGACACCTTCCCGTGGCACACCCCGTTCCGCAACGGCGGCGGGATCGACGCGTGGCGCGCGGTCGGGCTGTGGGACCGGCTGGAGTTCACCGACTACATCAAGCACCGCTACGACGAAGCGCTCGCCGAGGTACCTCGGCTGGACGGGGAATCCAGCACCGAAGCCAGGATGCGCGAGCTCAGCTATCTCAACCTGACCCGGTGGGAACGCTGGCTGCTCGACCGCAAGGACCGGATCAGCATGGCGGTCGGGCTCGAGGTCCGGGTGCCGTTCTGCGATCACCGGCTGGTCGAGTACGTGTTCAACGCGCCCTGGTCGATGAAGAGCTTCGACGGCCGGGAGAAGAGCCTGCTGCGCGCCGCCATGCGCGGACTGCTGCCGGAATCCGTGCTGGAGCGCAAGAAGAGCCCTTATCCGTCCACACAGGACCTGAGCTACGAGCGCGCGCTGCGGGCGAAGCTGTCCGAACTGCTCGCCGCGGACGCGCCGGTGCGGGAACTGGTGTCCGCGGCCGAGATCCGCACACTGCTCGACGTTCCGGAAGGGTCTTACCGGGTCGGCGGACTGTGGACCGCGCGATCGGTTCCGGAACGCCTGATCGAGTTCGACAACTGGGTGGCCGACTACGACGTGACCGTCCGGCTCTGAGCCGGACGGTCCCGGTCAGCCGAGCAGTTCGCGGACGGCGGGCACGACCTGACCGGCGAACCGCTCCACCTGCCCGAGTTCCTGGCGCTCGGGCCAGAAAACGAAGCTGCGGAAGGGTTGCTCGGTGGCCAGCCGGGCGATCAGCCGCGCCCACTGTCCGGCGGTGCCACGGATCGGCGCCGAACCCTGCCTGGCCTCCGCATCGCCCTCGGTATCGGTGATGGTGCCCACCAGCTGGGACATCCGCAGCACATCCGCGGGATCCCGGCCGGCCGCGAGCGCCGCCTCGTCGAGGATCGCGTTCGCGTTCGCCCACTTCTCGTAGGGCAGATAGGCCGGGATCGGCGCGGCCCAGCCCTCCGCGATCCGCCCGGTGAGCCGCAGCGAACGCGGCCCCTGCGCGCCGATCCAGATGCCGATCGGATGCGCGGGCGCCGGTCCCGCCTGAGCCCCGTCCAGGCTGTAGTACTTGCCGCGGAGCCCGACGGTGCCGCCCGGCCGCCACAGCGCGCGCAGGATCTGCACGGCCTCCTCGAGCGCGTCCAGCGCGTCGGCCGGGCTGAGCCGGTCGACGCCGAGGGTGGTGATCGCGTCCCAGTAGCCACCGGCCCCGATGCCGAGCTCGAACCGCCCGCCGGAGAGCAGATCCAGGCTGCTCGCGGTCTTGGCGAGCAGGGCGGGCGGGCGCAGCGGCAGCGTCACCACATCCGGGAAGAACCGCAGCCGATCGGTCCGCGCCAGCATGGTCGCGATCAGGCTCATGGTGTCCACGAACGCCGGTACGTACGGATGATCCTGCACGCCGACCAGATCGAGCCCGCCCTCCTCGGCCGCCGAGACGAGATCCTCGTGCAGGGCCAGATCGACCGAGGGGGAAAGGGAGAAACCGAATTCCAGTTCTGCCATGGCCTTTTCCATCACCGTCACGCCGCGGGCCGGTTGCCGATCGCGGTCGCCATCACCACGTGTGCCGCCGAGGCGAGCGTGACGTGCCGATGCCAGCCGTCGAAGGTACGGCCCGCGTAGTCCCGGATCCCCACCCGTTCGGAGATCTCCAGGAAGTCCTGGTCCACCCGTTCGGTCAGCTGCGCCAGCCGGACCAGTGCGGACGGTTGCGCCGTCGTCATCGTGGTGAGCCAGATCTGGCTCGGCCACTTCTGCCCGGGTTCGGCCATGCCGAGCAGGAGCAGATCCTCGGTGTGCTCCGCCTGCGCCGGGGTGCGCACCCGAACGGCGGCGACGAGCGTGGTCCGGGTGGCCGAACCGGAACCGGCCGAGACGACCATCCGCCGGGTTTCCCTCGCTGCCAGCATGATCTGGTAGGTGGACAGGAATTCCCCGGTGTGGCCCGGCAACGCGCGGTCGGTCACCAGGAGCCGGGTCGCGTGGCACACCCGGGACAGCAGCGGCACCCCGGTCGCGCGGAACCGCTCGGCCGCCTTCACCGCATCCATGTCCCGCGCGTCCAGCACCACCGGCTGCGCCGGGAGTTCACGCCGCATGGCCATGCCGAGGAACGCCTCGATCGCGCAGTCGCCGAGCGATTCCGGGCCGACATCCTCGGGGATCGCCGCCCGCTTGCGCCTTCCCGCGTCCTCGAACCAGGCAGGCGGAAGCCGCAGACGCCAATCGATCGGGCTGCTGATGTCCTCGGTGGCCGACCAGACACCCACCGCCTGCTGGGCGTTGAGCACCCGGCCGAACGCGGGGAAGTAGTCCTTGCCGACCCCGACCGAGTGTTCCCCGGCCTTCGGAATCACGATCGGCCGCACCACCCAGGCCTTCGGCGGCGCCAGCTGCATCACGTACCGCGCCAGCGCCCGCCGCACCGGCAACCAGTTCCAGGTCGATTCACTGATGAAATGATGCAGGCTCTGTTCGGTCGCCTGCCCGTCGAGCAGGGCCGCGATGTTCCGGATCGATTTCCGCCCGTCGACCTCGAGCAGACCGCGCAGGTATTCCAGGCCCCTCCTGCGCTGATCGGCCCGGGCCAGCGAGGCGAACAACACCGATGACAGTTCGGCGAGCACGACGGTGTCCACGGCAGCCGGCACCGTCACCGGCTTCGGTCTCTGCATTATCCCCAGATATGGCATACTTTTTCCATTTATGCGTCCCCAGTTGTATTTGGTAACCACTGTACCGGGCGACCGGGATTCTGACCAGCTTTATTTTTCACCCCGCCGAAGCCTGGACACCGGCCATCGTCCGATGAAACCATTTGTTGATCATTCTTGTCCGAGATCCGATCGGTGTGCACCGCAATGGTCACAGCGAGTCATCGAATAGCCGCACACCACGGCATGACGCGGTTTGGGTAGTCACCCTCAGCAAGTTCGCCACGGTAGCCGAACACATCCGTTTCGTTACCGTAATACGGTGAAGGGCTTTGTTTATTCTCCGGACACCGGCCCTAGCGCATTTCCGTGACACCGTTCCAGAAAAGTATCCGACACGAGTGGAATTCACATTGAATTCACCGGAACAGGTTCGGCGCGCCGCTGGGCCCGCTCGCCGAGCACCGGAATGCGCGCTCAGCAGACGAGGAAGCCATTGTCACCGGCTTCCTGCGGGTCGCCCGGGAAATAGCTCATCGAGAATTCCGCCGTGTGCAAGGCGATGGTGAGCAGGGTCCGCCACTGCTCGGTGACCGGGAGCGTGGTGTCCGGGCGCATGATCACCGGCGCGGCGCCCTTCCCGGAAACGATCTTCGCGCGCTCGGCCGGTTCCTGACCGGCGAGCCGGTCACGCAGCCCGGCGAGGTAGTCGAGGCGGAGCTCGGTGCTGGATTCCACGACCGGGATGGTGTCCTCCCCGGACAGTTCCGCGTCCAGGAAATGGTTGGTGTGCAACAACCAGCCGTCCGCACCCTGCTCGATGACCGCGGTCCGCCGTGGGGACAGCTCGATGCTGACCGAGCGCCCGCGCGCCACGACCGTGAGCACGGTGGACGCGCTCACCGGCGCGGAACGAGCCAGCGCGATCGCCTCCTCGACGCTCGTCGCCTCCTCGATCACCCGCCGCGCGATCGCGTGCACCGGAACACCCGTGCCCGAACCATCGCTCGCGTGGCTGAGGATGTTGAAGTGCACACCGAGGCCGGCCTCGTTGAGCCCGATCTTGCCGAGCACACCGAATTCGGTGAACAGTTTGAACCGCAGCCCGGAGCTGCCCCGCCCGGAGAGCAGCAGCCCCTCGGGGGCGAGTTCCTCGTGCCAATCCCAGGTCTGCATGGTCTGCGGGGCGACGCCGCCGGGATTGAACACCATGGTCGAGCACTCCCCCTCCGCCGAGGGCGGGAGGTGGGCCATGATCTCGGTCCGCCCGTCGAGCAGGGTGACCGCCGCCAGCGGAAGGCCCGCCCCTTCGGCGATCCCCTCGAGTTCCGCGGCCAGTTCCGGGGACCACCGGGCGAGCGCGGCCTGGCTGTCCGCCGCCACCGAGGCGACGGTGTCCGCGCCGACGCCCGCGGTCGCGAAGAACTCCCCGTACAACCGGCTCACCAGCCGGATCTGCTCCGCGAATGCGGCGCCGATCGCCCGCCCCCGGTCACCGGGACGCACGGAGGCTGCGTGGTGCTCGTGAAGCCGCATGTCACTCCTTCGCACTGCCGACCCGGTGCCACTGCCCACCGGACTCGAGGTCCGCGAATCGACTACACCGCGATCGGCGCGCTGATCCTCGGGTGCGGGTCGTAGCCCTCGACCGTGATGTCCGCGAGGGTGAACTCGTCGATATCGCGCACCGCGGGATTCAGCACCAGCCGCGGCAACGGGCGTGGTTCCCGGCTCAGTTGCTCACGGGCCTGGTCGAGGTGGTTCAGGTAGAGGTGCGCGTCACCGAGGGTGTGCACGAACTCGCCCACCTCGAGATCGCAGACCTGGGCGACCAGGTGGGTCAGCAGCGCGTAGGAGGCGATGTTGAACGGGAGCCCGAGGAAGATGTCCGCCGAGCGCTGATAGAGCTGGCAGGACAACCGTCCCTCGGCGACGTAGAACTGGAACAGCGTGTGGCACGGCGGCAGCGCCATCCGGTCCAGATCGGCGACGTTCCAGGCACTGACCAGGTTCCTGCGCGAATCCGGGTCGGTCCTGATCCGCTCGATCACGGTGCGGATCTGGTCGATGTGCGCACCATCGGGACTCGGCCAGGAGCGCCACTGGTACCCGTAGATCGGGCCGAGCTCGCCGTTCTCGTCCGCCCACTCGTCCCAGATGCTGACCTTGTTCTCGTGCAGCCACCCGACATCGGTCGCTCCCCGGAGAAACCACAGCAGCTCGGCGAACACCGAGCGGGTGTGCACCTTCTTCGTGGTGAGCAACGGGAATCCGCTGCCGAGGTCGAAGCGCAGCTGATGGCCGAACACGCTCAGCGTGCCCGTCCCGGTCCGGTCTTGCTTGCGCGCCCCGGTGGTCAGTACGTGGTCCAGCAGGTCCAGATATGTCCGCACGGTGAAGACTCCTCAGCGCAGTGCGCGGTCGAGCAGCGGGAGCAGGCGATCCCAGTGCTGCTGCAAGGCGGCGGGATTGAACGCGGCGGTGTCCGACATGGTGAACCCGTGGATGCTGTCGGGGTAGATCTCGGTGCGGTAGCTGACCCCCGCGGCCTCGAACGCCTGGTTCAGCTCGCTGATCGTCTCCGGGGTCATGTCGTTCTCCGCGAGCCCGAGGTGCACCTCGGCGGTGAGCGCGCCGACCTGGCGGTGCGGGCTGTCGGCTTCCTCGGTGACCAGCTGGGCGGGGTGGAACCCGGCCACGGCGGCCACCCGGTCCGGATGCGCGATTCCGGTGCGCATCGCCAGCAGGGCACCGATGCAGTACCCGATCGCCGCCACCGGCCCGGCGCTCACCTCGGGCTGTTCGGTGAGGAACCGGATGTAGGCCTCGGCATCGCGCAGCACCCGCTCGGTGCCGTGCTCCTCGAGCAGCGGCATCAGCTGGGCGAACACCGCGGGCCGGTTCTCCTCGCTGATGTGCTCGGGCAGCTCGAAGACCGGAGCCGGACCGCGCCGGTAGTAGAGATTGGGCACCAGCACGTAGTAGCCGTGCCCGGCGAGTTCGGTGGCTTTCCGCTCCAGTTCCGGCCGGATTCCGAAGGCGTCCGGGTACAGCAGCACTCCCGGATGCGGTGCGCCGTCCCCGGGGTGCGCGGCGAGCGCGTCGGCCTGACCGTCCGCGGTCGGGATCCGCAGCGTTGTGATGGGCATATGCCGAGCTTGTCACACTCCACTGGGTCCCGGCATCCGGATCACCGGCTCGCGGTCCGCAGACCGGCGAGAACCTCCTCACGGAAGACCGGGTCGGCCGAAAGCCGTTCGGGTACCACGGGAATCGTATCCAGGATGCGGAGCGCGACACTCTCGTCACGATGGGTGCGGGCGATCTCCAGCAGGGCCGCGGAGTGCGGGTCCATCAGCCGGTCCGGTTGCTCCCGCGCGCAGTGGACGACCCAGCGGATCCAGGACGCGAGGACCGCGGCGACCCGGTGCGGTGGGTGACCGCGTTCCAGTGCCGCCACGGCCGTCGGGGCGAGTCGTTGCCGGATCTTCTGGCTCCCATCGGCGCCCAGTTTGGCGAGGGAGTAGGGCACCTCGGGATTCGCGAACCGGCGCAGAACCGTTGCGGCATAAGCAGCCGGGTCCGCCTCGACCACGGGCAGGTGCGGAATGATCTCCTGGTCGATCAGGTCCTCGACACCCGCCCGGATCGCCGGATCGGTGACCGCCTCGCGGACGTTGTCCTGTCCGGCGAGCAATCCGGGATAGGCGAGCGCGGTGTGCGCGGCGTTGAGGACGCGGAGTTTCAACTGCTCGTAGGGTGCGACCTCGGGCACGAACACCGCGCCCGCCTCGTCCCAGGGTGGCCGTTCGCCGAGGAACCTGTCCTCGATGATCCATTGGCGGTACGGCTCGGTCAGCACGGCCGCGGCATCGCGCACCCCGCTCAGCCCGCGTACCTCGGCGCCGAGCGCTTCGGCCGGGCCGGGCACGATGCGGTCGACCACCGTGGACGGGAACGTGACGTGCCCGGCCAGCCACGCGGAAAGCTCCGCCTCGCGGTAGACCGGATGCTGCTGCGCGAACTCGTGCACCAGCCGTTCGGTGACGAGCCCGTTGCCGCTCAGGTTGTCGCAGGAGATCACCGCCAGCGGCCGGGTGGTGCGCCGTGCCCGTTCGGCGAGCGCCCTCGTCAGTAGCCCGATCACCGATTCGCCCGGCTCCTCGCGCACCCGATCCCTTGCTATCGCGGGATTCCCGGTGTCGAGGTGTCCGTCCGATGTCTGCGGGTAGGCCTTCTCGGTCACGGTCAGGGTGACCACCGTGACCGCCGGATCGGCCACTTCGGCGGCGAACCGGGCGGGATGCGCGGCCGCGGACCGGGCGCGCCGGATCGAGCCGATGATCCGCGCCTCTCGGTCCTCGTCCGCGGTCACCACGGTGAACAGGCCGTCCTGCGCGGTCAGCGCATCGGCAAGTTCCGCGTTGCGCCAGGTGTAGGCGCTGATTGCGCAACCGGGATGGCGGGCGAGCACACTGTCCGCGTACACCGCCTGGTGTGCCCGGTGAAAGCCGCCGAGACCGAGATGCACCTGCCCGACCCTGACGGATTCCGGGTCATAGTCCGGAATCCGGACTCGCCCGCGCAGCCCGGCGAGTACTTCCGGGGACAGTTCCGGGGTCACCACGGATGCACCGTCCCGTCCTCGAGGCGGTTCACCGGAAGATACGCGCGCTCGTACGGATACCGTGCCGCGGCCTCCTCGTCGATCTCCACGCCGAGCCCAGCGGCGGTGCCCGGGTGCAGGAATCCCTCGGCGAACGTGTATTCGTGCGGGAACACCGCATCGGTTTCCGCCGTGTGCCGCATGTACTCCTGGATACCGAAGTTGGGGATGGCCAGATCCACCTGCAAAGCGGCGGCCATCGCGACCGGTGAGAGGTCCGTCGCACCGTGGAAACCCGTTCGCACACCGTAGACCTCGGCGAAGCCCGCGATCTTGCGGACGCCGGTGATCCCGCCCGCGCGGGCCGGAGGGGTCCGGATGTAGTCGATCAGCTGCTCCGCGATCAGCGTGGAGCAGTCGTGCACGCTGTTGAAGATCTCCCCCACGGCGAGCGGGGTGGTGGTGTGCGAGCGCAGCTGCCGGAACGACTGCTGATGTTCGGCGGGAGTGGCGTCCTCCAGCCAGAAAAGCCGGGAATCCTCCAGCCGCTGACCGAGCCAGGCCGCCTGGATCGGTGTCATCCGGTGGTGCCCGTCGTGCAGCAGATGCACGTCGTGGCCGTAGGTTTCGCGCAGCACGCGGAACAGTTCCGGGACGACGTTCAGGTATTTCTCCGTGGACCAGCGTTCCTCGCTCGGCAGCCCCTTCTCCGCGGGCTCGTAGTAGAGCTCGCCGCGCCCGACACCGTAGACACCACGCAGTCCGGGCACCCCGGTCTGCGCGCGTACCGCGCGGTACCCCATGGCGAGGTACCGGCCGACCGCCGCGACGGTTTCCTCGATATCGGCACCGTTCGCATGCCCGTAGACCAGCACCGCTTCCCGGCTCGGGCCGCCGAGCAGCTGGTGCACCGGCACCCCGAGTGCCTTTCCCTTGATGTCCCACAGCGCCATGTCGACCGCGGAAAGCGCCGACATGGTCACCGGGCCCCGCCGCCAGTAGGCACCGTGATACAGGTACTGCCAGGTGTCCTCGATCGCCGCGGCGTCCCTGCCGATCAGCAGCGGCACGATGTGCTCGGTCAGGTAACCGGCCACCGCGAGTTCCCTGCCGTTGAGCGTCGCATCACCGATGCCGCTCACGCCGTCGTCGGTGGTGATCTTCAGCGTGACGAAGTTCCGTCCTGGCGAGCAGACGATGACTTCGGCTTCGGTGATCCTCATCGGCTGACCACATTCGGCTCGTGCGGAATGGACTGCAGTGACGTGGCACCGGCCGGATCCCCGACGACGAGGTTGTCCTCGTTGCGTACGCCACCGATTCCCGGAATGTACACACCGGGCTCGATCGCGATCACGTGCCCGTCCTCGAGCACGTCCGATGCTTCCGGTTTGAGCAAGGGGAACTGTTCGTGGAACGCGACACCGACCCCGTGCCCGGTCTGGTGCGGGTAGTTCTCCGCATAACCGGCGCACTCGATGGCGTTGCGGGCCGCGGCATCCACCTCGGCACCGGTGGCGCCCGGAACCGCGGCCCTGCGCGCGGCCTCGAACGCGGATTCGGCGGCCTCGAAAACCGCGCGCTGCTGTGGATCCGGTTCGCCGATCACGAAAACCCGGGACAGGTCCTGCCAGTAGCCGTCCGCGACCACCGCGAGCTCCATCAGCACCCATTCCCCCTCGCGCATCCGCCGGGTCGAGGAGAACTCGTAGTCCAGGTGACACTGCGAGGTCTGGGGTCCGCTCATCACGAAGGCATATCCGCGAACCCTGCTGGCGCCCCGATACCCGACGCCGAACCGTTCGATCGCGCGTTCCACCTCCGTGGCCAGGTCGATATCGCGCACCCCGTCGGCGAGCCCGTCGCGGAAGGTGCGCAGGCCGACATCGGCGATCTCCGCGCTCCGGCGCAGTGCGGCCAGTTCCGGGGCGGTCTTGCGGGCGCGCACCTTGGTGAGCTCGCGGTCGAAGAAGGCTGTCTCGGCGTTCAGCGCGGAGGCGATCACTGGACGGATCGTCTCGTGCCGCCCGGAAACCTCGTGCGCCATATGCGGTGGCACCTGCGCCCGGAACGGTCCCTCCACCCCGATCCGGCCGCCGCCGAGCACTTTCGTGTCCACCAGCCCGCGCAGCTGCTCGTCCACGGTGTCCGCGAAGGACTGATCGGTCACCCGCCCTGCCTGGTACATCCGAATGTTCGCCCAGCCCGAGCGGGCCGCCCAGAATTCCTCACCCGCGGGAACAAGCAGCCGTGGCTCGCCGGTACGCGGCACGATCGCCACACAGGTGCCGTTCATCGGCCAGTACCCGGAAAGCGAGAGCACATTCTCCGCACTGGCCAGCACCGCGGCATCGAGCTCGTTCTCCGCGAGGGTCCGCTGCAGTGCGCGCACCCGTTCGCGGTCCTGGACCGTCGAACCGCCCAGCCGCTCGAGAATTTCCCCGGTCTCCTCGATGGCAGGCAGTGCAACCACATCGCCGTAGCCGTACGACTGCAGATCGGCCAGCAGGGCATCGACTTCCGCGCGCTGTTCCCGTACGAGCCTTGCCGCATCGGACCCCAGCCGCGCGTATCCCAACCGGCCGACCACGCTCGCGAGCGCCCGGTCCGGTTCCTCCCCGCCGCACAGCACCGCGCTGAGATCGATCTCGGCGGCGACCGGCCCACGATTGCTGCGGGCCAGCACATCCCGGAGCTCGGCGACGGTACCGAGGGCCGAGCTCGCGGTGTCCGCGGCGCGCCCTTGCCGCACCACGACGGAAAGGCCGGGCCGTTCGCAGCGATCGGCGAGCTCGGCGACCATCTGGTCGAACCACTCGCGTTCGCCTTCGGCACAGGTCAGCACCAGGCGCCGACAACTCACCGCCGCGGTGAAGGCGAGGATCCGGTCGAATTCCGTCCTCGGATCCTCGGCGGGTGCGACCGGGCCAAGGTCGAGCGCGCTCACCACCAGGCCCTGCCCGCGCGCCTCGACAAGGCGCTTCCACACCTGTTCGTCGACCTCGCGCCAGTTCACCTCGACGGCGTCGAGCCCGAGTTTGTCCGCGAGCGCGAGCGCATCCTCGATGCTCGGCGTTCCGGAGGTACTGAGTGCGAACCGGGTGAATCCCATGACTGTTGCTCCTCGATCAGTTTCAGTTGCCTGCCAGTTCGGCGAACACCGTGTCCAGCCGCGCCAGCGCTTCCTCGATGTCGGATTCGGTGTGCGCGGCCGTGATGCCGTAGTGCATGGGCGCCGCCTTGGTGCCGAAGTCGTGAAAATGCAAGCCGTTCCGGGCGCAGCCGGCGAGGAACCGGTTGTTCAGCGCGGCATCGAATTTCGTGGCACTGCGGTAATCGACCGCGGTGCCGGAGAAACCGAAGTACAGCCCGAACCGCGCGCAGAGTCCTTGCACGTGGCCGGGAATTCCGTACCGGGCGAACAATGCGTCGAAGCCGTCGTAGAGCTTGTTCGCCACCTCGTTCAGCGCCGGATAGAACTCCGGATCCGACATCTCCTCCAGTGCGGCGAGCGCGGCGAGCACGCTGCAGAGCTGTCCGGTGTAGGTACCGCTCACGACCGCCTTGCCCATCGGGTTGAGCTGGGACATCACCTGATCCGTCCCGGTGATCGCGGCGATCGGCCAGCCGCCACCGAGCGCCTTGGCCCAGGTCGCGAGGTCCGGGGTGACGCCGTAGTATTCCGCGGCCCCGCCGAGCGCCATCCGGAAACCGGAAAGGACCTCGTCGAAGATCAGCACGATTCCGCGCCGCCTCGTCTCTTCCCGGAGTTCGGCGAGCCAGGCCGGATCCGATTTGACGCAGCCGAGGTTATAGGAGACCGGCTCCAGGATCACCGCGGCGAGTTCGTTCTCGTACCGGTCCAGCGCGGTCTTCAACGCCGCGGAATCGTTGAACGGCACCGTGACGACGAGATCGTCGATCGCTTTCGGAACCCCCGCACTGTCCACGAATGGCGGGACGACCGATTCGTAGGGACGCTCCGGCGTGTGCGCGTTGTAGAAGACGTAATCGTGCATTCCGTGGAAATGCCCGTCGAACTTCAGGATCTTTTCCCGCCCGGTCGCCGCGCGCGCGATCCGCAGCGCCGCCATCGTCGCCTCCGTGCCGGTATTGGTGAACCGCACCTTCTCGGCGCCGGGCAGGATCTGACTGAGCCGCTCGGCCAGCTCTACGTGGTAGGCGGTTTCCTGGGTGCAGATCTTTCCCATGCGCAGTCCGCGTTCCACGGCCGCATTGATCTTCGGATGATTGAACCCGAGCATGCTCGCCCCGTTGGACGAGCTGAAGTCGATGAATTCATTGCCGTCCACATCGCGAACGCGGCAGCCATCGGCCGCCGCGAAGTAGTACGGACGCCCGAGAACCGGGTTGTACCGCCCCGCCGCGGTCACACCGCCGACGGTCACGTTCTCCGCACGAGCGAAGAGTTCTTGCGAATTCGGCGCGGGCACGAGGGGCTGAGCTGCGCCGGTCACGGCTGTGTCTGTCACGGAATCCTCCTCAATGAGGTCCATTATTTGAAATCAACGTCTCATATAACGCTAGCACTGCGCTCGCCGAGCTGTCGAGACCCGGCGACGGCACGAAAAAGGCGGCCGATCGGTTCGATCGGCCGCCAGGCAGGAAAAATCGCGCGAAGTGGCTCAGCCGCCGGGCGAGTGGGCCGCCCAGCAGTCCTGGATCCGGTCCGCCGCCGTGCGCAGGGCGGGCGCGTACTCGCACGCCTGCGCTGCGCTCATCCGAAACGACGGGGCCACGAGACTGATCCCGCCGACCGGATAACCCGTCTCATCGGCAACGGCGGAACCGATCGCGCGCAGCCCCGCCTCGTCCTCCTCGTCGTCGAGGGCATAACCGTCACCGCGGATCGCCGGGAGCGCGCCGATCAACTGCGCGCGATCCACGATCGTCGTCTCGGTGATCGCCGGAAGGTCCACTTCGGACAGCAACTGCTCCGCCTCCTCGGCCGGAAGCTGCGCAAGCACGGCTTTACCGATCGCCGAGGAGTGCACGGCCTGACTCTTCCCCACCTGCGAGGCCATCTGATAGGGATGCGGCGCGTCCAGCTTCTCGACATAGAACAGCTGCCGATGCCGGAAGACCGAAACGTGCACCGTTTCCGGTACCCGTTCCTGCAGTTCGATCATGATCCGCCGGGTCTCCGGTGGCACGCTCACCTGCCGGTAGGCCATCCCGGCAAGGGCGAACAACCGCCGGCCCGCGCGATAGGTTCCCGAGCCGTCGTTGTGCACCAGACCGTGCTCGACCATGGTGCGCAGCATCCGGTACAGCGTCGGTTTGGGAATCTCGGTCAGTTCCTGCAGCCGCGCCAAGGGCAACCGCGGACCGTTGGCGGCCACCTTTTCGAGAATCAAGAACGTCTTGTCCATCGTCGTCATGCCCGCGCCCCCGCCTTCGATTCGCCCGTGCCTTGCCGCAACTCCGGGCCACCGAACCAGGAACCGATCTCATCGGCCGCCGCGGCGACCAGTGACCCCTGCTCGGTCAGCCATTCACCACCGCCCTGGGATGCGGCGACCGAGACCGAAACCGCGGCCATGGGGCGGGAAAGGTAGTTGCGCACCGGAGCGGCGACACACCGCACGCCCGGCTGCGATTCCTCATCATTCACCGCGTACCCGCGCCGCAGGACCTCGCCGAGCTGCGCCCGCAATTCCCCGGGATCGGTGACGGTCCCCGCCGTATAGCGCTCGAGCTCACCGGTGCCGAGCAGCCACCCCACATCGGCATCGGAAAGGCAGGCCAGCACCGACTTTCCCGCGGCCGTGGCATGCAGACCGGTGGCGGCCACACCGCGCCCGGCGACCTTGTACGGCGCGTTCGGGGCGAGCGTCGCGGCCGGATGCAGCTGACGATCCGCGTACACCGAGAGCGTCACGGTCGCCGACAGTCGGGAACGCAGGTCCGAGAGCACCCCCTGCGAATCCGCGACCAGATCCACGTTCCCCAGCGCGGTGGCCGCCACATCGAGAACCCGTGCGCCGACGACATAACGGCGCTGCGCATCCTGGCGCACGAATCCCTGCCCCTCCAGGCCGAGCAGCAACCGGCGAACGGTGGGCTTGGTCAGGCCCGATGCGGACACCAGTTCGCCGAGTCCGCGCGGTTCCGGCGACTCGATGATCATCTCGAGCAGATCGAATGCCCGGTCGTTGGCTGTCACCGGTCCAACCTAACCGAGCGAACCCTTCAGGTCCACGATTCGAAACGGAGGATTCAGGTTTTCTCGCCGAAGGATTGACTTGACCGGAACCGCGAGCCACACTCTTGCCGACAGTGATACGCCCATTTCATATTACGGACCATTGGTGATTGCCCGGCCGAATGCCCACTCGGCCCGCCGCCGATCGTCCTGCAGGGCGCCGGTCCTCGCACCACTGAACGACAAGGAGGTCGTCGTGTCGGACCGTTCCATGGAATCGAGCTCGCCCAACCGATTCGTCAATATCGCGGTGCTGACGGCCGCACTCGGGGGACTGCTGTACGGCTACGACACCGGCGTGATCTCCGGTGCCATCCTCTACCTCAAACAGGACCTGGGGATCGCCGACAACGGGCTCCAGCAGGGACTCGTGACCAGTTCGATCCTGATCGGCGCCATGATCGGCGCACTCACCGGCGGCGGGCTCGCCGATCGCACCGGACGGCGGAAACTCACGCTCATCGCGGCGGTCATCTTCGCGGTCGGGGCGATCGGCTGCGCGCTGAGCCCGAACGTCACCGTCATCATCCTGTTCCGGATTCTGCTCGGCATCGGAGTCGGATCCGCCTCCGTCGTGGTGCCGATGTACATCTCCGAAATAGCCCCGGCCGCGGTACGCGGGAAATACACCTCGATCTACGAACTCATGATCACCGTCGGCATCCTCCTCGCCTACATCGTCGACTATGGACTGTCCACATTGGCCGCATGGCGCTGGATGCTGGGGATCGCCCTGCTTCCCGCCGTCGTGCTGTTCATCGCGATGCTCACCCTGCCGGAAACTCCGCGCTGGCTGGTCCGGGACGGCCGGTTCGAGCGGGCGCGCCAAGTGCTCGGCAAGATCCACGCCGAAGGAGAGGTCGAGCGCGAACTCGCCGACATCCGGACCGCCGAGAACCGTGCGCGGGAACACTCCGGCTGGAGCGTGCTCACCCGGCCCTGGATACGCCCCGCGCTCATCGTCGGGCTCGGGCTCACCGTGCTCCAGCAGTTCGTCGGGATCAACACCATCATCTACTACGCCCCGACCACACTCGCGAAACTCGGCCTCGGCAACTCCGCCTCCATCCTTGCCGAGGTCGGCATCGGCGCCGTCAACGTCGCCTTCACCTTCGTCGCCATCCGCTACATGGATCGCTTGGGCCGCAAGCGATTGCTGTTCGCCGGAAGCATCGGAATGGCACTGAGCCTGTTCGTGCTCGCCGTGCTCACCCTCATCTTCGGCGCCAGCGGAGGCACCGTCGGAGTCATCACCATCGTCTGCCTCGCCGCCTACATCGGCTCATTCGCCGCGACCTGGGGACCGACGGTGTGGGTGATCCTGCCCGAGATCTATCCACTGCGGGCCCGCGGACCCGCGGTCGGACTGGCTACCTGGGGCAACTGGGCCGCCAACTTCGCCGTATCCCTGGTGTTCCCGATCATCCTGTTCACCATCGGACAGGGCCTTTCCATGCTCATCTTCGCCATCATCAGCGCGCTGAGCCTGCTGTTCGTCAGCCGGTTCGTCCCGGAAACCAAGGGGCGCAGCCTCGAACAGATCGAGAACGACCTCTACAGCCACGTGCACGATTCCCCGGAATCACGGAAAATCAGCCACTCCTGAGGCACAGTGCTCAGGACAGGTGGTGCACCTCCTGTAGCCCGTACACCGGAGTGGGAATCCCTTCGTAGCGCGCCTTCAGTTGCAGGGCGAGGTACAGCGAGTAGTGCCGGGACTGGTGCAGGTTTCCGCCGTGGAACCACAATCCGGGTTGCTGGGTGGGTTTCCACATGTTGCGCTGTTCGCCTTCCCAGGGCCCGGGGTCTTTGGTGGTGTCGGATCCCAGTCCCCAGCATTTGCCGACGCGGTCGGCCATGTCCTGGCCGCACAGATCGGCGACCCAGCCGTTCATGGAGCCGTATCCGGTTGCGTACACGACGAGGTCGGCCTGCAGTTCGGTGCCGTCCTCGAGGATGACGGAGTCGCGGGTGAGGTGGTCGACCTGGCCGTGCGCGAGCTTGATCTGGCCGTCGGCGACGAGGTCCGCGGCGCCCACGTCGATGTAGTAGCCGGATCCGCGCCGCAAGTATTTCAGGAACAGTCCGGATCCGTCGTCACCCCAGTCGTGCCGGAATCCGGCTTTGGCGAGGCGTTCGTAGAATTCGGCGTCGTGTTCCCGGATTTTCTCGTATATCGGAATCTGGAATTCGTGCATGATCCGGTATGGCAGCGAGGCGAAGACCATATCGGCTTTCTCGGTCGTCATTCCGGACCGTACGGCGCGTTCGGAGTACAGATCGCCGAGGCCGAATTCCATCAGTGAGTCGGATTTGACGATGTGCGTCGAGGATCGCTGCACCATGGTGACCTCGGCGTCGTGTTCCCACAGTGCGGCGCAGATGTCGTGCGCGGAGTTGTTGGAACCGATCACCACGGCCTTCTTGCCCCGGTACGCGTCCGGTCCCGGGTGCCGGGAGGAGTGGTGCTGTTCGCCCGCGAATTCGTCCATCCCGGGAAACGAGGGCAGGTTGGGTTTGCCGGACATTCCGGTGGCGAACACGAGATGGCGCGGCCGGAGCACGATCTCCTCGCCGTCCCGGCGCACGGTGACCGACCAGTACCCGGTCTCTTTGTCGTAGGCGGCGGAGGTGACCTCGGAACCGGTCCAGTACGGCACTTCCATCACGCGGGTGTACATCTCCAGCCAGTCCGCGATCTTGTCCTTCGGCGCGAAAACCGGCCAGTTCTCCGGGAACGGCAGATAGGGCAGGTGGTCGTACCAGACCGGATCGTGCAGGCACAGGCTCTTGTACCGGTTGCGCCAGGAGTCGCCCGCGCGCGCGTTGCGCTCCACCACCAGCGCGGGCACGCCGAGCTGCCGGAGCCGGGCACCGAGCGCGATTCCGCCCTGCCCGCCACCGATCACGACGACGAACGGCTGGTCTTGGCGACCGAGCCGGTCCTGTTCCACCTCCAGTTCCTCGGCCCAGGACAGGCGTCCGGCGACCGCGCCGTGCCGCGCGCCCTTGGGGCGCAGTTCGGCCCGCGGTTCCGGGAAGTCCTTGAGCTCGCGCAGGCTGGTCAGCAGTGTCCAGGCACCTTCGTCCTTCAGGCGCAGATGTCCTTTCGCCCGGCCGGTGGCGGTCTCGAACTCGATCCACGCCTCGAGCACCCCATCGGCCTCGCTCGGCGGTTCACTGGTACGGAAACCGGACGGATCGATGTTGTCGAGGCAGGCAGCGAGCAGTCCGGCGACCCCGTCGCGCCCTTCGACCGTCTTGAGGTTCCAGGTGAAGGCCACCAGATCCCGCCAGAAGCTGTCCACGGCGAACAGCCCGGCCGCGGCATCGATATCGCGCGCCGCCAGTGCCGCCTCGAACCGGCTGAGCCAGTCGTCGACACGCGACTGCGCGGAAAGCGCCACCCTGTCCTGCGTTTGCGTCATCGGAGCTCCTACGGACGGTGTCGGTCTGTTGCCCCGATCACACTCCGCCCGGCAGGCACGGGCAAGGGTTGCAGCGAGTTGCACGCGAATTGCCCATGGCCAGGGCACCCGGGCTCACCTATGCTGGGACCGCTGCCGCGATGGTGCGGGAGGTGATGCGCGTGCGCAGTGCGATCCCCCCGGGACGGAACCTGCCGAGTCACGCGCGCGAGCTCGTCCGGATGCACGAGGCCGTACTCGGCGGCGGTCACCCGCCCGTGCGCCCGCGCGAGGTCGTCTCCCAGTCCTGGTCCCGGATGCTGCGGCTCGGTCTCACCGCGGACCGCGTGAACGCCCGTGATTCCGTCGCCGAACAGGAACTCGCCCGGCGGCGACAGGGTTCCCCGCTGCACGAGGTGGTGGACGGGCTCGGCCAGATCATCGGCGCCACCTCGGACGCGGCCCACATGCTGCTCGTGGTGACCGACGCCGAGGGCATCATCCTCTGGCGCGCGGGCACCTCCGCGGTCCGCCGCCGCGCGGATGCCCTCGGGTTCATCGAGGGCACGGACTGGACCGAGGCGAAGGTCGGCACGAACGCGATCGGCACCGCCCTCGCCGAGGCTGCCCCGGTCGAACTCCTCGCCGGGGAACACTTCGAGCAGGGCCAGCACCCGTGGTACTGCTCCGCGGCCCCGGTGCACGATCCGCGCACCGGAGAACTGCTCGGCATCGTGGACGTCAGCGGTCCGGCGCTGACCCTGCACCCGGCGATCGGGGCACTGGTCGAGACCGGGTGCCGGCTCGCCGAGGCTCAGCTCTGGCGCTCGCACCAGCAGCGGCTGGACCGGCTACGGCAGGCGGCCGAGCCGATGCTGACCGGTTC
>NZ_JALM01000081.1 GCF_000737195.2 Sciscionella sediminilitoris
CCGTTGCTGCGGGCCTCGGAAAGCCGCTCCAGCACGAACATCCCGGCACCCTCGGCCCACGCCGTGCCATCGGCCGCGGCCGAGAACGGTTTGCACCGCCCGTCCGGGGCCAGACCGCGCTGCTGGGCGAAGGCGATGAACGGGCCCGGCGTGCCCAGCACGGCGACCCCACCGGCCAGCGCCAGGTCGCATTCCCCCGCGCGCAGCGAGCGCACCGCCAGATGCAGCCCGACCAGTGCCGCGGAACAGGCCGTGTCCACGGTCAGCGCCGGTCCCTGGAGGCCGAGTGTGTAGGCGATCCGCCCGGAGACCACGCTCGGTGCGCTTCCGGTCAGCAGCTGGCCTTCCAGGCCCTCCGGGGCCTGCGCCAGCCGGGTGCCGTACTCCTGCGGTTCGGCCCCGACGAACACCCCGGTCGCGCTGCCCGCCAGGGTGTTCGCGTCGATCCGGGCGCGTTCCAGTGCTTCCCAGGCGGTCTCCAGCGCGAGGCGCTGCTGTGGATCCATCGCCAGCGCCTCGCGCGGCGAGATCCCGAAGAAGTCGGCGGCGAATTCGGCGGCCTCGTGCAGAAAACCACCGTGCCGCACATAGGTACGGCCCGGCGTGCCCGGCACCGGGTCGTACACGCCGTCGGTATCCCAGCCACGATCGGCAGGGAACTCGGAGATCACGTCCAGGCCACCATCCACAATGGACCACAGCTGTTCGGGTGAATGCGCCCCGCCGGGGAACCGGCAGCCGATCCCGACGATGGCCACCGGATCCGCGTTGTCCTGTGCGGCAACCACATCCGCCGCAGCGGGCCCGGTGCCGAACAGCGTCTCGTCCAGGAAATCCGCGACCGCACCCGGATCCGGATAGTCATAGGCCAGGGTCACCGGAAGCGCGCACCCGGTCGCGGTACTCAGCTGTTCGTGCAGCCGGACCGCGAGCAGTGAGTCGAAGCCGAGCTCGGCGAAGGTCCGGCCCGTTGCGGGCGCCGGGTTGTCCAGCACCGCCGCCGTCACCCGCCGCACCAGCGCGAGCAGGCTCCGCCGCCGCTCCGGCCGCGGCCGGTTTTCCAGCCGACGCAGGTATTCCACCTCACTCATGCCCGCACTCGCCACCTCAGATCGACCGGCACACGGATCTCGCCGGTCAAGCTATCCGCGCACGCCCCTCCGGGCGAGAGGAACAGTTCCACCGGTGGGTAACCGCTCGCCGGTTCCCCGGGTATGGGCGAACGGTGGAAAAGGTATCCGGCCGAGGCAGGCGAAGTCATTAGTGTTGCGCACCGGCGAACCGGATCTCAGCGCCGAGGCCCGTACCCGCGCGAGGCCAATCCAAGCCGGAGGTAACGTCCATGACCGCACTGCCCGTCGAAGAACTCACGCGGGACGGCCGGGCCGCGGAAACGCGCCGGACGGGCATGCTGTGCCCCGATTTCCCGTTCGCCTACGACGATTGGCTCGCCCATCCCGCCGGTCTCGGGCGGCTGCCCGGGCAGGCGCTGGGCACCGAGGTCGCGGTGATCGGCGGCGGCCTTTCCGGTCTGGTGGCCGCCTACGAACTGATGCGGCTCGGACTGCGCCCGGTGGTGTACGAGGCCGAGCAGCTCGGCGGCCGGATGCGTTCGGTCACCCTGGACGGCTACCCCGACTCGGTCCTGGAGCTCGGCGCCATGCGGTTCCCGCGTTCCTCGGGCACCCTGTTCCACTACATCGACGAACTGGGCCTGCGCACCGCCCCGTTCCCCAATCCGCTCTCCCCCGCATCCCCGAGCACGGTGATCAACCTGCACGGCCGCAGTCACTGGGCGCGCACCGCGGCCGACCTTCCGGATGTGTACCGCGAGGTGGACGACGCCTGGACCAAGATCCTGCAGGAACAGGCCGACAGCTCGCTGATGGAGGACGCCATCCGGCGCCGCGATGTCTCCGCGATCAAGACACTGTGGAACCGCCTCGTGGCCGCGCTGGACGACGTCTCCTTTCACGGTTTCCTTGCCTCCTCACCATTGTTCTCCTCGTTCGAGCACCGGGAGATCTTCGGGCAGGTCGGTTTCGGCTGCGGCGGATGGGACACCGACTTCCCCAATTCCGTGCTCGAGATCCTGCGGGTCATCTGCACCGACACCAGCGATGAACACCACAGGATCCTGGGCGGCTGCCAGCAGCTGCCGCTGGGACTCTGGAAGGACGAACCGCGCGAGCTCGCATACTGGCCGGAAGGCACCTCGCTCGCCGGGCTGCACGGCGGCGCGCCACGACCCGGCGTGGTGCGGATCGACCGCACCAGCCGGGGATTCACCATCGAGGACTCCGCGGCGGGGGTACGCACCTATCCGACGGCCATCTTCGCCGCGCAGAACTGGAACCTGATCTCGGGCATCAAAGCGGACGAAAACCTGCTGCCGCAACAGATCTGGACTGCGCTCGAACGCACCCACTACATGGGCTCCTCGAAGCTGTACGTGGTCACCGACCGGCCGTTCTGGCTCGACCGGGATCCCGCGACCGGGCGCGAGACGATGAGCACGACCCTCACGGATCGCTTCCCCCGCGGGGTCTATCTCATCGACGACGGACCGGACGAGCCCGGCGTGATGCTGCTGTCCTACACCTGGAACGACGACTCCCTGAAAGTCGCCGCACTGAGCGCCGAACAACGCCTCGACCTGATGCTCGACGCGCTCGCCAAGATCTATCCCGGGGTCGACATCCGCTCCCACCTGATCGGCCCGCCGGTCGCCATCACCTGGGAGACCGAGCCGCATTTCAAGGGCGCGTTCAAATCCTGCCTTCCCGGCAGCTACCGCTATCAGCGGCAGTTGTTCACCCAGTTCATGCAGCGCGAGGCGAGCCCGGGGCACCGCGGATTCTTCCTCGCGGGCGACGACGTGGCCTGGATCGCTGGCTTCTCCGAGAGCGCGGCGACCACCGCGCTCAACGCCGTCTGGGGCGTGGTCGATCACCTCGGCGGCAGCACCCACCCGGACAACCCGGGACCGGGCGACCTCTTCGACCGGCTCGCTCCGGTGGCCCTCGACTGAGCGGAAAGGAACACGGCATGTTCACGAGGATCTACTCTCCCGACGTGGTCACCGACGGCGCCGAGTTCGAACAGCAGGCGCTGCGGGTGGCCGAGGCACTGCGCGAGGAGAACATCGGCTCCGGCGATCGCGTGCTGCTCAAGGCCGAGAACTCGCTCGGTTACCTGACCATCCTGCTCGCGCTCATGCATCTCGGCACCTCGATCGTCCTTGTGGACCACATGGAGCACGCCGACCGCACCGCGGCCACGATCGCCTCCTCGGATGTGACACTCGCCGTGGTCGACGACGATGCCCCGATGCCACCGCGGGCCCGCTCGGTCTCGAGTTACGAGATCCTGGTGTCCGCGGCCGAACGGACACCGGGTGAGGAGCGGCTGAGCTTCGACGACTGGAAGAAGCTGCCGGACAGTCTGGTGATGTGGTCCTCCGGTTCGACCGGTGCGCCGAAAGGCGTCGCGAAGAACGGGGCGAAATTCCTGACGAACCTGGAACGCAATGCCGATCTGGTCGGCCATCGGGCGGGGGACGTGCTCCTGCCCCTGCTGCCGTTCAATCATCAGTACGGCCTGTCCATGGTGTTCATCGCCTGGTTGCGGGACTGCGAGTTCGTGATCGCCCCGTACCGCCGTCCGGACCGCGCGCTGCGCCTCGCTGGACGCGCCGGGGCCACGGTCGTGGACGCCACCCCGTCCACCTATCGCAGCCTGTTCAACCTGATCGACAAACGCCCCTCCCTTCGCGAAGGTCTTGCGCGGGCGCGCATGCTCTGCAGTGGCGCGGCCCCGCTCGAACCGGAGGTCACCGAACGGGCCGTGGAACTGTTCGGCCTGCCACTGCTGGACAGCTACGGCAGCACCGAGATGGGCAATGTCGCCTTCGCCAATCTGGGGAACCCGCACGGCTGCGGGCAGATCGTCGAAGGACTGGCGATCGAGGTGCGCGCCGAGGACGGCACCGTACTGCCCGCCGACGAGGTCGGCGAACTCTTCGTATTGGATCCGGACCTGATGGAGGGCTATCTCGACGAGCACGGCCGGATCCGGCCGGTGGACCGCGGCTGGTACGCCACCGGGGATCTGGGCAGGCTGGACGCCGAGGGGAACCTGTTCGTCGTGGGCCGCAAACGCGCCGTGCACCGCAACGGCCACACCCTGCACCCCGCGATGATCGAGCACCGGCTGGCCGAGAGCGGTTGCTCGGCGGCGATCATCGCGCTTCCCGACCAGCGGCGCGGATCGAGCCTGGTGTTCGTCGTCCAGGACGGCGCGCAGCAGGACGCGCACTACTGGCGTGCGCGGATCTGCGATGTGCTGCCACCGGCCGAACAACCGAACCGCGTGCTCGTCACCGAACGGTTCCCGTTGAACCGCAACGGAAAACCCGATCGCGACCAGATCGAGCGGCTGGCCACGACCGAATAGCGGGACGCAGCCACGCAACGGGAAGGACACCATGGACGCTACTTCCGATGCTCTCCTCTTCCCCGGCATGGGCCCGGCCCGTGCCGGGGAACTAGGGCGGTTCCTCGTCATCGACCACCGCGCCAGACGACTGCTCGGGGTGGCGGAACAGTCCCTCGGTCATTCCCTGCTGGACCCGCTCGCCACGGAAGGCGAGGAGTACACCGAACACACCCAGCTCGCGTTCGTGCTCGCCTGTCTCGCGGTCGCCGAACGGGCCGAGCAGGAACACGGCCTGGATCCGGTCGCCGTCGGCGGGGCGAGCTTCGGGCAGCGCGCCGCCGTCGTCCGCTCCGGGGCGCTGCCGCTGGCGGAGCTGGTGCGGCTGATCACCAGGGTCGCCCGGCAGGAGCGGGACTACTTCACCCGCGCGCATCAGGATCTGGTCAGCCAGTTCGTCGTGCGCGTACCCGATCCGGTGCTGGCGGACGTGCTCGACGGGTTCGGCGAGTACGAACTGTCCGGCCGGTTCGACCAGGACGTGCAGCTGGTGACCCTGCGGGAGAACCGGCTCGAGGAGTTCGTGCGGCGGGTCCGGGCCGCCGGGGGGTACGCGCTGACCACCATGCGCCCGGCCGCCCATGCCCGGGCACTCGGCCCGCTGCGCGAGGAGCTGGCGGAGATCTTCACGGAATTCACGTTCGCCGATCCCGCCCTGCCGATCGTGTCCGACCAGGACGGGGAGCCGCTTCGCACCGGCGGCGCGGTTGCCGGGCTGCTGCTGGAATCGACGGTGACCGCGGTGCGGCTGCCCGAACTGGTCGGGCGTTTCTCCCGGCTCGGCATCGCGCGGATCCTGGTCGCCGGACCGGATCACCTGCTGCACCGATTACCGGGCCTCACCGGCCGGTTCGAGCTGCTGCGCGCCGATCTCCGAGCCGTCCTCTCCCCCGCACCACGTCCCCGACTCAGCAGGGCGGTACCGGTATGACACCGAGGAGGGACAAGATCGCGACCATCTTCGTGGCCTGCCTGGCCGAGCTGATGGTCGCGATCGACATGACCGTGCTGCACCTGGCCATTCCCGCGCTGACCGCCCAGCTCGGCGCGACCTCCGAGGAACTGCTCTGGATCGCCGATGTGTACGGCTTCGCCATGGGCGGGCTGCTGGTGACCATGGGCAACCTCGGTGACCGCTTCGGCAGGCGCCGCATGCTGATCATCGGCGCGACGACGTTCGCGGGCGGCTCACTCCTGGCCGCCTACGCGCCTTCGGTGTGGATGCTCGTCGGGGCACGTGCGCTGCTCGGTGTCGCGGGCGCCGCGGTGCTGCCCTCGGCCACCTCGCTGCTGCGCGCGGTGTTCACCACCCAGCGCGCGCGGACGGCGGCGATCGGGGCGAGTTCCGGGGTGTCCGCGGCGGGATTCGCGATCGGCCCCATCGTCGGCGGCCTGTTGCTGGACCACTTCTGGTGGGGCACCGTGTTCCTGGTCAACGTCCCGGTCACCGCGGTGGTGCTGCTCGCCGCCCGGATGGTCCCGGAATCCCGCAGCAGCAGGAAACTGCGGCTGGATCCGCTCAGCGTGCTGCTCTCCATCGTCGGCATCATCGGGATCGTCTACGCGTTCAAATCCGTCTTCTACGCCGGACCGTGGAGCCTGGATGTGCTGCTGGCCTTCGCCGTCGGCGGAATCTGCCTGATC
Source organism: Sciscionella sediminilitoris (assembly GCF_000737195.2). Taxonomy (GTDB): domain Bacteria; phylum Actinomycetota; class Actinomycetes; order Mycobacteriales; family Pseudonocardiaceae; genus Sciscionella; species Sciscionella sediminilitoris. The sequence goes on from NZ_JALM01000081.1 coordinate 6,139, forward strand.
GTGTTCGCCCGGCGCCAGCACCGGCTCGAGGAACCCCTGATCGACCTGGAGCTGTTCCGCAACCGCGGATTCGCCGCCTCCGTCGGATCGAACCTGATCTCGGTGTTCACCATGTCCGCGTTCGCGCTGATCAACAGCCAGTACTTCCAGCTCGTGCTCGGCTGGGATCCACTGCGCTCCGGTCTGGCCTTCGTACCGGGTGCCCTTGCCGCGCTCCTGGCCGGTGGTGTGCTCGCGGCGAAGGTGGTGTGGCAGTTCGGCCGCGCCTGGGCGGTCTCCGGCGGGCTGGCCCTTGCCGCGCTCGGATTCGGGCTCTACGGTGCGGTGACCACGAATTCGGACTTCACCCTGGTGATGATCTCGCAGGTGGCGTTCGGCGCGGGGGCGGGCCTGACCCTCACGGTCACCGGCGACACGATCCTCGGCACGGTGCCCAGGGACCGCGCGGGGGCGGCGGCCTCGATCTCCACCACGGCCTACGAGCTCGGCGGGTCACTGGGGATCGCGGTGGTGGGAAGCGTGCTCACCGCCGTGTACCAGGCGCGGCTGGTGCTGCCCGACAGCGTTCCCGCGGACCTCGCCGCGCGGGTCCAGGAATCGTTCAGCGCGACCGCCGCGGTGGCCGCGGGCCTTCCGGAGCCGGTGGCGAGCGCGGTACGGCTGGCCGCGGAACAGTCCTTCGTCGGCGGCATCCGCGCCAGCATGCTCGGCAGTGCCGTGGTGATGGTGGTGCTGTCCCTGACGGCCCTGCGGACACTGCGGCGCGTGCCGAAGCTGATCGAGAACCCGCTGGACACTCCGGGCCGGGAGGCGGACCAGCCACGGTGAACCCGGGTGCGACCGCTCAGAACGTGTACTCCCCGGTCAGGATCGCCGCCGCCAGTTCGACCCGCGAACGGAACCCGGTACGGGAGAACAACCGGGTCAGCCGCCCCTCGACGCTTTTCTCACTGGTACCGAGCACCACGGCGAGCTGCTGGTTGGTCAGCCCCTCCGCGACCAGGATCGCCAGCAACCGCTCGTTCTCCGCGGTGGCCTCCGCCCGGCCCGGGCCCGCGAATCCGCGCTCCCGCAACAGGGTGCGCAGCCGGGCGCGCCAGAACCAGGCGCCGACCACCCCGCACAGTTCGTACGAGGCACGCAACATCCGCTCGGTCCGGTACCCGGCAAGGCCCGCGTAGGCAAAAGCGATCGCCGCCTCATGCGGCACATCCCGGCGTTCCTCGGCGATCTCCACCGCCTCGTGCGCCGCGTGCTGATCGCCGCGCACCGCCGCGACCGCCAGCAGGTGGTAAAGCCGGGCTCGGGCGGTACCCATCCGCTTCGCCGCATGCGCCGAGCGCTGCACCCACTGCTCGGCCTCGCCGTGCTCGCCCCGCCGCAGTGCCGACCGGGCCAGGTCGGTCCACAACTGTTCGGTGCCGAGCAGATAGTCACCCTGTTCGGCGCTGCGGGCGGCCGCGAACAACAGCTGCTCGGCGCCCTCGGTGTCGCCCGATTCGCGGAGCACGGTGGACCCGGCCTGCTGGATCACGTGCTCGAGAGGAAGCGTGCGGCCGTAGTCGAACAACGCCCGCGCCCGCACGAGCCAGCCCTGCGCGGTCAATATCCCGATCGTTCCCTGCACCATCGTGCTGTACGCGGTCGGCGCCGAACTGACGCCCTGCAGCATCGCCCGATGCGCCAATTCCAGGGCCTCCCGCCAGTCCCCCGCCAGGTGACTCAGGTGGAACCGATCCATACCGGACAGGTGCTCGGTATCGAGCCCGACATCGGCCATCCGCTGCTCGGTGTGCCCGCGCTCACCGAGCTGCAGCAGCATGTCCAACTCGAAGCGGCGTTCCTCCAGCCAGTAGCTCGGGAACTGGCCGGCCCGCCACAACCGCGGATCCTCCAGCAGCGCGTACAACGGCGCCGTGTTCCCGGCCACCACCTCACAGGAGGCGAGGAACATCGTCCCGAAATCGGTGGTGACCGGATTGCTCCGGCTCCACACCTCCCGCAGCCGGGCGAGCAGCTCCCGGGCGTCCTTCCACCGCCCGCACATGATCAGCGCATAGGCCTTGGTGACCGCCGACGGCGCGGGGTCCTGTGGCAGGACCGCGGAACCCTCCTCGGCGATCTCGGCCAGTTCCTGGGACTTCTGCTGCTCGGAAAGCCCCGTCAGGTACACGATCGAGAGCTCCTGCAGCTGGACCGGCTCCAGGTCCGCGCCATGCTCGGAGAGCGCCCGGAACGCACAGTCGCCTGCCGCGGAGTGCCGGTGGTGCACCGCCCGTGCCGCGCTGAGCAGCAACAGCGCCCCGGCCCGCTGGTCCGGGGTCCTCGCCCGCGCCGCCGCCGCGCTGAGCCAGCGCTCCGCCTTGGGCCCGTCGGTCAGCAGCACCCGGCCGCCCTGCTCCAGCAGCGACGGGGCGGCATGCCGCGCATCCACGAATGCCCCGGCTTGGGCGATCCAGTCGAGCAGCACCTCCTCCGGCACGCGCAGGTCCTGTTCGCGCACCGCGCGCACGGCGCAGGCGGCCAGGTTTCGCGCGGCGTAGGGCCCGAGCCGGACGAACAGCGCGTCCCGGACGGCGGGGACCCGGAACCGATACCCGCCGTCCCGGTGCCGGACCAGCACTCGCCGGGCGAGGAGAAGGTCCACTGCCTCGGCGACCGCGGTTGCCGCGCGGCCGAGGGCGACAGCCGCGACCGGCACCAGCTGCCCGCCGAGCGGGGCGAGCACGGCCGACGCTTCGGCGAGCTCGCGCAGTTCGGTTCCCGCACCGGTCACCGCGCGCAGCAGCGAGTGTTCCTCGGTGCCGACCGGCGAATCGGCGCAGTGGGAGCGGTAGGCGGTCCGGTCCACGACCTGCAGCGCCCCCGCCGCGCGATACCCGTTGACCAGTGCGGTCAGCGCGGCCGGATTGCCCCGGGCGGCCGTGTGCAACTCGTCCACGAGATCGCCACTGGGCTGCGCGTAGATCAGCGCGGCGATCAGCGACCGCGCCCGGGATCGGGACAGCGGCCGCAGCAGCCGCAGCCGGGCCAGGCCCTCGGCCCGCAGCCGGGTGAATGCCGCGCCCACTCCGGGGTCCGGTTCCCGGCCGCCGGTCAGCGAAACCGTCGCCACCACCGAGATCCGGGAGCCCACCACGGGATCGCGCAGCAGCGGATCGAGCAGCCGCGCGCTCTTCTCGTCCAGCCACTGGGCATCGTCGACGGCGAGCACCAGCGGGCCGCCGTCGCGCAGCAGCGGCAGCACCGCGCTCGCCACTGCGGCCAGCGCCTCCGGCCGTTGCCCGGCGACCGCGCTCTCCCTGGCCAGCATCGCCCGTACCGGGCGGACCCGCCAAGGGTCACTCTCCACGAGCCGGTTGAGCAGCCGGAACACCGCGCCGAACGCGAGCTCCCGGTCGGCTTCGGTCAACCGCAGCACCAGCACGGTCGCCGAACCCGCCGTCTCCCCGATGTGCCGCTCGAGCGCCGTACTGCGGCCGCTGCCCGGTTCCCCGGCGAACACGGTCAGCACAGTGCCGTCCTGCTCGGCGTCCACTCGACCCCCGTATCGACAACTCTGACATGCCCACTGTGCGTGTCCGTACCGGAACAGTTTCCGAAAGTAGCGGATATCCGCCGCGGGAGTCGAGCAGCCCGGGTCCAGCCGATCCGGATCCCGCCTGCGGCGCTGCGTGTGCTATCCGATGTACTGGTGGAACCGAACCGAGGACGGACATGAGTGCCACGAACATCACACACGCGGGACCCGAGGAAACACTCACCGCACTCGGCGCGCTGTTCACCGGTCCGGGCGAGATCTGGGTGGTGAGCGGTGCCACGGGATCCGGCCGCAGCCGGGCACTGGCCGCGCTGTCCGACCGTCGCCGCCGCGGTGTCACGGTGCTCTCGGTCCCCGTCCGCGACGACCCCGGAAGCGCCCTGCTCCGGCTCGCCGACCTGATCGACAACCTGAACACCGCACTCGCACAGCCGGAACTGATCAGCTTGCACAGCACCGTGGCGCGGCTGCGCGGGCGGCTCGCTACCGAACCGCATCCGGTCCCGCTCGCGAACGACCTGCTCAGCGTACTCGGCACGCTCGCCGAATCGGGCCGGATCGTGCTGCAGTTCGACGATTTCGACCTGCTCCCTCCGGAAGCGGCGGCGACGGTGTCCCTTGTCGCCGACGGGGCGCGCCCGGCCGGGGTGAGCACCGTGGCGACCGTGCTCACCCGTCCCGAAGGCCCGGACACTGCGCTGCACCCCCTCGCGGACGGCATCATCGAGCTGCGTCCGCTCACCGAGGCCGAGACCACCGCGCTACTGCCCGCCTGGACCACACCCGCCGAACCCACGCCGAGCGATCCCCGATTCGTGGACGCGCTCGGAGCCGCCCTCGGGCCGCTGTTCGGCAATCCCGCCACGGTCCTCGCGACCGTCACCGACCTGCGTGCCCAGGACCGCCTCAAGGTCATCGACGGCCACGTCTGCCTCGGCGGCATCGACATCCCGATCGCGCTGCCGCCTGGTCATCCGCTGCTGCTGCGGCTGCGCGGCCTCGGTCTCGCCGCGCGCCGGCTCGCCGCGGCCGTCGCGGTGCTCAGCGAACGGGGCGTCCCCGACATCGACGGCCTCTCCGAGCTCGCCACATCGGCCGGGTTGTCGCTGCCTACGGCCGGACGGGTACTCGACGATCTGGTGCGGGCCGGAATCCTGCGACTCGGCGCGGCGGGCGCGGTCGAGTTCGCCGTGCCCGCGCTCGCCGAGCGGCTGCGCACCGATCGCGGGCTCCGCTGGCGCCGCACCCTGCACAGCAGGATCGCGCACCGGCTGCTGGAGCTGCACCGGCAGGACGGTCCAGTGGCACCGGAACGGATCGCCCGCCATCTCGCCGAGCTGCCACCGGCCACCTTGGACGAGGAGGCCGTCGGCATCCTGCTCGCGGGCGCGCGGGAGTGCATCGACGCCGAGGCCGCACACCGCTACCGCACGGCCGTGATCCGGGCTCTGCCAGCGGAGGACCCACGCCACCGCGCGACGCTGAAGACGGTGCTCGCCGACAGTTTCGCGGCCGGGCGCTACGACCGGCTCGCCGATGAACTCGCCGGCGTCAGCGCCGCACGCCTTTCCCGGCCCGGCCTCCCCGCCGAGCTGATCGTGACCGCGCTGGTCTACTGGCTCGCGGCGCTGGCGCACGAACACCGGCTCTACGAGCTGGACCTCGTCCGTCCGTTGGCCGGTGCCCTCGCGCACACCGCCGCCCGGGAATTGCTCGACGCCGTCGGCCGGGGAGACCGGGGCACCTCCGCGGCGAACCTGCGGATCCTGGGCGAGGAGTACGGAACAAGCGAGGAGGAACTGTTCGCGTTCGGCGCCGAGGTGCTGCTCGCCTGTCTTCCCGAGGATCACGCCGCGAACACCGAGGCGAACGAAGCCGCCGGTTTCATGGACTTCGTCAACGTCCTCAAGGAACTGCACCCCGAGCGCTATACCCCGCCGCCGAGCGGGTTCGCCGCGGACTGGCACGCCCTCCGACGGGCCTACCACTTCGGCGAATGGGACGCCGCGCTCTCACTGGCCCGCAAGCTGGAGGGCGATCACCTGTGGACGGTGCCGCGCCAGCATCAGTTCTACGCGGTGGCGGCCGCGGAGATCAGCGCCCAGCGCGGCGAACTCGACCGTGCGGAGCAGTGGCTGGAACACCGGGCCTTTGCCGAGGTCCCCGCCAGTTACCTGGCCTGCGTCGGCTGTGCGCGGCGCCGGTTCACCGAGGGGATGGCGCGGGCGGTCGAGCAGGGCTGGCAGGACTACGAGGACTGCCGGGCCAAGGGAGCCCAGATCGGCATCGAGTTCCTGCTGGGACGGTTGCTGAACTACGCGCGCGCGGCGGGGGACGAAGGCGTCGTCCAACGGGCCCTCGCCGCACTGGAAGAACTCGCCGAGCGCCGCCCGGTCCCCACCGTGCGGGAAATGCTGCTGGTGCACGGTGGCTCGGCGCGGCGGGACCTGGAGGCGGTGCGCGCCGGAGTCGAACTGGCCCACGAATCCGGTAATGCCTTCCGTTACGCGGATGCCTGCGGACTGCTCGGCGAGCTGAGCCCGGAACCGCGGCGCTGGCTGCTCGAGGCGCACCGCATCCTGACTCAGCTCGGCGCGGTCCAGGAGACGGCGCGCATCACGGAGCTGTTGTCCCGCCGCGATATCGCGATCCCGCAGGACCGCGCGGACCGGACCTCGCTCGACCCGCTGGAGCGGCGCATCACCGAGCTGGTGGCGGGCGGGCGCACGAACCGCCAGATCGCGGCGACCCTCCAGATCAGCGAAAAGCGCGTGGAGGCCCGGCTGACCACGCTGTTCGAATCCACCGGGCGGCATTCCCGGGTCGAGCTGACCACGGCGTGGCTGCAGGGGCACTTCGACACACCTGTGTTCCCCCACTGAGCCGGGCGGACCACAGCCATCAGCCCGCCCGGTGCCCGCTCAGTGCCTGCGCCAGCTGGGCCCTGCTGCTGATTCCGAGTTTCCGGTAGGCACTCGTGAGATGCTTCTCCACCGCACGCACCGACACCGCCAGCTGTTCGGCGATCTCCCGGTTGCGGCCACCCGCCACCGCCAGTTCCACCACCCGCTGCTCGGTGGCCGTCAGGGAACCGCTCGGGACCAGCTCGACGCCGTCCGGGCGCAACAGCCACTGGGCGTCACACTCGGCGGCGAGCCGCTGGCCTCGCTTCAGGCACTCCCGCGCGCGAGCTCCGGTCTCCCGCTCCCCCAGTAGCAACAGCACCCGGGCCAGTTCCAGCCGGTCGGCCGAACCCTCCAGCATCTCCGCCGCCTCGCGCAGCAGGGGCACCGCATCCTCGTCCCGGTCCAGCAGCGCCGCCCTGATCCGCAGCGCCCTGCCGATCGCCGCCGTGGCGCCCCAGGACATCGACCGGGCCACGACCTCCTGCGCGATCGCCTCGGCCTGTTCGGGCTGTTCGGTGGCGGCGAGCAGCGTGGCGATCCGCCCGCGCACCGGCGGCAGGGCGACCCTGGTGCACCCGGCGGACTCCAGCTGGTGCGCACAGTCCTGGAAGTACTCCAGCGCCAGCACCAGATTTCCCTCGGCAAGCGCCAGCCCGCCGTGGGTCAGCGACCTCAGCCACGGATCCTGGTCCGGCTCGCAGTACTCGATGATCCGGCGCGCGAGCTCGGGGGTCCGCCGCTCGACGACGATCTCGGTCAGCACCCACAGCACCACCGAGGTGAGCCGGCTGCGCGCCGAGGGTTCCACGGTCAGCACCGCCAGCGCCCGTTCCCGCGCCTCGCCGAAGCGGCCCGCGGCGTGCGCGAGCAGCACCTGCCCGGTCCACGCCACCGCGTTCGGCACGTCCGGGGTGTCCTCCGGTCCGCAGGCCGCCGCCAGCCATGATTCGACGCCCTCGATCGCATCGGCCTGCGTCAGCAGCGGCACCAGCAGCGGTAGCGCCGTGTACATCTGCTCCGGGGAACCCGGTTCCCTTGCCAGCACCTGCTGGGCGAGCGCCACGGCGGATTCCCGGGGTATCGCGCTTGTCGTGGCCGCCAGATACACCAGCACCGCCACCAGCTCGCGTTGCGCGGAGGACTTCCCGGCCGGTTCCGGGCCGAGTTCGGCCAGCCGCTCGGCCGCCTCCGGACCGGCCCCCGGCGTATCCCGTTCCAGATAGCGCAGGCGCGCTTCCAGGCGCAGCGCCGCCTCGGCCGTGCCCCGGCCCCGGCAACCGCGCAGCTCCCCGAGGCAGCGCCGGATCGGCTCGGCATCCGAGGCCGGCTCGGGCCCGGCCAGCACCGGAAGCACGCAGAGCGCGGAGGCCCGGCTCACCGGACTACCCAGCATTTCCAGTGCCTGATGCAGGTGTCTGCGCGCGGCAGGCAGATCGTGGCGCCGTTCCACCCTGGCGAGATCCACCAGCAACTCCGCCCGGTCGGAATCGGGATGAGCCAGGGCATGCCGCAGGTACTGGGCCGCCACGCGCGGCTCCCCCTCGGCCAGCGCGACCCGGGCCGCGATCCGTAGCACCCCGGCCGCCCACGGTCTCGGCTCGGCTATCGTCGCCAGCAGCTCCCGCGCGACCTGCTGCACCGGCCTGCCGAGCCGGTAGTGGACTTTCGCGGCGCGGAAGTGCAGCCCGTCCTGCTCGGCCGCGGTCAGCCGCTCCGCGATCAGTTCCCCGGTCAGCGTGCCGCGGAACCGCAACCGCCCATCGGCAGCCGGTTCCTGGACCAGCGCGAGCCTGCGCAGCGCATGCTGCACGGCATCGAGGTCCGGCCGGTCGAGCCCCACCACCTCACCGATCACCTCGGCCTCGGTCTCCTCGCCCAGCGCCGCCATGGCCTTGGCCACTGTGCCGACGCCCGCCGGTTGGGCGTCCAGGCAGCGCGCCAGCCGGGTCGCCGCCGAAGCCGGGCGCAGCGCGGCGAGTTCGGTCACCGAGTCGGCGACCGGGCGCAATCCCTGTTCGGCCATGGCCCCCACCAGCGCGTCCAGCAGCGCGGGAAGTCCGCCGGTGCGCGCATGACAGGCCTCGGTGAACACCCGCTCCGGGGCTTCCGGGCACCGCGCGGCGAGGTAGGTGTGCACCGCATCCACCGAAAGCGCGGTGGCGTGCAGCCGCCGTCCCGCGGTACGGACCAGGTCCTCGAGCACCATCTCCTCGGAGCTGTCCGCCCCGTCCTGCAGGGTCACCACGAGCAGCACGGGCAGCCGGGCGATCCGGTTGGCGAGGTAGGCGAGCCAGCGCAACGAGGCCGCGTCCGCCCACTGCAGGTCGTCGACGAGCAGCGCGAGCGGACCACCGTGCGAGGCCGCCTCGGTGATCACCCCCAGCAGTTCGTGCAGCACCAGGTGGGCATGCTGCGGGCTGACCGGCATCGCGGAGACCGGCTGATCCAGCCGCGCCTGTTCGGGAAGCTCGCCGGAAAGACCCGCCTCCCGCAACGGGTTCAGGAGCAGCCGGGCGAGGCCGTAGTCGATCTCGCGCTCCGGCGGTGTCGTCACGGTCCACACGACCCGCAGGCCCTGGGCCGTCGCCTCTTCACCCGCCGCGTGCAGCAGGGCGGAGCGGCCGGTGCCGAACCCGCCCCGGATGAGGACGAGCTCCCCGTGACCCGATTGGACCCGGGCGATGGCGGTGCCGATCGAAGCAAGCCGGTCATCGCGCTCGATCATGGTCACGCCCGATCAGAGCTCCTTGTCCAGTGCCGCGAAGAGCTCACGGAGCTCGGCTCTTCCGGTCACCTCGAGCTGCCGGTAGATGGAGGTCAGTCGCAGCTCCACGGCGCGCTTGGTGATGCCCAGTTCGGCGGCCAGATCGGCGTTCGAGGCATCCGCCAGCACCCGCCGGACGAGCTCCGCGGACGCCGGTTTCAGCGAGCGCCAGCGCCGGAGAACGGCGCGGTGGTTCGGTTCGGGGCGCGGGCGTTCGGCAAGCCGGCTCTTCAGTTCGGCCAGCCGCGGCCGGGCCCAGCCGAGCTGGTAGGCGGCGGCCAACCGTTCCGCCTCCCGCAGCTCCCGAGCGACTCCGCCGGTCTGGCCACGGTCCAGCTGTGCCGCGGCGCGCAGCAGTAACGCCTCGACGTGCAGCACCCTGGCCGGGGAGTACCGGAGCGCGTTCACCGCCTGGGTCAGCCCGAACACCACGTCATCCGACCCTTCGGCGATACCCGCGCCGAGCTGGGTGCGCCCGATCACGGTCTGGGTACCCCACGCCTGGGCCAGCCGCCACTCCTGCTTGATCATCGCGGCGGCGGTCTGCTCGTCGCCGAGTGCCTGTGCGGCCACCGCCAGCTGCGAGCGCCAGGGCACCAGGGCGGGATTGAGCCAGCCGAAGGCGTGCATGCGGCGCCCGCATTCCTCGAACAGCCGTAGCGCACCCTGATGCTGTTCGAGTTCCAGCTCCAGCAGGCCGAGCATGAACAGCAGAAGCGGGGTCACGGCGCCGGACTCGGTGGCCCGGTCGATCTCGTCCGCCGCCTGCTGAGCAGCCACCAGGTCGTCCCGGCTGAGCGCGGCGCCGATCGCGATCGTGCTCAGCGCACCGGCCACGGTCGGCGGCCTGCCCTCCGGCGGAATCAGCCCTCGTGCCTCGGCCAGCGCGTCCTCGGCCGCCCGCACCCGTCCGCGCAGCAGATCGATCCACGCGCGACCGGTGAGGGCGAGCGCCACCGGGACCCGCGCACCCGCCGCCGAGGCCGCGGCGATCACCCCGTCGTAGACCGAGGCAGCGGTGAGGACATCGTCGGTCTGGGCGAAGGTCATCGCCAACACCAAGCGGGGCCCGTACAACGACGGCTCGTCTTTCCCGGTCCCCATGGCCCGCTGCGCCAGCAGGCGGGCCATGCGGAGATCACGGCCCGCGGCCATGGTCAGCCACGCCGCAACGGCCGCCTGTGCCGGACTCATCTGCGCCGGGTCCACCTCGGTCACCGCGGGCACGCCGAGGCTCGCCGAACCGGGACCGCCGGGCTCGGCGAGCCAGTGCAGGGCGATCAGGTCCGCGTGCTCCCGGGAACCACAGGCAGCGGCGTCGAACCCGGCCAGCGCCTGCGTCGCGTTCTCCGGCCGCCCGTGCAGCAGCAACAGGTCCGCAGCGGACAACCTCGTCCGGACGGATTCCTGGTCCGCGCTGGCCGGAATCGCCCGGGCCAGGCGCAGCTCACCGGTGAACGGGCAGGAACTCGCCGCCACGGTGGCCAGGTCCAGGCGCAGTCGCGCCGCCGTGCCTTCCGGTGCCGGTTCGGCCAGCGCGCGGCGGTAGTAGCGGGCCGCGCTCGCATGGTCGCCCGCCTCCCGGCGACGGCGGGCCGCCAGTTGCAGGGCCTCCAGCGCCCAGGTCTGGCCGATCGGCGGAGCGTCCACGAGCAGTTCGGCGATCTCGGCCTCCGGGACCGCCCTGCGGTGCCCGAGTTCCGCGGCGCTGCGCCGGATCCGGTCCCGGTCGTGCTGACCGGTGGCCGCCAGCACCCAGGTCGCGAGCTCGGGGTCCATCGGCTCGCGCCGGTCCGTTCCCAGCAGGCCCAGCTCGGTCAGTACGGCCAGCGCACGGGTGATCGTCATACCGAGCGGGCCGACGAGCGGACGCAGGCAGGTTTCGTCCGCGGTGCCCACCACCGCGATCGTCCGCACCAGGGCGGCGAGGTCCGCGGGCAGTCGCGCGAGCAGACTCAGCACGTTCGTCCGCCGGGTGTCCGCGACCAGGGTGCCGATCCCCGCTTCGCCGCACCCGCCGCTGGCGGAGCGGGTCAGCGCTTCGGCCAGCAGCGCCGGATTCCCCCTGGTGGCCTGGTAAAGCTCCTCGGCGGGGGGCCGCGGCGCGGGCACCGAACCCACCACACTGTGCACCGCGGTCTGGCTGAGCGGTCCGAGGCGTACCACCCGCTGCCGCTCACCGGGCACCTCCGCGGACGACAGCGGGTCGAGGCCACCATCCGCGGCGGGCAAGCCGGCCTGGGCTCCCAGCAGCACGATCGGCACTCCGGCCCGGCGGCGCCGCAGCACCGAGAGCCAGGCCGCAGACTGCTCGTCGATCAGGGTGACGTCGTCGACCACCAGCAGCACCGGACGGCGCCGGGCGGACTCCAGCATTCGCAGGCAGAGCAGTTCTTGCACGATCGTGGCGTCCGCGCCGTCCTCGAGGAGCCGCGGCAGCCACGAGACACCGGTCAGCTCCGGCACTTCACTCAGCAGCTGGGACAGCACGCCGTACGGCAGGGCCGCCTCGGTGACCGAACCGCGGGCCGTGAACACCTGCAGTCCCCGCTCGGCGGCCAGCTGCGCGGCCCGCTCGAGCAGCGCCGTCCGTCCGGTTCCCGGCGGCCCGATCACCTGGGCAGGGCCACCGCGGCCATGTTCCAGGTCCTCGATCAGCTCGGTGATCGCGCGCAGCTCGGTCTCCCGCTCCACCAGGTGTGCGGTCGTCCTCGTTTCGGGTGTTCTGGCGGTGTTCACCGGCTCGTCCCCGTCCACTCCACGCAGTCCGGTGGCTGGCCGAGCGCCGTCGCCAGTTCGACCCGGCTGGTGACCTGCAGCTTGCGATAGGCACTCGTCAGGTGCGTCTCCACGGTCCGGACCGTGACGAACAGCCGCTCGGCGATCACCCGGTTGCTCACCCCGCGCCCGGCCAGTTCCACCGAGCGGCGTTCGGCCGGGCTCAGCGAGGCCAGGGGCGACTCCTGCCGGGGAATGCCCGCCGCCGCGGCCGCCTGGCGCGCCCGCCGCGGTAGCTGCCGATCACCGAGACGCAAGCTGGCCCGCGTGGCCCGGCGCAGCCGCTGCCGCGCCGCGCCCAGCTCGCCGACATCGATCAGCGCGCGGCCGAGTTCGAACTCCGCCAGTGCGGCTTCTCGCCGTGCCGGTGATTCGGCAAGCGTGCCGCACGCCTGCTCGAGCAGTCCGACCCGTTCTCCGGGCTCCGCGGTGATTCCCTCGGCGAGCCGGGCCATGCCGATCGCCCGGGGAGTACCCCACCGCAGCGCCGGGGCGGCACCATAGGCGGCCAGTTCCGCCGCCTCCTCGTGCTGCCCCGCATCCGTGAGCAGGCACACGGCCTCGAACCACCACGGAGCCAGCAAGGGGTTGGTGATGCCCACCTCGGCGAGGCTTTCCGCGCACCGGTTGAACAGTACGAGCGCGGTATCCTGCTCGCCGAGCGCCCAGCGCACCCGTGCGTCGATCAGTTCGAACCACGGACGCAGCACGGTATGTTCGAGCAGCTGCATACTGTCCGTCTCGCGCAGAACCCGGTCCGCCTCACCTGCCTCGCCCTGTTCGACCAGCACGGTCGCCAGCGCGATCCGGGGCACCACCGCCGCACTACGGCCCGCCTCCTGGGAAGCGAGCGCGTAGGCCCGTTCGGTGTCGGCGCCCGCACCGGTCAGGTTCCCGCACCAGTGACTCACCAGCCCGCGAAACGCCAGGTACTCGCCACGCTTGGCGGGCACCAGGTCGATCACTTCGGTCAGCTTGCCGTGAGCCAGGTCCACCTCGTCGGCCAGCATCAGCGCGAGCACGGCGGCGCTCACCGGCGAGTCGTCCACCGTCGCGTCGCAGCGGCGGATCGCGCGCGAAGCCCAGTCCGCGGCCTGTTCCGGCTCGACTCCCTCGAGGGCGGCGACCACCGCGCGGACCGCGAAGTGACCGGCCTCGGCCAGACCGGCCCGCGGGCGGACGTGGTCGGCACGCAGCCAGGAGTCGAGTCTTTCCACGCTGTCCCGGTGCTCGATACCCACCAGCCCCAGCAGGGCATGCAGGTGCCGTTGCACCGGTGGCCGCAGGTCCTCGTCCAACCGGGTCAGTTCGTCCTCCAGGACGCGCACCGCGGTGCCGCACCGGCGTACGACCAGGGCCAGCCTGCCGAGCCGCACCGCGATATCGGCCCGCTTGACCGGATCGCTTTCCCGTTCGAGCGCGTGCTGCAGAAGCTCGAAGCCGTTGCCCGGTTCCACCCGCGCAACGGCTTCGGCCAGCTGAACGAGCAGGTCCACATCCTCGGGCCGGGCTGCCGCGGCCGATCTCAGGTAGCGCAGCGCGGTGTCCGGCGCTCCCCGTTCGCTCGCCACGGTTGCCGCATCGCACAACAGGTCCACCATCCACGGTTCCGGTTCCGCCAGCTGGAGTACCTGCTCGGCCACCACCTCGGCGGGCTCGGCCGCATCGCTCAACAACGTCGCCGCCGCCCGCCGCAACCGGGCCAGCTCCGTGGGCCCGGCGCCATCGAGCAGACCCGCACGTACGGACTCGTTCCGGAACTCCAGTCCTTCAGGAGCGAGTATCTGCTGGGCGCGCAGCATGCCGACGGCCGTCTCCGCCGTGTGCACCGGCACTTCCGCCAGCCGGGCCACCAGGAACAGCTCCCGGCCGCCGAGCACGGCCACCGCGAGGCCGACGAGTCGCACATAGTCCGGCAGGCGATCCAGCAGCGAACCCACGGCCGACCTCCCGGATGGCGGGCCGTTTTCCTCGACGAGCAGCTGGCCAAGCAACAGCGGGTTACCACCGGTGCGCTCGAGGCAGTACCGCACGAACGACTCCGTTGCTCCCCCATCGGCGGCGGTCACCAGCTGGCTCACCGCCTGCTCCGGCAATCCGCCGAGATCGAGCGTCTCGGTGCCATACCAGCACTCGAGATCCGGGACCCGGGCATCAGCCGCCTTTCTCGTGCGCACCAGGACGATCCGCAGCGGCAGCCCGGCCGCCCTTCTGGCCAGCAAGCCCAACCAGCGCAGTGTCGGTTCCTCGCACCACTGCACGTCATCGACCACCAGCACGACGCCGGTGCGATTCCGGGCCCATACCGTGAAATCCGTGTACCAGTCCTCGAACGCCCCGGGGTCGAGTTCCGGCTGCCGGACACCCGCTTCCCTTAGGGCGGCGAACAGCTCCGGACCGGCCTCCCCGCCCCGGACGGCAGTGGCCCGGCAGATCACACTGTCCGCGCATCGGGCCAGTGCGGCATCCACCAGACTGGTCTTGCCGATACCAATCGGCCCACGGACCACCACGACGACCGGCGTGCGGCGCGACCGTCCGGGACGCAGGCGCGCATCGAGCCAGCGCAGTTCGGAATCCCGGCCGATCATCCCCAGTCCGGGCATCCTGTCTTTCCGGTCCACCATGCACTGCCCCTCCGCCGACCGCAGTACCTCATGTGGCGGCACGTACCAGGTACGAGCGCCCACATCGGTCATCTCATCGCGTGCTCATCCGGCGGGCCAGGGGAGCTCCGGTGCGGCGAGGGTTATCCCTCACATTTCCCGGCACCTGCGTACCGGTCACTGCCCATACCACGAACCGAACGCTTTTACCATTCAACGGATACGGCGCGGCGCACTTCCGTTCAACAAAAAGAAAAGTGAAGGTGAATAAAATTCATAGCTCGCCGCGCGGATTGTTCCGCCGGTGCGCCGGATCAGATCGTCAAGCGAGATTCCGGAACCCGAGGAGGCCAGCTGGTCGCGTCGAGCAGTCCGGCCGCGAAGGCGCGCGAGATCAGTTCGAGACGGTTGCCCGCCTTGAACCTCCGCTGCAGCCGGGCCACGTGGTAGTCGATCCCCTGGCGGCTCAGATACAACCGGGATGCCATCTGCACACTGGACAGACCGCGGGCCATACCCTGCAGGATCTTCGCTTCAAGGCTCGTGACCAGGCAAACCCGGCCTTTGCCGGTGAATTCGGCCGGTATCAGGGTGAGCAGGAGCATCCCGTCATCGGCGGGCAGCTGGACGGCGTCGATCGTCAGGCGCCCGGCACCAATGGGGCTCGGCCCGGTGATCGTGGCGCGCAACCGCCGCGCCCGGCCGTCACCGACCTGCCCCAGCCGCTCCCGCAGATAGGCCGGATCGGTCGCCACGAGTTCGGGAAACGGCTCGCCGAGCATGTCCGTTTCCTTACGCCCGAACCATCGGAGAAACGCGGCATTTCCGCCGCTGACCCGCAGCTCGGAGTCGACCACCGCCAACAAGGAATCGGTTTCTTCGACGAAGTCACCGACATCTCCGGATCGTGCACTCGGCAACGCACCACGACCAAGCTCGGTGTCGCGATTGGCGAGCGAAGAAAGCGTCCGGACGCCGACCATGAAGAGATCCTCCATTGAAGAATATCACATTCACTGAACCCACCCGACGGTGCATCGGTAACACAATCCTACGAACAGCTGATTCGCATGGTCAACTAATTCGAGCGCCCCGAACAGAAGTTCGTGGCCGCCCGAACCCCCACTGCGAACGCGCCGCACCGAAGGTTCGGTATCGCTGTTGAAACAAACGAAACAGCTGGTCGAGCACTACCCGGAGGCCGAACGAGGCGCCGAATGCCACTCCCGGTGCCCGCTCGAACGCGAACCGTAAATGCACGTGCAGCAATTTCCTAATATCGCGCCCACCGAAATAGCTCAAAACACAGATCTACATCCGGAATTCCCACAAAACCGGGCACCGGACGAGCCCTGGATTACATTTCGCCAGGGCGGAGCCGTGCAGCACCGGACGAGGCGCCCGTACGCGGCACACCGACCCGACTCCCCGGTAGCTCACCCTGGCTCGATTCCGGCTCCGGGGCCCGGTAGATCCGCGGACGGCGCGCGGACAAGTAGGGCAGCACCGCCCTGGCTCTCCCCACCTCGACCCCGTCCACCTCGGCCACGACCAGCTCCGGCCCACCCCGGCCCGCGCTCGCCCGCACATCGCCCGCCGGTCCGATGATCCTGCTGGAGCCGATGAAGCCCGGGCGCGCCTGATTGGCATACGCGAGCGCGACGGTGCTTTCCATCGCCCGCGCCGGAACGATGCGCTGCACGACGAAATCGGCCTCGTAGAGCTCCGCCTCGGCCGCCGTCAGCCGGGGCACCGCGGTAGGCACCAGCAACAGCTCGGCCCCCGCATCGGCCAGGACACGGACGTACTCCGGGAACTCCACGTCGAAGCAGATACCGAGGGCGACGGCCATCCCCTCGATCCGGGCCACGGCCGACGGCGCATCGCCCGCGTCGAACACCTCGTTCTCCTCGCCGAACAGGTGTGTTTTCCGATAGCGCAACACCCGGGAACCGTTCGGTGCAAACAGATGCGCAGAAATGTATCGCTTCGAACCATCGTGCTCAACGGTGGAGACGACCAGGTGCAACCCGAACTCGGCGGCCAGCCCCGCAGCAGCGGTCCGTTGTTCGTCCCCGTCCCTCCCGGCGACCAGCCGCGGCGCATAGCCCGGCAGGAACAGCTCGGGTGTGACGAGCACACCGCAGCCCCGGGCGGACGCGTCGCCCGCGGCAGAGCGCAACACGGCGAGATTGCGCGCGGGCCGTTCCGGATCGCCGGTGGCCTGCAGAACTCCGATACGCACGACCGGCACTCCAGATTGTTCATCGAACCTCGCGGGGCCCCAGGACCACACCGCGCCGACAGCTTTCCAGCATACGGTCCGGGCGAGGCGCCGGACACTGTGCGGGCGGGTTTCTGGCATCGGGCCAGCCGGGTACTCGCCCGCCGGAATCCGCGGGCGGTTCAGCTGTCCGCGTGGTGCCGGGATTCGCAGGCGTCCTCGCCGTAGAGGCCGTGGACCCAGTTCGTCTGATAGATGGTGTCGAGATAGCGCTCGCCGAGATCGGGGGCGATCGCGACCGCTGTGCCGCTCCCGTGGCCGTGCGCGGTCAGCCAGCCGATGGCGCCGCTGACCACGGTTCCGGTGGAGCCGCCGAACAGGAACCCGGCGTGGGCAAGGCGATGGCAGGCTCGGATGGTGTCGGGTTCCGGCACCAGGATCACATCGTCCACATAGGACTCATCGAGAAGCACGGGGCGGACACTCGCGCCGAGACCGGGCAGGTTGCGCTGTCCTTGTGTGCCACCGAAGATGATCGAGCCGACGGCGTCCACCGCGACGATCCGGACCGGCCGGTGCCGTTCGCGGAAATACCGCGCGCAGCCCATCAGCGTGCCGGTGGTTCCGGCACCGACGAAGAGCGTGTCGATGTCGGGGAACATCCGGGCGATGGCGGGTGCCGTGCTGCGATAGTGTGCCTGCCAGTTGTTCGGATTCCGGTACTGGTCGAGCCAGACGTAGCGGTCGTCCGCGGCGCAGAGTTCGCGGACGTGGTCGATCCGGGCACCGAGCAATCCGCCCCGCGGAGTGGGTTCGGTGACGATGTGCACGTCATTGCCCAGTGCCTCGATCGCGCGCCGGGTGGCGAGGTTGCACCGGGAATCGGTGACACAGACGAAGTGATATCCCTTGCTGGCCGCCAGCATGCTCAGCGCGACACCCAGATTGCCGGAGGAGGACTCCACGAGGACCGATTCCGCGTTCAACCGGCCGTCTCGTTCGGCGGCCTCCACCATCGCGGTCGCGGCCTTGAGCTTGATCGAGCCCGCGAAGTTGAAACCCTCGCATTTCAAGTAGAGCGGCTGCCCGAAACTCGGGCGGAGGTCGACGTAGAGCTCTTCCGCATTGTAGTTCTCGGGCGCGGTGATGACTGGCACGATCGTCTCCTTGTGCACCGGATGGCGGGCCGCGCTAACCCTTCCGGCGCGGCCCGGGGAAGAAGTCCTCGATCACGTGCAGTGCGCCGGAACCCGCGATCCGATCGTAGACGTACTTGCCGACGGCGAGGTCGAGCACGCCGAGGCCGAACGGCGAGAAGATCACGGTCCGGTCGGCCGGTGGGCGCACTCGTCCGGTGAGGACCTCGTCGAGGGTGCCGGTCAGGAAGGCGCGGCCGCCGGTGCGCTGCTCGGCAAGATGCGGTGAGGTTTCCGCCTTGAGGCAGTGGTCGATGTCGTCGACGATGTTGGCCGAATCGAGCACGATCTCCGGTGCGAGATCGCGCAGGGACACGTGCAGGACGAGCGGGTCGTGACCGAACCAGCCGGGGTCATGGATGTGCGGTTTCCCGGCCACGGTGGCGAAGACGACCAGATCGCTGGCACGGATCAGCTGCTCGGCGCTGTCGTGCACGACCACGCTGCCCGTGGTGCCCGAGCTCTCCAGCTCCCCGCCGAACTCGGCGGCCCGCTGCGAGGAAAGGTCGTGCACCCCGATCCGCTCGAAGGACCAGCCGGTCGCCTCCAGGAATGCGTAAATATGGCGGGCGATCAGGCCGGTGCCGACGAAACCGATCCGGGCTGGCCGCGGCCGCTCGCGGCTGAGCCGGTCTGCGGCCAGTGCCGCGGATGCCGCTGTCCTCGTCGCGCTGATGAGTGAGCTTTCCAAGCAGGCGAACGGATATCCGCTGTCGTGTGCGTTGAGGATCAGCACCGCCGATGCCCGGGCGATACCGGAGGTGATGTTGTCCGGGAAGCTGGAGATCCATTTCAGTCCGTCGACCCGCGCTGCCCCGCCGATCGAGGCGGGCAGTGCGATGATCCGGTCCGCCGGTCGGTCCGGGAACCGCAGGAAATAGGACGGCGGGTTGACCGATTCACCGGCGCCGTGCAGCCGGTAGGTCCGCTCGACCAGCTCCACGATCTCGTTCTCCTTGCCCCGCAAGGCTTCGCGCACCTGGGATCCGGAGATCACCGCGAACGGGGGAACCTCGATCGGCGCAGATCCGGTTGTCGGGTCCATGGTCGGTACACCTCCTGATTCGGGTCACCGCGGTCCGGCGCTCGTGTTGCCGGCAGTGGTGAGGTCGAGGACACCGTCGAGCCGCCCGTGTTCGCGCCGCGCCCGCTCGGCGTCCTTGCCGAACACGAGCTCCGCGCCGAGCTCGGCGGCCACCCGGGTGGCGAGCGCGCGACCGGTTTCGTCGGTGTCGGTGTCGACGAGGAACACCCGCCGCTCGCCCGCGCCGGACGGCAGCCCGATCCCGGCCGCGTGCGCACTCGGTTCGACCCAATAGCTCTGCTGGTCGAAGACGTAACCGGGCAGCGTGGTCTTCCGGGGTGCCCGGCCCGCGTGATAAGCGCCCCAGTCGATGTCCACTCCGGACAGCCAGAGCCGGCCAAGCGCCTCGGCGAGCATTTCGGTGTCCGTCCTCGGATCGGCTTCGCCGGGCAGTGAGGGCACCAGTTGTTCCCAGCCGGTACGGGAAAAGTCCGGATGGCCGCGGAACATCGAACCGAGCGACTGGCCCGCGCCCAGTTCGACGAGCACCGTCGCGGGCCATTCGGTGGCCAACTGCCGGATCATCGTGGAGAACCGGACCGGCCGGCACATGTGCTCGGACCAGTAACCCGGATCGCCGAGCTGTGTGGCGGTGATCGGCTCGCCGGTGACGTTCGACAGATACGGCACATCCGGTGCCCGCGGATCCAGATTGGCACGCGCCCACGCGGTCAGTTCGGCCGCGACGGGGCGCAGCGCACGCGAGTGGAAGGCGTGCGTGGTACGCAGCGGGCGCGCCGGGACCCCGTTCTCGGCGAGCTTTCCGGTCAGTTCGGTGACGGCCTCGACCGGACCGGAGATGACGATCATCCGCGGGCCGTTCACCGCGGCCACCTCGATCCCCGAGATCATCGGCTCCCCGGCCACCTCGCGCAGTTCGGTGGCGGACAACGGGACCGCGGCCATGGCACCGGCGGGCAGGCGTGCGATCAGTCGTGCCCGGGTGGCGACGAGCCCGGTCGCCTCCTCCAGGGTGAGGCTGCCTGCCAAGGCCGCGGCGGCGAACTCCCCCACGCTGTAGCCCGCGAGCACTTCCGGCTCGATCCCCCAGGCCCGCAGCAGCCTGCCGAGTGCGTAACCGATCGCGAACACCCCGGGCTGCACCACGGTGGTGTCGGCGGATTCCCGGCCGGTCTCGCGGCCGAGCAACCGGGCGAGGTCGTTGCCGTTTCCGGCCCGTTCACCGACCAGGCTCGCGATCGGGTCGAAACCCAGTTCCCCGTGGAACAGAGCGGAGCATTCGTCGATCGCGGCGCGGAATTCCGGCTCGGTCCGGTAGAGGCCACCCGCCATGCCCGCGTACTGCTCGCCGACCCCGGCGAGCAGCAGCCCGGCCCGCCGCGGCCCGACCTCGGATGCCGCGGACACCCGGGTATCCGATCCCAGTGCGGTGGCCGCATCGTCCACAGTGGACACGACCGCCATCCGCCGGTGCCCGAACGCCTTGCGGCCGAACTGGAGCGTGTAGGCGACATCCGCGAGATCCGTCCACTCGGCCGAGGATTCGCGCAATCGCGCCGTCGCCGCATCGGTAGCCTCCGCCGTCCGTGCCGACCAGACGAGTACCTGGTGCGGCCGGGCCGGTGGACGGCCGGTTTCCCCGGGCATCGGTGCCTCCTGCAGCACCAGATGTGCGTCGGTGCCACCGAATCCGTACGCGGTAACCCCCGCCAGCCGTGGGCGTTCGCCGCGCGGCCACTCGTCGAGCCCGGTCTGCACGGCCAGCCTGCCGTGTGCGTGCGCCAGCTGCTCGCTTGGCCGTTCGAAGTGGACGGCGGGGGCTCGTTTCTCGTGGTACAACTCGAGTGACGCCTTGAGGACCCGGGCGATCCCGGCCGCCTGGTTGATGTGCCCGGTGTTGCCGTCGGAAGCGCCGAGCGTGACCCGATCCACTCCCTCGACGTCGAACACCCGTTGCAGCGCGGACAGTTCGGCCGCGTCACCGAACGGTGTGCCGATCACATCGCATTCGACGTGATCGATATCCTCCGGGCCGACCCCTGCGGCGGCCAGCGCCTGTTCGATCACCGCGGCCTGCCCGGGCACACCGGGCAGGTTGAACGCCCGGCGCCCCGCGGATCCCTCGTGGTTGACCGCCCATCCGCGCAGCACCGAGTAGATCCGGTCGCCATCGGCGAGCGCATCCTCCAGCCGTCGCATCACGACCACGCCGAGACCGTTGCCGGGAACCTTGCCGTTCGCGCCGGCGTCCAGAACCCGGTTGACACCGTCCGGGGCGAGCCGGCTGCCTTCGTGGTAGAGGTAGCCCGGCAGCTGCGGAACCACGATCGACACCGCACCGGCGACGACCACATCGGACTCGCCGGTGAGCAGGCTCGTAGCGGCCTGAGCCAGTACGACCAGGGCGGTCGAACTACAGCTCTGCACGCTCATCGACGGCCCGCCGAGGTTCAGCGCGTAGGACAGCCGCGAGGCGATCAGATCCTTCTCGTTGATCTGCATCAACTGGTCCGGCCCGACCGCACGGGTTATCTCGTCGTTCGCCAGAAGATTGGTGAGCAGATAGGAACTGGGTGCGCCACCGGCGAACACACCGACAAGACCGTCGAGACGGTCCGGGTCGATCCCGCCGTCCTCCAAAGCGTGCCAGGCGCATTCGAGGAACAGCCGGTGCTGCGGGTCGAGTAGTTCGGCCTCGCCGCGGTCATAACCGAAAAAGGCCGCGTCGAACCGATCGATACCGGGCAGCACACCGGCGGCCGGGACGAACGCCGGATCATCGGCGAGCTCGGCCGGGACCCCCGCGGTCCGCAGTTCCTCCCGCGTCATCCGGGTGATCCCGTCCCGCCCCGCGCACAGCTGTGTCCAGAACGCGGCGAGATCGGGCGCACCGGGCATGTTGCCGGCCATACCGACGATCGCGATATCGCCGACGCTTTCCTCGTCCTCCGCAGTAGTCATGGCCTGCCTTCCGATCCGGCTCGGGTGCTGGCGCCCGCTGGGCACCGGAGATGATGCCCGCCGCTCCGGGCCGCGAAACCGAACATCGCCTTGCCCCTTTCCACAGGCCACCCACTCCGCGGTAACAACGGCACGCAAGCATGTCCGAATAGCACACATAACAGCGCGATGACCGTATTCGGCCACAACACCGCGAAATCGGATCACGGCCAAAAAATGGCGAGCCTGCAAAATACGAACATTCATCCAGATTCGGACATTTCCCCGGTTTGTCGTCATCGGCGTGTGCCACTGATGACTCGGTGGCAAATTACCGGTGCGAATAGGCCAGGTGGGCGACTTTCCTGGCCACGACCGGGCCGCGCCGGTACCGTACGGCCCGAATGACGAGAGGGGGCCGGTTCGTGGTTGCTGATTCCCGCGCAGCACGAATAGTGCGATTCTGGCGGGCGGTGGAGATGTTCAGCCCGCAGACTATCCCACAACTCAGTCCGTCACCTGTCCGCGCCGAGGCTTCGGAAATCGTGCTCGATCTCGCCGCCGATCAGCTGCCCCCTTGGGATCCCGAGCACTGGATCGCACGCCGACGCTTGCCTCGGGGGAAAGTCTGGCAATTCAGTGTATACGGTGGCATCTTCAAGCTGGCCGCGGTCCGGGACACGCTGATCGAGGTCTTCGGGGAAAGCAACCCGGTTATCGAACGGATAACCGGAGACAGTGCGCTGTTCGCGTTCACCCTGGACGGGACCGGATCACTCCTCGCTGATTCGGCGACCCTGTCCGCTTGTTGCTGGGCGATCGGCCGGCTCGGTTCACCCGGCCCGGGCTCCGCGAACTGGCTGGAGGGCTTCGAGTCGGAAGAACGCCAGTTCGTGGCGGCCCTGAATCGACTGACACCATCTCCGGGCCACAGCCAGGAGATGCGGCAATTCGCGTCCGAGACGAACGGGACCTCGACCGGAAAGCTCACGGCTGCGACCGGCGAGGCGCTGCGCACCGGCGCCACGGAGAGCACGAAGGCGGCGACCTCGGCGATTCTCGGCTCGGTACTCGGCCCGGTGCTCGGCGGGATCGCCGCCGCCGTTGCCGCGAAGTTCGTGGAGAAAATGCTCTCCCGAAACACCGCCGGGACGCTGACCCGGTCAGAGGTGAGGACGGAACAGGGCGCATCGAGCCCCCGGAGCACCGAGCTGAGCGTGCCCCCTTCGTGCATGACGGCTCAGCTACTCGATGACTTCGTGACCGCTCTTGTCCGTGCCTTCGATCTGAGCGAATCCCTTGGCCCGAGCGGTATCCGGGTGAAATGCACTCAGGTACGCGACACCACGGCGGACGAGGCGAACGAACAGAACTTCCTGAACAGTTTTCTCAGTGACGACCTACGCGACATTGAGGACGCGGTCCGCTCGGGTGCCGCCGGCGCGGGCCTCCTGTCCTATCTCGCGGAAACGGGCCGCGCTGGGCGCATCGACGTCCGCGCAGCCCCGGCCGCGCTCCTCGCCGGTGTCGCACCGCGGCGGATCCCGGGTGGGCGCTGGCCTAGTGCCTTGGCCAAGCCGCTGGCGCTCAGCCAGCAGTTCGCGGTGAACGAGGTCATGGCCGAGCTCGGTTCCGGGGCCGGGATCTTCGCGGTGAACGGTCCTCCGGGAACCGGGAAGACGACCATGCTGCGGGATGTCATCGCGAGCATCGTGGTCGAACGGGCCCGAGCGATCGTGGGTCTGCGGCTCAGCCATCCGGTGCACGCATTCGGTGCCGAGGTCCAGCAACTGCGCACCGAGAAGTGGACCGCATCGGTGTACGCGCCACGCCCCGAACTGACCGGGTACGAGGTCATCGTCGCGACCACCAGTAACAAGGCCGCCGAAAACATCACCGCGGAGATCCCCGGTGCGGATGCGGTGGAACGCACCGAAGACGTGGCGGCGGCTGACTACTTCACCGAGCTGGCCGGTCATGTGCTCGAAGCACCCGCATGGGGACTCGTCGCGGCGACCTTGGGCAAACGCAGCAACACGAGCAGGTTCGCCAAACGATTCTGGTGGGGGCGGCCCCAGTCCCACCCTGACGCCGAGAACCCGGCGGAGCAAATACCGGGGATGCAAAGAATTCTCAAGCAGGCAAGTGCCGAACCCATGACCGCGGACACCTGGGCCGAGGCGGTCCGCCGGTTCACCGAGGCGGAGGCTGAGGTCGAACGGCTCACCGCGCAACGCCAGCAGGTCGCCGACGCGGTCAACGAACTGCATGCATGGCAACGGCAACTGGGGGCGCTCGAGGACACGATCCGGCGATCGCGGTCCGACTGCGAAACAGGCCGCGCTTCGGTCACCGCGGCCGAAGCACAACTCGGACGGGCCACCCGGCAACGGCAGATGCTCGAAGCACAGTACCAACAGCATCGTGCCGGCAAGCCGGGATTCTGGGCTGCGTTGTGGTCCCGGCGTCGTGTCGTACATGACTGGCGCACCCAGAACACACTGCTCGTCGGCCTGCGCAAGCAGGCGAGCCACTACCTCGAACAGGTCCAGTACGAGGCCGAGCAGGCCAGGTCGGCTCATGCCGAGGCCCTCACGCAGTGCCGGCGACACGAAGACGCGCTGGCCGAGGCCCATCGCCAGATCGTCGCCCTCCGGAAACGGATCGAGGCCGCGGGAGCACGCTGGCCCGGCTCGATACCTCCGCAGGACGCCGAACCCGACGAGGACCGCTTCCAGCTCTGCGCTCCGTGGGCCGACCAGGAATTCACCGCCGCGCGGAACACCCTGTTCCTCGAAGCGCTGCGCCTGCACAAGGCATTCGTGCTCGGAGCGGAGCCCCGGCTCTGGGGCAACCTCCGGGTGATGATGGCCGTACTCCAGGACGGCCAGGCCATCGAACCGTCTGCTCTCGAGGCGGTGTGGCGGTCGCTGTTCCTCGTCGTGCCGGTCGTCTCGACCACGTTCGCCGCGTTGCCCCGGCTCTTCCGGGGGCTCACCGAGGAGACCTTCGGCTGGCTCTTCGTCGACGAGGCGGGACAAGCCACCCCGCAGCAAGCCGTCGGCGGTATCTGGCGTGCCCGGCGCAGCGTCATCGTCGGTGACCCGCAGCAGCTCGAACCCATCGTTTCCCTGCCGCTGTCCGCGCAACACGCCTTGCGCGAGCACTATCGTATCTCCACGCAATGGACGCCGGAGAACACGTCCGCCCAGCAGATCGCCGATCGGCTGGCCTGCTACGGCACGACACTGGCCGGTCCCGGCGATGAACGGCCGAAATGGGTGGGTTCGCCGTTGCGAGTACACCGGCGCTGCGATGAGCCGATGTTCGAGGTATCGAACAAAATCGCTTACAACGGTGCCCTGATGATTCATGGCACCCATGAACGCGGTTCGTTCCCCGGCGTGAACTCCTGGATCCACGTCCCGTCCGGGCAGGCCGATGGACACTGGGTTCCGGCCGAGGGGCGCGCGCTCGAACAGTTGCTGAGCCGGCTCGAAGCGTGGGACATCGCACCCGGGGACATCCGAATTCTCAGCCCGTTCCGGCGCGTCGTGCGGGGAATCAAGAGGATCGCCGCCGCGCACTACGGCTGGGCCTTCGCCGACACGAATGTCGGCACCGTGCACACCGTGCAAGGCCAAGAGGCGGACGTGGTGATCCTCGTTCTCGGAACCGAGCCCCACAACACCCGAGCCCGGGAATGGGCCGCCGCGAAACCGAATCTGCTCAATGTCGCCGTGTCCCGGGCCAAACGACGCCTCTTCGTGATCGGCGACCACGACAGATGGCGGAACCTGGATCATTTCAACGTTTTAGCGGACGTGCTGAAAGTGGAGACCCCGTACCCCGACCCCCAGCCCGGTGCCCGGACCTAAGCTATTGTCCGCCGGTTTCGGATCGGGGTGTTCCTCCTCGGCCCGGCCCGCCGACGCCGCTCGCGGGTTCGGTCCGCTGGCAACAGACCATCGACGCCTCGTCACCCTCGCTCCCCGCGAAGGGACAGCGGGCCTTCGCTTCGGGACGGTGTCCGATCGGTTCGGACGGACTTCACTGGGATTACCGGAGCCAGCCGCTCCTCGATGTGTTCCTCCCCGAGGGGGCTACAGCTCGGCCGGGTCCCGGCGCAGCGTGACCTCGCGCCCGGACCCGGTGCGCACCGTCACCGCGTGCACGCCCGGCCTACCGGGCACGATCGCGAGCGGCAACCGGTCGACGGTCTCGGCACCGATGTGCTCAGCCAGTTCCCCGGTGTCGGCACCGATCTCCAGCCGGGTGACGGCCGCCCCGCGCTCACCGTGTCCGGTCAACCCGCGATCCGGGTTGGTGGCCGGATCCGCGCGGTAGAACCAGTTCGGTAGTCCGCGGCGCCAGCAGGTGTCGAGCGCGCGGCCGGGCCCGGGCGCGGTGGTGATGACGCGCTGGGTTCCGTCAGGCTGCACGCGGCCGGGCACCCGCGCCACCTCACCACCGAGCCGCTGCGCGACCGCGGTCATCTCCTCGAGGGTGTCGGCGCGCAGGCTCCAGAACATCCATCGGTCGCCGTCCGCTACGACCCGGTCGAACCACGCGACCTCCGGTTCCTGCTCGGCTGCGGGGACGGTGACCGCCTCGACCTCCAGATAGGCGTCCCCGCCGAGCGGAAAGATCGTGTTCGCGATACCGGCGGCGAACGCGCCACCGTCGTAGTAGGCGAGCCCGGTTTCCGCATGAATCCTGCGGACCCCGTCGGCCAGGTCGCGGACACCGAGACAGAGATGATCCAGCCGAAACACGTCGCCCCTTTCCTGATTCACACCGGAATCGGCTCGTCGAAGCCGAACAGCGCCGGCGCGTTGCCGTAAAGAATCGTCCCGATTTCCCGTTCGGACAACCGGGATTCCTTGACGTACTCGAACGTCCGCGCATAGGACTCGACCGTCAGCAATGCCGGGAAGTCGCTCCCGGGCACGAGATGATCGGCGCCGAAGGCCTCGCAGGCACATCGGAGGGCGGCCTGCGAACCCCATCCGACGGTGTCGTAGTAGAGGCTGCGCGCCATCGTGCTCGGCGGGGCGAGCAGGTCCGGGGTGTTCGCCTGGGCATCGAGCCGGGACAGTTGCATCGGAATCAGACCACCCAGGTGCGCAATGATGATCTTGATGTCCGGGTAGCGAACCGGGATGTTCCGCTTGATCAACTGGAGCACGATAGCGGTGTCCTCCAGGGAGGCCCCGGCCGCCGTCGTGAAGCCGTAGTCGTTGATCAACGGTGAGCAGATGCCGTTCTGGCAGGGATGGAAGAAGAGGGTCGTTCCGCGCGCGTTCATTTCCTCGTACAGCGGCTCGAATTCCTCTTCGGCCGTGGAACGGTCGAACACGGAACAGCTGAGCGCGACCCCGGCCATGCCCAGCTCGTCCAGGCCGCGCCGCATTTCCTCGAGGGAGGCTTCGACATGCGGCAGGGGCAGCGAGACCAAGGAGGAGAATCGGGCGGGACGGGAATCGGCCAGCTCACCATAGCTGTCGTTGAGCAACCGGGCCGTTGTGACCGCTGTTCCGGGCTCCCGCGCGTACGGCGCCATACTTCCGGGAGAGAGAACCTGCCGTGCCACCCCCGCTTCGTCCATCATGTCGATGCGCTGATCGATCATCCCCGGCTCATCGGACATCGCCGCGAACGCCCGGCGTGCCTCCGGCGCCAAGCCCGGCCGATACGCAGCGGGCAGGAAATGGGCGTGCACATCGACGATCCCCGGCGCCCGCCGTGTCCCGGACACGAGCTCTGACATCGCGACCCTCCCACGACAGTTACCAAACAAGTGTTCGGAGACTTACTGAACACATGTTAGGTGACTTGCGAAGGGTTGTCCAGCGGGACGAACCGGGGAGAAAGTGCCGTGTTTCAGGCGAAAACCAGCGAAAGGAACTCGTCGACGAACGAGGTCACGGAGTCCATATCGGCGTGCTTGGCGGAGTTCTGAAAGAGGACGACCCGGCCATGCGCGCCGACGAACGCGATCACCGCGGCTCGCCGCGCGGATACCCGGAGCGCGATCCCATCCGCTTCGCAGTGCGCGAAACCGTCCACGAGCAGGTCGATCACCTCGGCCAGCGGCCCGGTCTGCCCGGTTCGCGGCGGCCCACCGGCCGTCATCAGCCGGTAGTGCCCCGGATTGTCCATCGCGAACCGGCACGAGGCGTGCAGCATCGCCCGCACACGGCCCGCCGCATCGCCGGTGTCCACGCGGTCCCTGGCCGCCATCATCGCGGTGTGCAACCGGGCGAACTCGTAGTCGGTCAGGCCCGCGACCAGCGCGGCACGATCGGTGAAGTGCTGGTAGATGCTGGCCGGTGCGATATCGGCCGCACGGGCCACGCCGCGGATGGTCAGCCCGTCCTCCCCATCGAGCCCGGACAGCAAGCGGCTGGCCGCGGCCAGGATCTCCCCGCGCAGCCGTTCACCCTCCCCCCAACGGTTGCGCGTGCGCGGAGCACCGGCTTTCTTCGACACGCACCCATTCCTACCAGCCGGCCCGGTTATCGCGTGACTCTGCTGTGCGGACGCCTGCCGGGTGCGGCGAGCCCCGGGGTGTCCCGGCCGCGCAGCGAGGCCCCGGCGGTCTCGGGCATCGTGATCAGCGCAACGGCACCGAGCGCGCAGCCGGCCATCATGTAGAAGGCGGGGACGAGATTGTTCCCGGTGGATTCGATCAGGATTTCCGAGATCGGCGGTGCGGTGGCCGCGAGCGCTGCCGTGCAGATGTTGTAGGAGCCCGAGAGCCCGACGCACCGAATGTGGGCGGGCAGCAGGGCGGGGAAAGTCGCGCTGGTGTTTCCGAGCTGCAGCACGAAGAAGATCCCGAGAATCGCGAACGCGAGGATGGCGAGAGCGAACCCGCGGGTCATGAGCCAGAACATCGGAACGGCCAGAACGAGCAGGCCACCGAAAGAGATCCACCAGCAGGGTTTGCGGCCGATCCGGTCGGAAAGGGAACCGGCAAGCGGAATGACGGCCAGCATGCACACCTGACCGATCAGCAGGATGCCGCTCGCCTGGCCGCTGCCGAAACCGACCGCGGTCTGGAAGTAGGTGGCCAGGTAACCGAGCAGGGTGTACTGCGTGATGTTCAGCGCCACGGCCAGCGCACCGATCCGCAACAGCGCCGGCCAATAGGCGAGCACGGTGCGCAATCTCGCTGTTTCCCGTTGCCCGCCCTCGGCCGCGAGTTCCCGGAACACCGGGGTGTCGCGCACCCTGGAGCGCAGATAGAAGCCGATCAGCCCGAACGGCAGCGCGATCAGGAACGGGATGCGCCAGCCCCATTCGGTCATCGCGCCGGCACCGAGCAGCGCGTTGAGCGACAGGACGACCACCGAGGCCAGGACCAATCCGCACAGGGTGCCGAATTCGAGGAAACTCCCCCAGAAACCGCGTTTGCGGTCGGGGGCGTACTCGGCCATGAAGGTGGCCGCTCCGCCGTACTCCCCGCCGGTGGAAAACCCTTGCACGACCCGGAGAAGGATCAGACCGGCCGGTGCCCAGACTCCGGCGGTCCGGTAGGTGGGCAGTATGCCGATCAGGAACGTGCCCACACACATCAGGATGATCGTGGCCGCCAGCACCCGGTTGCGGCCGATCCGGTCGCCGAGCATGCCGAACACGATCCCGCCGAGCGGCCGCAGCACGAACGACACCGCGAAGACCAGCAGGCTCGCGATCGTCGAGTACGCACCAGGGAAGAAGGCCTTGCCGACCTCGACCGCGACATACCCGTAGACGCCGTAGTCGTACCACTCACTCGCGTTGCCCAGCGCCGAGGCGATGACCACGCGGCGCCGGACGGCGGGTGTGGGTTCGTCGGATGCGGAGGCAGAGAGCTCGGGTCCCATGGGATCCTCCGGAGATCGGTCTCGTCGGGTTCCGGCCGCGCTAGGCGGAGGCCGGTTGGTCTGCCTGCTCGAAAAGCGCGCCGAGCCTGGAATCGGTGTGCTGGACTCCGATCAGCCGGAGCGCGTGCCAGAGGGTGACCCCGGTGGCGGTCAGCACCGGTTTTCCGGCGCACAGCTCAAGATCCGTGAGATGTACGGCGGTGTGCAGCGCCGTCTCCGGGATCAGCACGGCCTCCGCGGCCGGGCTGCTGCACCGGTTCACGATGTCCAGCAAGCGGGAACCGTCCCAGGACGCGAGCTCGCGATCGGATCGGGCGTCCAGGTCGATCCGGTGGACGGTCTCGATACCGGCGTCGGCGAGGAACTCGATCAGCTCGTCGGTCACGATCGGGTGGTAGACCGAGCCCAGGCTGACGCGGGTGATCCCCAAGGCCGAAAGGGCGGCGACATAGGCGATCGAGGTGCTGGTTCCCGGTACACCCGCTGTTTCCTGGATGAGCTGCGCCTGCCGGCGTGCGCCCTCGAGCCCGTGCAGGAAACTTCCGCTCGAACAGGTCCAGCTCACCACGGAAGGCGAGGTGGCGCGGACCGAGCGGGCCGCGGCCTGCAGCCCGGCGGCATCGCCGAGCCCGCGCAGGATGTCGCGCTTGCCCGGAGCATCCAGCAGATGCGCCGTCTCGGTGCCTTCCGGCCAGGGAACGTAGCGAAGCCCGATCCGGATGGCGGGATCGATGCGCCGCGCCAGCGTGAAGTAGTCGTCTTCCCCGCTGCCCCGGGTGTCCGGATAGAGCAGGCCCAGCCGGATCGGATTGCCGTCCGCGTTAACTGTCTCGGTCATGGGACATACTGTCTGCCCGGTAATCATTTACGTCAATTGAACAATTTTGAAGAGATTCCTGTAGATTGGACTAAATGATCGACTTGCGTCGCCTGCAGGTGCTCCGCGCGCTCGAGCAGTGTGGTGGCGTGACCGCCGCGGCCCGGGCGCTGCACCTGACCCCGTCCGCGGTGTCCCAGCAACTCCGCGCGCTCGCCCAGGATCTCGGGGTCGAGCTGCTCATTCACGAAGGCCGGGGCGTCAAACTCACCCCGGCCGCTCACCTGGCGCTGCGGCACGCGCACGCGCTGTTCCGGCAGTGGGAGGAAGCCGCCGCGGACATCCGCAAACACGAGGCGGACCCGCTCGGCACCGTCCGGCTCTGCGGCTTTCCCAGTGCGCTCGCGGCTCTGCTGATCCCGGCCGTTTCGGCGTTGCGGGAGCGCAATCCCGCGATGCGGGTGCACCTGCGCGAGGCGGAGACACCGGAGTGTTTCGAGCTGCTGCTCAGCGAGGAGGCCGATCTCGCGGTGATCGTCCCGAATGCCGACAGCCCCACCTGGGACGACCCGCGGTTCGACCAGAGCCCGCTGTTCGACGATGTCATCGACCTGGTGGTGCCGCACGATCATCACCTGGCGGGCCGCGCTTCGGTGAACCTGAGCGAGGCGGCATCGGAGACCTGGATCATGCCCGAACCCGCCAGCACCGAACAGCACGCGCTCGCCCTCAGCGGGTGCACCGCCGCCGGTTTCCGGCCGCGGATCGCGCACTACGCCACCGACTGGAACAGCGTCCTCGGTCTCGTCGAAGCGGGGTACGGTGTCTATCTCCTGCCCCGGCTGGTGCGGATCCCCGAATCGGCGAGGATCCGCCGATTGCCGCTCTCCGGTCAGCCCCGCCCCATCCGCCGCGTGCTGCTGGCCACCCGGAAAGGCCAGGGACAGCACCTCGGCGAGATCGGGCAGGCGCTGCACGAGGTCGCCGCCGCGGGCGGCTGAACCGCGCTACCTGCCGCGGAAGGCGGCGAGCCCGGCCTCGGCGACCGCGGTGTCCTGTTCGACCGAGCCCGCGCTGACCCCGATCGCGCCGATCGGCCCGCCGCGCTGCTTGGCCAGTGGGATCCCGCCGCCGAAGATGACCAGTCCGTCATTGGTGTGCTCGATGCCGTACAGCGGGGCGCCGGGTGCCGCGGCGGCGCCCAGCTCGGCGGTGGTCATCCGGAAATAGGCCGCCGAGCGTGCTTTGCGCATCGCGATGTCGATGCTGCCGAGGATCGCGCCGTCCTGGCGGGCGAAGGCCACCAGATGGCCCGCCTCGTCCACGATCGCCACGTTCATCGGCTGCCCGATCTCGTCGGCCTTGGCCAGTGCGCCGTCCAGGGCGCGCTGTGCGTCGGCGAGGGAGAGTTTCGCGGTCACCGGTGCTGCTCCTTTCGCTTCAACGGGATCCCCACCACCAGGCGGGCGGCGTTGTGACCGAGCAGCCGGGCGTGCTCGGCGGTCTCCAGCGCGACCGGTGCCCGGCCGGTCAGCTTCGCGTGCTGGGCGCAGATCCGCCCATGGGCGTCCACGCCGATTCCGATGTCCACTGTGGACGCCGCCGCGGCACCCTCGGCGAGTTCGGCCGCCGCTCCGTGGTGCGACTCCACGAGGAACGGCACACCTTCCTCCTCCAGACCGGCGGCCACCTCGCGCAGGCATTCGGGCGGCGCGTCGTGCTGCCAGACCAGCACCGCGGGCCGGGTCACCGGGCGGCCTCGGCAGGGCGGGCCGCGTGCGCGGTGACCAGCCCGGTGGCCACCGCGTTGCGCGGCCCCTGGCTGGCGCGCACATTTCCGGTGCCGCAGACGATCCCGTAGGGCGCGAGCGCCTCGGCGATCATGTCCGGGATCTCGAAGTCCAGCGCCGAACCGCCGAGCACCACGACGAAACCGAGACCGCGCAGATCACCGCCCGGTGCGATCCGTTCGAGCGCGCGGACCGCGTTCACCACGAACACCCGGTGTTTCGCCGAACGCCGCACGGTGCGGATCTTCTCCACCGGATGCCGGGCAGGGACCGGGAGGAAGCCGTGCTCGCCGAGCACCACGACCCGGGCGAAGCACTCGGCGGGCAACGGTTCATCGCGGAACCGGACGGTGCCGTCCTCCATGCGCAACTGGAAGAAACTCTCCGCCTTCGCCAGCGGATGCTGCTTGAGCTGCTCGGCCAGTTCGGTGTCGTCCAGTCCGAGCTCGGCGTCGATGAGTTTGGTGACCAGATCACCGGCACCGGCCAGATGCACCGAATGCACCTGTTCGGCGGCCAGCGCGGCGTCGGTGGAACCGCCACCGAGGTCCAGTACCGCGAGCGGGCGGTCGGTGCCCGGCGTGGTCAGCGCGCCGAGCACGGCCATGTCCGCCTCCACCCCACCGACGCGCACCTCGACACCGAGACCGCGGCGCAGTTCCTCGGCGAGCAGCGCCATCGGGCCCTGGCTGGTGCGCACCATCGCCGCGAGCGCCACCGCGTTCTCCAGCGCGAACTCACCCGCCAGTCCGCCGGTCACCCGCTGCGGAACGAAGGTGTCCACGGCGAGCACATCCCGGATACGGACCTCGCCGACCGGGGAGGCGGTCAGCTCGGACATGGTGTCCCGAACCTGGGAGAGCATTCCGCCCGCATGAGTCCCCGGCTCGCCGTGCGCATCGATCAGCGGTGCGATACCGCGCACCGTCGCCATCACGGCCCCGGCGCCCTCGGCCACCCCGACCGTGCGCCGTCCCCGTTCACCGTGCAGTGTCAGGCTTCCGGCGGGAATGCGGCGATCGGTGACGTCCCCGGCCGGGGTCCGCACGACCACCGCGGAACGGTTGCCGACGAGTGCGCGTGCCACCGGGGCGATCATCCTGGTCCGCTCCGCGTCCAACTCGAAAACGGTGGCGATGCCATAGGAGTTGGACAGCGTGCGGATGGTATGGCCCGGTTCGGCCACCTCGACCGCCGCCCGCATGCCGAGCGGCACCTTCTCGATCAGGGTGACCTCGTCCACCACCGGGATCGGCCGGTCGAGCCGGTTCACGATCAGGTTCGCGTCGTCGGCGCACACCACGGCAGCGGTGACCACCACACCGCGCGCGGTGGCGGCGTTGATGCCCGCCGCGGCGTCCTCGAAATCGATGCCCGCGCCGATGACACAGACCACCTCCTCCCCCGCCGCGCGGCCGGGCAGCTCCGCGAAAGCCACGCAGGTGCCCGCCCCGAGGCCCGCACCGCCGGGGGTGTCCGGATTGTGCCCGATCATCGTGGACTCGGTGATCACCGTTTCGGTGATCGTCTCCATGGCCAGCCCGCTGATCACCGGGGTCGCCTCGTTCACCAGAACCGCCGCGAGTTCGTCCATTCCGCGGCCCGCCTCGGTCAGCGCGGCGCGAATCGCGCGCTCGGCACCGTGCAGGTTCTCGGTGGTGCCCTTCACCCCGGTGGTGCGCGCCAGGGCCGAACCGAGGTAAACCGGTGACCCCGCATCGAGTTCGGCCACACAGGCCTCGGTGGTCGAGTTGCCGATGTCCACCCCGACGACGAGCATCGGCTCACCCCGCGTCGGCCAGCGAGATGGCCACCTCTAGCTCGACCGGTTCCGCGCGCGGCGTGACGAACTCGGTTTCCTTGATGTGCAGCAGCGCCGCCTTGGCCTGCCAGCGCGGCCGGGCCATGTAGTCGTTGCGCGCCGGGACCGGCTCCGGTGACTCCCCTTTCGCGTAGCGCGCGGCGTTGCGGCCGACTTTGCGGAAGGTCTCCAGATCCAGCAGCGGCGCCTGCGGGAAAAGCTCCAGATTGGACAGCTTCAGCAGCTCTTTCTGGTGGATCATGGTCGTGCCACGGGAAAGGACGCCGACACCGATACCCGAACCGGAATACCGCGCCGCGGTGTGCGCGATCACCGCGAGATCGGAGCCGCTGCGATAGCGGATCACCCGGGCGCGCATGCCCTGTTCCTCGATACCCGCGAGCAGTTCGCGCAACACCTCGGCATGCGGCAGCTCGACGATGGTCTTGCTGAAAAACGCCCCGAACGCGGGCGAAATCCCGATCACCACCTCATCGGAGTGCCGCCCCGGCGTGGCGGGCCCGAGTTCGGTCAGGGAAAGCGTGCGGCCCATTCAGCTCACCTCTTCCTCGGGATTGCTCGCGCTGACCACGTGACGCAGTCGCTTCATCTCTTCCCAGCGCTGCCCGCTCGGCCGGTACCCGGTGCCCGGTCCGGCGTAATCGTTGGCGTCGTTGACCGCGGACAGCGTTTCCATCTCCGGGGTCAGGATCGCCGAGGTGTGCAGCAGATCCCCGGAAATCCGCTGGCGCAGTACGGTCAGCAGCGATTCGGCGATCTCGGTGAAGCCGCCCGCTTCGAGCCCCTTGACGATGTCCAGCCCGGTGATGCCGCGGTCCAGTACCGACTGCGCCGCCTTGAGATCCTCCAGCACATCCCGCAGCGGCAGTTCCTGGCTGCCGTGCGCATAGGTGACCGCCTCGATCTCCTTGTCGGTGACCGGCGGCAGTTCCAGATGCGCGAACACGGCCTGCAGTGCCCGCGCGGCATGGGCGCGCGCGGCGAGGATCCGCTCCTCCGGGACGTGCCGCAGCGCGCCGTCCACCTGCAGATCGCGCTGGATGGTGTTCCAGTCGTCGTAGTCCTCCGGATCGAGGTTCGACCCGGCGAACATGTTGTCGTAGTTCGGCACCCCGGAATATCCGGAGCAGACGAAATCGGTGCCGGGCAACAACTGTGGCAGCAGCCGCGCGGTGCGGCGCATGTCCGAATGGGAGAAGGACTGATCGTTGCCCGAGGCACATTCCAGATCCACGGTGCTCGCGATGAGGTTCTCCGCGAGCACCGCGCGGATGCCCGCCGGTACCGCGCCGGGTACGCCGATACAGCTGATCGAACCGTTCTGCAGCCCCTGCACCCCGGCACCCTTGGTGACCAGGATGCAGCGGATTTCGAGGTACAGCATGGACTTTCCCTCGGCGTTGCCCATCTGCACCTCGGAACCGGTCCCGGAGGTGAACCGCATCTTGATCCCGCGCGAGGCATAGGCGGAAGCCAGGAACGCCTTCGACCACGGCGTGTCGTCCCCGTCGCAGAAGACCGGTTCGGTGCCGTAGACCGAGATCGTCTCGGCGTATCCGGTGATGCCGCGCATGCCGAGTTCGAGCTCGGTGGCCTCCTCCAGTGCGCACTGGGTCAGCACACCCGGCCGGGCGGCCTGCGCCCCGACCTGGAGCGCGATCGCCGCGAGCGGAGCGTAGCGCACCACGCCCAGGGTGGTCTCCAGTTCCCGGAAGCCGCGCAGCGCGGCCTCGGCGGCGTCCGCGGCGATCTGCACCGGGTTGTCCCGCGCGCTGGTGGAATGCGCCTGATTGGACGGTGTGCGCCGGGCACGCATCTTCTGCAGCGCCATCATCATCTCGACCACGTTCATCGTCTTGACCACGGCGAGCAGCTTCGCCGGGGTCAGCCCGCGCACCACGGCGAGCACCGCCTGGCGCGAGACCGTGGCATCGATCAGCAGGTGCGCGATGTGCTCGGCACTGTGCGCCATCGCCTCCGGCGCGATATCGGCGTCGATCGCGTGATCGGCGATGAACTGGTCGATGAAATCGAACTCCGCGCGTGGCTTTCCGTCCATCTCCACGACGGTCCCCTGCTCGACCCGGATACCCGGTTCCGGATCGTACGGGCTGTCCATCGCGACCATGCCGACTTCGGGCCATTCCTCGACGAAACCGTCCAGATTCACCGGTTTCGCCTCGAGTATCTCGGTGCGCTTCGAATGCCTCACGTCGTCCTCCGCTCAGCCGGCCAGAATGTCGCGGCGCTCGTACACTTCCGCCGCCTCTCGCACCAGTTCCGCACAACCCGGCGCGGTGTACTCGCGGTCGAGCTGCTCGGCGATCTCGAGCAGCCGCTGCTTGGTCGATGCCCACGGGCGCAGGGCGTTGTAGATCTCCAGCACGGTCTGGTCCGGGACCCTGGTCAGTTCCGCGGCGCGGGCGAAATTCTCGCCGAGCTGACGACGGCCGGAGCCGTCGGCGATCTCGGCCTGCAGGCGCAGGGTTTCCGGGGCGATCCGCAGATCCTCCGGTCCCACCTCGCCGTCGAGCACCGCCTGCATGGTGATGTCCTCGATGCGTTTGCCGGTCGGGGTGCGCAACAGTTCGGGCCGGCGTGCCGCCAGCGGGTAGTCGAGTGCCGGGTCGAGTTCGGCCATGGCGCATCCTGCCTTTCTCGGGACTGCGGTCGAGGCAGCAGGAACGCTACGAACTCCCACGTTGCAGCGACGTTGCACCGGCGCCGCGCCGTACGGGCCGTTCGATCAGTCGTGTTCGCCGAGTAACCAGGCCAGCCGGGCTTCGGCTTCGGAGCGTCGCGGATCGTGCCGGGAAAGCAGTTCGGTGAGCCGTTCGGCCACCTCGATGTCGTCCCGCCCCGATTCGGTCTGGGCGAACTGCCACAGCAGATCGGCGTCCGCCTGCCCGAGCACCGCCGAGCGCAGTGTGACCAGCAGCTGCTCGCGTTCGGCCCGGATCGCCGGGGCATCCGAACGCACCAGCAGCGGGCTGCGGCAGGCCCGCACCGCCGCGCGGAGCTCACCGCGCCGCAGTGCGTCCCGCACGGTCAGGAAGTCGGCGTCGACCTCGGCGCGCAGCCGGTACGGTTTCGC
Organism: Sciscionella sediminilitoris; assembly: GCF_000737195.2. Lineage (GTDB taxonomy): Bacteria > Actinomycetota > Actinomycetes > Mycobacteriales > Pseudonocardiaceae > Sciscionella > Sciscionella sediminilitoris. The sequence goes on from NZ_JALM01000081.1 coordinate 43,533, forward strand.
GCTCATCGCGGCCTCGCCGAGCTGACTGCGCAACCGGTGCACCTCGGCGCGCACCGTCGTGGGGTTACCCACCTCGCCGTAGAGCTGGAGGGCGAGCTGGTCGGCGGTGAGCCCCTCCGGCCGCAGCGCGAGCAGGGCGAGCAGCTCCGCGCGGCGCAGGGTCAGCGCGAGCGGTTCCCCGTCGAGCACCGCGGTCGGGCGCTCGCCGAGAAACGACAGCGAAAGAGCGGGAAGGCGGGGGCGGTCCCGATGGGCGGCCGAACGAGGCAGCCGCAGCAGGTAGCCACCGGAGACGGGTTCCACGATGGCTTCCCGGCCGCCGTCGAGCGCGACCCGTTCGGCACCGTCGGGCAGCGCGATCCGGCTCGGCCACGGACCGTGCGGCTCGGCGGCGATCACCCGTCCGCTCGGGGTCAGCAGCGCGCCCGGTTGTCCGCGCAGCGCGGACAGGTGCGCGAGATTCCTGGCCCGCAACCGCTCGTCACTGGCCTCCATCTCGCTGCGCAGGTGCCCCTCCGCCAACCGCGCGGTGGCGTTGACCAGCGAAACCGTAGCCGGGTGCAAGCGGTCGAGCTGTCCACTGATGTCGATCGAGCCGAGCACCGCCCCGGTGTCCGGATCATGGATCGGCGCGGCCGCGCACGTCCACGAGTGGTACGTGCGCACCAGGTGTTCGGCCGAGTAGATCTGCACCGGCGCGTCCAGGGCCAGCGCGGTTCCCATGGCGTTGGTGCCGATCGCCTCCTCGGCCCAGCGGGTGCCCTCGCACAACCCGACCGGATCGGCCCGCCTGCACAGTTCCACCGCGCCCTCGCGCCACAGGATGGTGCCGTCGGCATCGGTCACGATCATCACGTGGTGTGCCTCGTCGGCGATGCTGACCAGCATCTCGCGCAGCACGGGGACCACCGCGTGCAGCGGGTGGACCGTGCGGACCTCATCCACCTCGCCGCTGCCGTAGACGATCGGCGGGCGGAAATCCTCCGGATCGACGTGTGCGGCCAGTGACCGCTCCCACGACGCCGAGATCACCGAGCGTGGCGACGCGGGCGGGATGTCCCCGGCCAGCGTCGCCTCGTGCACCTCGCGCAACAGGGTGTGCTGGGCACCCGGATCCGCAGCGAGGTGGGAAACCGTCGATCCGCTCATCCGCACTCCGTTGTGGTTCAGCCCACGATCAAGCATGCCTATCCGCACCGCAAGGGGCAAGTGCGCCGTGCAACGTGGCTGCAACGTAGCCGAACCTACCTTCTCCGTATTCGTGCCGACTCCGAGCAGAAGGAGGGTTTCCAGATGGCGAAATACGCCGCACCGGGCGAGCCGGGCAGCGTCGTGGCCTACCGTTCCCGCTACGACCACTTCATCGGCGGGGACTACGTGCCTCCGGCCAAGGGACAGTACTTCGACAACCCGACCCCGGTGACCGGACAGGTGTTCACCGAGCTCGCCCGCGGCAGCGGTGAGGACATCGACCGCGCGGTCACCGCGGCCGAGGGTGCGGCGGCGAGCTGGGGGCGCACCTCCGTGGCCGAGCGCGCCGAGCTGCTCAACAAGATCGCCGACCGGATCGAACAGAACCTGGAAGCCATCGCCGTCGCCGAGGCGTGGGAGAACGGGAAACCGGTCCGGGAAACCCTGGCCGCCGACATTCCGCTGGCCATCGATCATTTCCGGTACTTCGCGGGCGCCATCCGCGCGCAGGAGGGCGGGATCTCCGAGATCGACCCGGAGACCATCGCCTACCACTTCCACGAGCCGCTCGGGGTCGTCGGGCAGATCATCCCGTGGAACTTCCCGCTGCTCATGGCCACCTGGAAGCTCGCTCCGGCGCTCGCCGCGGGCAACACGGTGGTGCTCAAACCGGCCGAGCAGACTCCGGCCTCCATCCACGTGCTGCTCTCGTTCATCGCGGATCTGCTCCCGCCCGGCGTGCTGAACGTGGTGAACGGGTTCGGTGTCGAGGCAGGGAAACCCCTCGCGCAGAACAGCCGGATCCGGAAGGTCGCCTTCACCGGTGAGACCACCACCGGGCGGCTGATCATGCAGTACGCCTCGGAGAACATCATCCCGGTCACCCTGGAGCTGGGCGGCAAGAGCCCGAACATCTTCTTCGCCGACGTCGCCGACGCCCAGGACGCCTTCTACGACAAGGCTCAGGAAGGCTTCGCGATGTTCGCGCTCAACCAGGGCGAGGTGTGTACCTGCCCGTCCCGCGCGCTCGTCCAGTCCTCGATCTACGACACGTTCCTCGGCGATGCCGTCAAGCGAGTCGGCACCATCAAACAGGGCCACCCACTGGACACCGAGACCACGATCGGCGCGCAGGCCTCCAACGACCAGTTCGAGAAGATCCTGTCCTACATCGACATCGGCAAACAGGAGGGCGCCAAGGTACTCACCGGCGGAGAGAAAGCCGACCTCGGCGGCGAACTCTCCGGCGGCTACTACATCGAGCCGACGGTGTTCGAGGGCGACAACAAGATGCGCATCTTCCAGGAGGAGATCTTCGGTCCCGTCGTCGCCGTCACCAAATTCGACGACTACGACGACGCCATCAAGATCGCCAACGACACGCTCTACGGCCTCGGCGCCGGTGTCTGGTCGCGCAGTGGCGCCACCGCCTATCGGGCGGGCCGGGAGATCCAGGCCGGACGGGTCTGGACCAACTGCTACCACGCCTACCCGGCACACGCCGCGTTCGGCGGCTACAAGCAGTCCGGGATCGGGCGCGAGAACCACCGGATGATGCTCGAGCACTACCAGCAGACGAAGAACCTGTTGGTCTCCTACGCCCAGCAGGCCCAGGGGCTGTTCTGAGTGTCGCGTGTGGACCTCACCGAATCGGCGGCCGTGCTGCTGCGGAAACTGTCCGCGCAGCACGGCCCGCTGATGTTCCACCAGTCCGGCGGCTGCTGCGACGGCAGTGCACCGATGTGTTATCCCGCAGGTGAATTCCGCACCGGCAGCTCGGATGTGCGGCTCGGAGAACTGCTCGTGGACGGCATTCCCGAACCCATCGAGGTGTGGATGTCGGCCGCCCAGTTCGAATACTGGCGGCACACCCATCTCACCATCGATGTGGTTCCCGGCAGGGGCAGCGGATTCTCCCTCGAGGCACCGGAAGGTGTCCGGTTCCTCATCCGTTCCCGGCTGCTGACCGAGGACGAGCTCACCGCACTCGGTTAGCGTGCCGGGACCTCGACGCCGGTCCCGTTCAGATCCAGTACCCGGACGGGATCGTCGCGGTCACCGCGGTGGCGGTGGAGAGCGGGGCAATCCGTGCTCGGCCTTATTGATGTGGTGCGAACCGTCGAGCGAATGTTCTAATACGCTGGTTACTGCCACATTCAGGGGGAGACCGGGAATGGAACTGACCTTCGAACAGGTGAGACGGCGGGTGTCGCTTCGCTCCGCAGCTCGTCTTCGCGTGGGCATCACGGCGGAGGTGAGAATCCGGCACGGTGAACAAACACTGCTGTTGGCTGAACTACCGGTCACCGAACTGTCCGCGCAACTTCTCACCTGGCTCTCGACGAGCAAGCCCAGGGCCGATTTCTACTTCACATCACCGGGTTCGAGGATCCTTGGAGAGATCGGCATCCTGCGTGAAACAGGTGGCTGGCGGGTCGTTTCCGCCCGTCAAGTCGCATGTCATACCGACCCCATCGGAACCGATGAGCTGGACCATGCAATTCGTGACTTCTGCGAACGGGTCAATGTGGCCTGCCGGACGAAGTCCGGTTCATCCTCCGGATCGTATCGCCGACCCACCGAACACGACGAGCGCGCCGACCTATACGGTACGGCATCGGATTCCTCACTCGCTGAGGCGTTCGGTTCGCAATGGTCACAGGTGATCGAACTTTCCTGGCGGCGACATGAGTTGATCGCCACACGAATCCGTCGAAGAATCCGTCGCCGTGAACGGAAATATCCCAGCACGGCGTTCGCTGAAATTTCTCAATCAACAGCCAAGATCGCCGAGTTCCTTCCCTTACGAAATGCCGAGCCCGCCGTGCGCTGGGAAGGCGATGTCGTAGCTCTCTTCGGTGATGACACGATGCGCTCCCTGCTATTCCCCAAGCGGTTACTGCGCCATCCGGACGTGTTGCACGCCGTCTTGTCACGAGGTGTCGACACCTCGCTGTTGTTGTATTCTTCCTTCCTTCTCCAACACACAGCGGATGGCACGGTTTCCGCCGCATCTATAGATCAGCGCCGTGGCGTCACCCAGCTACTTGATGGGCCGGCGGATTTGATCGAGTACGCGAAGGATATGGGAGGACCCATCTACAGTGGCGGCCATTTCGAAGAGCAGTTGGCGGTCCCGGGGTGGTTTGGATATTCACAGAGCGACGCGGTCGAAGTCTCCGTCGCGCTGCTCGATCGGATCAGGGAATCGATGCGTGCAAGCGGCTATGACGCCATCGTCCGGATCCCCATCCAGCTCGAGAACGAAACCCCGCTGGCACGGAATTGGCGAGAACTCGCCAGCAAGGTCCGCGAGCAGGAACCGCCCGAGCTCTACATCGCCAAACCGACGATAATCTCACCCACCTCTGGCCACACCTTCGATTTCACGGAGCCGCGGGTGGACACTGCCTTCGTCAGGTACTCACGAGAGGAGGAAGAGGCCGCAGCTGGCGAGCCGCATGACTGCAATATCTTCCTCGTCAACCATACAGCGGCGTTTTAGTTCTCCGGGGGGCCGTTGAGCAGTTCGCCGCCGAAGCCGCCTTGTCCAGGTCAACCTTCCGATATCGCCATTCCATTTGGCTCCGCCACCGACGTCTCGCTCATAGCTTCGGCAAACGGTAGGAAAGGCTGGACAAGTTGCGCGCTGCGCGGATCGCTCTGATCTTCACGAACGTACTTGGCTGGTCACTTCACGCTCGTGCGCTAATCGAGCCCGGCCTCGGGGCCGCACGATAGTCGCCGTCTTGGAAGTAAGCGGAGCTGCCAGTAATGGCCATGCAATAGAGGATTCGGTAGAACCGATCTCATCGGAAGGTGTCGGAACAGCGGGACGAGCTCACCGCACTCGGTTAGCGTGCCGGGACCTCGACGCCGGTCCCGTTCAGATCCAGTACCCGGACGGGATCGTCGCGGTCACCGCGGTGGCGGTCTGCACGACGAGCTCACCGAGTTCGGGGATCCGGTCCGCGGGCATGCGCACCTCGGGGCCCTGTACCGCGACCGCGCCCATGGCAAGGCCCACCTCGCCGGGCACCGGGGCCGCGACGCCGCACACGCCGGGGATGCGTTCGCCGTTGTTCACGCTGTAGCCGCGCTCCCGGGTCTGTTCCAGATCGGCGAGCAGTTCGCGTGGCGAGGTGAGCGTGTCGGGGGTCAGCCGGGTGAGTTCGCCGAGTTTGGCGAGCTCGGCGTGCAGGTCACCGCCGAAGGCGAGCAGTGCCTTGCCGGTGCTGGTGCAGTAGAGCGGAATCCGGGTGCCGACAGGCTGGATGAACCGCAGCGGGTGGGCGGATTCGACACGCAGCACGACCACGGCGTCGTCGTTGTCCCGCACGCTGAGGTTCACCGATTCCCCGGTGGTCTCGGCGAGCTGCTCGAGCAGCGGGAGCGCGGCGTCGAAGCCGAGCGCACGGCTCGCGGCCCGCCCGAGCAGCAGCGCTTCGCGGCCGAGCCGGTATCGCTCCGTCTGGCTGTTCTGCACCACGTATCGCGCCGAGGCCAGGGCACGCAGGATGCGGTGGGTGGTGCTGGTGTGCAGGCCGAGCGCGCGGGCCAGTTCGGTCACGCCGACATCGTCCTCGGCGTCCCGGAGCACTCCGAGGACCGCGAGCGCCCGCGTGATCGTCTGAGTGCCGGCGACCTGTTCGGCTTCCGGCCGCGTCTGTTCCCCGGTGGTGTCCACGCTCTCGCCCTTCCACATGCTGAAATCAATCTAACAAGCGGCGGCGAGGGCACATCGGCTCAGGTACCCGAACAGACCTCGGCTGGCAGCACCCCGCGCTCGGCCAGGGCAGCCGTGACCTGGCTCGGCACGTCCAGCACGGTGACCCCGGCCTCGCGCAGGGCGGCCACCTTGGATGCGCCGTCGCCTTTTCCGGCGCTCACGATCGCCCCGGCATGGCCCATCCGCCGGTCCGGCGGGGCGCTGCGCCCCGCGATGAAGGCCACCACGGGTTTCCGCATTCCCGCGATGTACTCCGCCGCGTCCTCCTCCATGGTCCCGCCGATCTCACCGACGAGCACGACGGCCTCGGTACGCGGATCGGTGTCCAGCATGCGGACCGCGTCCAGCGTGGTGGTGCCGAGGATCGGATCCCCGCCGATACCGAGGAAAACCGATTCCCCGTATCCGCCGGTCACCAGGTTGAGCGCGAGCAGGGTGCCGAGGCTGCCGCTGCGCGAGACGACTCCGATGCCGCCGGGCCGGAAGATGTTCTCGGCGAAGGCGGGCATGATGCCCAGCGATGCCTGGCCGGGAAGGACGAGTCCCGCGGTGTTCGGTCCGAGCACCCTGGCTCCGGCGTCCCGCGCTTCGGCGAGCACGTGCATCACGTCCTGGTAGGGCACGTGCTCGGTGAGGAACACGATGTCCCGCACCCCGGCAGCGATCGCGTCCAGTGCGGCGGATTTCGCCGCCATCGGCGGGACGAACAGCACGCTGGCCTCGATCGGATGCGCTCGCGCGGCCTCGGTGACGGAGTCGTAGACCGGCACACCGGCGGCTTCCCGTCCGCCCTTTCCGGGGCTGACCCCGGCGACCACGTTCGTCCCGACCTCGCGCATCCGCTCGGTCCAGAACGATCCCTGTTTCCCGGTGATTCCCTGCACCACGACCGCATCGTGCCGAGTGGTCAGCATGCTTGGTTACTCCTCACTCGCTGCCGCCACCGCGGCGCGGACGGCGTCGTCCATGTGCTCGTACGGTTCGACCCGGAGCCGGTCCCGGACCATCGCGATGGCCTCGGCTTCCCCGGTGCCGTGGATGGAGAAGCTGATCGGGATGCCGGGGCGCAACTCCTCGATCGCATCGAGTACGCCCTCGGTCATCACGTCGGTCCGGGCGAAGGCGCCGCAGAAATTCACCAGCAGGCTGCGCACATTCGGATTGCCGAGCACGAGCCGCAGCGCCGGAATCGCTTTGGTGTAGGCGTCTCCGCCGATCTCCAGGAAGTTCGCCGGGCTCCCCCCGTAGTGGTGCACCGCGTCCAGCGTGGTCATGGTCAGTCCGGCGCCGTTGGAGAGCACCCCGACACTGCCCCCGAGCTCGATGAACTGCAGCCCGAGTTCACGTGCCTGCCGTTCGAGCCCGGTCTCGGTCGCCGCGGGACCGGTTCCGGAACGGCGGGGCAGGGTCTCCTGTTGCCGCGGCAACGCACCGGGATCGAGTGCGATCTTCGCGTCGAGTGCGAGGATGCCGCCGTTCTCGGTCAGCGCGAGCGGGTTGATCTCCACCAGTTCGGCGTCGGCCTCGCGATAGAGACCGTAAAGGGTCACCAGCGTCTCGGCGAGCGGTTCGCGCGCGGCCGCGGGAATATCGCTGTCCGCCACCAGCTTTTCCGCATCCGCCCGGGAAAGTCCCGCGCGGATGTCCACCGGGAGGCGGCGGACGCGTTCCGGATTCCGCGCGTTGACCTCCTCGATGTCCATCCCGCCCTCGGTGGAGAACAGCAGGAGTGGTCCCTTGCCCGCCGGATCGTTCAGTATCGCGGCGTAGAGTTCGCAGGCGATCGCTGCGGCCCGCTCGACGAGCACCTCGCCGACCGTGAAGCCGCCGACCGGCCGGCCCAGCAGTTCCGTGGCCGCGTCCCGCGCCTCGCCGGGACTGTCGGCGAACCGCACCGCACCGGCTTTGCCCCGTTTACCCGCGGGCACCTGGGCTTTCACCACGACCCGGTTCCCGAGTGCCGCGGCGATGGTGGCCGCCTCGCCCGGATCGCTGACCGTGGCCCCGTCCGGGGTCCGCACACCGGCGCGGGAGAGCAGCTGTTTTCCTTCGTATTCCAGCAGTTGCACGATTCACCGTCCGTAGGTTTCGAAGTAGCGGGCCCAGAGCGCGTCCTCGGTCGGGACACGTGGCTCGATCACCCTGGCCAGCCGGGTGATGTTCAGGAAGTGCCGGTAGGAGAGGTTGTCGCTGATGCTGTTGCCCGCCCAGGTTCCGGCGCCCATGGTGAGCGTGAACCCGAGCCCGTTGTCGAAACCGCCGCCGGTCCCGAAACAGTGCGCCTGGTTGACCAGCACCCTGGCCACCCGCAGCCGTTGTGCGACTTCTCGCGCGCGCCGCTCGGATCTGGTGTGGATACCGCAGGAGTGGCCCGCGCCCTGGTGGTCGAGGAGCCGCTGAATCCTGGTCAGCGCCGAGTCGAAGTCCGTGAACCGGTACACCGTCAGCACCACGGAGAGCTTTTCCCCGCTGAACGGGTGTTCCGGTCCGACACCGTCCTCCTCCACCAGGAAGAACTCCGCGGACCGTGCTTCCGGCGAGTCCAGCCCGGCGAGGTCCGCGAGCTTCTGCGGCGCCTGGGCGGTCACCGCGGGACTGAGCTTGCCTTCCGGCCACATCACCGTCTGCAGCCGCTGTTTCTCCTCGGCCGTAAGCAGATATCCACCGTTGGCGCGCAACTGTTCGAGCGCCTCGTCGTACACCGACGCGTGGATGTGCACCGAGTTCTCCGAGGAACAACTCGTCGCGTAGTCGAAAACCTTGCTGCGCTTGATCTTCGCGGCGGCATCCGCGAGGTCCGCGTCCGCATCCACGATCACCGGCGCGTTGCCCACGCCCACCCCGATCGCCGGTGTCCCGCTGCTGTAGGCCTGCCGCACATTGCGCTGCGAACCGGTGACCACCACCATGTCCGCCTGGCGCATCAGCTCATTGGTCAGGGCTTTGTCCGGCTGTGCCACGAACTGCACCAGGTCTCGTGGTGCGCCCACCTTGTCCAGCTCGGCGTGCATGTAGTCGACCAGCAGCGCGCAGGTGGACGCTCCCTTCGGGGACGGCGAGAGAATCACGGCATTCCCGCCTTTGAGCACCATCATGGTCTTGTTCGCCGGGGTGGCAGCCGGATTCGTGGACGGGCACACCGCGGCGACCACACCGACCGGCTTCGCGTACTCGGTGATGCCCAGCTCGGTGTCCTCGCCGAGCACGCCGACCGAGGGGGCCCCGGTCAGATCGCGCAGTGTGCCGATGGTCTTGCGCTGGTTCTTCGCCACCTTGTCCGCGACCCGGCCGAGACCGGTGTCGGCCACCGAACGTTCGGCGAGCACCCGGGCGCGCCCGGGTTCGTAGATCGCCCAGGCCACGGCCGCGACGACATCGTCGACCCGGTCCTGGGGAAAGGTTTCGAACACCCCCTGGGCGATCCGCGCCCGGTCGATCATCGATTCGATCACCGTGGCCGCCTCGGCCGTTTCCACCGGTTGGAGTTGATCGGTCATCTCGGAACCCTCCGATACCGCGCCACCAGGTTCACCGCACCCGCAGCGCAAGCTCTGGGCATTTCACAATGTGGCAACGTGTTTCACGACGCTAGCAGGCACCGGCCGGGATCGCGCCTATGACGTGGCTCACACTCATTCGTTACGACTGGCCATGCAAGGGTGACGGGGAGCGCGAACGGAAGTCCGGTCGACACAAAGTGACCGTTGACACAGTCCCGAAGCCGACCTACGGTTCCTTGAAATCCTATTCCACTTTATGGAATGCGCTTCGACTCGACGGTCGACCCGTGATCCGCCCGATCTTCATCGCATGCGGAGGAGTCATGACCCAGGACGCGAAACGGACCGCACGACAAGGATCTCCCCGCCCGGCGGCGCGCAGCCTGCTCGGCGTTTTCCGGCACCGGGTCCGGGGAAGAGTGCTCGCGTTGCTGTGCGCGATGTACTTCATCACCTATCTGGACCGGGTGAACATCTCCACCGCGGCCCCGTACATCAAGGCGGATCTCGGGCTCAACGACACGCAGCTGGGGCTCGCGCTCTCCGCGTTCTCCATCCCCTACGCGTTCTTCCAGGTGTTCGGCGGGGTGCTCAGCGACCGGTTCGGCCCGCGGCGGGTCCTCGCGGTGGTCGGCGCGCTCTGGGCGATCGCCACGGTGTGCACCGGTTTCTCGGTCGGACTGGTCACCCTGTTCGCCGCGCGGCTGGGGCTCGGCTTCGGTGAGGGCGCTTCCTTCCCGACCGCGACCAACGCCATGGCCACCTGGCTGCCGAGCGATCGGCGCGCGTTCGGCCAAGGCATCACCCATGCCAGTTCCCGGATCGGCAACGCGATCGCGCCGATCGCCGTCGCCGGGCTGATCGCCCTCTACGACTGGCGCCTGGCGTTCTACGTGTTCGGGGCGATCAGTCTGCTGTGGACACTCGCCTGGGCGCTCATGTACCGCAACCGTCCCGCGGATCATCCGAAGATCACCGCGGCCGAACTCGAGGAGCTCAGCACCGAACAACGCGCGGCCACCCGTCCCCGGCTGCCGTGGCGTGCTCTGCTGCGCCGGATCCTGCCGGTGACCTTCGTGGACTTCTGCTACGGCTGGATGCTGTGGGTCTATCTGACCTGGATCCCCTCCTTCTTCCAGGACAGTTACGGGCTGAATCTGGGCAGTTTCGCGCTCTTCTCGACCCTGGTACTGGTCGCCGGTGTACTCGGGGACATGGTGGGCGGACTCGTCTCCGATGCGCTGCTGCGCCGGACCGGTAGCCTCCGGATCGCGCGGCGCAGCGTGCTCGTCATCGGGCTGCTCGGTTCGTTCGCGTTCATCATCCCCACCCTGATCGTGCACCAACTACTGCTCACCACGATCTGCCTGGCCGTGGCCTTTTTCCTGCTGGAGCTCACGAATCCGGTGCTGTGGACCATTCCCATGGATATCGCGCCCAGTCATGCCGGGACCGCGGGCGGGCTGATGAACACCGGTTACGGGATCGCGGGCATCCTCTCCCCCATCCTGTTCGGCCTGCTGGTCGACCTCACCGGGGACTGGGTGGCCTCGTTCGCGCTGTCCGCGGTGCTGTTACTCATCGGCGGTCTCGCGGCGCTGCGGATCGACCCCACGAAACGGATCACCGCATCGGTCAGTTGACCGATGCCCGCGGCCGCCGCACTGCCTATCGTCGCTCGCACCGGGACCGGCCCGGTGCGGACAGCCAGGGGTGTGCATGGAGTTGCGGAACAGAATCGCCGTGGTGACCGGTGCCGGGCGCGGGATCGGCGCGGCGCTGGCCGAGCACCTCGCCCGGCTCGGCGCCACCGTGGTGTGCGCCGACATCGGTTACCCCGCCGGAACGGACGAGGACCGGAACCACCTGCCGCTCGATGTGCGGGACGGCGCTTCCTGGGACCGGCTATGCGAATCGGTGCACGACCGGTTCGGCCCGATACACGTGCTGCTGAACAACGCCGGGATCAGTGCCCGCACCGATCTGCTCGGTACCCGGGACGCGGACTTCCGGGATGTGTTCGCGGTCAACGCTTTCGGCGCCTGGCGCGGGATCAAGACCTTCGCCGGGGATCTCGAGCGCACCCGGGGTTCGGTGGTGAACATCGGTTCGATCTACGGGACGACCACGCCACCGAGCGGCCCGGGCACCGTGCCCTCCTCGATCGCGTATCAGCTGAGCAAGGCGGCGGTGCACCAGCTCACCAAGGTCGCGGCGGTCGAACTGGCGCCGCGCGGGATCCGGGTGAACGCGGTGCTGCCCGGGGTGTTCCGGACCGCGCTGCTCGACGATCTGCCCGCCGAGGCGCTGCGGGCCCGCATCGAAGGCGCGCCGCTGGGCAGGGCCGGGGAGGTCGGCGAACTCGCCGCCGCGGTGGGTTTCCTTGCCTCGGACCAAGCCTCGTTCGTGACCGGTGCTCTGCTGCCGGTCGACGGTGGCTATCTCGCGGCCTAAGCCCACTTCCCCGCATCACGAAGGATCCGCCATGAGTACCCAGCGCACGCCCCTGGCGAGCCGAGACGCTCGGTCCACCCTGCAGGTCAGGGCGGTCGTGTCCGGCAGCATCGGCAACCTGATGGAGCAGTACGACAATCTCGTCTACGCCTACTCCACGGTCTATCTCAGTGCCAAGTTCTTCACCTCCGGCGACTCGTTGTCCGGCATCCTGTCCACCTTCGCCGTGTTCGCCGTCGGGTTCTTCGCCCGGCCACTCGGCACCATCGTGTTCGGCCATATCGGGGACAAGCTCGGGCGCCGCCCCGCCCTGATCGCCAGCGTGGTCCTGATGGGCTCGGCCACCGTGCTGGTCGGCTTGCTGCCGGGCGCGGCCACCATCGGCCTCGCCGCCCCGGTACTGCTGGTGTTGCTGCGGCTGTTCCAGGGGTTCGCGGTCGCCGGTGAGTGGGCCGGATCCGCTGCCATGCTCGTGGAATACGCGCCACCGGGGGCACGCGGTCGCTACGGCAGTTTCAACCAGGTCAGCACGGCGGCCGGATTCCTCGTCGCCGCCGCGGTCGTCGCGCTGAACTCGCTGTTCTGGAGCGAGCAGGGCATGCTCGAATTCGGCTGGCGGATACCGTTCCTGCTCGGTGTGCTCACCACCCTTGTCGCCCTGGTGCTGCGGTTCGGGCTCGAGGACACTCCCGCCTATCAGGCCGAGCAGCGCGCCGGGACGACCAGCACCAGCCCGCTCAAACTCGCCTTCCGCACCCAGAAAGCCGCGATGGCGCGCGGTTTCCTGTTCACCGTCAGCTGGACGGTCGCCTACTTCTTCTTCCTCACCTATCTGCCGACGCACCTGCGCGAACAGGTCGGCCTTGCCCCGGGCACCGTGCAAGCCTCGAACCTGGTCGGGCTCGCCGTGCTCACGGTCGCGATCTATCTGTTCGGCGGGCTCTCCGACCGGATCGGGCGCAAACCCCTGCTGCTCCTCGGTTCCGGCGGTCTCGTACTGCTCAGCTTCCCGGCGATGCTGCTGTTCGAGACCGGCAGCACGGCAGGGGCCTATCTGGGCCAGATTCTCATCGCCCTGGTCATCGCCGCGTTCTCCGGACCGGGACCGGCGGCCCTTTCCGAGATCTTTCCGACCAACGTCCGTTACTCTGCGCTTGGCATCGGCTACAACTTCTCCGTGATGGCCTTCGGTGGCACCGCGGGGTTCATCGCCACCGCACTGATCGATGTCTCCGGGAACGCGCTGCTGGTGGCCGTGCTCCCGACCGCGGCCGCGCTGATCACCTTCGCCACGGTGTGCGCGATGCCGGAAACCTACAAGTCCGAGCTGAAATGAGGTTCACCGTGCACCAACCCCGGATGATCGTGGTCGAGGGCAGCTACCGGCAGATGGGCGAACAGCTCGGTACCCGCACCGCCGAACTCATCGCGCGCAGCCTGGAGACCTACACCAACCGTTTCCGCGACGATGCCGGGCTGTCCCAGGCCGACATCGACCGCTGGGGCGCGGTGTACCTGGACATCGCCGCCGACTACGCGCCGGAGATCGCCGCGATGCTCGACGGGATGGCGCAGGGATCGGGCCACCCGGCCGCGCGGCTGGCCGCACTCAACGCACGCACCGAAATGCTCTACGGCACCGGCTACCGGGACGAGGGCTGTACCTCCCTTTCGGTGCTTCCGCGGTACACCGCGAACGGGCACACGCTGCTCGCGCAGAACTGGGACTGGCTTCCCGAGCAGGCTGAGGTCACCTTCCTGCTGGCCACCAGGGACCAGTCCGGTTTCAGCGTGCTCTCGTTGACCGAGGCGGGGATGCTCGCCAAGAGCGGACTCAACTCGGCTGGCCTCGGGGTGTGCGCCAATCTGCTCGTCTCGGACCGGGACCGCGGTGGCCGCGGCGTCCCCTATCACTTCCTGCTCCGCGGCGCGCTGCAATCCGCCACGATGTCCGCGGCACACCGGAAACTGCTTGCCGTGGACCGGATCTCCTCGGGCAACGTCCTGCTCGCGGACGGCAGCGGTGGCGAGTCGATCGACTTCGAGCTCGCCCCGGATACGTTCGGCGTCCAGTATCCCGAGGAGGGGCTGATCACCCACGCCAATCATTTCCAGACCGATATCGTGGTCGGCGACCGGAAAGCGGCCACGAGCGCGCTCACTCTCCTGCGACCGCTGCGGGCGCGGCATCTGCTGCAGGACGCGCTGACCGGACACCGGGTGGGAGTCGGCGATCTGGTCTCCGCCTTGCGCGACGAGTGGTCCTTCCCAGACGGAATCTGCCGCCATCCCGATCCCGCGATGCCCGTCGCCGAGCAGGCCGCCACGGTCTACTCACTGGTCATGGATCTCACCGAGCGCGTGCTGTGGATCGCCCCCGGCCCACCGAGCAGGCATCCCTACTCCCGGTGGGAGCTCGACCGGGTCTTCACCGACCCGCATCCCTCCGCCATCGAGTTCGCCCCCGAGGACACCCGGGAGGAATCCGCGTGAGCACCGGGACCGTCTGCCTGACCTTCGACTTCGACGCCATCTCGCTGTGGCTCTCCCGTGGCCTGGCCACCCCGGGGCCGATCTCCCGCGGCGAGTTCGGCGCCCACGCGATACCGCGCATCCTGGCCCTGCTGGACCGGCATCGGGTGCCCGCCACCTTCTTCGTCCCGGGGCACACCCTGGAGACCTACCCGGCCCAGTGTTCGTCCATTGTGGACGCCGGGCACGAGATCGCCCTGCACGGCTACGCGCACGAACCGGTCTCGATTCTGGACCGGGGCACCGAACTGGCGGTGAACCGGCGCTCCGCGGCGCTGATCGAGGAACTGACCGGAAAGCAACCGGCGGGTCATCGCACACCGAGTTTCGATTTCACCGTCAACACCATCGACATCCTCTCCGAACTGGGCATCGAGTACGACTCTTCCTTGATGGGCACCGATTTCGAGCCCTACGCCGCCCGGTCCGGCGATGACTGCCCGGCGGATGACGCGTTCCGCTTCGGTGCGCCGTCCTCGATCGTCGAGCTGCCCGTTTCCTGGACCCTGGACGACTATCCGCACCTGGAATTCGTCCGCACCGGGGATTACGTGATGCCCGGACTGCAGGACGCGCACGCCATGTTCGCCCGGTTCCTCGAGGATGTGCGCTACATGACCGATTCGGCCACCCAGGGGGTCACCACGATCACCCTGCACCCGCAGGTCATCGGGCGCGGGGCACGGATGAACGCCCTCGAAGACTTCATCACGGGCTGTGCCGGGCTCGGTGTCGAATTCGCGCAGTGCGCCACCGTGGCCCGCCGGTTCCGCCCGCTGATCCTGGGCGGATGACCATGGCGGGCAGCGAACCAAGGGGCTCGGTGCTGGTGCTGGGCGCGCGCGGCGGCATCGGCAGCGCGGTCGTGCACCGGCTCAGCGCGGCGGGCTGTGTGGTCACCGGAACGGATCTACCCGAGGTGGATCTCGCCGCACGCGATGTGGTCGCCGCGCATATCGCGGAGCTCTGGGACCGGGCCGGTGGATTCGACGCACTCGTGCACGCGGCGGGCGTGTTCCCGGCCGCGGCGGTGGCCGATTCGGACGAGGACCTGTTCGACCGCGTCATGGCGGTGAACACCCGCTCGGCCCTGAGCGCGGGCGCGCAGTTCGTCCGCGCCTGCACGGCAGCGGGCCGGACCGGTTCGATGGTGTTCGTCAGCAGCGGGTCCGCGGTGCGTGCCCGGGCCGGTACCGCGGTCTATGCCGCTTCCAAAGCGGCGCTCGACGCCTTGGTGCGCGGCTTCGCCCTGGAACACGGCCGGGACGGAATCCGTTGCTGTGCCGTGGCTCCCGGTTTTGTGGACGTGGACTCGGCGATCAATCCCGTTCCACCGTCCTATGTGGACGACCTTCGGGCCGCCAGTCTGCGTGGCCGCCTCGGCCGTGCCGCGGACATCGCGGCGGTCATCGCCTGGCTGCTCAGCCCGGATGCGGAATGGGTCAACGGCAGGACTGTCCCGGTCGACGGGGGCGATGGCATCGGTTCGGTGTCCGGACCGTCCTGGCTGAGCTGATCCGGTCAACGCGGCACGGCACCCGCGGCGAGCTGGCGGCTGCGACCGCCCTGGATGCGGTACACCAGATGCGGATGGGCCAGCGTCGGATCGGGGGTGTCGTCCGGGTTGCTCAGCCCGCGCTGACCGCGACCGGCGAACCGGTGCGCGCCGGTGACCCCGAACCAGGTCATCGAGCGCAGGTGGTCCCGGACGGCGCGGAATTCCCACGGCCTGCTGACCCGGCCCCACGCCTGGGCGAGCAGGTTCACCATGTCGTAGTGCACCGCGGCCGCGCCGAGACCGGGGTCACCGCCGTACGCGGACCGGTACCGCTGTTCGAACTCCGCGCACACCGGACCGCCCGCGTGCCCGATCACGGTGGACCACAGCAGCCCCTCGCTGAGCTCACCGAACCGGCCGGTGAACTCCGGGGCGGCGGGTGACCAGGCGGCGTGGATCAGCATCCGCCCGGCGAGTTCCCGCGTCGCGCGGAGCAGGGCACGCAGCGTGGGTTCGGGAAGCACCGACAGCGAAAGGGCATCCGGATCGGCGTCCGCGAGCGCGCGCACGATCTCGGTGAAGTCCTCGGTGTGGTCCGGGATTCTGCGCAGCAGGCCGAGCTCCCATCCGGCTTCCGCGCAACTGCGCTGCACCTGCTCGACCGCCCGGTCCGAATACGTGCTCTCCCGCAGCAGCACGGCGAGCCTGCGCCGCCGCGGCCGGTACGCGCCGGTCGCCTCGAGTCCGTGCACCGCCCGCAGCAGCCCGGGCACGTACGCGGATTCCGTGGAACAGACCTGGAACACCGCGCCCAGTCCCGCCGGATCCTCGTGCACCGCATCGGAAAGCGCCTGTCCGGTCATCGAATGCAGTACCGGGGCTCCGGTCGCCGCCGCCTCGGTGATCGCCGGGTGCGCGACCTTCATCGGGAAGTTGCCGAACAGGATCGCGTCCGCCCCGCGCGCGGCCAGGTCCTCGACCGCGCCCCGCAAGGCGTCCGGAGCGGCTTCCACGGCCACCTGTTCCACCCGGCGCCCGCCCGCTCCCCCGCGCGCGTTCAGCTCCCCCACCGCCAGCCGCGCACCCCGGCGCATGGCCGCGGCGTCCGCACCGGCGGTGCACCCGGACGGGTACACCGCACCCAGCACCACCGGCCGTTGCCGCCGGGTCCCGGTGTCCCTGGGCAGCGTGGATCCGCACAGCACGGCCGACAGGCGCGCGGGCAGGGTCAGCCGGACCCTCGGCAACGGCGCGGCATAGGCATCGTGGTCGGCGAGCAGGGTGGCCACCGAGGCCCGCGCGGCGACGCCCGTCTTCGCCAGCACGTGCTCCACATGCGTGGCCACCGTGCGCCGCGAACAGGCGAGCGCCTCGGCGATCTGCGGATTGCTCAGCCCGCCCGCGATGCAGGTGGCCACCTGGAGCTCACGGGGAGTCAGGCCGAACGGCGGTTCCTCAGCGCACACCACCAGGCAGGCGGTGCGCCGCTGGGCATCGGACACCTCGACCACCACCCGCCGCACCACGCCCTCGTGCGCATCCAGGAAACTCACCGTCTCGCCGCGCAGTGAGCGGGCGGCCCGGGTGGCGACCCGCACCAGATCACCGCGTCCGGCGAAGTACGCCTCATCGTTGCCGCTGCCCCGGCCGATCTCCGGCTGCAACCATCGCCGCAGCTCGCCCGCACGATCCACCGCGTCCCGAGAATCCGTCATGGTGTCTCCGCTTCCTTGCGCGCCCGTGTCTCACCCTAACGATGCGCGCGAGCCCGGAGCTTCTCAACAGTCCGGGTGCCGGGTGGGGACGTGGTACGCGCCCGAGTGGAAGACAAGGGGCTGCCCGCCGGGCGCGGTGTAGCGTTCCACCTCGCCGAGGAAGATGACGTGGTCCCCGGCGGGAACCCGCCGCACGGCGCGGCATTCGAACCGGGCGACCACTCCGGCCAGCAGCGGAACCCCGGCGATCCCCTCCTCCAGCTCGACGTCGGCGAATTTGTCCTGGGCCCTGGTGGCGAACTGGCGGGACAGATCGTGCTGGTGCGCCGCGAGCACGTTCACCGCGAAATGGCTGGCCTCGGTGAAGCCCGGCAGGCTCGGCGCCCGCTCCGCCGCGCACCAGGACACCAGCGGCGGGTCCACGGACACCGAGGTGAACGAGTTCGCGGTGACCCCGAGCCGCCGCCCGTCCGGTGCCGTGGTCGTCACCACGGCCACACCCGTGGCGTACTGGCCGAGCGCGGTCCGGTAGTCGCGCTGGTCGAGCCGTTCGGCCCGGGCCGAGGCGATGAACCGGCGCGCCTCCTCGGCATCGAACCACCAGGGCTGCAGTGAGCGCGGATCGTCGAAGCCGTTGACCAGTGCACGGGCCAGCTGCGGCGTGTTCGCCGCCTCGGTGAACAGCTCGCGCACCTGCGGCGGGGCCGGGCGCAGCATCGCGTTGGTCCAGGCGACCGCCCACTGCGCCCAGCCGCGCCAGTAGCGTTCGAAGGTGTGGCGCATCCAGTCGGCGTCGAACGGGTCCGCGCCGCGCCGCAGGATGTTCTCCAGATAGAACGCGGCTGCCTGAGCGGCGTTGTTCGAGCCCTGCCCGGTGATCGGGTCGTTGAGCACGATCGCGTCGGCCATCCCGAGCACCGGCCGCCCGGCCGCTTCGTTCGCGACCGGCTTGCGTACCCGCGGGGTCAGCCGTCCGCGGAGCACCCCGGACTCATCGGTCAGCCCGGTCCCGGCGAACCGCTCGTGCAGCGCGGGAAAATGCGCGCGCAGCAGTTCGAACGTACGGCGCAGGTGTTCGTCCGGGGTGCGCACATCCGCCCAGTGATCCAGCGGCCCACCGGGAAGTCCCTCGAGAACCAGGATGTCGCAGCACCCGCTCGCGGTCAGCGCGGGCATGGTGAACACCTCCCCGATCCCCTCCGCGATGTGATATGCGAGCTCCGCACCGGGTTCGGCACCGGTGAGATAAGTCAGCGCGAGCGCGCGCTGCGGGCCCGCGAACGGAGAACGCGCGGGATCCGGGGCGAACATCCCGCCCAGCTCGCCCTTTCCGGAGGACACCACCACCAGATCGTGGGTGCGGGCGAACTCGTGCACGTCGGCGGCGGTGCACTCCTGGATCCGGAGCTCCCCACCGAGCGCGGCGAACCGTTCCATCCACGCGGCTGCCTTGATGCGCTGGTCGACCGACTGGGCGGGGAGATCCAGCGGGGCACGGAAGGTGCTCTCACCGTGGTAGCTGACCGTCCGGATCTGCGGGCACGACCGTTCCCATTCGTCGAGGCCGAGTTCGCGTTCGGTGTGCAGCGCCGAGGCGAACATGCACTGCGAGGAGGTCACCGGCCCGGTGCGTACCTGCTCCGGGGACCGGTCGTTGACCAGTGTGACCCGATAGTCGTGCGCCACCAGGCCGAGCGCGAGCTGGGCACCGGACTGCCCGGCGCCGACGATCGCGATCCGGCGGGTCATACCCGGTCCAGATAGGCCTTGGCGGAATCCGGATCCATGAACCAGTGGAAGTAGTCCCGCGGGTCGTCGAACCCGTTCACGAACCGGTGGCTGATCCGCCCGTCCTCACCCGCCGCGCCGAACAGGTTCAGCACGTGTTCCGGCAGCGGGGTCAGCAGCGCGTTGGTCCATGCGCTGACGTAGCGGGCGTAGTCCCAGTACCGTTCGAAGGCCAGCCGCATGAACTCCGCGTCGAAGGGCCGGTCCCCGTGCGCCAGGATGCTGGCCAGATACGAGGCGGCGCATTTGCTGGCATTGTTCGATCCCTGCCCGGTGATCGGATCGTTGAGCACGACCACGTCGGCAAGCCCGAGTACTGGTGCGCCGGAGGGCAGAGTGCCGACCGGATGGCGCACCGTCGGCGGGAACCGGCCGGAAAGGATGCCGTTCTCGTCGGTGAGCGCGATATCCGCGCACCGTCGCGCCTCCCACGGCAGAAAGGTGTCCAGGATCCATTTCGAGGTCGCCAGGTGCTGTTCCGGGGAACGCACCTCGCCCCAGCAGTCCATCGGACCACCGGGCACGCCTTCGAGCACCATGATCTCGCACGGCCCGCTCGTGGTGAGCGCGGGAAAGACGAAATACTCGCCGACACCGGGAATCACGTTGAAACAGACGGCCGAATACGGTTCCCTCGGGGTCATCCCGGTGACATAGGTGAGCGCGAGCGCACGCTGCGGGGCAGCGAAGGTCGAACGCTGCGCGTCCCGCTCGAACAGGCTCGTGATGTCGCCCTTTCCGGCCGCGACGATCACCAGCTCCGCCTGGCTCGCGTACTCCTCCAGCTCCGCGATACCCGCCTGCGCGTACTCGACCCGCCCGCCCCGGCGTTCGAATTCGGCGAGCCACACCGGCATCTTCAGCCGCTGGTCCACCGACTGCGCGGGCACATCCAGCCGGGAAGCCCAGGAGATGGCCACACCACCCGCGCCGTCCGGAACGGTGAGCGAAATGCCTTCCACCGGCGGGCATTCGGCGTCCCAGAAGTTCAGGCCGAGTGCGTGCTCGCGCATCAGGGCGCTGCCGAACATGCACTGCGAGGAGGTGACCTTTCCGGTCCGGATCTCCTCCGGGGTCCGGTTGGACACGATGGTCACCTGATAACCGGCGGCCAGCAGCCCGATTCCGAGCTGCAGCCCGGACTGCCCGGCTCCGACGATCACGATGCTGCGCATGGGATCACTCCTTCTCGGTCAGTGCAGGAATCGCGGGCACCGCCTGTTCCGGGCCCATGGCGGAATAGCCGCCGTCCACCGCCCAGTCCGCCCCGGTGACGAAGGAAGCGGCCGGTGAACAGAGAAACGCGACGACCGCGGCGACCTCCTCCGCATCCCCTGCCCGCCCGAGCAGATGGAACGGGGCAGCGACCCGGTCGGTGCGCGCCCGGTCGGAACCGGAGAGCGAATCCATGATCTTGGACCAGGTCCAGCCGGGGCTCACCGAATTGACCCGGATCCCGTCCGCGGCGAGGTCCATGGCCATGTTCCTGGTCAGCTGCACGATCGCGGCCTTGCTGACCGGATAGAGCCAGCGGCCTGTCTGTGCCACCCTCGCCGAGATCGAACCGAAGTTCACGATCACCCCGCCGTCCGCCGCGGCGAGGTGTTCCCGGGCCACGGCGGCCATCCGCACCGCGCCGACCAGGTTCACGTCCAGTGCGCGCAGCCATTGCGCCCGGTCCGATTCGGCGCCGTTGTCCTCCTCGTACGAGCACGCCAGGTTGACCAGGATGTCGATACCGCCGGTGGCGCGCACCGTCTCCGCGACCGTGGCGGCGATCTGCGCGTCCTCGGTGATGTCGGTGTGCGCGAACCGGACACCGGGGACCGCCGCGCAGAGCTCGGCACCGCCCGCGTCGTCGATATCGGCCACGGTGACCACCGCCCCGGCCTCGTGCAGCGCGCGCACCACGGCCCGGCCGATGATGGTGGCACCGCCGGTGACCAGGGCACTGCGATCCTGAAGTGACTGCTGTTGCGGTAGTGGCATTTCGTGTCCTCCTTACTGCGGGAACGCTATGACCTGGATTACACTCGCTGCTATCCGTGCGGCGCTTCGGTTGTGCAGATAGCGCCGCCGACGAGGTGTTCGGGAGCGTCTGACCATGCCGGAGCGAGTGTCGGAACCGCTGCCGCTTGCCGGTTACGAGCGGCTGCACTCCACCGATGTCGACGAGACGCGGGAGGCAGTCGCCGCCGCGTTCTGCCCGCACGGCCTGTTCCCCGTACAGCGCAGACCGGCCTTCGAGGCCCGGTTCCATTCGGTGCGGCTCGGTGATGTGGGGCTGAACTATCTGGACTACGGCGATGCCGTGCGGATCGCCCCCGGGCAGCTGGAGGACTTCTTCCTGGTGCAGCTGCCCCTCTCCGGAAGCGCCGAGATCACCTGCGGTGACCGGCACATCGTCTCGCACCCCGGCCTCGCTTCGGTACCCGCTCCGGACCGGATGCTGTCGATGCGTTGGGGCGCCGGCAATCCGCAGCTGATCGTGTGGATCGACCGGGAACGGCTGGAGAACCATCTGCGCACGCTGCTGGATCATCCGGTGACCGAACCACTGCGATTCGAGCTCGGCATGGACACCACCGCCTGCCGGCCCTGGCTGAACGTGGTCGCCCTGCTGCGCGGGGAAGTGGAGCGCGGCGGCGAACCGCTCGCCCAGCACGAGCTGGAACGACTGCTGATGAGCCGCCTGCTGTTGGCACAGCCGAACAACTACAGCGCGGCGCTGCACCGGCGAGCCCCGGAGGCGGCACCGCGTGTGGTGCGCGCGGCCGTCGAACTGATCGAGGCGCACGCGGCCGAGCGGCTCACCGTCGAGGACATCGCGGAGGCGGTGGGTATCAGCGTGCGCGCGCTCCAGGAAGGGTTCCGGCGCACCCTGGACAGTACGCCGACGGGATATCTGCGCGAGGTACGGCTGCAACGGGTGCGCGCTGCGCTGGCCGCGGCCGATCCGCGCACGGCCGGTGTCACCGATATCGCGCTGCGGTGGGGATTCGTGCATCAGGGCCGGTTCTCCGTGCAGTACCGGCAGCGGTTCGGCGAGTCTCCCTCGGTCACCCTGCGCCGCTGACGCGCCATCCGGACATCGGGCGCGTTCGGCGGATAGTCGCGGATCCCCGGGGCACCCTAGCGTCGTGGGCATGGTGAACGCGCACGGTCCGAGCATCACCGCCCTGGACGCGGGCCGCCCGAGGCTCGTGTTCGTACACGGTGGCTGTCACGGTTCCTGGCAGTGGACACACTGGCAACGCTGGTTCGCCGACCGCGGCTGGAGTTCCCTCGCCGTGGACTGGGCACACCACGACCAGGAGCCGGGTCACCGGAACACCCCGGAATGGCTGCATCGTGGCCTGCGCGAGGTGACCGGGGATGTGGCCGCCGCGGTGCGCGCCGCCGGTCCGGCACCGATCCTGATCGGGCACAGCATGGGTGGCTTCGCCGCGCTGAACCACGCCTGTTCATCCGGCGCCTGGCTGACCGGGCTCGTGCTGCTCACCCCGGTGCTGCCGAGCGGCTACGGCGGCGAACCCGTCGAGCTGGAGGTGGATCCGGACCGGCCGTGGGGACCGCCGCCCCCGGAAACCGCGCGGGAACTGTTCTATTCCGGGACCGGCGACCGCCTCGCCGCGGAATATTTCCGCCGCCTGCAACCGGAATCACCGCGCGCCGTCTGGGAGGCAACCCGCTGGACCCTCGAGGTGGACACCTCGGCGCTGCAGGTCCCCACCTTCGTGGTCGGCGCGGAACGCGATCTGCTCACCCCCGCGCCACGGGTGCGCGAGCTGGCGCACGGAATCGGCGCGGATTACGCGGAATTGCCGGGGGCCGGTCACGGCGTCACACTCGATCCGGGCTGGCAGGCACTCGCGGCCCGGATCGAAACCTGGATGGCACAGCAGCTCAGCACCGAGAACGAGGAGCACGGATGGAGCCGTACAACGCTGTCGGGTTGATTCCCACCTTCTGGGGCATCCGCACCCGTTCGGATATCGAGAAGAACCTCGAACACCTGGAAAGCCTGACCAAGGCCGCGTTCTGGCTGTCCAATCTGGACATCCCGGTCCGCCTGCTCGCGATCCCGGAAGGGGCGCTGCAGGGATTCAACGACGAGATCCTGGACCTCGACCACACCGAATACGCGCACCACTGCGCGATCGACGTTCCCGGACCGGAGACCGACCGGCTCGGCGAACTCGCCCGTACCTGGAACGTGTACATCCTGGCGCAGGCCAAAGCGCGGCACCCGGAATGGCCGGATCTGTTCTTCAACCTCGGCCTCGTCATCGGTCCCGAAGGCGACATCCTGCTGCGGCACTACAAACTGAACGCGCTCCTTCCGGTGGAGCGTTCGGTCTCCCCGCACGACCTGTTCGACTGGTGGGTCGAACGGTACGGCCGCACCCTGGACGCGTTCTGGCCGGTCGCCGACACCCCGATCGGCAGGCTCGGGGTGATGATGGCGATGGAGGGCTGTTATCCGGAGAACGGGCGCGGACTGGCACTCAACGGAGCCGAGGTCGTCTACCGCGGATCACTGCCGGTGCCGTTCACCGAGAACGACGTCTTCGAGGTCTCCAACCGCGCCCGCGCCCTGGAGAACAACATGTACGTGGTCGCCCCGAACATCGGCGGCTACCACCTCTATCCGGAGAGCCCCCAACCGATCGACGCCGGCGGCGGGCACTCGATGATCGTGAACCACCGCGGCCAGATCGTCGGGAAACAGTTCGACACCAGCGGTTCCACCTTCGTCAGCGGGGTCGTCGACATCGAGGCCCTGCGCAGTCACCGGGCCAACGCGCAGATCAGCAACTGGGCCAAGGACATCCGCGCCGAACTCGGCCAGCTGATCTACGAGCGCCCGATCTACCCGAAGAACCGCTATCTGAACCGGAAACCGCCGCATCACGAGGAATTCCGCCGCGAGGTGACCGAACGCCAGATCGAGTTGTTGCAGGACCGGGCGATCTGGCAGAAACCGGGGAGCGAGGGGACGGCGTAGCGGCGCCAAGCTACGGTGTATCTATCCGATGTTCCACAAGCGGCCCGTAGGTGCGCGGCGCTGCACTCCCCCGGAACGCGACGTCACAGATCGTGTGCGCGCTCGGCCTGACGGTCCGGACGATCACGCAGAGCCAGAAGCATCACCGAAATACGGCCGCACGGAAACGGGAGACCATTGCCCGCTTCGCGGACGGCAAAGCGGGCAGCAGTTGCGGGACCAGAGCACCTTCCCACAACCGCCGGGTCCAGTCGGCCTGCTGGAGTTCTCCGACGTCGAGTGGCTCCGGTCATCGTATGGCGGGACCGCTCACCCAGCCGTTACCTACCACCTCCCCGGGCCAGAATAACTGAATTGTACCGTCCGGTCACTGATTTCGACCGGAAAGTCCACCTCAGTTACTGCAATAGGTGACATACTGCCTGGTCCATTCGGACCATATTGGTTAACTCAAACAGCCGCTGGAGAGCCCTCGAAAACACCTGAGGCGGACCTCGATGCGGCCCGTACACCGATGGTTCGATAATCGCAGCACCCATAGCCGTCATCTCCAGAGCTCGCTCGATGACCATGCAGTTTGCGGATCACAGTGGAGATCTCATGGGCTCACACGCGATACAAGAGTAAAGAAAGTCAACTGTGAATGTCTTTTGCTATCTAAATCTGCCTGCAATCACCCATTCAGCCGCTGACATTCCTTTTGTAACCAGGTTTCTTCGAGAAAGAGCTGCCATAAAGACAAGGGGCTAGCATGCATCGAAGCAAGCGCGTCGCAAGGACGAATGGTGCACCGGACCTCAACTTCGCTGTTTCCGACTTCGGTCGTGCCGTCACTCGGAAGCTGATCACAGGCCACGGTTCCCACGAGGATCACTTGCGCGGTCCCTTCGAGAAGATGCTCGCCGCGATTGCGAACAGCATCGGGCTTCCCATCACCATGATCGGTGAAGCTCGTCTGCCTGAACTGGCGCTTCGCCCGGACTACGCCGTAGACGTGGCTAGCGCGCGCATCGGTTACGTCGAGTTGAAGAAGCCCGGACATGGTGTTCCCGACACCTGGTCAAGTCCCTCAGCACATGACAAAGAGCAGTGGGAGAAGTTCAAGCTGCTCCCGAATGTTCTCTACACCGACGGCGAGCAGTTCGCACGCTTCAAGTTCGGGAAATTGCAGGGTGAGGTCGCCCGGTTGACACCAGGGCTCGACCACGCAGGCGAGAAGCTGCGTGCGCCGAATCGCGTTTTCGCTCGTGTCATAACCGACTTCCTTCTTTGGGAACCAGAACAGCCTCGCTCGCTCGAGGATCTGATACGTCTGACGTCGAACCTCTGCCGACTCCTGCGTGACGACGTTGCCGCCGAGTTGGACCGGGAACGTACCGGCCGTTCCCAGCAGCAGACCTTCAGCGCCCTGGCAATGGACTGGCGCCAGCTTCTCTTCCCTAACCTCACCGACGAACAGTTTGCCGACCAGTACGCGCAGACAGTCACCTTCGCTCTACTGTTGGCCCGAGTGGAAGGCGTAAGCTTCCAAGGACGTTCCATTGGTGAAATAGCCCGCTTGCTCGGCAAGAAGCATTCACTGATGGGGCGAGCGCTCACCATACTCACCGACCAGCAGGAGCACGAGCTGAGCATCGCGCTCACGACAATGCTCAGAGTCGTGAGCGTCGTCGATTGGGCAGCATTCCCCGACGATTCTTACTCGATGCTCTACGAGAGCTTCCTCGACAACTACGATCCGGCACTACGTCGCAGAAGCGGTGTCTACTACACCCCAGCTGAACTGGTGTCGTTCATGACTCGCTTCGTGGATGAAGTACTCCGGAAGAAGCTCGGCCGCCGACTCGGGTTCGCCGATCGCGACGTGATCGTGGTCGATCCGGCCATGGGGACCGGAAGCTTTCTCGCCGAAGTCATCAACGCGGTCGCCACGACCATCGCTGCCGATGAAGGCCCTGGTGCGGTCGCACCGCACCTTCGAGAACTGGCGGGACGGTTGATCGGCTTCGAGAACCAGGCTGCCCCGTACGCGATCGCCGAACTACGGGTGCACAGTCTACTGAAAAGACGCCACCGCTCGGAGGTACCACACAGTGAGCGCAGGTTTCTCGCGGACACCCTGGACGACCCTGACGTACAGGCGCTGCCGCTGGGAACCATGTACGAGGCGATCAACAAATCCCGGCGCGGCGCGAATCAGGTCAAACGCGAAGAGCCGGTCATGGTGGTACTTGGCAATCCACCATACGCTGACAAGGCGGCCGGCACAGCGCCTTGGATCGAGAATTCGGGCTCCGGCAAGGACGCTCCGGGACTGAAAGCCTTTCGCAAGGCCGGGAACGGGCGCCATGAGTACGTGCTGTCGAACAAGTACGTCTACTTCTGGAGATGGGCCACGTGGAAGGCATTCGACGCCCATCCTGGGCACCCATCAGGGGTAGTCGCCTTCGTTTGCTCCGCAGGTTTTCTCGCCGGGCCAGGATTTGCCGGGATGCGTGAGTACCTTCGCCGCACGGCCGACGAGGGATGGATCATCGATCTCACCCCGGAAGGGCATCAGCCTCCGATGAACACCAGATTCTTTCGGGCCAACCAGCAGCCCATTTGCCTCGCAGTGTTCATCCGGCGGGGCGGGCCCAATCCGGAGGCCCCAGCACGAGTGCACCGTTCATCCGCTGCAGGAACAGTGAGCGAGAAGATTGAGACGCTCAAGCTGCTGACGATCAACGACGTTCGATGGCAGCGATGCGCAGACGGTTGGCAGGCACCGTTCGATCAAAGCGGATCCGAAATGTGGGTCTCCATGCCGTCTCTCCCCGACCTCATGCCATGGGCTGTTCCGGGTTTGAAACCAAACCGAACGTGGGTCTACGCGCCCGAACCAGAGACGCTCCTCGAACGATGGGCCACACTGATCCGGTCCCCAAGATCCGAAAAGGCCGAAATGCTGAAGGAAACACGGGACAGTCAAATAGGCTCCGAAAAAGCACACATACCAGGAATGGCCGATCATATCGGCACCATTGCAGCAGAGACCGGGCCATGTCCCACCTTATGTCGCACGACACACAGATCCTTTGATCGCAAGTGGTCGATCCCCGATTTCCGGCTCCATGATCGACCACGCCCGCCGTTGTGGTATACACAATCCGACCAGCAAATTTTCGTCGTAGAACAACACGCGCACCCGATCAGTGCGGGTCCCGCTTTGATCTTCTCATCCCTGATCCCGGATATGCATAGCCATTCGGGCCGTGGCGGCCGTGTTCTACCCCTGTACCGAGACGCTGCGGCCAGCTCCGCCAACATCAGCCCTGGACTGCTCGAATTTCTATCCCAACACCTCAAATGTGCGGTCAGCGCCGAGGACCTCGTGGCATATATCGCCGCTGTCACCGCGCATCAGGGGTTCACACGTCGGTTCGCCCATGAGCTAAGACAACCTGGAATAAGGATCCCGCTCACGAAGAGAGGGCCGTCCTGGCGCACAGCGGTCGCTTTGGGGCGGGAAGTACTCTGGCTCCACACGTACGGGGAACGCTGTGTCGACCCAGCTGCCGACCGTCCAGCTTCCGTGCCTCGAATGAAGGCAACAGCAGACCGGCCGACCGTACAGGTGGGCATACCGGATACACCGGATCGAATGCCCGACAGGTTTCGCTACAACGAATCGAACCGGTCCCTCCACATCGGCGACGGTATCATCGCGCCAGTTAGTCCCGAAGTCATGGCCTTCGAGGTTTCCGGGATGCCAGTTATCAAACACTGGTTCGGCTACCGGAAGAAGAACCCTGGCGGATCCCACTCCTCACCGCTCGACGACATCGTCGCCACTATATGGACGCCCGCCATGACCACTGAACTACTCGAGCTCCTCAATGTGGTGGGGCGATGCGTAGCCCTCGCGCCTAAGCAGGACAAGTTGCTGACCAAGATTCTGGCAGGCCCCTTGATCACGACCGAAGACCTGACATCAGCTGGGATTCTTCCGGTTCCCAAATCAGCAACGAAAACCCCTAAGCCCGACGACCAGGCCGCACTGTTCGAAACCAGCTAACCAAATCTTCCGAAAACAACTACTCGTCAATTCGACGGGAAGTTCTCCGTCACCCACCGCCAGCTGGCCTTGGCGCTGGCGAGCGGTTCGATGGAGGGCTGGTCGACCTCCACGATGATCCACCCGTCGAAGTTCTCCGGCAGTTCGCGGAGGTGGTCGAGCAGGGGCACTCCGCCGAGTCCGGGCTCGAGGAAGAATCCGTTCCCGGTGGAAGCGAAGTAGGGCAAGGGTTCGGCCCGCAGTTCGGCCACCCGCGCGGTGTCGAGGTCTTTGATGTGCAGTCCGGCGATCCGGTC
The DNA here is from genome assembly GCF_000737195.2 of Sciscionella sediminilitoris. GTDB lineage: Bacteria > Actinomycetota > Actinomycetes > Mycobacteriales > Pseudonocardiaceae > Sciscionella > Sciscionella sediminilitoris. The sequence continues at coordinate 72,301 of NZ_JALM01000081.1, forward strand.
GCGGTATCGGCGCATCATGCCGGGCACATCGGCACCGGCCCAGTACAGGTGCCCGAGGTCGAATCCGGCGCCGAGCACCGTGTCCGGGATGGCGTCGAGGACGTGTTCGACTTCCTCTTGGGTTTCGATCCAGGATCCCACGTGGTTGTGGAAGGCGGGCCGCACTCCTTCGGCGGTCAGGATTTCGGCGGCACGCCCGATCGTCTCGGTGAACCGCTCGAGCCGTCCGGCGTCGAAGCCGTGCCCGACCCCCGCGGCGACGTCGAACCGCGGCATACCACCGCCGGTGACCATCTCCGCGGAGAGGAACACGGTGTCGAGTCCGAGCAGCAGTGTCTCGTCGGCGCCCCAGCGAATCCCGTCGAACCAGCGGAATTCCTCGGCCGATCCCGGAGCCAAGGTGACGCCGTGTTCCTCGGGCAGCGGCACCGAGAGATAGCCGGGTGCGACGCGCAGTCCGCTCTCTCCGATGAGTGTGCGGTAGGCGCTGATGGTCTGGGTGGGCAGCACTTCGAGCATCACCGCGGTAAAACCGGATTCGGCGACCTCACGCAGCACGCGCGGTTGCTTGGCCAGGAATGCCGGGTCGGCGAATTCCCACCCGCTGGCCAGATCGGTCCACTGCAGGGTGTTGATGGCGAACTGGGAACGGTCGAGCGTCATGGGAAACTCCTCGCGAATCGATCGGATCGGGTCAGCCGAGCCGGGCCAGCACCGACCGGGCGGCGCGTACCGCGGTCGTCATCCCGGTCAGGGTGGAATTGCACACCAGCGCGGTCGGGACCACTCCGTTGCCTGCGGCGAACAGGTTCTCGAATCCCCACACCCGGCAGCCCGGATCGCAGACGCTGGTCCCGTCCTCTCCGGTGCCCATCCGCATGGTTCCGGTGAAGTGCAGCGAACATCCGGGATCCAGCAGCGCGGATTCGGTTTCCGGATCGAAGGGGCCGAGGGCTTCGGCGACCTCGCGCTGCACCTTACGGCCCTGCTCGATCCGTGCCCGATCGCTTTCGTTCCAGGAGAATCGGACCGTGATCCGCGGCATCCCGGTGGCATCGGTCTCCTGCTCGCTGAACTCCAGCCGGTTCTCGGCGCGCAGTTCGGTGGGGATGTACACACCGAGACCGACCTGATAGGCCAGATGTGTTCCGTCCTCGGCCGTGCGCACCTGGGTGCTGATCTGGAATTGGAAAGGCTGGCGTGTACCGCTGTGCGGCTGCCAGTAGTGCTCGAGCATGGTTTCGCCCTCGGCCTGGACGGGCAGGCTCGCCAGATCGAATCCGAGCCGTTCCGGATCGGCGAGGACCCGCCCGGTGAGGAAGGCGTGCTCGTTGAGGTAACGGCCGAGCGCGGGCGGCCGGATCCCCGAGGCGAACAGCAACTGCGGACTGCGGATGGTATCCGCGCACACCACGGTCGCCGCGGCGTGGACCGTTCGTATCGCACCGCTGCGCACATCCTCGAGCCGGGCACCGTGCACCCGGCCATCCGCGTGCAGCAGCCGGGTCACCCGCATTCCGGTCCGCAGCGTGCACCGCGGATCGCGTGCGGGATCGGCGATCGGCGCAAAGATGACATTGGGTGCGGTGCGGCGCAGCACGCCCGCGGTGTCGGGGTTGGCCGCCATCGGCATCGGCTGGATACCCCGCTCCGGGGCGTCCGCACCGGCGAACACCGCCCCGACCGCGTCCGCCATGGCCCGGCCCGCGACGGTCGGCGGGAACGGCAGCGGGTTGACCCGGAGGAGTTCGGCGGCCCGCGCCAGATCACCGCGCCATTCGGCGGCGTCCAGGAAATCCGGGATCTCGGCGCCCCACGGGCTCGGTGTGGCCGCAGTCCAGTGCACCCCCATGCCACCCGCGTTCCACGCCAGCGAGGCGGCGGGCATGTCATCGGCGGACTCGCCGAGCGAACTCAGGTGATACATCCCGGGTTCCGCGTCGGCCACGCTCTCCCCGACCGACGGGCTCGGCTCGACACCGGTGTAGAAACCCTGCACCCCGGAAGCGACCCGGTGGTTGTACCGTTCCCAGATCTCCGGCTCGGCCACGTCGTGCAGATGCTGGCCGGGCACCGCACCGATCACCGGTCCCCCGTCGGCGATCAGGATGCGCATTCCGGGGTCGGCGGCGCGCAGCTCGCTGGCCACCGCAGCCCCCATCAGCCCGCCGCCGACCAGCAGCACATCGAATTGTTCGGTGGTCACGCCGGTACCTCCGGATCGGCGAGCACGAGCGGGCGCAGCCTGCGGTGGGCGATCTCCAGGCCACGGGTGACGCGCCCGGAAGTGCCGCCCCATACCGGGTCTTCGTGCTCCACCGAAAGGGTTCCGGTGAAGCCGTGTTCGGCGAGCCGGTCCACCACCCGGTCCCAGTCCACCTGGCCGAGCCCGGGCACCCGGTAGCGCCACCAGCCGGTCTCCCAGGGATCGGACTTGCCGACCTTGCCGAAGAAGCCGTACCGCTGCCGGGCGCGCGGATCGAGTTCCACATCCTTGGCCTGCGCGTGCGGAATGCGGTCGGCATAGGGCGCGATGGTCTCCACCGGATCGATGCCGATCCACGTCAGGTGCGAGGGATCCCAGTTCAGATAGAGCCCCAGTCCGAACATCCATTCCCACAGCTCGGGCGAATAGGCGATATTGCCGGGATACCCGTCCGGATGCCAGCCCTCCATGACGCAGTTCTCCACCATCAGCCGAACACCGCGTTCACCCGCGTACTCCACGAGTTCTCCGAACACGGCCTCGGCCTCGGCCTGGTTCTCCCGCACCGAGCGGCCCGGGTCGCGGCCGATGAAGGTGCCGACGAGGTCCAGCCCGATCGCCTGCGCGGCGTCGATAGTGTGCCGCAGATGGGCGTGGATCTCGTCGCGGCGCACGGGATCGGGGTGCAGGTTGTTCTCGTAGTAGGCCAGGGCGGAAATGCCCAGTCCATGGCGCTCGCACAGCGCGCGGGTGCGTTCGGCCTGTTCCGGGCCGAACTCCGCGACGGGCAGATGTGCGGCCTCGAAGTCCCGGCCACCGGTGCCGGGCCAGCAGGCGACTTCGAGCGCTTCGTAACCGGCTTCGCTTGCCCAGGCTGCGATCCGGTCCAGATCCCATTCCGGAAGGCAGGCGGTGAGCATTCCGAGTTTCATCGTTCCACCTTCGTCCACGCGCCCTCGTGTACCGAGCGCAGTACCGCGTCCACCACTCGCGCCGAACGCAGTCCATCGGCGAAGCCCGGCAAGCCTTCCGGGGTGGCGCCGTCGATGGCCGCGTAGGTGTCCGCGACGAAGTTCTCGAAGCACTGCGCGTATCCCTGCGCGTGCCCGGCAGGCAGGTGCGAGAGTCTGCGTTGTTCGGCCGAGCCGGATCCGTTGTCCCGCACCACGATCCGGGATTCCTCCGGCCCGCCGAGCCAGATGCTCTCCGGGGCTTCCTGATCGAAGACCGCGCTGCCCGTGGAACCGTCGAGCTCGAACCACAGCCGGTTCTTCCGGCCCGCGGCCACCTGCGAGATGGTGGCCGAGGCGAGTACCCCGCTTTCGGTGCGCAGCAGCAGCGCGGCGGAATCCTCGGTGTGCACCCGGGATCGCGTTCCGGATCCCGCCACCCCGAAACTCGGGCCGCCGGTGCCCGGCCGGTCCGCAACGGCGACCGAGGTCGCGGAGGTCAGTTCGGTGAACGGGTCCCCGGTGATCCACTCGACCAGATCGCACCAGTGCGAGCCGATATCGGCGAAGGCACGGGAGGGGCCGCCGCTTTCCGGGAACACCCGCCAGCTGGAGGCATCCGGGGAGAGCATCCAGTCCTGCAGATAGCTGCCGTGGATCAACAGCAGCCGGTCCCCGAGCTCACCGCCCCGCAACCGGGCGCGCAGTTCCCGGACGATGGGGTGATACCGGTAGACGAACGGCACCGTGGCCACCAGTCCGGTGCTCGCGGCGAGCTCGGCCATCCGCTGCGCCTGCGCCGGGCTCACCCCGAGCGGTTTCTCGCACACCACGTGCTTTCCCGCGCGCAGTGCGGCTTCGGCGTATTCGGCATGGCTCGCGTTCGGGGTGCAGATGTGCACCACGTCCACGCGTTCGTCGGCGAGAACCTCTTCGATGTCCCGGTATCCGGTCGTCCGCCACTGCCGGGCGGCCTCAAGGGATCGTTCCGGGTTCGAGGCAAGCACTCCGGTCACCTCCGCGCCCGCCAACAGCGCGGCCCTGCGGTGCACGGCGGCGATCATGCCCGCGCCAAGCACGGCCGCACCCCGCGGCCGGGCGCCGCCGGATCCGTTCTGCCGGGGAATCCGCTCTTCCATCGAGCTCCTTCCAGGTGCCGAGACGAGTGGGTGTCTCACGCCCAGTTCCGTCGTACCGGAACGTTAACCCTCGGACTTTTGACGGTTCAAGGCAAAAATAAAGCCATCTTCAGTCTTTAATCCCGTCATTATTGGTCTACAGTCGGGGACCATGACCGACTGGACCCCCCTGCGACTCTCCCATCCGGACACCTCACCGGCGCACGCCGAGGACCGGATCCGCAGTCAACTGCTCCGGCTGATCGCCTCCGGCTCGGCGAACACCCGCGTGGCCCTGCTGCGCGCGACCGGGCTCGCCCGCTCGACCCTCAACGGGCATCTCGACGCGCTGCTGCGCTCCGGTCTCGTCGAACTGGGTGCCACCGAGCACAACGGCCGGGGCAGGCCCGCGCAACGCCTCGGCCTCGCCGCACGCGCGGGCATCGTGGTCGCCGCGGATCTCGGGGTGCACACCAGCCGGCTGGCCGTCGCGGACACCACCCAGGCCGTCCTCGCCGAGCGGCAGATCACCCTCGATCTGGCGCAGGGGCCGGAACCGGCACTGGACCGGCTCACCGAGCTGATCACCGATCTGCTCGGCGAACTCGGTATCGACCGCGCGGAGCTCAGCGCGCTGGCCATGGGCTTGCCCGGACCGGTCGACGCGCAGACCGGATCCCCGGTGCGGCCGCCGATCATGCCCGGCTGGGACCGGTTCCCGGTGGGCCAGGTGATGGGCGAACGCCTGTCCTGTGCGGTACTCGTGGACAACGACGTGAACCTGATGGCATTGGGTGAGGCGCGGTCCCGCCCGGCCGATGCCGGTCCGCTGCTGTTCCTCAAGATCGGCACCGGAATCGGCGGCGGCCTGGTGCTCGCCGACGGGCGCATCCACCGCGGCTCCGACGGTGCGGCAGGCGATATCGGGCATGTCCGGGTTCCCGGTGCGGACGACACGGTCTGCCAGTGCGGGAACGTCGGCTGTGTGGAAGCCGTGGCCTCCGCCGGAGCCGTATTGCGCTCGGTGCAGCCGGAACAACCCGCGCTGCACAGCATCGAGGATCTGGCGCAGGCGCTGCGCGACGGTGAACCAACCGTGGTGCGCGGTATCCGCGCGGCCGCCGAGACCATCGGCGAGGTCGTGGCGATGCTGGTGCACTCCTACAATCCGCGCACGATCACGCTCGGCGGGTTGATCACGGCCTCCGGGGACGATGTGCTGGCCGGGATCCGCAGCGTCGTCTACCGTCGCGCGCTCCCCCTGGCGACCCGGAATCTGGTGCTCACCCACAGCAAGCTCGGCCGGTTCGCCGGTGTGGCCGGCGGGATCGTGGCCGCGGTGGAACACACCCTTTCTCCCGGCGGCATCGGATCGCTTTCCGGCTCCCGGACTTGACACAGCGCGCCGCGCACCGGACTATTCTTCTTGTCTCACGCCCGGGAAAGCCGGAAGCGTCGCCGTGCGGCGGCGTCCGCGTGGCCCGCATTTCCTTGTGTGCCACGCGTTATCGATCCTTCCCCGGGAGAAAGCAATGACGCACACGGGCACTGGCGGACAGTCCACACGGCACCCCGGAACCGGGTTCGTGGTCGCCTACATCGCGACCCTGTTCGCCTGTTATCTCGCCATCATCACCCCGGCGAACCTCACCGTCGCCCTGCGCATCGGGCAGATCGACCCACAGGGCAAGGTCGGCGGACTGGCGCTCGCGCTCGGCCTCGGCGCACTGTGCGCGGTCATCGCCAACCCCGTGTTCGGTCAGCTCAGCGACCGCACCGCCTCCCGGTTCGGAATGCGCAAACCGTGGCTGGTCATCGGGGTGCTCGCCGGGACCGCGGGACTGATCATGGTCGCCTTCGCCTCGACCGTGGCCATGGTGGTGCTCGGCTGGTGCATCACCCAGACGTTCTACAACGCCACCCTCACCGCCGTCGTCGCCCTGCTCCCGGACCAGATCCCGGCGCGTCGGCGGGGCCTCGTCAGTGGGCTGATGGGGATCTGTTTCCCCGTCTCCCTGGTACTCGGAAGCTTTGTCGCACAGGCGGTTTCCGCGCTTCCGCCGTTCTGGATGTTCGTGCTCCCCGCCCTGCCCGCTCCGATCATGGTGTTCGTGCTGTGCTCGGTGCTGCACGACCGGCGCCTCGCCAAGGAGAACCGGGCGCCGCTGGCACTGCGCGATCTGGCCCGGACCTTCGCCGTCCGGCCGCGCCGCAATCCGGACTTCGCCTGGGCCTGCCTGGTGATCTTCCTGCTGTCCATCGGGACCGGGACGCTTTCCACCTATCTCGTCTACTTCCTCTCCGATGGGCTCGGTATCGCGGCCGCCGAGGTGCCGCACGTGGCGTTCCTGGTGAACCTGATCACCTACGGCCTCGCGGTTCCGACCAGTCTGCTCGCGGGCTGGCTCAACGATCGCCTCGGCGGCCGCAAACAGACGATGGTGTTCGCGGGCCTGCTGCTGGCCATCGGGCTGTTCACCATCGTGGCGTTCCGCAGCATGCCCGGGCTCTACCTGGGCGCGGCGATCACCGGGCTCGGCTGCGGCGGATACTACTGCGGCCATTTCGGGCTGCCCGCCGAACTTCTTTCCGCGGACGACGAGGCGGCGCGGGAGATGGGCGTGGTGAACATCGCGCTGACGTTGCCGAGTTCGCTGGTTCCGCTCTACGGCCCGCTGCTACTGGCCGTTGCCTCCCCCGAGGGCACCAACTACTCGGTGCTGTTCGCCTGTGGGATCGTGCCGTGTCTGCTGGCGATCCTCGCGGTGAGCCGGATTCGCCGGCTCCGGGACCGGCCGGACACCGGTGCGGCCAGCGGGACTTCGAAGGAGCTGAGTCCGGAATCCCGGTAATGCCAAGGTGATCAGCCCTTGCGGATGCGATCGAGATAGCTACTGCGCACCTCGGTGTCCACGGCCGTGATGGCCCGGTCGTCCCGGACGGCGGTACGCACGGCACGCATCACGGTTTCCGGAACGAGTGTGGAGAGCACCTGCGCGGCGCCGACATAACCGGGAACAGCGATCTCGGCTTTGCGGCTGCCGACCGATCGCACCACGGCGGCCGCGATGTCCTCCGGTTCGACCGCGGGCAGGGGGCCGTAGTCGATCCCGGAGGACAGCTCGGTCTTGACCGCGCTCGGCAGGACCGCACTCACGCTCACCCCGGTGTTCTCGAGTTCCAGCCGGACCGCCGCGCTGAGCCCGACCGCGGCGAACTTGCTCGCGTTGTACACGGCGAGACCCTTGACCGGGAATTTTCCCGCCAGCGAGCAGACGTTCACGATGTGCCCGCGTCCGCGTTCGATCATTCCCGGTGCGGCCGCGCGCATTCCGTAGATGACCCCGTACACGTTCACGTTCATGGTCAGTTCGTCGACCGCGTCCGACTGTTCGAGAAACGCCCCGTTCGGCATCACCCCGGCGTTGTTCACCAGTACGGCCAGCGGCGCCTGGTGCGATTCCCGCGCCTCGGCAAGGAAATCCCGCACCGAGGACCGGTCGGTGACGTCCAGCCGATGCGCCGAGGCACGCGGGCCGAGCTCATCGGCGGCGGCACGGGCCAGTTCGTGGTCCAGGTCGCCGAGTGCCACCGAGGCGCCCCGCTCGGCGAAGGCCCGGGCGGTGGCCAGACCGATGCCGCGCGCCGCACCCGTCACCGCGACCAGTGCACCATCGAGTTCGATCGTGGGATACCGGTTCATACCAACGACTCCTCAGTTCGGTCGGGTTCCTGTTCCTGGACGTTCGCCGTGCCCGATGGCCGCCGCGACGGTGTCCGCCGCGGTGCGCCGCGCGGTCGCGAGCGTGATCGCGCGGCGGCGCGCCCGCATGAAGTTGGCACCCATCGCCGCGAGGTCCGCCGCCGCGGGCTCGATCCGGATCACCCGCGTTCCGGCCGCCTCGAGCCGCGCGACCTCGCGATCCAGTCCCCTGGTCATCTGGGCACGGAGAATCCGCTCGACGCGGGAGAGTCCGCGCGCCCGCGCGCCACCACGGGAGGTCATCGGCGCCAGCACGATCACCTCGTCGAGCGCGAGCGGTAGCAGCAGATCGGCCGAGACCGAGGAGACCGAGCCGCCGTCGAGGTACCGGCGACCGGCGATCTCCACCGGCGGGAACCAGCCGGGGATCCCCCAGGAGGCCGCGATCGCCTCACCGAGCCCCGCCCGTGGGGCATCGGGGCTGCCGAACGCGACCCGCTCGCCGGTTCCGGCGTCCGCGGCCACGATCCAGGTCCGCTGGTGCGCGGTCCAGCCGTCCGGCTCGGCGAGGGCAGCACCGTAGGCGCGCAGCCAGCTCGCATCGCCGCGCCCGAGCGGCAGCAGTCCCGCCGCGGCGGTGTACGGCTGCCGGGCGCACACCCCCATGCCGAACAGGCCGCCGCCGGGGAAACCGAGGGCCGGGCGCGGCGGAACCGGGCCCGGCCCTCGGTTGACATGCGCGCTCAGCACCGGGTCGGCGTGCGGGTTGCCGTCCAGCGCGGCGAGCAGATCTGCCGGAGTCCGGCCCGCACCGAGGGCCGCCACCAGCTCCGAGCCCGCCGAGGTGCCGATCAGTACCTCGGCCGTGCGCGGGTCCCAGCCGAGAGCCTCCTGCACGGCGCCAAGCAGGACCGCGGTCCAGGCGAACCCCAAGGTACCGCCACAACCGATCGCGAGTCCGCGCCGCGGTGCGCTCATCGTCCACCTCATTCAAAAACCATCGGTATTTGAAAGTTGACGGTATCCCAACTGTTACGGTGTGTCCATGGCCCGGCTGACCAGAAAAGAGACGCAGGAGCAGACTCGCGCGCGTCTGGTCGAAACCGCCAAAGACCTCTTCCTGGACAGCGGCTACAACGCGACCTCACTCGGCCAGGTCGCCGAAGCCGCCGGATACAGCAAAGGCGCCGTCTACTCCAACTTCGCCACCAAACACGAACTCGGCCTCGCCGTTCTCGAAGCCGTGCAGCACGAACGGATCGCCGCCGTGGCCACCCTGCTGGTCGGCGCGGACACCTTCGAGGACAGGCTCGCCGCCTTCGGCCGCTGGGCCGAGACCAACATCGGCGACGTCGGCTGGACCGCGCTCGAGGTCGAATTCGCCACCAGCACCCGGCACATCGAGGAAGTGCGAGTCGCCCTCGCCCAGCGACGCCGGACCATCACGACGATGCTCACCGAACTGCTCCGGGGCCAGGCCGAGACCTTCGGAATCACGCTGCCCGCGCCCGCCGAGGATGTGGCCACCCGCCTGCTCGCGCTCGGCATCGGCCTCGGCGTTCAGCGCGCGTTCGATCCGGAACTTCAGGTCACGGTGCTGCTCGACGCGCTCGCCGATCTGGCGGCGAACAACACAGCACCGCGGGCCCGGTGACCCCGAAGCCATGTACGACGTGCGCGACGGCTGCCCTTCCGCCCAGGAATACCGGCGGCTTCGGGCCAGCGTCGGCTGGTCCCAGCCGCCCATGCCCGCGTGCCGGACCGCCCTGGCCTCCACGATCGCTGCGGTCATCGGCAACTACCGCACGGAAACGGTCGCCATGGCGCGCCTGGTCGGCGACGCCACCCTCTACCTTCTCCTCGTCGACGTCGTCGTCGCACCCGAACATCAGGGAACCGGACTGGGGCGCCGCATGGTCTGGCGGTTGCACGATTGGGCAAGCCAGAACGGCACGCGCAACACGCTGCTTGTCGCGGGAGATGATCTGGTGCCGTTCTATCGGAACCTCGGTTTCCACACCGAACCGAACACCCGCATGATGAGAGGATGACTGCGAGCTCACGCGCTCATTCGTTCAACCTCGCCGCCGCCCAGTACGACGCGAACCGTCCGACGTATCCGGCCGCGCTCTTCGCGGGCATCGAGGAGTTCCTGAACCGGCCGCTGGCGGGCGTGTGCGTGGCCGATGTCGGCGCGGGCACCGGGATCGCCTCGGCTCTCCTGTGTCAGCGGGGCGCCGACCTGATCGCCGTGGAGCCCGGGGAGGCGATGGCCGCCGAGTTCCGCCGGGCCCTTCCGGATGTGCCGATCGTCCGCGGCGACGGGAATTCGCTCCCCCTCGCCGATTCCTCGCGGGAGCTGATCACCTATGCGCAGTCCTGGCAGTGGACCGATACGGCACGTTCTGTCCCGGAAGCCTTACGGGTGCTGCGATCGGGCGGCGCGCTCGCGATCTGGTGGAACACCACGGCTTTCGACGTGCCGTGGATCCGCGCCCAGCACGAGCGGATCGCACACCACTGCGGGGTGCCCGCACGATCGGCGGTGCGCCCGGACGACGGCGAGGCCGTCCGGCTCGCGGGCCTGACCGGGCTGCGCGTGAGGCGCAGCCACATTCGTTGGCAGCGAACGGTTCCGCTCGACACGCATCTGGCCAACCTCGGCAGCCGGTCGGCATTCCTGGTGCTCGAACCGGCGGCGAACCGGGCCTTTCTCGCCGCGGAACGCAAGCGGCTGCGTGCGATCTTCCCCGATGAGCTGGTGGACGAGACCTATGTGGTCGATCTGCTGATCGCCGCTTCCCCGGCGTAGCTGTTGCCCGGGATCGCGGTGCTCGCGGCTATGCTCGGCGCCGTGCCCGAAGCCGAACCGCGCTCGTATCACCACGGGAACCTCCGTACCGCGCTGCTCGACGCGGCCGAACGCGGGCTGCGCGAGCACGGCGCCGACCAGCTCTCCCTCCGCGACCTCGCCAGGGAGATCGGCGTCAGCCATGCCGCACCACGCCGGCATTTCGCGGACCGTCAGACCTTGCTGGACACGCTCGCCGAGAACGGTTTCCTGCGCCTGGCCGACATCCTGGGCTCCGCCCTCGCCGAAGCAGCGGACGAGTTCCCCGCGCGGGTGCGCGCGGGTGTCACCGCCTACGCCCACTTCGCCACGGACAATGCCGCACTGCTCGAGCTGATGTACACCAGCAAGCACCGGCGGGACGCGCCCCGGATCGCCGAGGCGGCGGGAAGGGTGTTCGGGCTGCTGATCGGACTGATCGAACAAGGGCAGGCGGACGGTGCCTTGGCGCCGGGCGATCCCGAACAGATCGGCCTCGTCCTGTACGCGACCGTCCACGGCCTCACCACGATGATCAACGGGGACATGATCGCCGGGGAGCTGCTCGACGAGCTCGTGGAGACGGCGGTGGCACAGTTCCTGCGCGGCGCCCGCCCGCTCAGCCCTCCGTGACCGGATCTCGCTGCTTCCCGCCGCGCAGCAACAGATTCAGCAATACGGCCACCACGGCCCCCGCGCAGATCCCCGAGCCGAGGACCGTCTGCACCACGGGCGGGAAACGGTGGTAAAACCCGGGCGCCACAATGGGAATCAGCCCGATCCCGATCGAGGTGGCCACGATCAGCACATTGCCCGGCACGGTCAGATCCGCCGAGGCGAGGGTTTTCACACCGCTGACGGCGACCGAACCGAACAGCGCGATACCGGCACCACCGAGCACCGGATGCGGCACCAGTGCGACCACCCCACCGGCGACCGGGAAGAGCCCGAGCAGCAGCAGGATCACCCCGCTCACCGCGACCACGTACCTGCTCGCGATCTTGGTCAGCGCGATCAATCCGATGTTCTGCGCGAACGCCGAACACGCCATCCCGCCGAACACCGCACTCACCGCGGTGGCGAGGCCATCGGCGCGCAGCCCGGCCGCGATGGTCTGCTCACCCGTCGGCCGGTCCACCACCTCGCCGAGGGCCACCATGTCCGCGGTGCTCTCGGTCATCACCGTGAGCATCACGATCAGCATCGAGACGATCGCGGCCACATCGAACTGTGGTGCACCGAAATGCAAGGGGGTGACCAGACTGAACACCGGCGCCTGGGCCAGCGAACTCGCGTCCACCGCGCCGAGTGGCCAGGCGAGCAGGGTGCCCGCGGCAAGGCCGATCAGCAGCGAGATGCGTTGCGCGAAACCGCGCAGGAAGCGGTTGCACACCAGCACGATCAGCAAGGTGCACGCGGCGAGCAGGATGTTGCGCGGGGCACCGTAATCGGGCGCGTTCTCGTTGCTCCCGCTGATCCACCCGATGGAGACCGGAAAGAGGGAGAGCCCGATCAGGGTGATCACGGTTCCGCTGACCACGGTGGGAAACAGCCTGGTGAGCTTGCCGAAATACGGTGCCGCGAGCACCACGAACACACCGCCGATCAGCGTCGCGCCGTAGACGATCGGCAGGGCCTGCTGAGCACCGTGTTGTTTCGCGATCGCCAGCACCGGCGCGACGGTCGCGAACGAGACACCGTTGACCAGCGGCAGCCGGGAGCCGATGCGCCAGACGCCCAGCGACTGCAGCATGGTGGCGATCCCCGCGGTGAACAGGCTGGCCCCGATCAGCAGGCTCAGTTCGAGTGCGGAAAGGCCGACCGCCGCACCGATGATCAGTGGTGGGGCCACCACCCCCGCATACATCGCGGCCACGTGTTGCACGCCGGCGGCGAGCAGTTGCCATGGCGGTGGGACTTGATCGACCGGATGCCGTTCGGCCGCCGATCGGGTACCTCGTTGTACGGACATCAGCCCTCCCTGCCTGTTACCGGTCACGAACGCATGTCGGTCAGACGCACACCGCGGATCGGCGGTGTGCCGGGCAGTCACCACAGAACGAGTAACATTCTGTAATATGGAATTTGTTTTTCGTCTGCAGGAACGGTAGGGCGACTTGGGGGCAGTGTCAACAGCCCGCCGAAGTTGATCAAGCCTCGGTGATCCGCTTGGTGCGCAAGGCAAGCAGCTGAGCACCGGCCGCCACGGCCATCGCGGTCACGAGCACCGCGGCGGGCACCCAGGGCGCCGACAGCGCGGCCGCCAACGGCACCAGCACCGCGGCCACGCGCAGCGGCCAGCGGCGCGCGTGGGCCACCAGCAGGTCGATCACCAGCAGGAAGGCCGAGGTGCCGCCGCACATCAGCCAGGCCGAGGACGCGGCGAGGTGCGCGGCCGGTCCGGCGGCGACCGCACCGAGACCGGCGGCGACGGTCGTGACCGAGGCGATCACCACGAAGTGCGCGGGCAACGCCACCGCGGGCGGGAACCGGGTCTCTTCGGCGAAACCGTACCGGATGTTCAGCCACCACAGGGTGATCAACAGCAGGAACGCGGAGACCACGGCGAGCAACAGCAACCAGCCCGCACCGGCGCCCGGCCGCCAGTTTCCGACGCCCGCCACCGCGCGCACGCCCTGCAGCATCGCCTCACCGAACACGATGATCACGAACAGGCCCAGCCGCTCCCCCAGATGCCGGGTGTCCAGCTGCGCGGCCTCGATAGCCGGGAGCCGAGGCTCGGCCCGCCGCCGCACCCGTTCGTTCAGCCGCGCGAGCAGTTCGTCGTGGTCCCCACGGCTCGCGAACACACTGACCGTCATGGTGAGCGCGAGCCCGAACAGCCACAGTCCCAGCTTCGCCCACGGGTTTCCGACCCAGAGGGAGACGATCCACGGCACCAGACCGGCGTTCTGGGAAGCCGCGGTCCAGCTCAGCACGACCTTCCCGGAGCGCTGGAACGCGCCGGACCCGATCGCGGTGGTGGCCAGGTAGGCGGCGGCGAACACCGCGGCGCGGCCGTCCATACTGTGCGGCACCGCGGCGGCCATGACCGCGATCCCGGCCATGCCGACGAACATCGCCGACACGCGTACCTTCTCGGCGACGACGCTCGAGTACAGCGTGAAGGTCACCCACACCAGCCAGATCGCCAGATACAGGGTGAAGAAGGCGACGATGTCCAGCGCGCCGGGGCCGTGCGCGGCGCCACCGTGCAGCAGGTGCGCGAGCTGATTCACCGCCACCACGACGACGAGATCGAAGAACAGCTCCAGCCAGCTGGCGTGCCGGGGGACGCTCACGCCAGCTGACCGAGCGCGTCCTCGATGCCGCGGTGGAAGGTCGGGTAGGCGTAGATCATCTGCCGCAGCCGCCGCACCGGGACCTTGGCGTGCACCGCGACCGCGAGGGCGGAGAGCACTTCGCCACCGTGCGGGCCGGCACTGGTCGCCCCGAGCAGCACCCCGGAGTCGGTGTTCTCGACCAGCTTGATGATCCCCTCGTTGCCCGCCTTGTGTATCCAGCCACGCGCCGAGGAGGGAACCTGTGCGGTGGCCGTGCGCACCGGGTAACCGCGTTCCCTGGCCTGTTGTTCGGTCAGGCCGACCGCGCCGACCTCCGGATCGGTGAACGTCACCCGCGGCACGGCGTGGTACTCGGCGCCGATCGTGTCCCGCCCGAGGATGTGGTCGACCACGATCTGCCCCTGATACATCGACATGTGCGTGAACGCGCCCTTGCCGGTGATGTCCCCGACCGCGTACACCCCATCGGCGGCCCGCAGGAAGGCGTCGGTCTCCAGGGCCCTGCCGCCGGTGTCCAGGCCGAGCGCGCCGACCCCGAGCCCGGCGAGATCCACGGTGCGCCCGGCCGCAACGAGCAGCGCCTCGGCGGTGAGCTCGCGCGAGCCCAGGGACACCGTGAACCGCTTCCCATCGTGCGCGACCCGTTCGGCGGCCTGCCCGGTGTGCACCCCGATCCCTTCCGCCGCGAGCACTCCGGCCAGCACTTCGCTCGCCTCGGGTTCCTCGATGGGCAGCACCCGGTCGGCCATCTCGACGATGTCCACGGCGGTACCGAACCGGGCGAACGCCTGCGCGAGTTCGATGCCGATCGCCCCCGAACCGAGTACCACCATCGATTCCGGTGCCTGTTCGACCTTCACGATCTCCCGGTTCGTCCAGAACGGGGTATCCGCGAGACCCGGGATCGGCGGTATCGCCGGATCGGTTCCGGTGGCCAGGACGAGCGCCCGCTTCGCGGTGAACTCCTGGTCCCCGACGCGTACCGTGTCCGGACCGGTCACCCGGCCACGCCCGCGCACGAACCGGCCGCCCTTGTCGGTGAACCGGCGCACCGCGATCTCATCGTCCCAGTCGGTGGTGGCCTCTTCCCGGATCCGCTTCGCCACCGGCGCGAAATCCGCGCGCGCCTGCGCATCCCCGGCCAGCACCGGCACCCGGCGCGCCTCGGCGAGCGAGTTCCCCGCGCGGATCATCATCTTGCTCGGCACGCACCCGAAGTACGGGCATTCCCCGCCCACCAGCCGGGAATCGATCCCCACCACGTCCAGCCCGGCCGCGGCGAGCGAGCCCGCGACATGCTCCCCACCCGGCCCCATTCCGACGACGACGACATCCGCGTTCTCTGACATGTTCGGCTCCTCTGCCGGTTCTCGGGAGTTCGCGGACCAGGTTAGCCCGGTCCCGCGGACGGCGCGGTCAGCGCAACAGATCCACGGCGACCTTACCCGCGCGGGTGAAGGCGTCCTCGAGGCTGTGCATACCCGCGCAGACGAGCGCGCCCTCGTGCAGCAGCATGATGTGCGCACCGGCCGATTCCGGTTCGTCGGCGCCCGCCCGCGTGGCCAGCTCGGTGAACAGCGCGAGCATCCGGCGTTTCTGCCCGGTCAGCACCGCATAGGCCGGATGCTCCGGATCGCCGATCTCCGCGTGCGCGTTGATCATCGCGCACCCTTTCCGGCCCCGCTCGCACGCCCACCGTGCCGCCGCTTCGAAGACCGCGGCGACCCGGGCCACCGAATCCGGCCGGGTCCGTTCCAGGTACCGGTCGAGAAACGCCCACCACTGCCGGTCCCGTTCGGCCAGATACTCCACGACCAACCGCTCCTTCGAACCGAACCGGTCGTAGAGGGTCTTCTTGGTGACCCCCGCGTGCTCGGCGATCACATCGACCCCGACGGCGTGGATTCCGTGCGCGTAGAACAGTTCCGCCGCGGCCTCGAGCACCGCGCGAGCCTTCGGGGTCCAGTCGATGACGTCCGGCATCCGCCCACCCTAGCGCGGCCCTATACCGTTCTGTTTAGTTCGTGTGGAGCACCCGGCCGAGGAAACCGCGCAGGTAACGGGCGACCACGTCCAGGTGACTCTCCAGCAGGAAATGCCCGCCGTCGATCAGGTGCACCTCGGCGTCCCGGGCATCGCGGGCGAAGGCCTGCGCGCCTGCCGGGCCGAAGATCTCGTCGTTGCGGCCCCACACCGCGAGCACCGGAACTTCGCTGCCACGCAGGAATTCGTGCAGCCGCGGGTACAGCGGGCGGTTGTTCCGGTAGTCGCGGAACAGTGCCAGCTGGACCTCGTCGTTGCCCGCACGGGAAACGAGGGCGAAGTCGTGCTCCCAGGTGTCCGGGCTGACCACGCTCGGATCGGGCACGCCGTGCAGGTACTGCCAGCGGATGGCATCCCGGCTCAGCGCGGCACGAACGGCGGGTTCGGTGTCCGGACCGGGATTCGCCGCATAGGCCCAGACGTCGTTCCAGAAGGAGTCGACGAATCCGTCCTCGTACCCGTTGCCGTTCTGGGTGACGATCGCGGTGATCCGTTCCGGATGGTCGAGCGCGAGCCGCCAGCCGATGGGGGCGCCGTAGTCCTGGACGTAGATGGCGTAACGGTCCAGGCCCAGTTGCCCGAGCAGTTCCGCGGTGAGCCCGGCGAGCGCGTCGAAGGTGTAGTCGAACTCGGCCACACCCGGAGCGGCGGAGCGGCCGAAACCGAGGTGATCCGGCGCGATGACGTGGTAGTCGCCGGCCAGCAGCGGAATGAGCTCGCGGAACATGAACGAGCTCGTCGGATACCCGTGCAACAGCACGATCGCGGGAGCCCCGGCCGGGCCGGCCTCGCGGTAGAAGATCTCGTGACCGCGAACGGTGGCGGTTCTGTGGTGCACCGAAGTCATGTCTAACCTCTTCGAAATTGTGATCCGGTTAGGTCCTGGCCAGACAAGCACGCGATGCACTAACCTGTCAATGGATTCGATCTGGTTAGAGGATGGCGCACCATGGACGCACTGCTGGACCTGCTCAACAGCAGGCCGCTGATCAACGGGGAGGAACAGGACGCGCTCGGCGACCCGGCAGGCGGCAGGCAGTGGGCGCGCGAGCACGGCGGCGAGGGCAGCCGCGCGGAACTGGGACTGCTGCGCGAGGCGCGGGACCTCCTGGAAGCGGTGGTGCGCGGGGACAGTTCCCCCGCCGTCCTGCATCCACTGCTCGACGGCGTCCATCAGGTTCCGGAGCTCACCGCGGACGGTCTGCACTGGACGGTCCGCACTCCCCCGCATGCCCGGCTGGCCGTGCAGATCGTGCTCGCCTGGGCCGCGACCGAGGAACGACTGCCCGGCAGGCTGCGCCCCTGCGCCAACGAGGAGTGCCGGTTGTTCCTGCTCGACCGCAGCCGAGCCAACCGCGCCCGCTGGTGCTCGATGGCGGTCTGCGGCAACCGGGAAAAGGCGCGCCGCCACTACGAACGCACCCGGTGAATGCCTACGGCTGGAGTACGGCCGCGCCGGTGACCCGGTTCGCGGCGAGGTCCGCGAGCGCGCGATCGGCACGCAGTAGCGGGTACGGGCTGGTGGTGACCCGTAACGGGTTCCGCTGGGCGAAGTTCAGGAACTCCCGGGCGTCCGCGCGGGTGTTGGCGGTGACGCTGCGCAGTTCGCGTTCCTGGAACAGATGCCGCTGATAGTGCAGTTCCGGGATGGCGGTGAGATGGATCCCGGCCACGGCGAGCACTCCCCCGCGATCGAGGGCCTGCATGGCAGGCGGTACCAGTTCCCCGGCGGGAGCGAACAGGATCGCCCCGTCCAGTGGTTCCGGTGGTGTTTCCGTGGCGGAACCCGCCGAGGCGGCACCGAGTTCGAGCGCCAGCTCGCGGGCCCGGGCACTGCGGGTGAGCACGTGCACCGTGGCCCCTTCGGCCAGCGCCACCTGCGCGGCCAGATGCGCGCTGGCACCGAAGCCATAGATACCGAGCCGTCCGGCCTTCGGCAGGCTCACCCGGCGCAGCGCGCGATAGCCGATGATGCCCGCGCACAGCAGCGGCGCGAGTTCGGTATCGCGATAGCCATCCGGCATGGCGAACGCGAACGCGGCGGGCACCGTCGCGTACTCGGCATAGCCACCGTCGTGGTCCCAGCCGGTGTACCGCGATTCCGGGCACAGGTTCTCCTGTCCCGCCCGGCAATGACGACAGCTTCCGCAGGTGTGCCGCAGCCACGGGATACCCACCCGGTCGCCCTCGGCGAACCCGCGGGCCCCCGCACCGAGCGCGGTCACCGTGCCGACGACCTCGTGCCCGGGAACCACGCCGGGACGATGCACCGGAAGATCACCGTCGCGCACGTGCAGGTCGGTCCGGCACACCCCGCATGCGGTCACCTGGACCAGCAGCTCGCCCGGTTCCGGCCGTGGGCGCGGCTCGTCCTGGAGGGCGAACTCGCCCTCGTCCCCGGGACCGGGGCGGAGTACTCGCCAGGCGCGCATACCGCCTCCTGTCCCGCCGGATCCTGCCGATCCAGGCTAGGCAGGCACCGGAGGAACGGCAATACCGGCGGCGGGGTGACCTTGTGCTCTACAGGCTCTCCGGGGAGCCGGTCCATGGTGGGACTCCTCTTCGGCGGGCCCGATACGGAGCTGGGCGCATGAAACACCTCGATGACCACCGCGACCCCCTGCTCGAACGGCGGCGGCTGCTGGCGAGGCTGCGATCGAGCACGACCCGTGCCTGGACGATCATGGATGTCTGCGGCGGCCACACCCGGAGCCGCGGGCGGCTGACCGAACTCCTGCCACGGGACATCACCCTGCTCCCCGGCCCCGGCTGCCCGGGATGCGCGCTACCACCGGAGACCATCGACAAGGCGGTCGCGATCGCGGCCAGGAAAGACGTGATCCTCACCGGCGCCCCGGAACTGCTCCGGCTTCCGGGCGGCCGCGGTGACCTGCTCGGTGCCCGTGCTCGCGGCGGCGATGTGCGCGCCGTGCGCCGTCCCCTGGACGCGGTCCGCATCGCCGAGGGCAACCCGGACCGCGAGGTGGTGTTCCTCGCCGCCGGGTTCGAGACCACGGCACCGGCGAACGCGCGGGCCGTGCTGCACGCCAAGGCGCGCGGACTCGGCAATTTCCGCGTGCTAGTGGGCCATTCCCTGGTGCCGCCCGCGATCACCGCCACCCTCGAAGCACCGGACGACCGGGTCCAGGCCTTCCTGGCGGCGGGTCAGGTCTGCGCCGTCATGGGGTGGACCGAATACGAGCCGATCGCGGCGCGGTACCGGGTGCCGATCGTGGTCACCGGGCCCGGACCGCTGGACCTGCTCGAGGGCATCGCGGCGGCGACCGATCAGCTCGAATCCGGGCAGGCGCGGGTGGAGAACCGGTACGCGGCACGCGAGTCCGGTGCCCTCGCGGGCCGGGACCTGGTCGGCCGGGTGTTCCGGGTGACCGGGCTGAGCTGGCGCGGCACCGCAAGGCGCGCGCCCGGCAGCCTGCGGCTGAGCGAGGAATTCGCCGAATACGACGCCGAACTGCGCTTCGGTGAGCTCCATACGACCGGGCACTCCGGCTGCATCGCAAGCGACATCCTGCGCGGTACGAAACCGCCGATCGACTGCGCGTCCTACGGGACCCGGTGCACCCCGCGTACTCCGCTCGGCGCGCCGATGGTGTCCACACGGGGCGCCTGCGCCGCGTTCTACACCGCTACTCCTCGCCGAAGGTCCGGCCGGTGAGCTCGGCCGCGGCGGGATCGTCGGTGACCACCGCCTCGGCGATCTCGACCAGCTTCCGATCGTGACCGCGGGCGTACCGGCGGATTTCGCCGAATGCCTCGTCGACGCCGATTCCCCGGCGTTCGGCGAGGATTCCCTTGGCCTGTTCGATGGCAAGCCTGCCGTTGAGCGTGGACTGCAGTTCCTCGGCGAGCAGCTCCCGATCGCGGCTGACCCGTTCGTGCAGCAGGGCGATCGTGGCGACATCCGCGAGCGCCTGCCCGACCGCGAGCAGTTCCGGATCGAGCCTGCCCGGGGCCGTGGTGAACAGGTTCACCCCGCCGACCGCTTCCTCCCGCAGGTGCATGGGCAGCGCGTGCACGGCGGTGAATCCGGCACTCAGCGCCTCCTGGCTGAACCGCGGCCAGCGCTCGGTCTCCTCGGCGAGGTCCGGGCAGCTGACCGGCCGTCCGGTGTAGTAGCAGTCCAGGCACGGCCCCTCGGCGTTCTGCAGCTGGAACAGCTCGAGCACCCGCGCCCGTTCGCTGGAGGCGGCCACCACGTTGAGCTGTCCGCGGTTGTCGGCGAGCAGAATGCCGACCGCGTCCACCTCGAGCACCTGCTGGCACCGGTCGGCGAGCAGGTAGAGGAACTCGACCAGATCGAAGTCGGTGACCAAAGTATCGGCGAGTAACACGAAGGTCTTCGCGATCGACGAGTGCGGCCCGGTCATGACTCTTCCTTTCCCTGCTCGCCATCGTCCGGCGTTCCGGCCTCGTCCGGACGGAACCGTAGCCGCCGCTCCACGACCGAACGCGCGACCTCGGCGAGCTTCTGGTCATGGCCGTACGCGTAGGCGCGCAGGCGCACCAGGGCGTCCAGCACGGAGATGCCCAACTGCACCGAGATCATCCCGGCGGCCTGATGAACTTCAGCGTGCCACAGTGGCGGCGCGTCCTGCACCCGGTTCTCACCGTTGAGCGCAGGCACGATTCCGCTGCGCGCATCGAGCAGGAGCAGCAGTGCGGTATCGGCGTACACCAGGGTGTCCAGCAGGATCCCGTTCTGGAGCACGTGCGGGGTTTCGCCGTACAGCTCGAGTACCCCGACCCGGATCGCGCCGAGGGCGAGCGGAATGCTGTACACCGCGCGGGTGCCGAGCAGCACGGCCTCGTGCGCGAACGCCGGCCAGCGGCGCGCGCTCGCCGGGGCCGCGAGATCCTCGGTGAGCACCGGCTTCCCCGAGGCGAGCGCCTCCAGCCCGGGCCCCTCGCCCACCGTCACTTGCAACTCCACCATCGCGCCGGCCTGAGCGTCGGTGACGTATTCGGGAACCAGGGCATCCAGGCGCCCGGTCAGCGCCAGACTCGCCCGTCCCGCGGAGGCGGCTTCGGCGCAGGCCAGGCAGGCGTGCCGCACCGACATCGGCGCGTTCTCCCGGCTGGCCCGCAGCGCGATCGTCGTCCAGACCCGCGTCGCCCGATCGTCTTTCACCACTGTCCGTCCCGCTGCGCGGGTCCCGAACCCGAGCTGCCTAGGTTCTCATCAGCATAGCCATATCGGCACATCGGTGCACCGACCCACTTTCGCCGCAACGCCCGAGCGTCGCAGCGCGATCCGGCACCCGGTAGAGCCGAAGGTCATCGCGCGGTCCCGTTCCCCGGCCCCACTGGGGCGAACCGGCCGGGGACCCAAGACGGGGACCTAAGACATCGCCGCCGCGGACACCCGGCCCTGTCCGGAATGTCATGGGTAAGCGCACGCTCGACAGTCCGGGATCGCGCAGCGGGAAGGCCACCATGTCGATCAGCCAGACAAAACCGATCATCGTGGGTATCGACGGGAGTCAGTACAGCCTCGCGGCACTGCACTGGGCGCTGCCCGAGGCGAGGCGCCGTGCGTGCCCGATACGGGCCGTGCTCGTCTGGCGCATGGCCCAGTTCCTCTCCTCCGGTCCGCCCGATCTCGGCGGGCTTCCCGCGATGCGCGAGGAGCGACCCGACCCCATCTATCGGCAGCGGCTCGAGGACACCGTCGCCGCCACGGACGGAGACCGGGACGGTTCACCGGTCAGCACGGAGCTGCTGCAGGGCAAACCGGCCGAGACTCTGGTGAGCGCCAGTGCCCACGCCCAACTGCTCGTGCTCGGCAGCCACGGCCGGGGACGGCTCGCCGATGCGCTCGTCGGCAGTGTTGCCCAGTACTGCGTGCGGCACGCGCACTGCCCGGTCGTGCTCATCCCGTCCGGATCGGCCACCGCCGAGAATCCCGGCGAAGCCCCGGATGCCCGCGCCGAGAAAGGACGAACGCGATGAGCACTCTCGACTGGCCGCCGCCGATCATGGCCGGCATCGACGGCTCCGCCACGGCACTGCTCGCCGTCGAATGGGCGGCCGAGCAGGCGAACGCACGCAATCTGGCCCTGCGGATCGTGCATGCGATCGGTGTTCCGAAAGCCGGTTACGGCAAGAACCTCACACCGCCATCGGTCTACTTCGACGCGGTCGAGCACGAAGGCCGCGCCCACATCGCCGAGGCGACGACCGCGGCCCGTAAGCACCATCCCGAACTGGCGATCTCCACCGTGCTCGAACGCGAACACCCGGTGCGGTTACTGACCAGACTCTCCGAAACCGCGAAGCTGCTGGTGCTCGGTTCCCGCGGCTCCGGAACCTTCAGCGGAATGCTGCTCGGTTCGACCAGCGCGGCCACCACCGCACACGCCCACTGCCCGGTCGCCGTCATCCACGATCACGTCCCCGAAACCGGACCCGTCGTCGTCGGCATCGACGGCTCCCCCGCCAGCGAAACCGCCATCGCCTGGGCCTTCGAAGAAGCCGCACTACGGGATACCGAACTCCGCGCCGTGCACACCTGGACCGACTACGTCTCCGACATCGCCTACGCCCGCGCCAGCCTCGCCGTCGCCGAATGGAAATGGCACGAAACCGAACAGGACGAAATCCTCGCCGAACGCCTCGCCGGATGGCAGGAGCACTACCCCGAAGTCACCGTGCGCCGCATCGTCGCCCGCGACAAACCGGCCCACCTGCTGCGCGAACAAGCCGAGAACGCCCGACTACTCGTCATCGGCAGCCGCGGCCACGGCGGATTCACCGGACTACTGCTCGGATCCACCAGCCACAACCTCCTGCACCACCCACCCTGCCCGGTCCTGATCGCCCGCCCCGAACCGAAGGCCTGAACTCCCCCATCCTGGTGGTGGACATGCCTCTTTCCCCTTGACCCGGGGTCATTGTCCCCTTCAACACCCGGTGCCCGATCCGGTGTGCTGATCGGTATGGACAGTATGGACAACCGTTACACGGCAGAACTCGATTTCCCCGCCGCCTTCGCGGTTCCGGCTCGTTGCCCGGCATGCGGAGAACAGGAACTGTTCAACGCCGGCACCGAGGGTGAACCGCTGTTCGAATGCGCGGCCTGCGCGATCGGCTGGTGGTGGGAATCGGGAATGCTGGTGCGAACGAGCACGCCATGCGCATCGGACTGATCGCTCCGCCCTGGCTCCCGGTTCCCCCACCCGCGTACGGCGGTACCGAGGCCGTCATCGACAACCTCGCCCGCGGGCTGCGCGCTCGCGGGCACGACATCACCCTGTTCAGCCTCGGGGAATCGACCTGCCCGGTGGACACCGCGAGCCTGTACGAGCTGGCCTGCGAACCGATCGGGGCGAGCATTCCCGAGGCGGCGCACGTGCTCGCCGGCTACGAGGAGCTGAGGAACGCTGGTGTGGACCTCATCCACGACCACACGATGCTCGGACCGCTGCTCGGCGCGCCGCACGCCCGGGTGCCCGTGGTGGCCACCAACCACGGGCCGTTCACCGCCGCGGCCCGCAGGCTCTACACCCGCTCCGCCGAGCACGCCGCCATCGTGGCCATCTCGCACTCCCAGGCCCGCAGCGCGGGCACGGTTCCCATCAGCGCGGTGATCCACCACGGCATCGATCTCGAGCAGTACCGCCCGGGATCGGGCACCGGCGGCTATGCGCTGTTCGTCGGGCGAATGTGCGCGGACAAGGGCGTGCACCACGCCGTGCGGGTGGCCAAGCGGGCCGGTCGCGAACTCGTCATCGCCACGAAAATCCGGGAACCCGCCGAGCGCGCCTATTTCGAGGAGGCGGTGCGCCCGCTGCTCGGCCCGGACGACGCACCGCCTGTGGAACAACCGCTTCCCCGGCGGCTGGAACTGTTCCGGGAGGCCGAGGTGCTGCTGAACCCGATCCGCTGGCCGGAACCCTTCGGTCTGGTCATGGCCGAGGCGCTGGGTTCGGGTACCCCGGTCCTCGCCTTCCCGAACGGCGCGGCACCCGAGATCGTGGCGGACGGCGAGACCGGCTTCTTGTGCGCGGACGAGGAGGAGATGGGCATCGCCGTGGACAAGCTGGCGAGTATCGAGCGCCCACTGTGCCGGTCCTCGGCCGAGCGGCACTTCTCGCTGCACCGCATGGCCGCCGACCACGAACGCCTCTACACTGAGCTGCTGGAACACTCACCCCGGCGAAGGTGCTGACGATGGCGAACCCGTGGTCGCCGGAGGACTCGCCCGCGCCCATCGGATCCGCGACGCTCACCCTCATCGAGGGCACCTCGTTCTGCATCACCGACCAGGCCGGGCGGATCCAGCCGGGCCGCGCGCACGGCTTGTTCGTCCGGGACACCCGGTTGCTCAACCGGTGGGAGCTGCGCGTCGACGGCACCACCGCGGAACCGCTCAGCATCCAGCACGGCGATCCCTACACCGCCACCGTGATCGGGCGGCTGGCCACCGACCGCGATTCCCCGCACCTGCTCGTGCTGCTGCGCCATTCGGTCGGCGGCGGGCTGCGCACCGATATCGAACTGCGCAACCTCGGTCACCGGCCCGTGGAACCCACGGTGGTCCTGCATGCCGGGGCCGACTTCGCCGATCTGTTCGAGGTCAAGGACAACCGGGTGACCCACCACGAACCGGTGCACAGCAGTGCGGCGAACGGAACCCTGTCGTTCCGCCGCGAGCAGGCCGGGAAACGGGTCCAGGTCCGGATCGGCGCCGAACCCACGCCGGAGCTCGCCGAGACCACACTCCGCTGGACCGCGCACATCCCGGCCCGCGGCTGCTGGCGGGCCTGCGTCGAGGTCCGGTTCCAGGATGGCGCGGAGGCCGTGGAACTGCGGCATCCCTGCGGTTACCCGATCGAGTACGCGGCACCGGCCCGTCAGCTGCGCGCCTGGCGAGCGGCCGGGCCCTCGGTGCAGACGAACGACCCCGACCTCGCGCGAACACTGCACCGCAGCGTCGAAGACCTCGGCTCGCTGCGGATGTTCGACCCGGAACACCCGGGGAACGCCGTGGTCGCCGCGGGATCCCCTTGGTTCATGGCGCTGTTCGGGCGGGATTCGCTGCTGACCTCCTGGCTGCTGCTGCCCTTCGACCACCAGCTCGCGCTCGGCACCCTGCGCACCCTCGCCGCGCAGCAGGGGGACCGGGTCGATCCGGCCACCGAGGAGCAGCCGGGCAAGATCCTGCACGAGATGCGGTTCGGCGCCACGAGCACCCTCACCCTCGGCGGCGGGCGCGCCTACTACGGCAGCATCGACGCCACCCCGCTGTTCGTGCTGCTGCTCGGTGAACTGCACCGCTGGGGCGTGGACCCGGCCGCGATCGAGGAACTGCTCCCGCACGCCGACCGGGCCATCGACTGGGTCGAGCGATACGGCGATCGGGACGGTGACGGGTTCGTCGAGTACCGGCGCGCGAACGAGAGCGGCCTGCTCAATCAGGGCTGGAAGGACTCCTGGGACGCGATCGCCTACGCCGACGGAACACTGGCGCGGCCGCCGATCGCGCTCGCCGAGGTGCAGGGTTATGTGTACGCCGCCTATCGCGCTCGCGCCCGGATCGCCGAGGACTTCGGTGATCCGGACCGTGCCCGCGAACTGCGCACCCGTGCGGACGGACTCAAACGGCGCTTCGACCAGAAGTTCTGGCTGCCCTGGACCGGCGCCTACGCACTCGGCCTGGACGCGGACAAGCGCCCGATCGACGCACTGGCCTCGAACATCGGCCACTGTCTGTGGACCGGGATCGCCGAGCGGCGCCGGGCTCCCGAACTCGCCGCCCGGCTGCGGTCGCCCGCACTGTTCAGCGGCTGGGGAATCCGCACCCTGGCCGCCACGATGACCGCCTACGACCCGTTGAGCTATCACAACGGATCGGTCTGGCCGCACGACAACGCCCTGTGCGTGGCCGGGCTCGCCCGCTACGGATTCGTGGAGCAGGCCACCCGCCTCGCGGTCGCCCTGCTCGACGCCAGCAGCCATTTCCAGCACCGGCTTCCCGAACTCTTCTGCGGGTTCGACCGCGCGGATTTCACCGCACCGGTCCCCTATCCGACCTCCTGCTCACCGCAGGCCTGGGCCTCGGCGACCCCGCTCTCCCTGCTGCGCACGCTGCTCCGGCTCGATCCGCAGGTGGCCACCGGGCAGCGCCGGTTCGCCCCGGCCGTCCCGCAGCGGTACCGGCCACTGCGGGTCGAGCGGCTGCGTCTCGGCGGCCGGGAACTCACCGCGGAGATCACCGCGGATTCGGCACGGCTGTACTGAGAAGTTGACTGATGCCCGGACGCGGGGTGCACTTGAAGTGAGCCTCGAGCACGGACCCGGGAGGCGAGACCATGGAACGCGTCCGGTTGACGATCTACGTGAGCGACAGGGAAACCTGGCACGGGGCACCGCTCTACGCCGAGATCGTGCACCGGGCGCGGCGTGCCGGGCTGGCCGGAGCCACGGTCCAGCACGGAATCGAGGGATTCGGAACGCATCGGCGGGTGCACACCGAACACGTGTTCCGGCTCAACGACGAACTGCCGATGGTGATCACGATCGTCGACGAGGCGGAGCCGGTCTCGGAGTTCGTGCGGGATCTGGAGGAACTGCCCCTCGAGGGCATGATGACCCTCGAACACGTCGAACTCCTCGAGCACTGAAGCCACCATGGACACGGGCGAGCCGGGAACCCGGGCGAGCATCCACCTGCACGACGACGATCGCTGCCACGGCAAGCCGTTGTTCAGCGAGATCGTGCACCGCGCCGCCGGGGAAGGACTGACCGGGGCGACCGTGCTGCACGGCTGCGAGGGCTACGGCACATCCGGTGCGCTGCACACCGAACGGCTGGTGAGCTCCTGGGAACGGATGCCGGTCGAGGTGGTGCTGATCGACCGGCCGGACCGGATCGCGGCCTTCCTGGACCGGATCGGCCCGCTCATCACGGGATGCCCGGTGGTACTCAGCGAGGTGCGGATCCTGCGCGGCGCGCGACCGGCCGAATAGCGCGGGCACCGGCCGAAACGCGGATGACACCTCCCGCGTGAGACGCAAGAATGCCGCTCATGGACACGGTAAGGGATCAACGGCATTGGACCGAAGTCGCCGATCAGTGGATCGCATGGGCCAGGACACCTGGGCACGATGTCTTCTGGAACTACGTCGGCGCGCTGCGCGAGTTCCTCGGTGCGGGCAAGGGAAACGTGCTCGACGTCGGCTGCGGTGAGGGCCGCGTTTCCCGCGAGCTGCGCGCCCTCGGCTACACGGTCACGGCGGTCGACGTGGTCGAGGCACTGGTGGAGGCCGCGCGTGCGGCGGATTCGGCCGATGCCTACCGGATCGCGCCGATCACCGGACTTCCCTTCGCCGACGGCGCCTTCGACAAGGTCGTCTCCTACAACATGCTCATGGATGTGGACGATCTGCCCGGCGCGGCCCGGGAACTGGCCAGGGTGCTCGCCGATGAGGGCGAGGCGTTCGTCTCCGTGGTGCACCCGTTCACCGAGCAGGTGATGGAAACCGAAGGGCGCAGCTACTTCGAGCAGAAACGGTTCGACTCGGTGGACAGCCGGGACGGGCTGACCATGCGATTCTCCGGCTGGGCCCGGCCGCTGCAGGACTACATCGGCGCGCTGAACGCCGCGGGCCTTGCCGTCACGGCCGTCCGCGAACCCGCCATCGAGGGGGTGGACGCGGACAGTCCCGCCTCGCGGTGGGCGAAGGAACCCCTGTTCCTCTGGTTCACCCTGCGCAAGCTCCCGGCGAACGCCTGACGGGAGCCATCCGCGTCAACTGTCGCACCATCGGTATGTTGCACGCATCATCTGTCGCTCGCCTTCCTGGCCGCACCGGTGCACAGTGGGGGTCGGGCACGGTGTTCGACAGGAGGTGCGCGGGCCATGGCGGACGACCTGCAGGAGATCGTCGACGATCTGGCCGAACGGCTGCAGCGCTCGGTGGCGATCGACGATCCCTCGCTCCGGCTGCTCGCGGCAAGCAGGCACTTCGGCGACGAGGACGAGTTGCGGGTCTCCTCGGTGCTCAACCGCTCGATCGAGCCGGAGATCCGCGAGCTGGTGTTCGCGCAGGGCATCGCGCAGTGGACCGGCCCGGGCAAGCTGGCCGCCCCGGTGGAGCAGGCGCGGCACCGGCTGTGCGCGCCGATCCGCTGTGCCGGGCTGCTGCTCGGTTACCTGTGGCTGATCGATTCGGGCTCCTCGTTCAGCGAACGGCATCGCAAGGCCGCGCGGGAGGTCGCCGACCGCGCCGGGGCGGTGCTCTACCGGCGCCTCGTCGTGCACGAGCGCACCAAGGCCCGGCACGAGGCGATCCTGTGGGAGCTGGTGTCCACCGATCGCGCGGTCCGCTCCCAGGCGGTGGACGATCTGCGGGCCGAGCAGCTGTTCCCGAGCGAGGGCGTGCGGTTCCAGATCATCGGGGTGCAGCGGCTCGGCCCGGATGGGGCCGCCTCCGAGGATGTCGCGCTGGAGTCCGCGGTGGAGGAGGCCGGGAACCTGCATCCGACCACCACGGGGTCCGCGCTCATGGCCGCCAACCGGTCCAGGGCCTGGCTGCTGCTCGGCAGGCGGAAACCGCCCGCGCGCCAGGAACTGGACGAGATCTGCGCACGGTTGACCGAGCGGTTCGCCCGGCTCACCGACGGCAGCGGGCGGCTGGTGCTCGGGATCGGCGGGGTGGTGGACCGGATCGGGCACATCGCCGATTCCTATCGGCAGGCGTTCCTCGCCGCACGCGGGGCGGCGCTGATCCCCTCGCTCGGTCCGGTCGCGCGATGGGGCGAGCTGGGACCGTACGAACTGCTGCTGACCATGCCCGCGGACAACCTGCTCGCCGCTTCGGAGGTGCCCGCGTTGCGCGCGCTCGAGAACGGATCCACCGAGCTGCTCGCCACCCTGGAGGCCTACCTGGACAACGCGGGGGATGTCGCGCGCACCGCGGCGCAGCTCACCGTGCACCGTGCCACGCTGTACCACCGGCTCAAACGCATCGAGCGGCTCAGCGGCTGTGCGCTGAACCGCGGCGAGGACCGGCTGACCCTGCATCTGGGGCTGAAGCTGCGGGCCCTCGCCGCGGCCTACCGCAACGAACCGGCCGCGGCCGATCCGCGCGGGATGCGCTCGGTCTCCTGACCGCGCCGATCGGTATCGCGCGGATCGGTATCGCGCGGATCAGTCCGGTGGGGTCAGGCCGAGGACTTTCGCCAGGAAGGCCAGCGACTCGGTCTCCTGGGTGAGCAGCAATTCCCGGTCGGTGGCCCAGCCGTGCCCGGAATCGCGCCAGATGTGCAGCAGCACCGGCGAGTCCCCCGCGGTGGCGGCCTGCATGCGGGCGGCGAACTTGCGCGCGTGCCACGGCGGACAGCGCGGATCGGTGTGCCCCGCCTCGATGAACACCGCCGGATAGTCCACGCCCTCACGCACCAGATGATAGGGCGAGAACCCGGCGAGGCGGCGGATCTCCTCGGGATCGTCCACCCGCGCGAAATCCGAGTCGATCACCCACCGGTCGTAGCCGTCCCGGCAGGCGCCGATGAGGTCGAGCAGCGGCACCCGCGGCACGACCGCGCGGAACAGGTTCGGCCGCTGCGTCGCACCCACCCCGGCCAGCAGTCCGCCGTTCGAGGCACCGGAGAGCGCGAGCAGGTTCGGGCTGGTGACCCGGGTGGCGATCAGGTCCTCGGCGATCGCGTACAGGTCCGCGTACCCGTTCTGCTTACCCCGCATACGGCCCTGTTCCCACCAGTCCCGGCCCAGTTCCCCGCCACCGCGCAGATGCGTGTGCACGAACACCCCGCCGGAGGCGACGAATGCCGCCATGGCACCGGGAAACTGGGGCAGCCAGGGCGCGCCGAACGCGCCGTAACCCCACAACAGTGCCGGGCGTGGCCGGTTCAGCGCGAGATCGCGGCGCCGCACCAGGTGATAGGGCACCCTGGTGCCGTCCGGCGAGGTGGACCAGCCGTCCTCGACCACGCAGTTCTCCAACCGGGTGGCGGGTTCGCGCAGGGTCTCCAGCACGGTGGTGCCCGGCCGATGCCGGTAGGTACCCCAGGAACTGGTCAGTGTGCTGAACGAGAACACCAGCTGGTCCTCGGGTACCGGGCCGAGGATGTTCATGATGGCGAACGGCAGCTCGCCGAGCGCGCCGTTGCCGGGCAGCGCCACCGTTCCCCGCGGGGTACCCTCCCGGTCCACGATGCGCAGCCCCGCGTAGGTGTCGAGGAACTCGTGCACGTAGAGCACATCCCCGACCGGGCGCACCGCCCGCACCACCGCCTCGGACTCGGGCACGACCGTGCGCCAGGTGCCCGGATCGTTCGGGTCCGGGCTGTCCAGGCCGACCGCCACCACCCGGCCGCGCGGCGCCCCGGCGTCGGTGACCGCGATCCATTCCTCGCCGAGCAGGAAACCCGCGAGGTTCAGCGCGGGATCGGTGACGAACGGCCGCCAGTGCGGCGCGCCCGGATCGGTCAGTTCCGCCACCGCCACCGGAACGGGATCGAAGAGTCCCTGCACCGCGACGAGACGCCGCCCGTCGGCCGAGGCGAGCACGGCGCGGTAATCGTCCCCGGGCAGCCACGGCACCTCGATGTCCACAGTGGAGGGTGTACCGCGGCGCAGGTGCAGCACGATCCGGTGTGCCGCGCTGACCGGGTCCGCATCGGTCGCGGTGAAGTAGAACCCGGAGGAGTCCGGCAGCCATTTCGCTCCGCCGGTCCAGCTGTCCTTGAGGGGCTGCGGCGGCGGATCCGGGAGCAGCGCGCCGGTTTCGGTGTCCACCAGGCGGATCGTGTTGCGCTCACTGCCATCCGTGCACACCCCGACGGCGAGCACGCGGCCATCGGGTGCGGGCGAGATCCAGGACGGGAACGGCGGTTTCGCCGGGTTCTCCGTCCCGGGGTCGAACAGCACCCGCCCCTCGCCGTAGGGTTCCCCGGACATCAGGACGCTGGGCCGCTCGGCCCCGGGAACCGCCTCGATCCGGAACCAGTACCCACCCGCGAACGCCGGTACCGAGCCGAACCGCTCGCTGTCGTACCGTTCCACCAGTTCGCGCATCCGCTCGAAGTGCGGCCAGTCCCGCACATAGGCGGCCGCCGCCGCGCCCTGCGCGTCCTGCCAGCGGTTCACCTCCGCGGTGTCGGCCTCCAGCCACCGGTAGGGGTCGGGGAACCGCACCCCGGCCGCCTCATCGGTTTCCGTGCCGATGCGTGTCTCCGGAATCTCGGTATCACTCATTCGTCCGGTGCTCCTCACCTGATCAACCCATGACCGTGCCGGAGTTCTCCGCGTTGTACGGGCGTTTCCGGGAGAACGCGGAGAGGTCGAGCACGCGGCCGGTGTGTTCGCCGGTGAACCGCACCGGATTCGTGTCGTGATCGATGCCCCGCTCGGTCTGCTCGATGATCGCCGCCAGGAATTTCCCCACCACCGGCGCGTTCTTGAACTGGTTCCCGCTGGTGCCCATGGCCACGTAGTACCCGCCGAGGTCCGTGCGGTCGTAGATCGGTGTCCAGTCCGCGGCCACGTCGTAGACCCCCACCACCCCGCGGGCCCGGTTCGGCACCGCCAGCTCCGGGAACCGCCGCGCCGCGCGGGTCGCCTGCGCCTCGAACACCGCCATCGTGGGGTGCGGGTGCACACCGTCCGGATCATCGGCCCAGTCGAAGGGATCGCATTCCGGCTCGGTGCCGCCGACCAGCAGCCCGCCGCCGGACTCGCCGCGCATATAGGTGCCCAGATCCA
This sequence comes from Sciscionella sediminilitoris, assembly GCF_000737195.2. Taxonomy (GTDB): domain Bacteria; phylum Actinomycetota; class Actinomycetes; order Mycobacteriales; family Pseudonocardiaceae; genus Sciscionella; species Sciscionella sediminilitoris. The sequence goes on from NZ_JALM01000081.1 coordinate 104,205, forward strand.
TGTCCGCGACCGCGATCCCGATCCCGTCGCCCCGCGGGGCCCGCAGGTGCGCGACCTCCTGGCGCATCGGGCGGGTGCGCACCGTGAACTCCGAACCCACCCCGGCGAGTTCGTTGATCCGCCCGGACCACGGGCCCGCCGCGTTCACAACCACCGCGCACGGGAGCACGGTCCCGTCGGTGAGCGTCACCGCCCGCACCCGGTCCCCGGCCCGGGCGATGGCGCGGACCTCGGCGTGGAACCGGAACTCGGCCCCGTGCGCGCGTGCGGCATCGGCCAGGTTCCGCGCGGCCAGCTGCGGGTCGGTCACGAATCCCGCGTCCGGGGTGTAGACCGCGCCGAGCGTTTCCGTTGCCTCGTCCCAGAACCGGTCCTCGGTGATCGGTTTCGGTGGCCAGTACCGGCCCGCGTCGATTCCCGGGATCCGCTCGCGCAGTTCGGCGGCGGACCACTGCTCGTACGGCACCCCGACCTCGTCGAAGTACGGCAGATACGCCGAACGCGGTGCCGCGTCGACATCCAGCATCGCGAGCCCACAGCGTTCGAACCGGGCCAGCTCCCCCACTTCGGCGCCCAGATGCCCGGCCCAGTCCTGCCAGCCGAACCGTGCCTCCCACGCCGCGGAAACCCCCACCAGCGTGGAGAAATTGAACCGCACCACCGCGCTCGAGGCCCCCGTGGAACCGTGCCCCGCATCGCCTGCCTTGTCGAGCACGGTCACCCGCATGTCCCGGCGGGCGAGCTCCAGTGCGATCGAGGCGCCGAGCACCCCGGCACCGATCACCACCACATCCGTCATCGAATCCGGCCTCCTTCCCACCGGGAGAGCATGCCCGCCGCGGGAAAGCGCCACCATTGCCCGGATGTCGCACAACACCGCCGCACGACACGACATCCGTCGACCACCCGAGCCTCGCGCTGCCGAGAGCTGTTCTGCTGAGGGCAGCAAAGCGGGCGCAGGCATGCCGGACGAAGGCATCGTCTGCGGTATGACGGAAAACGAGAAGCAGCCGCTGTTCGATCACCGGATGCGCGAACGGTTCTTCAGCCAGCGCGTGCTCGTGCTCGACGGTGTGCTCGACGATGACAACGGAACCGTGCTCGCCACCCAGTTGCTGTCCCTGGCCAGCGAGGATCCCCGCCGGGACGTCGCGCTGTGGATCCACTCACCGGGTGGCTCGGTTCCGGCGATGCTCGCGATCCGGGACGTGATGCGGATCGTGCCCTGTGACGTGTCCACCCTGGTGCTCGGCGTCGCCTACAGCGCGGGCCAGTTCCTGCTCTCCGCGGGAACCCCGGGGAAACGCTTCGCCCTCCCACATTCCCGGGTGCTGATGCACCAGGGTTCGGCGGGGATCGGCGGATCGGCGGTGGAGATCGAGGTACAGGCCGACGATCTGCGGCACACCAGGGACACGGTGCTCGGGCTCATCGCCGAGGACACCGGGCAACCACTGGAGCGTGTCTTCTCCGACTCGCTGCACGATCGCTGGTACACCGCCGGACAGGCCCGCGAGTACGGCTTCATCGATCACATCGTCGAGGACCTCGGCCAGGTGGTGCCGGTGCGCACCCATCAGCTGGGCCTCGGCTCGACGGCGGGAGCGAACGCATGAGCACCTACACCATCCCCAATGTCATCACCCGGGGCGCGGGTGGCGAGCGGATCACCGATATCTACTCGCACCTGCTCTCGGCGCGCATCGTCTACCTCGGCACCGCGATCGATTCCGGGGTGGCGAACGCGCTGATCGCCCAGCTGCTCTATCTCGAGGAGGACAACCCGGAGCTGGAGATCAACCTCTACATCAACTCCGAGGGCGGTGATCCTTCCGCGATGCTCGCGCTCTACGACACCATGCGTTACATCAAGGCTCCGGTGGCCACCACCTGCGTCGGTCAGGCCGTGGCGGCCAGTGCGGTACTGCTCGCGGCCGGGGAATCCGGGCACCGCCGGGTACTGCCGCACACCCGGGTGGTGCTCCACCAGCCCGCCGCACAGGGCCGCGGCGCGATCCCGGATCTCATCCTGCAGGCCGACGAGGTCGTGCGGGTGCGCGCGCAGATGGAGGAGATCCTTTCGGCGCACACCGGGCACGAGATCGCCGAACTGCGCCGGGACACCGACCGGGACCGGGTCTTCGACGCGGCGGGTGCGGTCGGCTACGGCCTCGCCGACCACGTCCTGGACCATCGCCCCTGAGCCGGGGATCGGATCAGGCGGCCATGAGCACGGGGCCCGCGGGCCGGTTCGCGGGAACGGGTCCCGTGCTCCGCTGCCGATGCACGTCCCCGACGATGCCGGTGAGCAGGCCGGTGAGGTCGATCCCGAGGGCGCCGGTGACCGCGGCGATCATCTCGCTCGAGGGCTCCTTGCGGCCGCGTTCGATCTCGGAGAGGTACTGCGGCGAGATCCCGGCACGCTCCGCGATGTCCACCAGGCGGCAGCCGTGTTCCTCCCTGGTCGCCCGGAGGCGCTGACCGAGTACCTCGCGCCACAGCGGTTCCGGCTCGTCCTCGTGCGTCCGGTCGCCCGACCGCTGGTTGCGATGCCGCTGGAACGAGAGGATGTCCGCCATTCCGCCATCCTGGCACCCGGAGGCCCTGCAGGGCAGTGGTTCCGCTCCCAGCGAACCGCGCGCCCTCACGAGCTGCCCCGTTCCCCGGGAACCGGTGCGGCGAGTCCGGGTCCGCCGTCCGCTGCCCGTCCGTTCCGGCGACCGGCCCGCCACAGTTTGACCTGGTACGCGCCCAGGATCACCGCCACGGTCAGCAGGCTCAGCAGGAACTCCGCCCGGGTGCCGGGCAGCACCGCCATGCCGAGGATCACCGCGCCCAGCGCGAGGATCGTGCACCGGCTCAGCCACGGGTAACCCCACATCCGCAACGGGATCCCGGCGCCCTCCCGTTCCAGGGCCCGGCGCATCCGCAACTGGGTCACCGCGACCATGAGGTACACGAACATCGCGATCGCGCCGTAGGAATTGACGATGAACGGGAAGACCAGATCCGGGGAGAAATACGCGAAGATCACCGCCACGAACCCGAGGACCGTACCGGCCAGGATCGCCCTGCGCGGCACCCCACCGCGGCCGAGCCTGGTCAGCCCGCGCGGCGCGTCTCCGTTGCGGGTCAGCGCGAACAGCATCCGCGATCCGGTGTAGAGGGAGGAATTCAGGCAGGACAGCACCGCCACCAGGATGATCGCGTTCATGATCGTCTCCCCGCCGGGGATGTGCAGCGCGCCGAGCACCGCGGCGTAGGGACTGGCGAGGGTGCCCGCCGAATCCCACGGCAGCACGGTGATCACCACGAGGATCGAGCCGACGAAGAAGGTGAGCACCCGGACGAGGATGGTGCTCATCGCACGGGAGACGGCGCGCACCGGATCGGCCGATTCCGCGGCGGCGATGGTGACGATCTCCATGCCGCTGTAGAACGCCACGCACGGCACGATCGCGGCCACGATCGGCAGGATCCCGTTCGGGGCGAAACCGCCGTGCGCGACCAGATTCCCGAATCCGGGGCGAGCGTCCGGCCAGGCCCCGCACAGATAGAGCACACCGAGCGCCAGGAACGCGAGGATCGCGAGCACCTTGATCGAGGAGAACCAGTACTCGAATTCGCCGTACGAACGCGCGGAAACCAGATTGGTCGCGGTCAGCAGGCCCATCAGGACCAGGCAGATCAGCCACAGCGGCAGTTGCGGCAGCCAGACCTGCACGATCCGGCCGCCCGCCACCGCTTCGAGGCCGACGACGACAACGTAGAAGTACCAGTACATCCAGCCGACCGCGAACCCGGCGCGGTCGCCGAGCGCCTCGCGTGCGTGCACGTAGAACGCGCCGACGGCCGGTCTCGCCGTGGCCATCTCCGCGAGCATCCGCATGACGAGCACCATCAGCGCGCCGGCGATGAGGAACGCGATGATGGCGGCCGGGCCGGTGTCGTGGATGACGACGCCGCTACCCGCGAACAGGCCGGCGCCGATGACGCCGCCGAGAGCGATCAGGTTGACATGGCGGCGTTTCAGGCCGCGGCGCAGTCCGCCGGATGGATCGGATCGGGGCTCGGTGTGCACGTCTCCTCCTTCCATCGCGCGTGCCCGGGTGGCTCGCGCGGGGACACGTGGGGATGAGCGAATGACCGGTCAGGGAGTGACGACCACCTTTCCCGCGCCCGCACGGCCGTGGGACCGCCAGGCCTGGACGGCCTCGTCCAGGCCGAAGCTGGTCACCGGAAGGCCGACCGTGCCGGTGAGCGCCGCGGCGCAGAGTGCCCCGTATCCGGCCCTGCGGACCGCGGCTGGGGTGGCGAGGATGCTGAAGCCACGGATGTCGAGCTGTTTGCCGCGCAGCGCCGCGCTCGTCAGGCTGCTCTCCGGCCCGGCGGACTGGCCGAGCTGGACCAGCCGGGCGCCCGGGGCAGCGGCCTGGATCGCCGCCGCTGCCGGGATTCCCCAGAGCGGATCGATGATCAGGTCCGGTCCACCGCCTTCGAAGGCCGCGCGAAACCGTTCCGCGAGCACCGATTCCGCGGCCTTGTCACCGAGTTCGACCGTCTCGTCCGCACCGGTCTCGTACAGCTCGCCGAGCGTGGACCCGGTGCGCCCCGCCGCGACCACGCGGGCCGCTCCGGTGAGCCGGGCCGCCTGCAGGGCCACTCGCCCGACCGCGCCCGTGGCACCGAGCACCAGCACCCGGTCGGCAGGGCGGATCTCGCCCCGCCAGGTGGTGGCCAGCCAGCCGGTGAGCCCGGCCTGCCCGAGTGCCCCGGCCTGTGCCGGTTCCAGCCCGCTCAGGACCGGTTCCACCTGTGCATCGGAGACGAGGGCGTACTCGGCGGTCCCGCCGTCGCGCGCGGTTCCGGCACCGCCGCCGCCCGCCCAGACGGTGATCCCGGCGGGCCACTCATCGCTTTCGAGTACTTCGCCGATCACCTCGTTGCCCGGAACGTACGGGTACGGCGGGTGCCCCGCGTAGAAGGTCCCGGCGGCCACCGCGAAGTCGATCGGGTTCAGCGGGGCGGCCAGCGTGCGGACCAGTGTCGTGCCCGGAACCCGTTGCGGCACCGGCCGTTCCGCGATCCTGGGCGGCTCGCCGGGAGCGTCGAGGAGGAGCGCTTTCATGTGTCGTCTCCCATCAGGATTTCGATATCGAGGTTGCCGCCACAGCTCAGTACGCCGACCCGCTCCCCTGCGGCGGGAACGTAGACACCACTGGTGAGCGCGGCCAACGCGGTCGCACCGCCGCCCTCCAGCCCGATCCGGAGCCGGTCCCAGGCCAGCCGCTGCGCCGCCCGGATGGCCTCGTCACTGACCTCGACGTGCCGCACCGCGTGCCGCCGCGCGGCACCGAAGGCGATCGAGCCGATACGCCGCGGTCCGAGGGAATCCACCGCCGCCCCGGAAACCGCCACCTCCACCGGTGCGCCCGCGGCCAGTGCGGCGCCGAGGCACCGGCAGTTCGCGGGTTCCACCGCCACGACCCGGACCGGGGTGCCGCGCACCCAGGCCAGTGCGCCCGCGAGCAGTCCGCCCCCGCCGACCGGGACGAGCAGGGTGTCCAGTCCTTCGGTGTCCGCGCAGATCTCGGCGGTGACCGTGCCCGCCCCCGCGATCGTCAGCAGCTGGTCGAAGGGGTGCACCAGCCGCGCGTCGTGGTCCCGCGCGAACCGCCGGGCGTGGGTCAGGGACTCGTCATAGGCCTTGCCGATCACGGTCAGCTCCGCGCCGTATTCGAGCAGCCGCCGTCGTTTGACCTCCGGACAGGTACCGGGCACGAACACCGCCGCGGGCACGCCGATCTCGCGCGCCGCCCAGGCGAGTGCCTGACCGTGGTTGCCACCGCTGGCCGCACACACCCCGCCGGATGGCACCGGTTCGGCGAGCACACTGTTCAGCGCGCCGCGCGCCTTGAACGCGCCGGTGTGCTGCATCGATTCGAGCTTCAGCCAGAATTCGCCGACACCTGCCCCGAACCCGCCCGCCTCGATGTGCAGCGTCGGGGTGCGGCGGACCCGGCCGCCGAGCCGAACCCGCGCGGATTCGATGTCCTCCCGGGTGAGCACGGGGACCGTGGCGGTCCCGGGGTCAGTGTGCATCGGCGGCGACCGCCTGGATCTCGATCTTCGCCCCGAACGGCAGCGCACCCGCCTGGAAGGTGAACCGCGCCGGTGCCCCGGCGACGTCCGGGAACTGTTCGCGCCACCAGGCGTTCACGGCGGCGTAGTCCTCGATATCGGCGAGCACGATCTGCACGAACACGATCGCCGCCGCGGAGTGCCCCGCGGCCCCGGCGATGGCGAGGATGTTGGCCCAGGCCCGGTCGGCCTCCTCGGTCAAGGTGCCCGCGATGTAGCGGCCGTCCGCGTCGAGTGCGGGCATCCCGCTGATGAAGCAGGTCGTGCCGGACTGCACGGCGAGGCTGAACGGGAATCCGCTCGGCAGACCGGTCCCGCTCGTGGTGCGGGTGATGGCCATGAACCCTCCTTGGGTCGGTCGGTGTTTTCGGACAGCTACCAATGTGGCCGCCGGACACCTCGAGGTCTATTGAAGACTTTTGAGCTAATGCGTAAGGTCTGCTGATGTGTTCGAGATTCGGCGACTGCAGATGCTCGCGGAGCTGCAACGGCTCGGCACGATGGCCGCGGTCGCCACGGAGCTGCACCTGACCGCGCCCGCCGTGTCGATGCAGATCGCCGCGCTGGAGCGGGAGGTCGGCCTCCGGCTCACCGAACGACAGGGCAGGCGGGTGGTACTCACCCCGGCCGGGCAGGTGCTCGCCCAGCACGGGCGGGACATCGCCGACCTGGTCAGCGTCGCCGAGATGGAGGTCGAGACGCTGCGCGAGGGCACATCCGGCACCTACCGGATCGCCGCCTTCCCCAGTGCGGCGCGCTCCTATGTGGCGCAGACCTGGCGCCAGCTGCGCGAGGATGCCGGGGCGGGGCCCGAGCTGCGGCTGCGCGAGCTCGAACCGCAGGCCGCCACCGCCGCGTTGGCCTCGGGCGAGACGGATATCGCGATCACGCACGCCTATTCCAACGCCCCCGCGGACTCGGCGCCCGGTCTGATGGTCACCGCGCTGACCACCGAGGAGGTACTGCTGGCCACCACGGCCGATTCCGGACCGGCGGGGCCCGCCCGGCTGGATGAGCACGCCAAGAGCGACTGGGTGGTTCCGCAGTCCGATCTGGCCTGCGCGGAGATGGTCCGGCGCGCCTGCGGGAGCGCGGGTTTCGAACCGGTGGTCGTCGCCGAGGCCACCGACTTCGCCGTGCAGCTCGGGCTGGTGGCCGCGGGCCTCTGCGTCGCGCTGGTCCCCCGCCTCGCCGCGGATTCGGTGCCCCGGGGAGTGCGGCTGCGCGCGCTGGAGCAGCCCGTCCGGCGGCACCACTTCGCGGTCACCCGCCGGTCCTCGCGCGGTGATCCGGGCATCGGCCGGGTACTCGAGCTGCTCGAGCGCAATGCGGACGGCCTGGCCAGGGAACACCCCGACGCCCGGCGCTGAACCGGCCGGGAATAGTAGCGGCCCGGAGCGTGTTGGCCACGGCATGTCAGACGAAACCGTTGAGCTGAGCCCCACGGACTGGGTACAGGACCAGACGAAGAAGATCCTCGAGACCGGAACCACCGAGGGAATCGAGATCCTCGGATCCCCGATCGTGCTGCTGACGCTGCGCGGCGCGAAGTCCGGCAAGCTGCGCTACACGCCGCTGATGCGGGTGGAGCACGAGGGCAAGTACGCGGCCGTCGCCTCCAAGGGCGGTGCCCCGGAACACCCCACCTGGTACTACAACATCAAGGCGCATCCCGAGTTCCCGCTGCAGGACGGCACCGTGACGCGGACCTACGTGGCGCGCGAGATCGAGGGCGCCGAATACGACGAGTGGTGGGAGCGCGCGGTCGCCGCCTACCCGTCCTACGCCGACTACCGCAAGAAGACCGACCGGCGTATCCCGGTGTTCCTGCTCGAACCGAAGTGATCCTCCCGGTCGGCGGCGGAGGTCCCGCCGCCGACCGGCTACCGTTGCGGGACCTCCGCCCGGGTGAACCGCACGAGCAGCTGTACCGCGGTGGCCCCGAATCCGAGGCAGAGCCCCACCCAGACCCCGGCTGCCGCCCAGCCGAACACATAGGCGCACAGCAGCATCCCCGGCACCCCCACGCCCCAGTAGCCGACCAGGCTGCTGCGGAATCCGGCCTTGGTGTCGTCGAGCCCGCGCATCAACCCGACCGCGATGTTCTGCCCGCCCTTGGTGATCTGCTGGATGATGCCGAGCAGCAGCAGGGTCGTCGCCGTGCCGAACACGACGGTGTCGTTCGAGCCGAGGAACAGGCCGAGCACCGATCGCGGGGCGAGCAGGTAGACCGCGGCGAGCACCAGCTGCAGTGCCCCGGCGAGCGCGAAGGCCCGGTACGCGATCCGGCGGGGCTCCGCCCGGTCGCCACGCCCGACCGAACGGCTGACCAGGATCGAGGCGCCCTGGGAGATCCCGATGCTGAACTGGTACACGATGTAGGTGATCTGGTTGACCAGGTTGTGCGCGGCCAGTGCGACCGGTCCGAAGTTCCCCATCACCAGGGTGGCCACCGAGGTGATGCCCGCCTCGGAACCATAGGTGAGACAGGCCGGGGTGCCGAGCCGGACGATCTCGGCCACCCGCTGCCGCTCGGCGCGCCAGCCGCGCAGCGAGAGCGCGGGCCTCAGGTGCGGATCGCGGCGCACGATCAGCAGGTAGGCCAGGAAACTCAGCAACTGGACCAGCGCGGTGGCCAGGCCGATCCCGGTCACCCCGATGATGGGGAGGCCGAGCCAGCCGTAGAGGAAACCGCCGTCCAGGACCAGGTTCACCCCGATCGAGGCGATCGTGACCCCGAGCAGCGAACCGGCCCGGTGCATGCCGACCGCGAACTGCCGCAGCACCTGCAGCCACAGCATCGGGATCAGCCCGGGTGCCAGGGCGGCCATCATCGGGAACGCGACCGCCACCACATCCGCGGACTGGCCGAACCACGGCAGGACACAGCCGATCCCGATGACCGCCCCGGCGGCCAGTGCACCGACCACCGTGGCCACCGCGAACGAGGCCCGCACCACGCCGCGGACCTCCTCGTGCACCGCCCGCTCCCCGTTCGCAGCACCGGATTCGTGCCTGCCGAGCGTCCCGGCGACGAGATTGCCCGCCGGGGTGACCATGCCGACCGTCATGGTGCGGATCTGGTTGTAGAGCAGCGCGGCCAGTCCGCCCGCGGCGACCGCCCTGACCCCGAGTGTGCCCATCATGGCGATATCGGTGGTGGTCAGGGCGACCTGGGCCAGCTGCACCCCGGTCAGCCGGGTGCCGAGCGCGAGCAACGGGCGGAATCCGTTGCGTGGCGCGGTTTCCGTCACGGTCACGCCGTCACTCCCCAGGTGGCGGGACCGCCCGGCCGGTCGCGCCGCCGTAGATCGCGGTGACATACAGCATCGATCCCTCGAGCTCGGTCGGTGTCATCTCGGTGTTGTCGTACATCTCGATGTCACGAAAACCGTGCGAGGTGAGATAGCGCTCCAGCTCCATCGGGAACAACAACCGGTAGCGCGCCAGGTCCTCCTCGGTCGCCCCTTCCGGCAACGACCAGGTCCGGTGCCTGGTCAGGATCTGGTTGCGGCGGTCCACCGTGAACGAGGCCTGACCGGTCGCCTTGAAACCCTCCAGATCGATGGAGAAATCCCTGCGCGAACCCAGACCGTGCAAATCCCCGATGGGATTGTGCGTGTCGAACACCAGCAACGTCCCGGGTTTCGCGTGCGCTTCGAAGGTGCCCATCGCCTTGGCGATATCGCTGCAGGAGTGCACATTCTCGATCACCCAGCCGAGACAGGTGATCACATCGAACCTGCCGCCCACCCGCACATCCCGGATGTCCCCCACCTCGAACCGCATGTCCGGGTACTGCTCCCGGGCGTAGGAAACCATCGCCTCCTGATAATCCACACCGGTGCAGTCATAACCCTGATCCCGCAGATACGCGAGCTTGAAAGCCGTCCCGCAGCCGATATCGAGAATCGAACTCGGCGGCTCCTTGCCATTGCGCACCAGCAGGGCATGACACATCTTCTTCAGCTGGTCACCCGTCTCCGCGTAGCGGAACACATAATCGTAGAGTTCGGGATTCCGATAGAGATAATTCGTGAGTTTCGGGTCCACGCCTGATTCCCTCGGTGTCGGTGAGCCGGACGCTAAGCCGCGGCCAGGAAGATCTTGCGGTGAAAGTCCTGCCAGATCACGGCGAATTCGGTGAAGCCGGCGGCGTTGAGTGCCGACTCGTGACTTTCCAGGGTGGTGCCCTCCGGCCGATCCGAACCGGAGAACAAGCGGCCACGGGCCGGTGCGAGCACCCGATCACGTTCGGCGAAGGCCTCGCCCAGTTCGGGCACCGCGCGCATGGCCTCCCACCAGTCCTGCCAGGCCTCGCTACCCGCGGCAAGGGCACGGTCCTGGCGGGCACGGTCGATCGCCCTGGCCGCCGCCGCGTAGCCGGATGCGGGACTGGACAACGGGAATCCGTCGAAGTTCAGGAAAATCCCGCCCGGGCGCAGCAGCCCGGCTAGGGATTCGTAGAGCTCGGTGAGCGCGTCCGGGGTGAGCCAGTGCAGCGCCGTCGAGGAGAGCACCGCATCGAACCGCCGCTGCGCCAGCCGATCGGTCCAGTCCGGCTCGCGCAGATCGGCCGTGACCCAGCGCAGGCGTCCGCCCATATCACCGAGCGCGCCCCGGCCCACGGTCTGCAGCACCGGATCCAGATCCACCGCGACACTGCTCACGTTCTCCCGGTGCTCCAGCAGGCGTTTGCTGAGCGAACCAGGGCCCGCGGCCAGGTCCAGGACCACGATCTCCTCGGGAAGCAGCGCGTCGAGTACCGACAGCATCGCCTCGAATCCGCGTTCCCTTCCCGGGACGTAGACGCTCTGTTGCGCATCCCAGCGCTCGAGCAGATCCGTCCACACCAGGGCCGGGAGTGTTTCGGTGAAGGTCATGCATTCTCCATGAGGTTGTCGTTGTTCGGCAATGGTGCTCGGCGCGCTAGTGCTGCCGGGGCATGTTCCGGGCCATGTTCTCCAGACCGTTCACCGACAGGGTGCCTTGGGACGAGTACTCGTAAGGCTGGACGAACAGCGCGTTGTTGCGCGCCGCGGCCAGATTCGAGGCTCCCGGAAGGGCGAGGAACTTCTTCCTGGCCGCTTCCGCGGTGTCGCTGTACGAGAGAATCATGAGGACATCGGGATTGCGCGCGGCGATCTCCTCCATGTTCGCCTCGAACACCCGGCTGTCCGCGTTCCCGAACACATCCTTGGCGCCGAGCGCGGCGAGCTGGGTGTGCGCCATCGAACGGCGGCCGTATGCTTCGAGGGAATTGTCGAACACGATCACCGCGGCCGCGGTCTTTCCGCGCAGCGGTGCGGTCGAGGTGGCTCGTTCGATCCGCTCTCGCATGCTCCCGGCCGCGGCGGAGGCCTGCGGTTCGGTGCCCAGCAACCGGCCGTAGAGCCGCAGATCGCTGAACACATCCGCGAAGTCCGCGGTGCCGTCGCTGGCCCCGGGCGCGTGGTTCGAGCCGCAGTTCCCGCGCAGGCTGAGCATCGGGATCCCCACCGCCTCCAGGGATTCCGGGGTGATCGACTCACTGACCGAGCCCACGACCAGATCCGGCTGCATGGCGATCAGGTTCTCCCTGGTGAGTTCACCACCCGAGCCCAGCTGCGGAACCTTGCGCACCGCGGACCGGATCTCCGAGGTGTACGGGGCGCTCTTCATCCCCGCATCGTCCCGGCCGACCAGTTTTCCCGCGGCACCGGCCGAGTACAGCGACGTCACCTCCGAAGGGCCGAGCGCGACCACCCGTTCCGGTTTGCGCTCGATCTGCACTCGGTGACCGCAGTTCTGGACCGTAGTGGGAAAACCGTTCCCAGTGCCCGGCGAACGGCCCGCGGAATCACCGGCACCGCAACCACTCAGCACGAGCACGGCTACCGAGGCCGCACCGGCGACCTTCATTCCGGATCGCACAACGTCTTCCTTTCCTCGCCGGCCATCAGGCCCGCGGTGTCGCCTCGTAGTCCGGTTTCCCGGCATGCGGCCGGAAACCGAGTTGAATACAGTCCGGTTCCTCGAACCGCCGCACGGCCACCCCATAGACCGGTTCGAGTACCTCCGGGCGGAGCACGGTGTCCGGCTCACCCGAGGACACCACCCGGCCACCGTCGAGCAGCACCAGCCGATCGCAGTACCGCGCGGCCAGGTTGAGGTCGTGCAGCACCACGACGGTGGTGATCGCCAAGGTCCGCACCAGGGCCAGAATCTCGTGCTGGTAACGGATGTCGAGGTGGTTGGTCGGCTCGTCCAGCAGCAGATGGTCGGCTTCCTGCGCCAGCGCGCGGGCGATCAGCACCCGTTGTTTCTCGCCGCCCGACAGGGTGTTGAAGGACCGTTCCGCGAGCTCCCGGGCGCCCACCCGGTACAGCGCCGCAGCGGCCTTCCGGTGATCCTCCCGGCTGTAGGACTGGAAAACCGAGCGCAGCGGTGCGCGCCCGAGCAGCACCATGTCCACCACCGTCAGTGGCAGTTCGGGCGCGCTTTCCTGGGCGACGACCGCGATCCGCCGGGCGAGTTCGATCGGCCGCAGTTGCGCCACGGGTGTTCCGTCCACCTCCACCCGGCCGGATCCCGGTCGCAGCGCCGCGTAGAGGGTCCGGAGCAAGGTCGTCTTGCCGCTGCCGTTCGGCCCGATCAGCCCGATCATGGCGCCGTCCCCCGCGGTCGCCGTGACCTCGTCGAGCACCGGGGTTTCCGCGTAGGCGAAGGACACCCGCTCAGCCGTGATCACCGCACAGTCCCCTTTCCCTTGCCGCTCATACATTTCCCGCATAGAACCGGCGGACCAGTACCGCCAGGAAGGGCGCGCCGACCACCGCGGTCACGATGCCCAGCGGTAGTTCTCGCGGGGCGAAGGCCACCCGCGCGAACACGTCCGCCCACGCCAGGAATATCGCGCCGATCAGCGCGGCCACCGGGAAAACCCGCCGATGTGCCCCGCCGACGCAGAGCCGCGCGATGTGCGGTACCACCAGGCCCACGAACCCGATTCCCCCGGCGACCGCGACAACGGCGCCCACGCACAGCGAGACCAGGGCCAGCGAGAGCGCCCGGAACCGGTCCGGTGAGACTCCCAGGGTGCGCGCGCTGTCGTCGCCGACCGCCAAGGCGTCGAACCGGCGCGCCCACAGCACGAGCAGGATCAGCGCGGCCAGTACCACGACGACCGCGATCCCGATCGACGACCACTGCGCCCTGGCCAGTGAACCCAGCAACCAGAACAGCACCGCGCGCGCACCATCCGGGGCATCCGAGAGGAAGATCAGGAAGCTGGTCACCGCGGAGAGCACGAAGCCGATCGTCACCCCCGCCAGCAGCAGCCGGATCGAGGTGATCCGTCCCCCGACCCTGGCGAGCAGGAAAAGCAGGGCGGTCGCCGCGGCACCGCCGATGAAGGCACTCCCGGTCAGGCCCGCCGCCCCCATGCCGCCGCCGACCCCGAACAGGATCGTCGCGGCCGCCCCGGTGGATGCCCCCGAGGTCACACCCAGAATGTAGGGATCGGCGAGCACATTACGCACCAGGGCCTGCAGCGCGACACCGGTCATGCCGAGCCCGGCTCCGACCGCGATCCCGAGCAGCACCCGCGGAATGCGCACCAGCCAGACGATCGTGTCCGCCGACCCGGGCCAGTCCGGCACCGCGGGCAGGCCGGACAGATGGTGCCCGACGATCCGGAGCACGGTGCCCGGCGGAACACCCACCGGTCCGATCCCGACCGCCACCGGAATCGTACCGAGCAGGATCAGCGAAAGACCGCCAAGCCAGGTGAGAGTGTGCCGCCGTCGCCGCGCGTGTTCCAGGTCATCACCTGCACCACCCCACGCGATGGGCGACGACCGATACTGCGACATGCGACCCCCAGGCTCGACTGAAGATGACAATCATTTTCAGTAAGCCTACACGAGCGTGCTGGGGTGCGCGCAACACCCATCGGGTGCCGCGCTGCGCGGACCGTCGGCTCAGACGGTGAAGTCGTACACGCCCGAATCGAACTGGCTGTACGACTCGTAGTCGAGCAGTTCGTAGAGCCGGGCGCGGGTCTGCATCTGGGGCACAAGGGACTCCAGCGTGCCGTGTTCGGTGATCGTGTCCAGCGCGCGTTCGGCGCCGCCCATGGCCAGCCGCAGCAGGGAGACCGGGAAGATCACCAGGTTGACGCCGACCTCGGCGAGGGCCGCGGTGCTGAACAGCTCGCTCTTGCCGAACTCGGTCATATTGGCCAGGATCGGCACATCCACGGCCGCGCGCATGGCGGCGAACTCCTCCAGATCCGTCATCGCCTCGGGGAAGATCGCGTCCGCCCCCGCGTCGGCATAGGCCTTCGCGCGTTCGATCGCCTCGTCCATTCCGGACACCCCGCGTGCATCGGTGCGCGCCATGATCAGGAAGTTCGGATCACGGCGGGCTTGCACCGCGGCGCGGATCCGCTGTACCGCGTCCGCGAGGGGCACCACGTGTTTCCCGTCCAGGTGCCCGCATCGCTTGGGATTGACCTGATCCTCGAGATGGATCCCGGCCACCCCGGCATCCTCCATGCACTGCACCGTGCGCGCCACGTTCATCGCCTCACCGAATCCGGTGTCCGCGTCCACGAGCACCGGGAGCTCGGTGACCCTGGCGACCTGCCCGGCCCGCCCGGCGACCTCGGTCAGCGTGGTCAGCCCGATGTCCGGGAGCCCGAGATCGGCGGCGATCACCGAACCGGAGAGATAGACCCCCTCCATCCCCTTGTCCTGGATCAGTTTCGCGGAAAGCGGGTTGAACGCACCGGGCAACCGGAGCAGTTCGCCGCCGCGCAGCCGTTCGCGGAACGCGGCCCGCTTCTGCGCCGGGGTTTTCGTGGAGTGCAACATGGACAGTCCTCCCTGATTGACGAACCGGGTCACGATACGGGTTCGGGTTCCGCGAGCCGTTCGAGGCTGCGGGTGCTGGTGTCGACGGCGAGCAGCGCGGCGAACAGTGCGCAGGCCAGCCAGCTCGCTCCGGCGATCACGATCAGATACGGCCCCGCCGCCTCGACCCCGAGCGCGGCGATGATCGCCGAAGCGGCCAGCGGCGCGAGAAAACCGCCGAGCCTGCTGATCGAGAACGAGGTTCCGGCACCGCGGGCGCGGAGCTCGGTCGGATAGATCTCGGCCTCATAGGTGTGCAGCAAGGGGCCGTCGATGAAGATCAGCATGGAGGTCAGGAATCCGCACAGCACGACGAGCCAGTCCGTGCCCGCGAAGTAGAACCCGATGCCGACGCCCACATTGAGCGTGTAGAACGCGGCCATGCCCCATTTGCGCGGTATCCGGTCGGTGATGAACGAGGACAGCAGTGTGCCGACCGGATACGAGAGCTGGATCAGCGCGGTGTAGCCGACCGCGTGCACCAGATCGTAGCCGCGCGCGTAGAGCATCACCGGAACGAAGGTGGTGAATCCGTAGGAGCCGAATCCCTGGCAGAGCTCGATCAGCCAGGCGCTCAGCGTCCTGCGCAGATAGGCGGGTTTGAGCAGGGTCGTCGTCGAGACGGCGCGGGCCTCGGGAACCGCGGGCGGCGCCGCCGGTTCGGGAAGCCGTTCAGCACCGGTCCCGCGCGCTACCGCGGACTCGATCCGCCGCAGCACCGCCTCCGCTTCGGCATGACGGCCCCTGCGTTCGAGCCAGCGCGGCGATTCCGGGACCCAGAGCCGGAGCCCGATGGTGAGCAGCGCACCCGCCGCGGCGATCAGCAGCCCGATCCGGAATCCGCCGGATACCTCGGCCATCGCCGCCGCGATCAGCCCACCCGTGGTGCCGCCGAGGAAGCCGATCGCCAGCATCAGCGAGCTGAGCCGACCTCGGCGCGCGGAGGGGGCGAGCTCTTGTACGTAGGTCACCGAGAGCGGGATCTCCGCACCGGTTCCGATACCGGCCACGAAAATCGCCAGCAACAGCAGGAAGTTCACCGGAACCAGCGCGGCCACACAGGCACCGATCGCGAGCACCGCGAGATTGAGCGTGAACGCCCGGGCGCGGCCGATCCGGTCGGCGATCCGGCCCAGCAGCACCGCACCGATGAAGGTGCCGAGGAACAGCGCGGTCGGGATCTGGGTCGCCAGCTGCTCCTGGTGCGCCGCCTTCACGAATGCCGAGGACAGCGGCCCGATCGAATAGAGCATGTAGGTGTCCCAGAAGACCCCGAGGCTGATCAGCACCAAACAGGCCCACAGAAACCGGGAGGCGGGCAGCCGGTCCAGCCTGCCCGCGGCGTTCGGCGCGCTCATCCGGCCGCCGCCAATCCGAACAGCCGCGCCGGATTGTCCGCCAGCACGGCCCGGCGCAGGTGTTCCTCGGGAACCCATTCGCCCAGCCAGTCCACTGTGGAGGAATACCCGAAGCCCTCGTGTTCGTGGCTGACCCACGGCCAGTCACTGCCCCACAGCAGGCGATCGGGCCGGTGCGCCAGCAGTTCCGCGGCCCGATCCGCGGCCACCGCGCGGTTCGGCAGCCGATACGGCGCGGAGAGCTTCACCCAGGTGTCGCCGCCCGCGACCGCCTCGAGCACGAAGCCCAGGTCCGCGTCCAGTCCGAAATGGTCCAGCACGAGCACTCCACCGGCCGCGAGCACGCTCGCCCCGAGCGCGGGGATCCGGTCCGCCTCGGCGAGCAGTTCCAGATGCAACCCGGTGGCCGCCGCCTTCTCGGCCAGGGTCCGCAGTCCGGTTTCCGGACGGCCGATCAGATTGCAGCGGATCCCGCGCACCCCGGAGCGGGCGAGCCGTTGCAGCTCCACCACGCTCGTCTCCGGCCCGGCCGTGATCGTGCCGAGCAACCGGGATTCCCCTTGTGCCAGGGCGTCCAGCAACACCGTGTTGTCCTCGCCGTAGAAACTCGGGGCGGTGAGCACCGCGTGCGAGAGCCCTTGCGCGTCCAGCAGGCCGAACAGCTCGGGCACCGTGGTGTCCCTGCTCGGCGCGGAATGCCGGTCGGCGGCCAGGCTCGCGTTCACCCGCAGGATGTGCACGTGGGTGTCCACCCCGGTGACGGCGGGACCATGCTTCGACGCTGAATTCACGTCCCCGATGCTAGGCAACGAGCCCGTTCACGTTGATCAGTTATCCACGTCATTTCTGATAAGTTTCCCTTATGCTGGATATCACGCCGCGTCAGCTGGAGGCGTTCGTCTGGATCGTCCGGCTCGGCACCTTCCGCGCGGCGGCCGAACGCCTCGGGCTCAGCCAGCCCGCCATCTCGTTGCGCATCCGCCAGCTGGAGACCGCCGCCGGTACCGCGCTGTTCCACCGGCGGGGCACCGCGGTCGGGCTCACCGCGGACGGGACGCTGCTGCTGCACTACGCGGAACGCGAGCTCGCCCTGCTCGAGGAACTCGGGCAGCGGCTGCGCGCCGGCGATCCGTGGCAGGGAACACTGCGCCTCGGTTCCTCGGACCTGTTCGCCATGACCTGCCTGCCGAGGGTGCTCGAACGGCTGGAACGCAGTCACCCCGAGGTCAATGTGCGCCTCACCGCCTCGTCCAGCGTCGCACTGGCCCGCATGCTCGACCGGGGCGAGCTGGACCTCGCGTTCATGAGCAACGCCGAACCGAGCGAGCACGTGCGCGTCGAGGAACTCGGCAACACCGCGCTGACCATCGTCAGCAACGGGAACCGCGGACTCCCCGAGCGGATCGCACCGGAAGACCTTGCCGGGCAGCGGATCCTGATCAATCCGCCGCCCTCGGCCATCCACGGGATAGTGGCGCGCTGGTTCGGCGAGGCGGACATTCCGCTGCCCAACTTCAGCACCTGCAACAGCCTCCCGGTCACCAGCGGACTGGTCGCGGCCGGTGGCGGGATCGGTTTCCTCCCGCACTGGCTGGTGCGCGCCGACCTGGAGGCGGGAATCCTCACCGCGCACCGGCCGCGCACGCCGCTGCGGGACCTGCGCCTGTCCCTCGCGCACAGCAGGACCACACCGCAGGTGATCGTGGATTTCCTGCGCAGCGCGGGCCGCCGGGCCTTGCGCGACCAGTAGCGTTTCCCCCGGCGGAGTCAGCGGTGCAGCGGGCGGAGCCTGCCGCTCGCGGTCTGCCGCCCGTGGATGTCCCGGACCGCGCTGACCGTCTCTCCCGGCTCTCCGGGAACCGCGCTGACCACCATGCCCTGATGGTCGAACAGCGGGGAGACGAGCCGGTAGTCGAACGCGGTGTGCGCAGAGGGCCCGCCGTCGCGGGCCTTCTCGGCCATGACGATCGCCTGCAGCGGGCCGTGGGTGAGCAGTCCCGGATAGCCCTCGACGTCCCGGCAGTAGTCGCGGTCGTAGTGGATGCGGTGCGCGTTGTAGGTGAGCGCGGAGAAACGGAACAGCAGCACCGGCGAGACATCGACCGCCCACTCCCCCGGCGCCACGGGCACGGTGGAATCCGGTTCCCCGGTCGTGGCACCCCGTTCCGGGATCGGCCGGTACACGATGTCCTGTTCCTCGTCCACGATCAGCCGACCGGCCTGCTCGATCCGGTGCCCGACAACCACGAAGGTCAGCGGACCGGAGCGCCCCTGTTTCTCCTCGACCGACAGGATTCTGGTGCGCCGGTTCGCGTGCTCACCGCAGCGCAGCTCGCCGTGCTGGCGCACTCGGCCACCCGCCCACATCCGCCGCTGCCCTGGTTTCGGTGGCGCGGGCACGGTGTTGCGCGCCGGATGCCCGTCCGGGCCGAGGTCCGACTGTGCCGGGTGGTCGAGCAGGTAGATCCAGTGCCACAGCAGCGGAATTCCCGCGCCACCGGCCAGATCGGGCACCGGAACGCCGAGCAGCGCGCCGAGAGCCTGGGCCGGTCCGGGCATCAGGAGTTCTTCTCGCTCAACGGTTTCACTCATCGTGCCGACTCCCCGGCTTGCTGTGGGCCGAAATCGGCGCGCACCGATTCGTTGTGCGCGCCGAGCGCCGGGACCGGGCGCATGGGCGGTTCCCCGGTGTCCGATTCCACCGGAGGGAGCATGGCGCGGACCGGACCCTCCGGGGTGTCCACCTGGCGCCAGCGGTCCCGCGCCCGCAGTTGCGGATGTTCCAGGAGCTCGTCCGGGGTGCGCAGGGTGGCATTGGCGATTCCCGCGCGCTCCAGCAGTTCCACGGCCTGTTCCGCGGTGTATCCGGCGAACACCGACTCGATGACCGCGGTCAGTTCGGCATCGTTCGCCACCCGGTCCACATTGGACCGGAACCGCGGATCCCCGGCCAGTTCGGGACGCTCGAGCACGGTGTGGCACAGCGCGGACCATTCCCGGTCGTTCTGGATACCGAGGAACACCGTCCCCTCGCCGGTGCGATACGGGCCATAGGGCGAGATCGAGGGATGCTTCGCCCCGGTTCGCCGCGACGGTGTTCCGCTGTAGTGCGCGAAGGAGGCGGGCTGGCTCATCCATTCGCCGAGCGCGTCGAGCATCGCGATCCGCAGTGTGGCGCCCCGCCCGGTGCGCTCACGTTCGTAGAGCGCGGTCAGGATGCCGCTGTAGCCGTACATCCCGGTGGCGATGTCGGCGATGGAGAACCCGGCCTTCGACGGTAACTCCGGTGTTCCGGTGGCCATCACCAGTCCGGCCTCGCACTGCACGAGCAGGTCGTAGGCCTTCTTGCTGCGGTAGGGGCCTTCGGGGCCGTAGCCGGACATCGAGCAGTGGATCAGTTCGGGCCGGGAGGCGCGCAGCGTGACCGCGTCGAGTCCGAGACGGTCGGCCGCGCCCGGGGCGAGGTTCTGCACGAACACGTCCGCCTCGGCGAGGATCCGCATCAGGACCGCCCGGTCCGCGGGGTCCTTGATGTTGAGCTCGACGCTTTCCTTGCCGCGGTTGAGCCAGACGAAGTAGCTGGACTGTCCGTGCACGGCGCGGTCGTAGCCGCGGGCGAAGTCGCCCGCGGCCGGGCGTTCGACCTTGATGACGCGCGCCCCGAGATCGGCGAGCTGGCGGGTGGCGAACGGGGCGGCCACCGCCTGTTCGAGTGCGAGGACGGTGATACCGCTCAGCGGTCCGGACATGCCGTGCCCCCTTCAGATGCGGTGGCGCTTGATCAGCTGCCGGGCGATGACATTGCGCTGGATCTCGTTGGTGCCCTCACCGACGATCATCAGCGGCGCATCCCGGAAGTAGCGTTCCACGTCGAACTCGGTGGAATAGCCGTAGCCGCCGTGGATGCGCACCGCGTTGAGCGCGACCTCCATCGCCGTCTCCGAGGCGAACAGCTTCGCCATCCCGGCCTCCAGATCGGCGCGCTCCCCGGAGTCGTAACGGCGCGCCGCGTGCTGCACGAGCTGGCGCGCGGCCTCCAGTTTGGTGGCCATGTCCGCCAGGTAGTTGCCGATCGACTGGTGCTGCCAGATCGGCTGCCCGAAGCTCTCCCGCTCCTGGGCGTAGCGCAGCGCGTCGTTCAGCGCCGCCTGGCCGACTCCGAGCGCGCGGGAGGCGACCTGGATACGGCCGATCTCCAGGCCGCGCATCATCTGCGCGAAACCACGGCCCTCCGTGCCGCCGAGCAACGCGTCCGCCGGGACCCGGACATCGTCGAAGGACAGCTCGCAGCTCTCCACGCCCTTGTAGCCGAGCTTGGGCAGATCGCGGGAGACCTGGAAACCAGGCCCTTTCTCGAGAAGCAGGATGCTCACCCCCTTGTGCGGGGGGTCGGCGTCCGGATCGGTCTTGCACAGCAGCGCCACCAGCTGCGAGCGGCGCGCGTTGGTGATCCAGGTCTTCGCGCCGTTCACCACGTACTGCTCGCCTTCACGGCGCGCCACCGTGCGCA
Source organism: Sciscionella sediminilitoris (assembly GCF_000737195.2). GTDB lineage: Bacteria > Actinomycetota > Actinomycetes > Mycobacteriales > Pseudonocardiaceae > Sciscionella > Sciscionella sediminilitoris. The sequence goes on from NZ_JALM01000081.1 coordinate 125,108, forward strand.
TCGCCTGCAGATCGGAGCCGCCACCGGGTTCGGTCAGCGCCATGGTGGCCCGGATCTCGCCGGTCGCCATCCGCGGCAGGTACCTGTCCTGCTGCTCTTTGGTGCCGAAGGCCAGCAGCAGCTTCGCCACCACGGTGTGCCCGCCCATCGAACCGGCCAGGCTCATCCAGCCGCGCGCCAGCTCCTCGGTGACCGCCGCATAGCACTGCGCCGAGACCGCGGCCTCGCCCCAGGGTTCCGGGATCGCGAGCCCGAAGATGCCCATCTCCTTCATCTGTTCGATGAGCTTCTCCGGATACGTGTTGCTGTGGTCCAGTTCCTGTGCGACCGGTTTCACCTCCCGATCGACGAACTCGCCGACCAGCGCGACGATCGCGTTTTCCTCCTCCTCGAGCCCGTCCATCGGGTGCCCTCCCATTCCTCGTTCTCGATTCCATCATGGATTACTATGACCCGAGCTGAGAAATACCTTTTCCTGATGGAGATATGCGCGGTTGCGATGGACCTCAAACAGCTCAACGCACTGGTGACCGTCGCGGAGGCGGGCAGCGTGACCCGCGCCGCCGAACTGCTGCACCTGGTCCAGCCCGCGGTGACCCGGCAGATCAAGGCACTCGAGGACGAGCTCGGCGTCCCGTTGTTCGACCGCACCCGCACCGGCATGCGCACCACCGAGGCAGGGAGCGCCCTGGTGGAGCGGGCCCGCCGGGCGCTGACCGAACTCGATCGCGCTCGCGCCGAGCTCGCCCCCACACCCGGAGTCGTGACCGGGATCGTCACCCTCGGCCTGTTGGAGAGTACCGCCGAACTGCTCGCCGAACCGCTCGTCGCACGCCTCAGCCAGGACCATCCCGGGATCGAACTGCGGCTGCAGACCGCCTATTCGGGACACCTGCAGCGCTGGCTGGACGAGGGCGATCTCGATCTGAGCCTGCAGTACAACATCACCGGTTCACCCTCGCTGAACGTGACCCAACTGGTCCGCGAACAGCTCTGGATCGCCGCGCCCGCACCGGCAGGGCTGCGCCGGGATCGCCCGGTGCCGTTCGCCGAAGCCGCGGCGCACCCACTGGTCCTGCCGACGACCGGGCACGGGCTGCGCACCCTGATCGACGGCGGTGCCCGGCGGGCAGGCCTCGCCCTGGACGGCACGGTGAGCACGAATTCCATGGCACTGCAGAAGAAACTCGCGCAGGCCGGGCACGGCTGGACCATCCTGCCCGCCGTCGGGCTCACCGGGGAGATCGCCACCGGGCTGCTGTGCGCCGCGCCGCTGACCGAGCCGGAGGTGTGGCGCACGGTCGTGCTGGCCATGCCCCGCACCGGGCGGGTACCGGCCGCGGTGGACATCGTCGCGCGCGAGGTCGCCAGCCAGATCGGTATCGCCGTCACCGATCAGCGCTGGCCCGCGGCCGAACTGGTATCCGATTAGCCCGTCACAGCCTGTTAGCCCGTCACAGCCCGGAGACGTACTCGGCGACCTGGGCGTGCGTGCCGAACCACACGCCTTCGTGCGCGCCGATGTGCTCCAGCAGCTCGGTCAGGATCGCGATCCGGGACCGGTGCCCGATGATGTGCGGGTGCATGGTCAGCTGGAACACCCCGCCTTCGGCATAGGCCAGGTCGAACTCGTCGCGCCACAGCGAGAGCACCCCGCGCGGCGGCGTATAAGGCCGTAGCGCGCTGAACCGCTCCATGTTGAAGTACACCGCGTCATCGCGGATCCACTCGACCGGCAGTTCCACGATCCCGGTGGGTTCGCCCTCGGCGAGGATCTCGTAGCAGTCGTCGTCGGCCATCAGCGAGGAGTCGTAGGCCAGCCCGAGTTCCCGGGTGATCGCCAGGGTGTGCGGGGAGAAATCCCAGGACGGGGTGCGCACACCGGACGGGCGCATCCCGGAGACCTTCTCCAGCGTGTCCATGGCCCGCAACGCCAGTTCGCGTTCGATTCCGGGTGGCAGCACCGTGTTCCGCTCGTGGATCCAGCCGTGCAGCGCGATCTCGTGCCCGGCGTCCACATAGGCCTTGGCCTCGTTCTCGTGCAGCAGCGCGGAAACGGCGGGCATGAAGAACGTCGCCGGCGCCCGGAACCGGTCCAGCAGCCGCATGATCCGCGGCACACCGACCCGGGCTCCGTACTCACCCTGGGACAGCTTGCCCGGGGACACCTCGCCGTCGCGCAGCATCGGCGTCTCGTGGTCGGCATCGAAGGACAGGGCCACCGCGACCTTGGCGCCACCCGGCCAGGAATCCGGCACCAGCGGACGTCCGGCCCGCACCTTCTCCACATGCCCGCGCCAGGTCGGCTCGTCCCACTGCCACGGTTCCAGCTCGCTCATACTCTCCTCCGTTGCTGTTCTGCGATACGATACGACGTGCCACATTGTAGTCCGACCTTGCTCACAGGCAACAAGGAGAAGCCATGAATTCCGCGATCACCGGGAACGAAGCCGGATACGACCCGGCCACTTTCCAGGGCCTGCGGTTCCACACCGCGGTCCGGGATTTCCGCGCGGGCACCGATTCCCCGAGCGACTATCTGGAACGGTGCCTCGCGACGATCGCCGAGCGCGAGCCCGTCGTCCGGGCCTGGGTGGTGCTCGACGAGTCCGGCGCCCGTGAACAGGCCGCGGCCAGTACCCGGCGCTGGCGGCGCGGCGAACAGCTCTCCCCGATCGACGGGCTCCCCATCGGCATCAAGGATCTGCTGCAGACCAGGGACATGCCGACCCAGATGGGCTGCGCCGCGTTCGCGGGGAACTTCCCGAAACACGACAACGCGGCTGTCTGGGCGCTGCGCCAGGCGGGCGCGGTGATCCTGGGCAAGACGGTGACCACCGAGCTCGGCGGCCCGGAACCCAGTCCGACCACGAACCCCTTCGATCCGCGGCACACTCCGGGCGGTTCCTCCTCCGGCTCGGGGGCCGCGGTCGGGGCCCGGATGGTTCCGGCCACCATCGCCACCCAGACCGGGGGCTCGCTGATGCGACCGGCGAGCTACAACGGCAACTGGGGACTCAAACCCACCCAGGGCGCCATCAACCGCGGTGAGCGCCAGACCGCGAGCATGACCGCGCACGGGGTGCTCGCCGGCTGCCCGGAGGACATGTGGCAGATCGCGATCGCGATCGCCTCCCGCGCCGGCGGTGATCCGGGCAAGCCCGCGCTCTCCGGGCCCGCCACCCCGCCGCCCGCGCACCGCCCGCTGACCCTCGCCGTACTGGAAACCGAGGGCTGGCAACGCCTCGATGCCACCAGCCGGGGCGCCTTCGAGCAGATTCTCGCGCAGCTGGCGGCGGCCGGGGTGACCGTGCTGCGACGCACCGGGGACCCCGTGCTGGAACGGTTCGAACAAGCCCTGCTCGGTGCGGCCGAACTCGGCAGCGGAATTCTCGCCTGGGAACACTACTGGGCGTTCCGTGATGTGGTCGCGGACAACCCCGACGGCGTCAGTGCGCGCGCCAAGCGGTTCTTCATCGAGGCCGCCGAGAACCTGGGCGCCGCGGGGTACGAGGAGGCGTTGCGCGACCGGGCCGCGGTACAGGCCGCCCACGCGCAGCTGGGACCGCGCGTGGACGCGGTGATCGCACCGACCTCCAGTGGTTCCGCTCCGCAATGGCTCGGCGATGTTCCCGGTGAACCACCCGCCCGGTGGCCGACCGGGGATCCGGCGTTCAACTTCCCGAGCTCCCTGCTGGGCGCACCCGCGGTGAACGTTCCCCTGATGGCGGTCGGCGGTCTCCCGTTCGGGCTGCAGGTGATGGGCCAGCCGGGCACGGATGCCCGGATGGTCGCCATCGCCCGCTGGATGGGTGCGGCGCTCACCCCGGTCAGCGTGTGACGGATTTCCTTGCATGCTCCCGGAAATCGCTTGCCGCCCGGTCACGGGTTTCCGGGAGCGCGAGGACGAGGATGACGAGCGCGATCGCCGCGACCACCGCGATATAGGCGCCGGGGGCCAGCTGCCCGAATCGCTGGGTGAGCAGTGCACCGAGCAGTGGCGCGGTCCCGCCGAACACCGCGTAGGCCACGTTGTAGGCGAGCGCGGTGCTCGTGGCGCGCACCCGCGGCGGCACCAGTTCCACCGCGATGGTCGTGGCCGCGATGGTGACCAGTGCGGCCGGAACGACGAGCAGGATCTCGGCCGCCAGGGTGGACACCAGGGTGCCGCCGCCGGCGAGCAGATAGGCGGGCACCGAACCGGCGACCGCGATCGCCACCCCGCCGAGCAGCAAGGGTCTGCGCCCGAAGCGATCGGCGAACATCCCGGCGAGCAGGCACACGCCCGCGCACACCACGAGCGCGACACCGCCCGCGATGAGCACCGTGCGCCCGCCGAGTCCACCGGTGGTCGTGAGATAGGTGGGCAGATACCCGAGCAGATTGTGGACCAGCACGGCGAGCAGCGCGAAGATCGCGAACAGCAGCAGGAAAACCCGCCACTGGCGGAAACTGTCCCGCACCGGCCGGGCCGAGGTCTCCCCCTCGGCCTCGAGTTCGCGGAAGGTGCTCGTCTCGTCGAGGCGCAGCCGCATGTAGAGCCCGACGAGGGCCATGATCCCGCCGAACAGGAAGGCCAGCCGCCAGCTCCAGTCCGCGTACGCGGCCGGTGAGACGAGTTCCAGGGCCAGCAGCGCGAAGGTCGCCAAGGCGGAGCCGATGAAGGTGGCACTGCCCACGACACTGATCCAGCGCCCGCGCCTGGCCGGTGGCGCCTGCTCCATCACATAGGAGGCCGCGCTGGTGTATTCCGCACCCATCGAGATGCCCTGCGCGAGACGGGCACACAGCAACAGTATGGGCGCGGCGATCCCCGCGCTCGCATAGCCGGGCAGCGCCGCGATCGCCGCGGTGGACACCGCCATGATCAGCACCACCCAGGACAGCGCAGCGCGCCTGCCGAGACGGTCGCCGACACTGCCGAACACGGCGGCCCCGAGGGGGCGCACCACGAAAGCGAGGCCGTAGACCGCGAGCGTGGACAGGATCGCCAGCGCCGGGTTCCCCGCGGGGAAGAAGTGTTTCGCGATGATCGTCGCCGAGGATCCGTAGATGACGAAATCGTAGGACTCCACGGCGTGCCCGATCATCGCGGCGCCGAGGACTTTCCGGTGTTTTGCCTGCTGTTGCATCACAACTCCGTGGGGAAGGGGTTACCAAATCTCGTCGAGCACACGCAGGGCGTTGCCGCCGATGACCGCGGCGATCTCCGCATCGCCGAAGCCGTGTTTGACCAGCCATCCGGTGATGTTGCGGAAGTTCTCCCCGGGGTTCTCCAGCCCGGCGACCGCGTCGACGGTCTCGAACTCCGGGCCGGAGCGGATGGTGTCGGCGACTCCCCATCTCCGGCTCATCACGTCGTGCAGGTCCAGATGGTCACCGAAGAAGGTGTCCGGGCCGAACCCCACGTGCTCGATGCCCACGAGTTCGGCGCAGTAGCGGAAGTGATCCATCACGGACTCGATGCCGTGCCTGCGATGGCCCGGGCTGACCGTGGTGTACGGGGCGGCCTCGATGCCGATCATGCCGCCCGATTCGGCACAGGCCCGGATGACCTCGTCGGGTTTCATCCGCGGGGTGTCCCAGAGTCCCCTGGCCCCGGCGTGGGTGATCAGTACGGGCACCTCGCTGGCCTCGATCACGTCGAGCGCGGTCCGGTCCCCCGCGTGCGAGACGTCGATGGCCATCCCGAGCTGGTTCATCCGGCGGACCGCGCGCCGCCCGAGCGCGGTCAGCCCACCGTCGCGGGTCTCGCGCAGCCCGCCGCCGAGCGCGTTCGCCTCGCTGTAGGCGATCCCGATCTGCCGGACGCCGAGCCCGTAGAGCACGTCGAGCCGGTCGATCTCGTTCTCGATGAGGGCCGCTCCCTCCAGCCCGGCGATGACGGCAAGCCGTCCCTCGGCGTGCGCGCGCCGGATATCGGCCACCGATTCGGCCCGGATCACGTAGTCCTGGTGGGCGAAATCGCAGAACCGCATGCCGAGATCGGTGATGACGTCGTCCCACTTCCACCCGTTCCGGGACTCGCACGCACCCCAGCCGAGGTTGTCGAACACCGCGTCGAGCCCGGAGCGGCTGAGCCCCTCGTAGCCGTAGGCCAGCCGTGCTTCCCGGTTCCACGCGAGCAGTTCGGCGCGGGTGTCGCGGGGCAGCCGGACCGGGTGATCGTGCAGGGACACCGCGATGTTCTCGGTCAGCAGCCGTTCGGCCCGCACCCGTTCCCCGGAGCTCAGCCCGAGATCGTGCGCGGGCAACCGATCCACATCGGCCGCGGGGGTGAACTCGGGGTAGTCCGTCCCCGCTTCCAGATACGCGAAGGACTGGTAACCGGTGTACCGCTTGGTTGGCATCATCGCCTCCCTTGCTGCGAATGTCGATGTACCATAATACGAAACGTCGTGCTGCAGAAGGGAACAAATGGCTATCGTCTCGTGTTGTCCGATCGACAGGCCCAGCGAGCAGACAGAACGGGGTTGATATGTCCACGCAGAGTGAGTTCGGCGCCGTGCGTGCCGTAGAACGGAACGACACGACCTCGATCCGTTACACGGTGCGCGGTCCCGCAGCCGGGCACACCTGGGTCCTCATCCACGGCTGGGGCTGCCGGCGCGCGGACTTCACCGCACTGGCGGCCAACCTCCCCGAGGACCACCGGGTGATCGCCGTCGCCCTCCCCGGGCACGGTGATTCCCGTTCCACCCGCGAGGTCTGGAGCATGACGGAGTTCGCCCGGGATGTCGCCGCGGTCACCGATGCGGAAGGCGTCGGGCACGCCACCGTGGTCGGGCACTCCATGGGCGGGGCGGTGGCGGTCGAGTTCGCCCGGCTGCGGCCCGCGGTGGCCGAGCGGGTGATCGGCATCGACACGTTCCACTATCTTTCGCTCTACCCGCCGGTCGCGGAGACCGCGGCCCGGCGGCTGCTCGACGAGTTCGCGGCCGATTTCCCCGCGGGCGTGCGGGGATTGGTCGACATGGGCTCGGTCCCGGGCGCCGATCCCGGCTTCACCGAGGAGATCTTCGCGAAGATGGCGGGCATTCCCGAATCGGTGGGAATCCCTGCCCTGGAAGGGATCCTGCGCTGGGACATGGACGAGGCGCTCGCCGCCGTGTCCGCACCGGTCAGCACGCTCGCCGTGCGCGGACTGCTGGACCCGTCCGCGGTCGACCGCTACGGCGACCGGATCGAGTTCGTCGTGCACGAACTCGGCGGCCACCACTTCCACCTCGAGGCGCCCGAGCAGACCGCGGAGTTGCTGCTCGCCGTGCCCTCGAGTGATCGAGACGCTTGAGAACCGGAGGTATTCATGACAGAGGCAGCGACACAGACAGCATCGACGGCCACGGCCACCGCGGCGTGGACCGGGATCCGGCTCCGGGAGCTGTCCGTGCCCAACCGGGTGTGGCTTTCCCCGATGTGCCAGTACTCCGCGGACGAGTACGGCGCACCGACGGACTGGCACCTCGCCCACTACGGTGCGCGGGCCGCGGGCGGCGTCGGCATGGTGTTCGTGGAATGCACCGGCGTCGCACCCGATATGCGCACCACGACCGGGGATCTCGGGCTGTACACCGAAAACCAGCTGGAGGGCCATCGGCGGCTCGCGAACGCGATCCGGACCATCGGCTCCATCCCGGCGCTGCAGCTCGGCGCGGCCGGGCGCAAGAGCTCGCACGGTGTTCCCTGGGACAACACCGGAACCCGGAGCCCGCTGGCCCCGGAAAACGGCGGCTGGCAGCCGATCGGGCCCTCACCGGTCCCGTTCGCCGATCTCGCCGTGCCCGCCGAGATGACCGCCGCGGACGGTGCACGGGTGCTGGGGGATCTCGAACAGGCGGCCCGTTATGCCCATCGCGCCGGTTACGAGGCGCTGGAATTCCACGGGGCCAACGGATATCTGCTGCACGAGTTCCTCTCCCCGCTGGCGAATCACCGCACCGACGAGTGGGGCGGGGACCTGGAAGGCCGGATGCGGTTCCCGCTGGAGATGGTGCGGGCGCTGCGTTCCGGATGGCCCGAGGACAAACCGCTGCTGCTGCGCCTGCCCGCCGAGGACCTGATGGACGGCGGACTCACGGTCGAGGACATGCTGCAGGTGGCGAGCCGGATGACCGCGGCCGGGGTGGACATGGTCGACCTGTCCTCCGGCGCGCTGTCCCCGGCCGCCCGCCGCCTGACCGAGCCACTGCACAACGCGGCGTACGGGCCGCGGTTCCGGGCCGCGGGAATCCGGACGGCGGCCTCCGGACTGCTCACCGAGGCACACCAGCTCGACGAGGCGATCCCCGGCCTCGTGGACGCGGTACTGGTCGGCAGGGCCATCCTGCGCGACCCGTACTGGGCGCTGCGCGCGCGGAACGCCGAACCGCGCGAGTCCTGGCCGAAGCAGTACCACCGCGCGTTCTGAGCACCGCACTCCCGGACGTGCCTCGGACATGCCCTCAGACGTGCTCTCAGACGGCCGAGACCTGTTCGCCGATCTCGGCCGCCGCCGCACGGACGAGCTGCGCCAGCTCTTCCTCGTGCTCGGGCTCGTAGCGCAGTTCCGGGATGGACAGGGTGATTCCGGCGATGGGCCGCCCGGCGGCGTTGGTGACGGCCACCCCGATCGAGGCCACGTGCGGGCGGTACCAGGCGGACATGTTGACCGCATAACCACGCTCGGCGGACCTGTCGATGGCGGCCCACAGTTCCGTGACGCTCGGCAGCGGCTCCGGGAAATCCTTGACCTCGCGGCCCAGCACCTCACTGGCCTCGTCCTCGCCGAGCGCGGCCAGGATCGCCACTCCCGCCGAGGTCGCGCGCAGCGGCAGCCGCGCCCCGACTTCCACGAAGACGCGGACCGCATGCGTGCTGTCCTCACGCAGGATCACCACGATGTCGTCCCCGTCGCGCAACGCGAAGTGCACCGTCTCACCGGTGTCCGCGGCCAGCCGCTTGATCACCGGCTTGGCCAGCTCCCGAAGGTCCTCCTCGCCCGCCCCGCGCAGCCCGATCGCCAGCGCCTTCATCGTCACACCCCACCGCGTGCGCTCGGGATCCACGATGCGCAGCCAGCCCGCCTGCTGGAGCGTGACGAGGCAGCGCTGTACCGAGCTCTTCGGGATCTCCATCACCCGCGCCAGCTCGGAAACCCCGATCGGCTGGCGCGCCGCGACCTCCTCGAGCACGCGGAGGGTGCTCAGCACGCTGTTCATCGCGCTGCTGTTCGTCTTCTCGGTCACCGTCACCTGACGCCTTCGTTCGCTGTCGAGTGCCGGAGCTTACCAAGCCTCCGGCAAACCGTCCCGCATTCCGGCACGACACCCGGTGGCACCGGCGCGCCGGAATGAGTATCCTCTGTGCCAGATTATAGAACATTGTTCTGCATGACAGCACAGATCGGAGTACCGGCCATGAGCAGCCCGGCGATCAGCCCGCAGTCCCGCGACACCGATTTCCAGGCACTGCGCGAAATCGAGCAGCGGGTGCTGTGGCTCTCCTCGGCGATCATCCATCACGCCAACCGGGTGCGGCCGAACCCGAGCGGGCTCAAGGTCGGCGGTCATCAGGCCTCCTCGGCCTCGATGGTGTCCATCATGACCGCGCTGTGGTTCCGCAGGCTGCGCCCGCAGGACCGGGTCTCGGTGAAACCGCACGCCGCACCGGCGCTGCACGCGATCAACTATCTGCTCGGCGAGCTGGACGAGTCCTATCTGCCCCGGCTGCGCGAGTTCGGCGGCCTGCAGAGCTATCCCAGCCGCAGCAAGGATCCGGACCCGGTGGACTACTCGACGGGTTCGGTCGGAATCGGTGCCACCGCGCCGATGTGGGGCGCGGTGTCCCGGCGCTATGTGAACTCCCGCGGCGGAAACACCGGTACCGGAAGGCAGTACTCGCTGGTCGGGGACGCCGAACTGGACGAGGGCGCGGTGTGGGAGGCCGTGCTGGACCCGACGGTCGCCGAACTGGGCGAGACCGTCTGGATCGTGGACCTGAACCGGCAGTCGCTCGACCGCGTCGTCCCCGGTATCGCCGCCGACAAGCTGGCGGGGATGTTCGCCGCGGCGGGCTGGCAGGTGATCACCTGCAAGTACGGGCAGCTGCTCGAGGAACTGTTCACCCGCCCCGGCGGAACGGCGCTGCGGCAACGCATCGATGCCATGACCAATCCGGAATACCAGCGGCTGCTGCGCTGCCCCGCCCGGGAGCTGCGCCAGCGCCTGCCCGGAACCGGCCAGGACGCCGCCCGGATCACCGAACTGCTCGCCGAACTCCCCGACGACACCCTGATCGAGGCCATGGCGAACCTCGGCGGGCACGACCTCGGCGCCCTCGACGACGCCTTCGAGGCGATCGAGGACACCCGCCCCACGGTCATCTTCGCCTACACCGTCAAAGGATACGGACTGGCCACCAAGGGACATCCGCAGAACCACTCGGCACTGCTCACCGAGGAACAACTGGGCGAGCTGGCCGCGCGGCTCGGCACCGACCCGGACCGGCCGTGGCAGCGTTTCCCGGAGGGCAGCGCGGCCCGGATCCTGTGTGCGCGCACCGCGGAACGCCTGCAGCGCCCGCGAACCGAGGCACGCACCCCTCTCCCGGTACCGGCGGACATCGGGCGCACCCCGACCGGGACGGCGACCACCCAGGCCGCGCTGGGCCGGGTGCTGCTCGACCTGACCCGCGAAGCACCGGAAACCGCGGGGCGCGTGGTCACCGTCAGCCCGGATGTCAGCTCCACCACCAATCTCGGCGGCTGGGTGAACAAGGTCGGCGTGTGGTCCCCGGACGAGCGGCACGACTGGTTCGCCGATGACGCCGAGACGATCCTGCACTGGCGGGAGAAACCGGCCGGGCAGCACATCGAGCTCGGGATCGCCGAGACCAATCTGGTGAGCCTGCTCGGCGAACTCGGCGCCACCTGGAGCCGCTGGGGCGAACCGTTGCTGCCGATCGGCATCCTCTACGACCCGTTCGTGGAACGTGCCCTGGAACCGTGGTCCTATGGCATCTACGCGGGCGGGCAGTCCATCCTGCTCGGCACCCCGTCCGGGGTTTCGCTTGCCCCCGAGGGCGGCGCCCACCAGTCGATCACCACCCCCTCGATCGGCCTGGAACAGCCCGGCTGCGTGACCTATGAACCGGCGTTCGCCATCGACACCGAATGGACCCTGCTCGCCGCGCTCGCCCAGCTCGGGAAACCCGACGGCAGCTCGGCCTATCTACGGCTGTCCACCCGCCCGGTGGATCAGGCGCTCGCGGAACTGCCCGCCGACCCCGCGGCGCGCGAACGCCGCAGGCGCCAGGTCGTCGCCGGGGCGTACCCACTGCGGCGCCGCGAGGACGCTCGGATCAGCATCGCCGCGATGGGCGCGGTCACCCCGGAGGCGCTCGCCGCCGCCGACCGGCTCGAAGCGAACGGGATCCCCGCCGAGGTCATCTGCGTCACCAGCCCGGACCTGCTCTACCGCGCGGTGCGCGCCCGCCAGGGGCACGAGGACGCCGATTCCTGGATCCTGGACCAAGTCTTTCCCGCGGACCGGGCGAGGCCGCTGGTCACCGTCCTGGACGGGCACCCGCACACCCTGTCCTTCCTCGCCACCGTCAACCGGGTGCCGACCACCGCACTCGGCGTGACCCGGTACGGCCAGTCCGGTTCGCTCGAGGACGTCTACCGCCAGCACGGCATCGACACCGACAGCATCGTCCGCGCCGCACTCGACCTCGCCTGACCACGGACGTGACATAGCCCACTTTCGGCCGAATACGGGACTCGCTCTTGACCATGCCGCGACGGCATGGTTTGGAATGGCGGGGTCGGAACGGCCGAACGGAGTGGGACGTCATGGCGTGGAGTACGCGGGAGATCGCCGAGCTCGCGGGAACCAGCCTGCGGGCCGTTCGGCACTACCACGAGGTGGGCCTGCTCGCCGAACCCGAACGCCGCGCCAACGGCTACAAGCAGTACGGCGTGCCGCACCTGGTCCGGCTACTGCGCATCAAACGCCTCGTGGACCTGGGCTTCTCACTGCCCCAGATCGCCGAGATGGGCGAGACCGAGCACCATCCCGAGGAGGCCTTGCGCACTCTCGACGCCGAACTCGCGGCCACCATCGAACGGTTGCAGCGGGCCAGGGTGGAGCTCGGCCTCATCCTGGCGGAGTCGGTCCCCGCCGATCTGCCAGCGGAGTTCGCCACCGCGGCGGCGAACCAGCCGATCTCCGAGACGGAGCGCTCCTTTTTCACCGTGCTGAGCCGGATACTCGGCCCGAAAGGCATCGAGGCCTACACCGGCCTGATGCGCAACCCCGTCACCGATCCCACCGCCACCGAATTCGAGAACCTGCCCGCCGACGCCGGCGAGCGGACCCGTGCGGAACTGGCCGAGCGCATGGTTCCCTTCGTGCGCTCGCTCTACCGGGAGCATCCCGGACTGCGCACATTGCCCGCCGATGCCCCGCGCGGTGAACAGTTCGCCAAACAGACCGCAGGAACGGCCCTCGCGGAGATCTACAACCCGGCGCAGGTGGATGTCATGGCCCGGCTCGGTGCCCTGCTCGCCGCCGAGGAACAGAGTTGAGGCGCACACCCGTCCGAAGGAGAGTCGATGTCGTCCCCGAACACCGCCCGCCCATTGCCGGTGCCCGATGAGCGGGCCTGCCCGTTCGGGCCCGCGCCCGAGATCGCCGCACTCCGCAGGCATTCACCGGTGACCAGGGTGACCTGCCCGACCGGAATCGAGGCCTGGCTGGTCACCCGGTACGCCGATGTCCGTGAGGTGCTCGGGGATCCGGTACGGTTCAGCTCGCGCGGCGGGATGGCCGGTCACCTGCTCGCCAACCAGCCGCCGGACGCCCCGGTCGAAGAGGGCGACTTCCACCGCATGGACGGCACGGAGTATCTGCGCTTCCGGCGCGTCATGGGCCCCGCGATCAGCACGGTCAAACGGACCGAGCTATTCCGGCCGATCGTGCAACGCATCCTCGACGGGCTGCTGGACGAACTGGCGGGCGCCACCCCGCCGCTCGACCTGCACGAGCGGTTCTCGAATCCGCTCACCTCCTCGGTGATCGCCGAGCTGCTGGATGTTCCCGCCGCCGACCGATCCCGGTTCGCCGAACTCGCGGGCACGCTGTTCGACGGCCGCACCGATACCGCCGATCTCGGCGCGGCCCAGCTCGCGCTGTTCGGATACCTGCACGGCCTCGTCACCGAACGCATGCGGGAACCCGGCGAGGACGTGATCAGCGTGATGGCCGCCAAGGCAGCGGAATCCGCGCAGCCGTTCACCGAACTCGAACTGACCAAGATCGCGGCCGCCCTGCTCGCCGCCGGGTTCGACTCCACGGCCCGCGCGATCACGCACGGCACTCTGGCTCTGCTGAGTCATCCCGAACAGTTCGCCGCACTCCGCGAGGATCCCTCGCTCGCCGCCAACGCCACCGAGGAACTGCTGCGCCTGCTCGGCGCCGGTTCCGGGATGCTGCGGGTCGCGACGGCCGACACCGAGATCGGCGGAACCCCGGTCGCGGCGGGCGATTACGTGGTGGCCGCGGCACAGGCGGCCAACCACGATCCGGAACGGTTCGCCGAACCCGAGCGGCTGGCGCTCACCCGGGAACGCGGCCAGCACCTCGCTTTCGGGCACGGCCCGCACCAGTGCCCGGGCCAGCACATCGCGCGGATGGAACTGACCGCGGTGCTGGCCACCCTGCCCCGCCGCATCCCCTCGCTGCGGTTGGCGCAGCCGCTCGAGGAGATCGAGTTCCGCACCGACACCTCGGTCTACGGACCGGTTGGGCTGCCGGTCTCCTGGGACGAGGTCCGTCCGGCCACCTGAGCTCGAGAATCAGCGCAGCGGATCCCGTGCCGTCTCCGGGGAACTGCGAATCGCGACCAGTGCCAGCAGCGCGCCCGCGATCAGGTAGTAGGCGGGCGAACGGCTGTCCCCGGTGACCTCGACCAGCAGCGAGGCGATCAGCGGAGCCGTCCCGCCGAGCGCCGCGGCGGCCAGGTTGTAGCCGACGGACATGGCGCTGTAGCGGGTCCTGGTGGGGAACAGCTCCACCATCATCGCGAACGGTGCGCTGCCGAAGGTACCGAACAGGACACCGAGCACCGCCTGTCCGAGCAGCACCGCGGTCAGGTCCCCGGTGTTCAGCAGGACGAACAGCGGATAGGACAACACCACGTAACCGAGTGCGGCGGCCGCGGCAACCGGACGGCGCCCGATCCGGTCGGAGATCCGCCCGGCCAGTGGCAGCACCAGGATCGCCACCAGCAGGGCGACGCCCGCCGCGAGAAAGGAACCGCCGAGCAGATCGGTGTGTGTGGCCAGATAGGTGGGGATATAGGTCAGGATCAGGTAGTACGGCACATTGTGCGCCGCGGAAAGCGCGAAGGCCCGGGCGATGTTCGCCCCGTTGCCGCGCACCGTCTCGCGCAGTGGCGCCTTCGCGACCACACCCTGCTCGCGCAACCGCGCGAACGCCGGTGTGTCGTCCAGGCGCAGCCGCAGATACAGCGCCGCCAGCCCGAGCGGCGCGGCGACCAGGAACGGAATCCGCCACGCCCAGGCGGTGACCACGTCCTGCCCGAGGGTGCTGGTCAGCACGGTGACCAGGGCCGAACCGAGCAGCGCCCCGCAGAAGGCGGAGAAGTTCTGGAAACTGATCCAGTAACCACGCCGCCGGTCCGGGGCGTACTCGGCGAGGAACGCGGTGGAACCGGCCACCTCGCCGCCCGCCGAGAAACCCTGCAGCAGCCGCAACAGCACCAGCAGGATCGGTGCCGCCACCCCGATCGACTGGTACCCGGGCAACAGCCCCACCGCGAAGGCGGAACCGCTGACCAGCAGGACCACCGTGGCGAGCACATTGCGCCGCCCGAGCCGGTCCCCGAGCGAACCGAAGAACAACCCGCCGAACGGACGGGCGAGAAACGCGACCGCGAACGCCGCGAAGGTGGAAAGCAGCGCGGCGGAGGGATCCGCCTTGGGGAAGAACACCGTGGCGATGCTCGCGGAAAGGTAGCCGTAGACCGAATAGTCGAACCATTCGATGGCGTTCCCGATCGAGGCACCGATCACCGGGCGCAGCAGGCCACGGGTCCGTTCGGCCCCGCTCGTCGAGGCCTGCGCTGGAGTGGACATCATCGGCTCCAATACGGGTCAGGGACGAACGCGGATGAGGACCTTCATCGCCGAGCGGTCGGCGTCCAGCATCCGGTACGCCCGCTCGGCCTCGTCCAGCCCGACCTCATGGGTGATCAGGCCGTCGACCGGAAGCCTGCCCGCGGCGAGCAATGCGATCGCCTCGTCCATGTGCTCCGGGGTGTAGACCCGGGCGCCAACGAGACGCTGTTCGCGTAACGTCACCGGTTGCAGCGGCACCTCCGGCGGGGTGCCGAACAGTCCGCCGACCAGCACGGTGCCGCGCACCCGGGTCAGCAGCGGCGCCACCGCGATCGCCGAGGGATGCCCGGTCACGTCGAAGGTCACGTCCGCGCCCTCGCCATCGGTCTCGGTTTCCACGATTCCGGCGACCTCGTCCGGATCCACGGTGCGGATCCCGAGTTCGTTCAACAGCCCGCGGCGCACCGGATTGGGTTCGGCGAGCACCAGGCCGCGCGCTCCCCTTTCCCGCGCCACCAAGGCGATCAGCGCGCCGATCGGGCCACCGCCGAAGATCAGCACGTAGTCGCCATCGCGGAATTCCGAGCGGTGCACCATGTGCACCGCGACCGCGGTCGGCTCGGTCAGCGCGAAGGTGCGCAGATCCGCATCGGCGGGAAGGGGATGTAGTTTCCCGGCAGGCACCCGGACCTGCCCGGCCGCTCCGCCGTCCACATCCACCCCGATCAGCCGCAGCTTCCGGCAGACGTGCGCGGCCCCGTTCCGGCAGGCCCAGCAGGATCCGCAGTGCAGCAACGGTTCCACCGCAACGGGTGCGCCCACGGCCAGCCCGCTCGAACCCGGTTCGGCGATCCGGCCGACGAACTCGTGACCGAGCACCACCGGCGGCACCACGCGCTGCAGCCCGCCGTGCCACACGAGCAGATCCGTTCCGCAGATGCCGGTGTAGGCCACGTCCAGACACACATCACCGACACCGGTTCCCGGGCGCTCGGCGGGTAGTTCTCCCGGACCGACGGTCGCGATCCGGTCCTTGTCCAGATAGGCGATCCCGGATGTTCGGGAATCCCGGACAGCACTGTCCATGCTCTCGCTCCTTGTCCAGCCGCTCAGCGAAGGTTCTCCGGGACCGGGAAACCCAGCTTCCCGGGGTTCATCAGTCCGCGCGGGTCGATGCTGCGCTTGATGTCGCACAACACGTCGAAACCGGTGCCGTACTGCGCCCGCATGAACCGGCCCAGTTTCGCGCCCACTCCGTGGTGATCGTTGAGCACCGCGCCGCATTCCAGGTTCGTCGCGGCGAGCCGGTCCCAGATGCGGTCGTGCAGCGCGAGCGCCTCGTCCGGGTCCGCGGGCGGACTGTCCACATAGAACCGGTCGTAGATCATCGCGCCCCACGGGTACCAGTGCGAGAAGTGCGCGGTGTAGCGCGCGCCGAACTCGTCTTCCACGACCTTCTTCTTCGCGGCGTAGAGCTCACCGATCCGGTCGAAGGTGCAGCAGGCGTCGGCGGTGCCGTACAGCAGCGGCGGTTTCGGCGCGTTCGACTCGGCGTGCGGGTTCTCCCTGCCGTCCCACCAGGTGCGTGCCGCCTGCTCGCCCAGTTCGGTGCCGCCCGCATTGCGTACCAGCGCGGTGATCTCCTCGGTTTCCAGGTCCACCAGCCGCTGCGCGCCGTCGCAGACCACCAGCAGCACCACGCCGTCGGTGCCGATCTCCACGCTGCGCCGCAGGTATTCCGTGCCCGCCGGGTCGTAGAGCCGCATCGCGGCCGGACGCCAGCGTGCGGCCATGATCTCCCGCCCCGCGCGCAGACCGGCATCGACATCGGCGAAGCCGAAACTCAGGAAGGCGCGCGCTTCCGGGAGCGGATCGAGGCGCATGGTGGCACTGGTCAGCACTCCGAGCGTGCCCTCGGCCCCCACCAGCAGCGGAAGCAGGCCCGGTCCCGCCGCATGGCTCGGGGTGGCCGGGGTGCGCACGAGCCTTCCCGGCGGGAGCGCGGATTCCACCGAGAGCACCATGTCCTCGGCCTTGCCGTACTTGGTGGAAACCACGCCCGAACCGCGGGCAGCGAGATACCCGCCGAGGGTCGCCCCGCGGTGCGCGCTTCCCGGATAGTGCGCCAGGGTCAGGCCCTCGGCGTTCACCGCGGCCTCGAGTTCCGCGCCATCGGTTCCGGATTCGGCGGTGACGGTCAGGCTCGTGCGGTCGATCTCGGTGATCCGGTCGAGCCCGCGCAGATCGAGCGCGATCCCGCCGAACGGCGCCAGGGTGCCGCCCTGGGTTCCCGAGCCGCCGCCCCGGGGAACCACCGCGACCCCGTGGTCATAGGCGATCCGGAGTACCTCGGCGACCTGTTCGGCGGTGTCCGGGCGTACCACCACGTCCGCGGTCGGCACCGGAATGTCCCGGTATTCGAGGTAGCGCGCGTACCAGGACCAGTCCATGGCCTGTTCGCGCAGTTCTTCGGCGTCCGAGCTGACCCGCTCGTGGCCGACCACCGCGCCCAGTTCGTGGCGCAGGGTCTGGTGCCGGTAACGAAGGCGCGCGTCCTTCTCGCTCAACGGATTCTCTCCTCGTGTTGTCACTGGTACTTGATTTCGGCCAGCCGGGTCCGGACATCGGCCAGCCGGGTCCGGATCTCGGTGTAGAGCCCGAGCAGCCGCCGATAGCCCGCGGTGGCCGCCTCATCCGGGATGTGTTCGTCCAGCGGGGGAAGTTCGGCGAGCCCGCCCGCCGGGGCGGGGAGCACGCCGGTGCCGATCCCGGCCAGCATCGCGGCACCGGCCGAGGAATCGGCGAGCGCCGGATAGCGCAGCGGCAGACCGAGCACATCGCTGACGATCTGGCGCCACAACGGGTTTCGCGCACCGCCGCCGATGATCACCGCGGACGGCACCCGCACGCCCTCGGCGCGATAGCCCTGCAGGCATTCGGCGAGCGAGAGCGCAACCCCCTCGAGTACCGCGCGGGTCAGGTCCCCTCGGGTGCTCGCGGCGCCGATCCCGGTGAAGCTGGCCCGCACATCCGCGTCCCACACCGGGGATCGCTCGCCGAGCAGATACGGGTGGAACAGCACCCCGCCCGCGCCGGGAACGCTCTGCTCCGCCTCGGCGAGCAGCTCCGCGAACGGCAGACCGCAGCGCTGCTGCCACCAGCCGAGCGCGGTCGCCGCGGAATTCGTGGCCTGGCAGTGATAGGCGAGCCCGGGAACCGGATGGCTGTAGGTCAGCCAGTTCCGCGAGGGCCGCGGGTGCTCGGTCATCACGTTCACGTTCCCCGCCGTGGCGAGTTTGATCACCGCGTCACCCGGGTGCACCGCACCGGCGGCGAACGCCTCCGCCGCGGTGTCCGAAGCCCCCGCGACCACCGGAATCCCGCGTGGCAGACCGGTGATCTCCGCGCCGCGCGCGGAAAGCTCGGCCACCACTTCGGACGGTTCGTGGATCGGCGGCAGCAGCTCGGCACCGATTCCGGCCAGGCGCACCAGTTCCGGATCCCAGTCCCCGGTCCGCGCCGCGTAGAGCATGCTCCCCTCGGCCTCGATCCGGTCGGTGGCGAGCACCCCGGTCAGCGCCAGGCGCACGTAGTCCTTGGCGAACACCAGCTTCCGCGCCCTGGCCAGGGCTTCCGGTTCGTGCGCACCGATCCAGCGCAGATGCGCCAGCGTCCACGATGCGGAGACCGCGTTCCTGGAGCGTTCCAGGATCTCTTGCCCGGCAAGGCTTTCCAGTTCCCGTGCCTGCGGCTGGGAACGCCCGTCGGTGAGCAGGATGGCCCGCCGCACCGGGCGCTGCGATTCGTCGAGCAGCACCCCGTGATGGGCCGCCGAGCTCAGTCCGATCGCCCGGATCTCGGCCGGGTCGATCGCCGTGCACAGTTCGGCGCACGCGGTGCCCACGGCGCGCACCCAGTCGTCGGGTTCCTGCTCCACCCCGTGCGCTCCGGCATAGTGCACCGGATAGCCCGCGCTGGCGGTCGCGGCCACCGTGCCGTCCGGCCGCAGCGCGATCAGTTTGGTGGAGGTCTGCCCGAGATCGATACCGAGCAGCAGACTCATGGCCAGTCCCCGGATCCGAACAACGGCGCGGCCGCGTCCAGCAGACCGTGCAGGCTCTCCCGCATGTGCCCGATGTGCCCGCGCACCAGGGTGGCCGCCCGCTCGCTGTCCCCCTCGGCCACGGCGAGCGCCAGCTCCACGTGTTCGGCGCTGCACGATTGCAGGCGCTGCCTGCGGGCCGAGTGGTTCAGCCAGAAGCGGTGCAGCCGGGAGCGCGAACGCAGCGCGACCTCACTGGCCCATTCGTTGTCCGCCAAGGTGTTCACGGTCTGGTGGAACTCGGAGTCCGCCGCGCTCCACGCGTCCAGATCGGTCTGCTCGGCAGCGGATCCCATGCGCTCGGCCAGCCCGCGCAGCGCCTCCGCCTGTTCCGGACGGGTCCCCGCCAGCCGTGCCGCGCGGCCGAACAGATAGGCGTCGACCACCTCGAGCAGATCGCACAGCGAATCCACGTCGTGATGGCTGAGCACCGCGACCTCGAAGCCACCCTCCTCGTTGCGCACCACGAGCCGGTCGTCGGCCAGCCGGTGCAGCGCCTCCCGGATCGGTGTCCTGCTCACCCCGAGCCGGTCCGCGAGCCGGTTCTCGCTGAGCCGCTGCCCGGGGGTCAGCCGCAGTTCGACGATGCTCGCCCGCAGCTGGTCGTACACCCGCGCGGACAACGACTGCTTGCTCATACGCCGCCTTTCGCCACACCGGCCAGGCGGCGGTCACCCGCGAGAATTCCGCCGTCCACCGCGATGTCCTGCCCGGTCACGAATCCCGATCCGGTGCCGAGCAGCCAGGCGGCCGTCTCGGCGACTTCCTCGGGCTCGGCCAGCCTTCCGCCGGGGGTGCGCGCCCGGATCTGCTCGGCGTACTCCGGATTCCGTTCCAGCACACCGGCCATGAACTCGGTGCGCACATAGCCGGGACTGATCGAGTTGACCCGGATACCCGCGCTCGCCCACTCCACGGCCAGCACCCTGGTCAGCGCGAGCACGCCGCCCTTGGCCGCCGAGTACGCGGCCAGGTTCGGCGTGCCGTAGTGGGACAGCATCGAGGCGATCGTGACGATCGATCCGCCCTCGGTCATCGCCTCGGCGGCGGTCCGGGCACACAGGAAGGTGCCGCGCAGGTTCACATCCAGTACCCGCTGGAAATCGCTCATCGCCAGGGAGAGCGCCGGTTCGCGGTGGGTGATCCCCGCACAGGTCACCAGACCGTGCAGGGTGCCGATCCCGTCGATCAGCTCCCGCACCCCCGCCTCATCGGTCACATCCCCGCGCCGGTACTCCACCCCGGCAACCGTGCGCTCCGGGATCTCCCGGTCCACACAGAACACCTGATCACCGCGCGCGGCGAGACTGGCGACACAGGCCGCGCCGATACCGGATGCGCCGCCGGTGACCAGCACCGTCCGGGCTTGCTCCGCTGTCATGACACCCTCCAAGAATCTGTACCCAAGCTTGTATACAGGCTTGGGTACCAGGGAGTCAACGGGTGCCGGGGAGAACGGTCAGGCGGTCGCCCGGGGCTCCCCGCGCCGGAGAGCTCCGGGCAGCCGCCGTGTTCAGTGCGGGGAATCCACTCCGTAGGGCACCGCGCGAACCAGGGTCACTCCGACCGTGGCCCCGCTGGGCACCTGATAGGCGCGCCGCTCTCCCTGCCGGGCCCCGAGCACGGCGGCACCGAGCGGCGATTCGGGCGAATACGCGGCGAGCGCGCTGTCCTCGCCCGCGCTGGCGCCGAGCAGGAAGGTCTCCGGTTCCGGATCGTCGTCGAACCGGACGGTGAGCACCATGCCGGGCTCGGCGATCCCGTCGTCCGGTGGCCGAGTGCCCACCACCGCGTCGTCCAGCAGTGCCCGCAGGGTGCGGATGCGCGCGCCGCGATGGTCGGGGCCACCGGTCTGCTCCGTGGCACCGGCATCGGTGAGCTCCGCCAGCTCGGCGCGCAACCGGGCGTAGTCCTGCTCACTCAGCCAGGTCGTCATCGGTCCTCTTCCTTTCCGCGCAGCAGCCCGACATCCTTGGCGAATCCGGTCGCGAGCCGGACCAGCGCGTCCCGTTCGGTGCGCAACAGTTCGTTCTCCGAACGCAGCCAGTGCAGTTCGGCGAGCTCCGCCGGACCGAGCGCGGCCCCGTTCTCCGGATGCGATACCGACATGACCTCATTCCTTCCCTGTTACCGCAACGGATCGAAGGCGCGCAGCACCTCGGGTTGTTTGCCGGTGGTGATCTGTTCGGCGAGCAGCCGCCCGGTGACCGGTCCATGGGTGAAGCCCCACATGCCGTGCCCGCCCGCCACATAGCAACCGGGCGCGACCGCGCCGATCAGCGGGCGGCCGTCCGGGCTCACCGGCCGCGGTCCCACCCACTCGTCGTGCCGCCGCTCCCAGTCCACACCGGTCAGCAGCGGGCGCGCGGAGGCGATGATCGCCTCGATCCTGGCCTGGTAGAGCGGATCGTCCGGGCCGCGGAATTCCATGGTCCCGGCGACCCGCAGCGCGCCCTGGTACGGCGTGCACGCCACCCGTACCCCGGGCAGGTAGATCGGACCGGGTACCGGTTCCTCGGTCGGCACGGTGAACGAGTAGCCGCGCCCGGCCCGCACCGGCACCCGGATACCCCAGTCCTTAGCGAGGCCGCCGAACCAGGCTCCGGTCGCCAGCACCACCGCGTCCGCGCCGAGGAACTCGCCGGCCCGCGTACGCACCCCGATCCGGCCCGCCTCGACGACCTCGAACGGAGCCAGGATCCGCGCTCCCCGTTCGCGCACCGCATCGGCCAGCGCGGCGACGAACCCGCCCGGGTCCACGTAGCTCTGCCCGTCCAGCCGGATCCCCGCGCCGATGCGCTCGGAAAGCTGCGGCAGCTGCGCACGCACCTCCGGTCCGGTCAGGGCGGCATAGCCGAGCTCCTGCCCGGCCGAGGTGAGCCGCTCGAACTCGCGCAGCAGCCCGACCGCCTCCCGGCCGTTCTCGAACACCGCGGTGATCGGTGCCCGCTCGGTCCGCGCCGCCACCCCATTGGCGGTCAGCACGTCGAAGGCCTCCAGGCACTCCTCGTTCAGCGGCAGGTTCGCCCGCATCGCCCGGGTCCAGCTCCCCCAACCGCAGTGCGCAGCGAACCGCAGCAGGAAGCGCCACAGTCCGGGATCCGGGGTCATCGGTACATGCAAGGGGGCGCCCGGATCGAGCAGCGAGCGCAGTCCGTAGCGCAGCACCCCGGGCTCGTTCAGCGGAACCGCGAGGCCCGGCGACAGATAACCGGCGTTCCCCCAGGAAGCCCCGGCGGCCACCCCTTCCCGGTCCACCACGGTGACCTCGACCCCGCGCTCCTGCAGGAACCAGGCGGTGGACAGGCCGACGACCCCCGCCCCGACCACCACCGCGGACCTCGGCTCACCGGTCGTTCCCGCCATTCGCCACCTCCATGTCTGTACGCCGTTCGGTTAACACCGAGCGTGGCCGACCGGAGCGCCCGAGGTGTTGTCGTCTTCGTACAATCGACGGCATCGGAATTGTCGGATTTCCACCGGTACGGAGGATCGGGAACCGATGGTGAAACTGCACCGCCTGATCACCGTGCTCGGCGGCTACGGCGCCCGGCTGGTCGGGCCCCGGCCCGCGGGCGAGACCGACCTGCGCAGCGTGGCGATGCACGACGGCACCGAGGAGACGCCCGCGACCGGGGATGTGTTCCTCGCGGTCGGTGTTCCCGATCCGGCCGAGGCCGTGCGGCTGGCCGAGGCGGCCCGGGCCGCGGTGCTCGTGGTGCGCACCGATCCGGAAACGGCCGCGGAACTGGGCACCGTGGCGGCCGGGCACCGGATCGCGGTGCTGACCGCCGATCCCGCGGTGTCCTGGAGCCAGCTCGCCGAGGTCGTGTACGGGATGGTCTTCGAGGGCCGGGAGACCGAGTCCGGCCGTGGCCCGAGTGATCTGTTCGCCCTCGCCGACACGGTCGCGGCCGCGGTGGGCGCCCCGGTGACCATCGAGGACCGGCTCTGCCGGGTGATCTCCTACTCCAGCAGGCAGCACGACGCCGATCCGGTGCGGCACGAGACGATCCTGGGCAGGCGGGTGCCCGAGGCGGTCCGCGAACTGTTCGAGAAGCGCGGCGTGTTCACGCACCTCGCGAATTCCGATGCGCCGCTGTTCGTCCCGGCCGCCCCGGAACACGGGCTGCGCGGGCGGATGGTGATCGCGGTGCGGGCGGGCCGGGAACTGCTCGGCTCGCTCTGGGTGACCTGCGACGCGCCGCTGTCGAGCACGCCATCGCGGCTGCTGTGCGACAGCGCGCACACGGTGGCGCTGCACCTGCTGCGGTCCCGGGTGAGCGCCGACCTGGAACGGCAGGTGGAGTCCGAACTGGTGATCCAGCTGCTGGAGGCCGGGCCGGATCCCGGCGCGGTGATCGGCAAGCTCGGCCTACCACCGGGGCCCGCGCGGGTGATCGCCGTGCAGGCGCACGCGGGCGGGGAACGGCATGCCGCGATCATGCTCGCCTTCGAGCACGCCACCACCGGATTCGGCTGGTCCCGCCCGGGGCGCAGTGCCCTGTTCGGCGCGGGCGTCTACACCGTCCTGCCCTGCGGCGACGACCCCACGCCCGCCCAGGACTGGCTGGCCGAGCTGTTCGCGAGCCTGCCCGCGCACGTCGACGCCACGGCCGGGATCGGCGCCCCGGCCCTGCCCGCCGAACTGGCCGCGAGCAGGCGGGAGGCCGAGGAGAGCCTGGCACTGCACAGCAGCGCGCCGACGACCCCGCCGGTCTGCTACGACGAGTCCTGGGACCGGATCGTGCTGCAGCGGCTGCGCACCGCCGCGGCCTCCGGGCGCACCCCGAGCCGCGGACCGATCGCCGATCTCGCCGGCCACGACGCCGCGCACGGCACCGAGTACCTGCCGACCCTGCGGGCCTGGCTGCTCACCCAGGGCGAACTGCCCAGCACCGCGCAGCGGCTGGACGTGCACCCCAATACGGTGCGGCACCGGCTGCGCAGGATGGGCGAGGTCACCGCGCTCGACCTGGACGACCCGCAGCGCAGGCTGGCCATGATGATCATGCTGGCGGCCGCGGATCAGGAGGCCGGGGCACCCCTGGACAACGAATGAGCGCGCGCCCGTTCACCGGCGAACAGCCCGAGCAGGGCGGCCGCGATCAGCGCCGCCACCCCCATCCCGAGAAACGGCCTGCTCACACTGGAGCGGACCACGTCGTAGCCGATCCGGTCGCGCAGCGCGGAGTAGGCCTGCTGGAGTTCGGGGACACTGTCCGCCTTGACCGAGGTCCCGCCGGACACCGCCGCGAGCCTGCGCAGCGCGTCCGGGCCGCTGCCCCGATCCGCGGCACCGACGCGGAAGGTGTCCACCGGGATGTGCGCCCGCGCGCACTCCGCCGCCGAGGCGAACTCCTCCGGCCCGATCCCGGTACCGTCCCCGAGCAGCAGGATCCGCTCCGGCACCGGGGTCGCGGGCACCGTCGAGCGGGTCACCCGCAGCGCCTCGGCCACCATGTCCGGTTGTCCCGCGCTGTGTTCCTGACCCGCCCGTTCGAGCGCGGCCAGGATCGGCGCCCGTTCCGGGGTCGGCGGGACGGCGATGGCAGGTGAACCGGTCACCAGGCCGAGCGCGATCCCCGGGGTGGTGGTCCAGACGAGCCCGTTCGCCGCGGCGAGTCCGTGTCCCGGGCGTGCTCCGTCCAGGGCAAGGGTGAGCTCTCCCTGATTCCGCGGCACCGGGTTCGGCGCGAGCGGTTCGGCGAACCCGATGGTCAGCGCGAGACAGCCGAGCAAGCCCAGTACGGCCCCGGCGTGCCCGGTCGGCGGCAGCCGGTGTCTGCGCGCCAGCAGCACATAACCGAGCACCAGCGCGGCGATCGGCACGAGCAGCACGAACCACAGCGGTTTCCCGAATCCATCGATGCCCACCCCACCAGTGAACCGCACCCGGGATGCGGAGCGGGTGAACGCCCCGCATCCCGCGGTGATCAGTGATCGTGCTGACCGCGACCGGCGAGCACCAGCACCAGGAAGACGGGGATGAGAACGGCGATGACGATGATTTCCTGCACGATGGATCGGCTTTCGGGGTCAGGGCTGGCCAGGGAGGTCACCGTTCGATAACGGCTCATCCTGTGTGTCGCCGCCGCCCGCGCCCGTGTTACCGGTGCCGCGGAACGCTTCACACCGACCTCATCACCGGTCCGTCACCTGCCCTCGGCAACCCCGCAGAGCCCGGCGAAGAACTCCGCCAGTTCCCCGGTCGCCCGCAACGGAAACACCCCGGCGACGTACTGGTCCGGGCGGACGAGCACGATCGCGCCGTCCCGGTCGATCTCCCGCGCGGTGAAGATGTCCGCGTCCGGATCTGCGGCGTAGACCAGTTCGTAGTCGACCACCTGATACGGGCCGACCTTCGGCAGGTACGCCCGCGGCACCCGGCCGAGATCCACACCGGTGTGCGGCTGCTGATAGATCACCTTCACATCGAACCAGGCGTCCACGTCCCCGTCCGGCGGCGAGTACGCGCGCACCGGCGAGTCCGCGGATCCGCTGATCCACTCGGCGAACTCGGTGGCACCCGAGGGGTCACCGGCCGCGGACCGGTCGGCGAACACGTAGATCCGCCAGCGCCCGTCGGCGCGGTGATGGTGGCCGAGATGCACCGGGTTCCCGTCACAGACCCGGGTCACCGGATGGGACTTGAACCGTTTGCCGACCGGGAATCCGCCCGCCAGATCCTGGTGGTTGTCCGCGCCGACGATCATCGAGGGCTCGTAGCGCGTCATCAGCCCGGCGGGGAACTCGGCGGTCTTGACGTAGAACTCCTCCAGTTCGGCCGGATCGTCGAGCTCGTCCGGCTTCGCGGCCATCAGGCTCGACCACCGCCGGTCGAACTCGATCAGGTCCTGCGCGATCACCTGGCGCTCCGCGGAGTAGGTGTCCAGCAGCGTCTCGGGTGCCCGCCCGTCCAGCACGTGCCCGAGCTTCCAGGCGATGTTCCAGCCGTCCTGCATGGACACGTTCATGCCCTGCCCCGCCTTGGCACTGTGCGTGTGGCAGGCGTCCCCGGTGATGAACACCCGGGGCGTGCGGGCACCGACGAGCTCGGCCGGTACATCGTCGAACTTGTCGGTGAGCCGGTGCCCGACCTCGTACACGCTGCGCCAGGCGACGTGTTTCACCCGCAGCGTGTACGGATGCAGGATCACGTTGGCGCGCGCCTCCACCTCTTCCTGCGTGGTGTTCCGCACCGCTCCGCCGTCGTCCTCGCGCACCTCGCCCAGGTCCACGTACATCCGGAACAGGTGATTGCCCTCGCGCGGGATGTGCAGGATGCTGCCGCCGTCGTGCGACTGGATCGCGCATTTGGTGCGGATGTCGGGGAAATCGGTCTCCGCGAGCACATCCATCACACCCCAGGCGTGGTTGGCCTGATCCCCGGTGAGCTCGCGGCCGATCGATTCGCGCACCCTGCTCCGCGCGCCGTCGCAGCCGATCACGTACTTGGCGCGGACCCTCCGTTCCGGTTCCCCGTCCCGGCGCAGGGTCACGGTGACCGGGTACTCCCCCTGTTCGGCGATATCGAGCGTGACGAACTCGTAGCCGTAGTCCGGTTCCACGCGCGCGGGTGCGTTCCGTGCCGACTCGGCGAAGTAGTCCAGCACCCGCGCCTGGTTGACGATCAGGTGCGGGAACTCGCTCACCCCTTCCGGGTCATCGGGTGCCAGCGCGGCGCGCACGATGTTCTCCGGGTGCTCCGGATCGGGTTTCCAGAAGGCCATCTCGGTGATCCGGTAGGCCTCCTCGACGATCCGGTTGGCGAACCCGAAGGCCTGGAAGGTCTCCACGCTGCGCGCCTGGATGCCGTCCGCCTGACCGATTTCCAGCCGCCCCGGGCGCTGGTCGACGATCCGCGTGACGACGCTCGGGAACTGGGCCAGCTGGGCGGCCGCGATCATCCCCGCGGGCCCGCTGCCCACGATGAGCACATCGACCTCATCGGGAAGCTCCGCGGGCCGGTCGATCCCGGTGCCCGCCGCGGGCTGCACCCGGGGATCGCCGGAGACGTATCCATGGTGGTGAAACTGCACCGTTGCTCCTCAGTACCTCTCTCCGCAGTGCACGCGCCGGTGCCGGTCACAGGGAATTGCCGAGTTTGAAACCCGAACTCTCGTCCTTGCGCGTGTAGGAGAACCCGTCGGCGCCCACTGTCACGGCCATCTCGCTGCTGTCGGTGCGCTGCTGCAGCGGCTGCGGTTCACCGTCCAGGTCGAGCACCGGGGTGGCCTCGGTGTACCAGGAGGGCACCACCGGATTGCCCCACCAGTCGCGCCGCTGATTGTCGTGCACGTCCCAGGTCACCACGGGATTGTCCGGGTCACCGGTGTAGTAGTCCTGGGTGTAGATCTCCACCCGGTGCCCGTCCGGATCACGGATGTAGAGGTAGAAGGCATTGGACACGCCGTGCCGTCCCGGACCGCGTTCGATGACGTCGGACTTGCGCAGCGCCCCGAGTTTGTCGCAGATGGACAGGATGTTGTGCTTCTCGTGGGTGGAGAACGCCACGTGGTGCAGTCGCGGACCGTCCCCGCCGGTGAGCGCGGTGTCGTGCACGGTGTCCTTGCGCCGCAACCAGGCCGCGTAGGTTGTGCCTTCCTCGTCCTTGATGTCCTCGGTGACCCGGAAACCCAGTTCCTCCAGGTATTCCCGCCCCTTCGGCACATCGGGGGTGACCTGGTTGAAGTGGTCCAGCCGCACCAGGGCGCCCGGGGTGTAGAGGTCGTAGCGCCAGGCCAGCCGCTCCACGTGTTCGACCTCGTAGAAGAACTCGTACGGGAACCCGAGCGGATCGGTGACCCGCACCGCGTCGCCGATTCCCCTCACGAAACCGTCCGCGCGGCGTTCGGTGCGGCAGCCGCGCGCGGCGAACCATGCCTGGGCGCGGTCCACGTCCTCCGGGGTGCGCACCCGGAACGCGAACGCGGCCGCTGCGGCCACCGGTCCCTTGCGCAGCACCAGATTGTGGTGGATGAACTCCTCGAGCGAACGCAGGTAGATCGCGTTCTCGTCCTCCTCGGTGACCACGAGCCCCAGAGTGTCCACATAGAACTCCCGGGACGCCGCGAGATCGGTGACCACCAGCTCCAGGTAGGCGCAGCGGAGAATGTCGGGTGGCGTGCTGCTCATCCCCGGTCCTCCTCTCCTGCGCCGAACTTCGGGGTGTGCACGGGCGCCAGCGAGATGTGCATGGCCTGCTGGTCGGAGTAGAAGTCCAGGGACCGGTAGCCGCCCTCGTGCCCGAGCCCAGAGGCCTTGACCCCGCCGAAGGGAGTACGCAGATCCCGCACGTTGTGCGAGTTGAGCCAGACCATGCCCGCGTCGATGCCCTGCCCGAAAGTGTGCGCGCGCTCCAGGTCCGCCGTCCACACGTACGCGGCGAGCCCGTACTTGACGTCGTTGGCCAGCCGCAGCGCTTCCTCCTCGGTGTCGAACGGGGTGATCGCCACGACCGGCCCGAAGATCTCCTCCTGGAAGATCCGCGCGCTCGGCGGCACATCCACGAACACGGTCGGTGCCACGTAGTTGCCCGATTCCAGCCCGGCGGGACGGCCCCCGCCCGCGGCCAGTTTCGCCTCGGTCTTCCCGATCTCGATGTACTCGGTCACCTTCGCGTAGTGCTCGGGGTGCACCAGCGCGCCGACCTCGGTCGCCGGATCGTGCGGGTTGCCGACCCTGATGTTCTCCGCCCGCCGTACGTACCGCGCGACGAACTCGTCGTAGACGGCGCGCTCCACCAGGATCCGGCTGCCCGCGGTGCAGCGCTCCCCGTTCAGCGAGAACACCCCGAACACGGTCGAGTCGATCGCGGCGTCCAGATCGGCGTCGGCGAACACCACGGCCGGGCTCTTGCCGCCGAGCTCCATGGAAAGGCCCTTGAGCGTGGGCGCGGCGTTCGCGAAGATCAGCTTCCCGGTCGCGGACTCCCCGGTGAACGAGATCAGTTGCACGTCCTCGTGTTTGACCAGCGCGTCACCGGCTTCCTCGCCGATTCCGTTGACCAGGTTGAACACCCCGTCCGGCACCCCGGCCTCGCGGAAGATCTCCGGCCACAGACTCGCCGAGAGCGGGGTGAACTCGGCGGGTTTGAGCACCACCGTGCAACCGGAAGCCAGTGCGGGCGCCAGCTTCCAGCTCTCCAGCATGAACGGGGTGTTCCACGGCGTGATCAGCCCGGCGACGCCCTTCGGCTTGCGGTTGACGTAGTTGACCTGTTTGCCCGGCACCTTGTAGGTGTCGTCGGACTGGGCGACGATCAGGTCCGCGAAGAACCGGAAGTTCTCCGCGGCGCGCCGTGCCTGGCCGAGCGCCTGGGTGATGGGCAGCCCGGAATCGAAGGTCTCCAGTTCGGCGAGCCGCTCATCGCGGGACTCCACGATGTCCGCGATCCGGTTCAGCACCCGGGCGCGTTCCCTCGGCAGCATTCGTGGCCACGGGCCCTCGTCGAAGGCGGCACGCGCGGCGGCCACGGCGCGGTCGATATCGCCCTGTTTGCCCGCCGCCGCTTCGAGGTAGTTCTCGTTGGAGACCGGGTCCAGGACGCCGAAGGTGTCTCCGTCGATGCTGTCGGTGAACTCCCCGGCGATGAAGTGCCGGATCCGCTCCGGCAGGTTCTCCGGCACATGCTGCACGGCCATGCTCATTCCCCTCCGTCGATGGTGTTGTTCTGCTCGACCGGCGACAGATAATCGGCGCCGTCCGCGAGCAGTGCGCGGATCTTCTCCTTGCCCGGTTCGGTCGGCGTGATCAGCGGCGGCCGCACGTATTCGGAACTGATCAGCCCGCGCTCGCGCAGCACCCACTTCACCGGCGCCGGGTTGGTCTCCACGAAGATCAGGTCCACCAGCGGATGCAGGCCATAATGGATGTCCAGCGCGTCCTCCAGCCGTCCGGCGTGGAAGGCCTCGTACATCCGCTTGGTGGCCGCCGGGGCGATGTTCGCGGTGGCGCTGACGAACCCGGTGCCCCCGAGCGCGAGCAATGGCAGGCACAGCAGCTCGATCCCGGACCACACCAGCAGATCCCGGCCCGCGGCCTTGATCACGCGCGAGAAGTGCTCGAAGTCCTTGGTGGTCTCCTTGACCCCCACGAAGTTCGGCACATCCCGGTGCAGCCGGGCGACCGTCTCCGGGGCGATCTCCACCGCGGTCCGGCTCGGCACGTTGTAGGCGATGATCGGCAGATCCGGGTACTCGGCGGCGATCCGCGAATACCAGACGTACAGCGCTTCCTGGGTGGGGCGCGCGTAGTACGGCGTGATGATCAGTGCCGCGTCGATGCCCGCATCGTAGGCCGCACCGGTCAGCTCGATGGTCTCGTCCAGCTTCGCCGAACCGGTGCCCGGGACGACCGGGGCGCGCCCGCCGGCGGTCTTGACCACGGTGCGGATCGCCTCCGCCCGTTCGGCGACCGTCTGCGCGCTCGGCTCACCGGTGGAGCCGCCGATGGAAACCCCGTCGGAGCCCTGCTCGAGCTGCCATTCGACGAGGTTCGCCAGCGAGGCGTGGTCCACCGCGCCGTCGGCGGTGAACGGGGTCACCACGGGCGCGATGGATCCGGTCAGTTCCTCGGGACGGGTACGCCAGGCACCTGCTCGGTTGCTCATTCGGATTCCTTCCTCGTTGTGCGCTCTGCTTCGTAGCGTTCCCGCCACTGCCCGCTCAGCGGGTAGAGCCCGTCCACGGCGGCCCCCTCGGCGACGCGCGCGGCGATCCACTCCTCCTCGGACTCCTGCTCGATCGCGGCGTCGAGCACCGTGTCCAGCAGCGCGGGCGGGATGACAAGGACCCCGTCGTCGTCCCCGACGATCACGTCACCCGGCTGCACGCTCGTGCCGCCACAGGCCACGGTGATGTCGCGGTCCCACGGCACATGGCGGCGCCCGAGCACGGCCGGATGCGGGCCTGCGGAGAACGTGGGGATGTCCAGCTCGGCGACCGCGGCCCAGTCCCGCACCCCGCCGTCGGTGACGATCCCCGCCGCGCCGTTGACCTGGGCGCGCAGGGCCAGGATGTCGCCCACCGTTCCGGTGCCGCGTTCCCCGCGCGCCTCGACCACGAGCACCTCGCCGGGGCCCAGCGCGTCGAAGGCCCGTTTCTGTGCGTTGTACCCGCCACCGTGTTCGCGGAACAGGTCCTCGCGGGCCGGGACGAACCGCAGTGTGCGGGCCCGCCCGATCAGTTTCCGCCCGGGATGGTTGGTGCGCACCCCGTCGATCGAGACCTGGTTGTAGCCGTGCTTGCGCAGCTGCGCGGACAGGGTGGCCACCCCGACCGTGCGCAGTTTCGCCACCAGTTCCCCGGTGAGTTCGAACGGCGCGGGCAATCCGGCGGCCTCGCGGCTCCCCCACGCCTCGGCCCGCTGGTGATCATCCACCGCGGGTTGCGCGCTGTACTCCGGAAGCGGGTGCGTGCCCTCGGCGACGGTGGTGCGCAGCCGCCCGCTGCGGTGCTCGCTGTCCGGGACATCCACCTCCACCTCGAGCACATCGCCGGGCGCCACCACCGAGGAACCCGCCGGTGTCCCGGTCAGCACCACATCCCCGGGCTCGAGGGTGATCAGCTGGGAGAGGTCGGCGACCAGTTCGGCGAAGGGGAACACCACGGTGCCCGCCGAGTCCTGTTGTTCGAGCTCGCCGTTGACCCAGGTGCGCACCCGCAGCGTGGCGGGATCGATCGCGGCGGCCGGGATGAGCTCCGGGCCGAGCGGGGTGTAGCCGTCACCGCCCTTGGAGCGCAGATTCGACCCCTTGTCGGCGGCGCGCAGATCGTAGACGCCGAGATCGTTGGCCGCGGTCACCCCGGCCACGCAGGACCAGCCCTGTTCCGGCGTGACCCGGCGCGCGGTCTTCCCGATGACCAGCGCGATCTCCCCTTCGAAGGCCAGCAGCTCGGCACCCGGCGGGCGTTCCACGGTCTGCCCGCTGGCCGCCAGCGAAGTCACGGGCTTGAGGAAGTACGACGGCTTGGCCGGAGCCCTGCCGCGCTGGGCGATCCGCGAGGGATAGTTCAGGTGCAGCGCGATCACCTTGCCCGGGCGCCCGACGAGCGGGTGCCGGACCGGTTCCCCGGCAGCAGCGGAACCTTCGGTGGGCGAACGGACGGCGTCGTACGTCATGGCCAAATCGTATACGATGAGATATCTGATCTCAAGATCGAGGGCGTGCCGCGCTCAGCGGACACCGCCGCTCGGGCATGATGGAATGCCAAGCCAGCGAAACGAGGAGCCATGACCACCGAGGTACCGGCCAACAGCAAGTCCCAACTGGCCTACGAGTGGCTCCGCGATCGCATCGTCTCGCACCGCTTCACTCCCGGCTACCGCCTCGTGCTGAGCCAGATCGCCGGTGAACTCGGTATCAGCACGGTACCGGTCCGGGAGGCCATCCGCCGCCTCGAAGCCGAGGGACTGGTGACCTTCGAGAAGAACATCGGCGCCCAGGTCGCCCTGGTGGACGAGGGCGAATACGTGACGACGATGCAGACCCTCGCGGTCGTGGAGGGCGCGGCGACCGGATTCTCCGCGCCGTTGCTCACCGAGGAGGACCTCGCCAGGGCGCACGCGGTGAACGAGCGGCTGCGGGACAGCCTCGAGCACTTCGACCCGCGCCGGTTCACCGAGCTCAACGAGGAGTTCCACGCGATCCTGTTCGGCCGCTGCCCGAACGAGCACATCACCGATCTGGTGCGGCGCGGCTGGAGCAGGCTGCGGATGCTGCGCGATTCCACGTTCAGCTTCGTCCCGGGCCGGGCGGTGGAATCGGTCGCCGAGCACGAGCACATCGTCGAGCTGATCGCCGAGGGCACCGACCCGATCGAGGTCGAGCTCGCCGCCCGCAGGCACCGCACCGCGACCCTGGACGCCTTCCTGCGCTTCCAGCACGACCACGGCTCCGGGCGAGCGGGCTAGCGCCCGATCGCGGAGCGGCCGCGGATCGCCCCGCTCGCCTGTTCCGCCTCGTTGTCCGGGCCCAGGTCGATTCCCTTGCGATCGCGCAACAGCAGCGTGGCGATCAGCGCGAGCACCGCCATCCCGGCGAGGTAGACGCCGACCGAGACGGTGGTTCCGGTCGCCTGCACCAGTGCGGTGGCGATCGTCGGCGCGAACGCACCGCCGATGATCGCGCCGAGCGCGTAGGCGATGGACACTCCGGAGAACCGGATCGAAGCCGGGAAGAGCTCCGCGAAGAAGGCCGCCTGCGGCCCGTAGGTCAGCCCGATGCCGACGGTGAACAGGCAGAGACCGCAGAACAGCAACCAGACGTTCCCGGTGTCGACCAGGGCGAACATCGGGAACACCGTGGCGAGAAGGAAAAACCAGCCGAGGATGTAGACGTTCCTCCTGCCGAACCGGTCCGAGGCCACCCCGCCCACCCAGGTCGTCAGCAGCCACAGCGCGGCCGCCGCGGTCACCGCGAGCAGCACCGGCCCCCGGGCCAGCCGCACCGGCCCGTCCGGATCGGTGGCGTAGTTCTGGATGTAACCACCGGTGGTCATGTACCCGGCCGCGTTGTTCCCCGCGAAGGTGAACGCGGCGAGCAGCACCAGGGGCGCGTGCTTGCGGAACAGGGTGATGATCGGGACCGAGGCCTGCTGGCGCCGCTGCGCGATCTCCGCGAACACCGGACTCTCCTGCACGGTGCGCCGGACCAGGTAGCCGAACAGCACCAGCACGAAACTGAGCAGGAACGGGATCCGCCAGCCCCAGGCGGTGAACGCGTCCCCTGGAGCGAGCACTCCCATCAGCGCGAGCATCCCGTTGGCCAGCAACAGCCCGATCGGCACCCCCATCTGCGGGAAGGCACCGGTGCGCCCCCGGCGTTCCGGTTCCGCGTGCTCGACCGCGAGCAACACGGCGCCGCCCCATTCCCCGCCGGCCGAGACACCCTGCAGAATCCGCAGCAACACCAACAGGATCGGCGCGGCGATGCCCATCGAGGCGTACGAGGGCAGCAACCCGATCAGCGTGGTCGCCCCGCCCATCCCGATGAGCGTGGTGACCAGTACCGCGCGCCTGCCGAGCCGGTCGCCGAAGTGCCCGGCGAGGAACGCGCCGAGCGGCCGGAACAGGAAGCTGATGCCGACCGTGGCGAAGGAGAGCACGATACCGATACTCGGCCCGGCGGGCGCGAAGAACGCCTGTTTGAACACCAGGCCCGCGGCGCTGGCGTAGAGGAAGAAGTCGTACCACTCGACGGTGGTGCCGACCACGGTCGCGATGGCGACCCGCCGTTCGGCGCGCCGGCCAGCAAGCTGGGACATGTCCAGACTCCCTTGTCCGAGAACTGCGTCGAGCCCTGCACGGAGCGGGAGGCCTACCCCAGAGCCGTCACGCCGAACCGGGCAGCTGATCGCCAGATCGTATACGAAACCGTACACGACGACTAGCCCGAATGGGGAAGATCGGCCCGGCCGGGACGGACTACGGGATCGGTTCGGCGAGTAATTCCGCCCGTGCGGACTCCTCGAGGAAGCTGGCGCGCAGCGAATTCGCCGCGAGTTCGCGCAGCTGCGTCTCGGTGAGGTCGAACGCCGCGCCGACGGCGGTGAAGTTCTCCGCGACGTAGCCGCCGAAATACGCGGGGTCATCGGAATTGAGGGTGACCATCAGCCCCTCGTCCAGCATCCGCGGCAAGGGGTGCGCGGCCAGGTCCGGCACGCAGCCGAGCCGCACGTTCGACAGCGGGCACACCGTCAGCGGGGTCCGGTCCGCGCGCAGCCGGGCCACCAGACCGGCGTCCTCGAGTGCCCGGATACCGTGATCGATCCGTTCCACACCAAGGGAATCCAGCGCCTCACGGACATAACTCGGCGGTCCCTCCTCACCGGCGTGCGCCACGGTGCGCAGGCCGAGCGCGCGGGCCCGTTCGAACACCGGGGCGAACTCCTGCGGCGGGTGACCGACCTCGGCGGAATCCAGGCCCACGCCGATGATCCGGTCCAGCATGGGTTCGGCGAGCCGCAGCGTCTGTTCGGCCGCGGCGACGGGCTGATCACGCAGGAAACACAGGATCAGCTCGGCCGAGACCTCGGGAACCGCCTCGAGTGCCTGCACCAGCCCGTCGACCACGGTACGCAGCGGGACACCCCGGGAGGTGTGCGCCTGCGGGTCGAAGAAGATCTCCGCGCGCCGTACCCCCTGGGCCACGCAGCGCCGCAGGTAGGCCGTGGCCAGCTCGCGGAAATCCCGCTCGGTGCGCAGCACGGCCATGTTCGCGTAGTACACCTCGAGGAAGGAGCCCAGATCGGTGAACCGGTACCGGTCCCGCAGTTCCGCCACCGAACCGTAGGGCAGCGCGATCTCGTTGCGCCGGGCGAATTCGAACACCATCTCGGGTTCGAACGTGCCCTCGATGTGCACGTGCAGTTCGGCTTTCGGCAAGGCGGAGCAATCGAGCACGCCGCGGCCATCCCCTCGTATCGGCTTCCACAGGTCCACCGGCGAGCATGCCAGACCCGGTGCGCACCGGAATTTCGCCCGTGTTGCGCGGCGAACGGAGCGTGGCATGCTGAGAGCAGCTGTCCGCCCTGTGGTTGGGAGCGCATCCGATGACTCACCATCCGGCCGTCACCGCCGTCGGCACCCTCGCACCGGCCATGCTCGCGGAGGCCAACCAGCATCCCGCCCGGCGCGCGGCCCGCACCCTGGTCTCCGGGACCGCGCAGCGCGCCACGCTCATCGCCCTGCTCGAGGGAGCGGAGCTGAACGAGCACGATTCACCGATCGCCGCGACCCTCTACGTGGTGACCGGAACCGTACGGCTGCACACCCGCGAGGACGCCTGGGTGCTCGAGGACGGGCATCTCGCGGTCATCCCGCCGCAGCGGCACGGGCTCACCGCGCTCACCGACGCCGCGGTCCTGCTCACCGTCGCACTGCACCAGTGACCGGAGCCGTTCAGCGCACGGCGGCGGGCTCCAGCCACCGGGTCACCGACTCCGCCAGTTCGGTCACCGTGGCCCGGCTGTCGAGCCGGAGCACCGGGCAGGACAATCTGGCCAGCCACTGTTCGTGCCTGGCCAGATTGCGCCCGGAGAAACCGGGATCGTCGTAGCCGCGCGCCCAGTCGAGGAATTCCCGGGAGGCCGCCGTGTCCGCCCCGCCGTACCGGAGGGTTTCCCGTTCGGTCAGCCGCCGCATCCGGATCTCCGGGTCCAGCGTCAGGAACACCGCGGCGTCGAACACCGGCATCAGCGAATCGCCCCAGCCCATCAGGGATCCGGACAGCACCCAGGAGGCGCGCGGCAGGAACACCGCCCGCATCAGCTCGATCCGCTCGGTTTCCGCGCGTTTCCGAACGTACGGCGGATCCGTGGGAATCCAGAAGTAATCGTCGACGTCGGCGTGCGGCACCTGCGCACGCCCGGCGAGCTCCCTGCCGAGGGTGGTGGTGCCGGAACCGCTGGCACCGGTGATGAGCAATCGGCGCGTGGTCAAGCGGTGCCCCTCTCGGCTTTCGGCGTTCCCGGAGGCGTCGAGCCTATCCGCGCCCGGCCCGTCTGGTAGACAACGGCCATGCTCGACGTCGCCGACCGGATCACGGCCGTCTCCCCGGCACCGGAGTTGTCGGTGGTCGCGGCGACCGCCGCGATCGCGCTCGTGGTCGCCTGGCCGCGGTCGCGCTGGTTGCAGATGATCAACGTGCTCGGCACGCTCACCCACGAGTTCGGGCACGCCGCCGCTGCCGTGCTCAGCGGCGGCGGGGTGCAGCACATTCAGCTGACCGGCAGCAAGAGCGGCCACACCCGGCATGTCCCGAGCGGTCGCTTCGCGCACGCCCTCACCGCCTTCGCGGGGTACTGCTTTCCGCCGCTGCTCGGGCTCGGCGCAGCGCAACTGCTCGCCGACGGCTACGCGGCCTGGGTACTCACCGGCGGCTTCGCGCTGTGCCTGCTGGTGCTGTTCGCCGCGCGCGGCACCCGGACCGTGATCACCGTGCTGCTCATCGGTGTGCTGTTCGCGGTCGTGGTGTTGTTCGCCTGGTCCTGGCTTGTCGTGGCGCTCGCCTATCTGGTCGCCTGGCTGCTGATCGCGACCGGCTTCGAAGGCGTGCTGATGGATGTGCTGGTGCCCAGGATGCGGTCCAGGGCCATGAAGCGCGATGACGCGGACACGCTCGCGGAGCTCACCCGGGTCCCCGCGTTCGTCTGGGGACTCGGGTGGCTCGTGCTCGCCAGCTGGTGCACCTGGCAGGGCGCGATCCGGCTGTGGCCCTGAGCTTCAGGACTCCGGTGGCGGGGTCTTGACCGCCGCCGCAAGTTCCTCCTGCGGCGTGGACCGCGCCGCCCTGGTGTTGATCGCGTGCAGGGCAGCCGCGTCGAGCTTGGCCGAGCGGTCCGCACGCAGCAGGCCGTTCGTCTCCTGCTCGGTGTCGGTGAACTGGGTGTAGCAGAACCCGGCCACCTCCGGGCTGTCCAGCAGCGCCTCGGTCAGTTCCCGGTAGCGGGCGAGGAATTCCTCCGGCGAGTCCACCGTGCCGTAGCCGAACCACTCCTCCCCCGCGTCCGGAACATAGCTGAGGCCGCCGTACTCGGTCAGCATCACCGGCCGCCGGGTTCCCTCGATGTCCCCGAGGTGCACCCGGCGCGGTCCGGGCTGTCCGTCGCGCAGCACGGAGGCGATGGCCTCGGCGGTCCCGTAGCGCTCCCGCAGCGAGGCCCCGGATGGCGCGTAGTCGTGGATGCTCCAGATATCGCTTTTCGGGTGTTCCCAGCCGTCGTTGGAGATCACCGGCCGGGTCGGATCGAGCGACTTGGTGAGGTGGTACAGGGAAAGGGCGTGATCCCGCTGCGCCGGATCGCTCGCGATCGCGGGCACTCCCCAGCTCTCGTTCAGCGCGACCCAGGCGATCACGCACGGATGGCTGGCAT
This sequence comes from Sciscionella sediminilitoris, assembly GCF_000737195.2. Classification (GTDB taxonomy): domain Bacteria; phylum Actinomycetota; class Actinomycetes; order Mycobacteriales; family Pseudonocardiaceae; genus Sciscionella; species Sciscionella sediminilitoris. The sequence continues at coordinate 163,206 of NZ_JALM01000081.1, forward strand.
CCCGGCGCACCACCTCGGACCATTCCCGCGTCGTCCGGAGCACGGTCTCCTGATCGAAGACGAACGCGCTCGGCATCTCGTCCCAGACGAGCAGGCCCAGCCGGTCACACCAGTACAGGAATCGTGGATCCTCGGTTTTCTGGTGGATCCGCGCGCCGTTGAAACCGAGCGATTTGATCAGCTCCACCTCGCGGCGCAGCGCGTCCTCGCTCGGTGCGGCGAGGTGGGATTCCGGCCAGTATCCCTGTTCCAGCACCATCCGCAGGAAGTACGGCCGCCCGTTGAGCAGGAATCGCCGCTCGTCCACGCCCACATCGCGCAGCCCCGCGTAGCTGCCCGCCTCGTCGAGCACCCGCTGCCCCGCGCAGAGCGTCAGTTCCACGGTCAGCAGGGTCGGCCGCTCGGGTGTCCACAAGAGACGGTCCCGGTCCTCGCCGACGCGCGCGGCACTCAGCACGATCTCGCGCTCGAGGGTGTCCCCGGCGACCCCGTAGCTGTCCTCGGCAAGCGTTTCCCCGTCGAGGCTGACCCGCACCCGCAGGTTCAGCGGTTCCCCGGTGCTCCCGGCGATCCGGGCCCGCAGTCCGAGACTGCCGCGTGCCGCGTCCGGAGTCCAGTGCACCGATTCGATGTGCCGCCGCGCCACGGGTTCGAGCCACACGGGCTGCCAGATCCCGGTCGTGCGGTGATACCAGATGCCCTGCGGATGCCTGCCCCAGTACTGTTTGCCGCGCGGCTGACTCGCGTCCGCGGGCTGATCCTCGGCGCGCACCACGAGCACGTGCTCCGCGGTGTCCTCGCGCAGTGCCGCGGTGATGTCCGCGCCGAACGGGGTGTGGCCGCCCTCGTGCTCGGCCACCATCCGGCCGTCCACCCACACCGTGGCGCGGTAGTCCACGGCGCCGAAATGCAGCAGCCAGCGCCGCTCCGGTTCCCCCTCGGGCAGGGTGAATAGCCTGCGGTACCAGACGACCGGATGCGGATCCTTGTCCCCGATGCCGCTGGCCGCGGACTCCGGCGGGAACGGCACGGTGATCCGCGCGGACAGCTCGCCGGGGCGCTCCTGCCAGCGCTCGTCGAGGCCGCGATCGGCATCGTCGTAGTCGAACTCCCATTCCCCGCACAGGTCGATCCACTGTTCCCGGGTCAGCTGCGGCCGTGGGTGCACTGTCGTCCTCACTCCTTGGTCCTGTCCGCCGAGGTGCTTTCCCTGATCACCAGTTCGTGCCCGGCCTGGGCGAGCACCGGTTGCCGCCCGGGTTCCGCGGTCTCGATGCGGTCCAGCAGCAGGGTGACCGCCAGCCGCGCGATCTGCGTCTTGTCCGGTGCCACGGTGGTCAGGCTGGGGGTCGCGTACCTGCCGTCCTCGATGTCGTCGAAACCCGCGATCGCCACATCCTCGGGGATCCTGCGCCCCGAGGCCAGCAGCACCCGCTGGGCGCCGAGGGCGAGCAGATCGTTGAAACAGAACACCGCATCCGGTGGTTCGGGCAACTCCAGCAAGCGGCGCATCACCTCGGCACCGGTGGCCCTGGTGAACTCCCCGGTGACCGGCATCAGTTCCGGATCGGCCGGGACCCCGTGGGCCGCGAGCGCCTCGCGGTAGCCGATCACCCGCTGGCGCCCCGTTTCCTGCCTGTCCGCACCGATCACGGCGATCCGTTTCCTGCCGAGCTCGAGCAGATGCGCGGTGGCCTCCCGGGCCGCGGCGACGTTGTCGATCACCACGTGATCACTGGCCTTCGCGTAGTCCCGCTCACCGAGCAGAACCAGCGGCACCCGCCCGGCCCCGGCCAGATCCGCACGGCGCAAGGCGAGCGGGCTGAGGATGACCCCGTCGATCAGGCTCGAGCTGAGCCCCTGCGCGATCGCGCTCTCGGCCTCCCGGTCTCCCCCGGTGTCCTCGATCAGCACCGTGACCGAACGCTGTTTCGCCTCGGCGATCACCGAAGAGGCAAGCTCGGAGAAGTACGGGACGTTCAGGTCGGGCACCGCGAACGCGATGATGCCGGTACGCCCCTGCCGCAGATGCCGCGCGGAGAGGTTCGGCCGATAGCCCAGTTCCTCGATCACCTGCTGCACCCGGCTGCGCGTGTCCGGAGCGACCCGCGGTGAACCGTTGACCACATTGGACACGGTCTTCACCGAGACGGCGGCCCGCTCGGCGACATCCCTGAGCCTGACGTCCATGCCACCTTCCGAGTATTCGCGGCGTTACAACGTTGAATCTAACTGGTCGCCCGCTGGTCGTCAAAGTATTGACATAGCCTGCAGTACTCGTTACAACGTTGTACTGAATTCAGCTCCCGAGGAGGTCCGGATGGCTTACCGCGACCCCGGCCCGGCACGTCCGGCCGAGCATTCCCCACCGAAGATGCGCAGGGTGGTGCTGGCGAGCTTCATCGGCGCCACCTTCGAATGGTTCGATTTCTCCCTGTTCGGCAGCTCGGCGGCGGTCGTGTTCAACACGCTGTTCTTCCCCGAGGTGAGCCCGCTGCTCGGCACCCTGGCCGCGTTCGCGACCGGGGCGCTCGGTTACATCACCAGACCGCTCGGCGGTGTCCTCTTCGGACACTTCGGTGACCGGCTCGGCCGCAAG
>NZ_JALM01000082.1 GCF_000737195.2 Sciscionella sediminilitoris
CTCATTCTGCAATGATCTCTAAGTCGTTCTCGGCCCCTCACGGCGGGATTGATTCAGACAGAATGCGCAAACGTCAGCGTCGAGGGGCGCACCGGGTCAGCGGCCACCCGTCCGATCGTTCATATGCACATCACGAAGCTGACTGCGACATGTGTCCCCGTGACCTTGGGCTTCTGTGCTGCGTCGAGGGTCTATTGTGCTCTACGCGATAGACCACACGCCGATTTTCAGCCCTCCATGCTGGCGCCCCAGTCCGTTGTGCTGCATGGCGCGGGAGCAGTGCACATGAGTGCGGGCGCAACCCTGCCAGGCTACAATCGCTCAATCTGCACAGGGGCTTTGACGCGCACCATGTGCGACGCCTCCAGGCACACCCCGAGGAGTCGCGCAGGTCCTTGCTTTGTATCCGCCCTGGTGGGCATCGTACGGTTCCGAGCCGTCCGTCCATGGTTCTGCGTGTGGGCCACGCAGAAACCTTCGAAGCGGCGATCCGAGCCAGCTGTGCTCTGCAAATCGCTGATTAGTCTTTTTGGGTGGACGAAGTCGTGGGCGCCTTCTTGCGCCACTTTCCGTCAACGTCGGCTACATATCGTCGAGGGCCCGCTGTGGAGTTCGCTGCTTTCCGTGACAAGTCCCGGCTGCCGTAATTACCCTGTCGCAGATATGGGCTGACTGGCTACGAGGGGTGAGTGGGGTGGACGGTCCCGGGTTTCATGTCGACATCGGTGCGATCGAGTCGGCCGCGCGGGAGATGGGTGAGATCACCCGCAAGCAGGATGACTTCGCGCTCGCGGATCTGTGCGGCCCGTACGAGCAGTACGGGCATGACGGGTTCTGCGATGCACTCGACAACTTCTGCGGCGAGTACGACCGGAGCATGCAGATGCTGGTCGACAAGGCCGACGACCTCAAGGACGGCATGAGCGCGGTCGCGAAGGCCTACCGCCAAGCCGAGCACTCCAACAAGAAGGCGCTCACCGACTCCGGCGTGCAAGCCGTCGACGACAACTTCTAGGCACCGCCGTGGTCGACCGCAAAGAACTCGGACAAACCGAGGACCCGAAACAACTCATCCCGGGCGAACCGGCCAAGATCTACGAGAACGCGCGTGTGCTCCGCGACCGGGCCAGCAACGTCGATGCAGACGGGCAAGCGCTCAAGCGCATCGACGCCGGAGGATGGACCGGCAAGGCTCATGACAGCTGGCGCGAGGCCGCGAATGTGGAGCTCCCGAAGTGGCTGCAGACCGCGGACGGCCTCGATGCGGCGGTCACCGCGGTCCAGTCGTTCGCGGACTGTTTGGCATGGGCACAGGGACAAGCGGGCGAGGCGATCGCGCGCTGGAAACACGGTGAGGCGCTGACCGCGCAGGCCAAGGCCGACCACGACAAGGCCAAGGCCGAGGCCGATGCGCAGACTCAGGCCAGTGGCGGGCAGGTCTGCGTCGCGCCTCCCCCGTTCACCGATCCCGGCGAGGCAGAACGTCAAGCCGCGCGCCAGATCCTCGACCGTGCACGCCAGCAACTCCAGACCGTGGGTGACCGCAGCGCCCAGGCACTCAACGACCTCGCCGAGGGCGCACCGAAACCCAGTGAAAGCACCGGGGAAAGCATCATGCACGGTGTCCTCGACGTCGCCGGGTTCGTCCCGGTCCTCGGTGACGCGATCGACGGCCTGCACGCCAACTGGCTCAAATCCGAAGGCCGCTACAACGAGGCCTACACCACCGCGGCCGCCGCCGTCCCGTTCGGCGGCTACGCCGCCCAGGTCGGCAAGATCACCAAATGGGGCAGCCGCGGCGTCGAAGCGGCCGAGAAAGCCACCGAAGCACTGTCCAAAGGTTCCCGAGAAGCCAAATACGTCTACAAACCAGTCCGGCGCCGGGTCAAACTGCGCGCCCAAACCAAGCGCGATGTCATCCGTGACGCGGAGCGGGACGAGAACGGTATCAACTTTCCCTGCGCTGCGACGGGAGAAACGATCCCCGCGAAGCGTAACCCCGACGGTAGTGTTGTTCGGGTCAATCCGGACACCGGAAAACCGGATCCCAACGGGATGACCGTGCCAGAGCCGGGCAAGTACCAGTTCGGGCATCAACCAGGTCAGGAATGGTGGAGATACAAACAAGAAGCCGAAGCCAATGGGTACGATCGGCGCAAGGTGATCGAGGATCAGAACCAGCCGGGCCGCTATCAGATCCAGACACCACATTCCAACCAGAGCCACAGATACGAACGACCAGGGTGACGACAGGACCGCGAGGATGGCAGACCTAGACCAGTACGGACGCGACCCGCTGCATTACGCCGCCGCCGACGGTGATCTGGACACTGTGCGGGCGCGGTTGGCCGCGGGCGTGGAGGTGGACCTTCGCGAGAAGCGGGCCGGGCTCACCCCGCTGCATTTCGCCGTCTCAGAGGGATCACTCGGTACGGCAAGCCTGCTACTGGACGCCGGTGCCGACGTCAACGCTGGCAACAACGGCAAGGCATCGGCGCTACACCTGGCCGTGACCCGGTGGCGGCAAGCCCCTGATGGCGCGATGCTGCGCCTGCTGATTGAGCGCGGGGCAGACCTCGCTGTTCGTAACAAGCAAGGCAGCACGCCCGTCGAGGCGACCGCGGGCCAGTGGGACTTCCCCGCGGAACTGGTCTCGATCCTCAACCCCGCGATCAAACTCGACGACACCGGCCGCGACGCGCTCCATCAAGCCGCCGCCGAGAACAACGTCGACGCTATCGGTCAGCGTCTCGCCGACGGGGTTCCGGTGAACTTCCGGCAGCGCCGAACGGGGAACTACACCGCCCTACACATCGCCATCGAGCACGGCGCACTCGACGCCGCAACCACCCTGCTCCAAGCCGGGGCGAACGTCAACGCCGCGGCCGGCGAGATCCCCTCGGCCCTGCACCTCGCGGTCTCGAAATGGCAAGCCGCTCCCGACGGCGTGATCATCAAACTGCTGCTCGACAACGGCGCCGACGCCACCATCACCGATCCATACTTCGGCACCGCTGCGGAATTCGCCACGAAACAAGACAGCTTCCCGCCCGCTCTGTTGGAGATCCTGAACGCATGAGCACCCAGGACATCGACAATCACATGACCCAATACCTCGGCGAGCCCACCGTCGTCGATGCGGTCGGTCCGGTGAACATTTGGCGTCACGACCGGCCCGAGTTCGTCAGCTTCGCCACCCACGGGCTCACCGATGCACCCATCACAGCCATATATCCGCAAGAACTGGTGTGCTCGGTCCAGCACGACCAAGACGGGGCCGCCGCGTTCCTGATCCAGACCATGACCCAGATGATCCTCGACGGTGCCCGCGGACTCGTCGACGAACAGATCATCGCCGGAGAACAACCCATCCTCGAAGCGACCGCGATCACCGGGATCATCGCGACCAGCCATCCCTACCTGGACGACGAGTTCAATATCGTCTTCGACCAGGACCAACAGGTACAGGCCGAACTGCTGACTCTCATCCCCCTGACCGCACCGGAAATCGACCGGGCCAACCGCGACGGTGTGGACGCCCTGTTCGAACACCTGGAAACGACCGATCACGACCTGCTCGACGTCACCCGATCCACGAGCTAGTGCTTCATCAAGGAAGGTTGACGTGGTAACCGTGTC
>NZ_JALM01000083.1 GCF_000737195.2 Sciscionella sediminilitoris
CCGGGCAGCTATCAAGCCCGGCATATTGCCGCAGACCGGAAGTTGATTGCGGAAACGTTGAGCGCTCACAAGAATATGCTCTTGCTCGGGCTCCAGATCTTGGTGGTGGCTCCGTCCTTGTCGATTATTGCTCTGAGCGAAATTGTCATCGCGCAGGCCGCAGGCGCGATGCGATGAGAACTTCGCTGAGAACGGACAATCATCGTCGAACGCGCGTGCACATCCAGGCCCGCATTCGTACGCTGAACAATCACCGGGGTCTCCCACGTATGCCGGAAAGGCGAGGCAGGCAGCCCCTGTCCAGCAATCCACGAATACTTGCGTGAGCGAGACCCCGGCCTGCAACCGCCTCAACCCGAGCCGGTCAGGTCATACCGTCCAGGGGCGAATCTGATAAATAGTTTGGTGGTGTGCTGGGAGTCTGTGGGTATGTCGCGGTTTCAGTTGTTCACGGATGCTCAGTGGTCGCGTATTGAGCCGATGTTGCCGCGTGGGACGGGGTGGTGGCCGTGCTGATGACCCAAGCCGACGCCGCTGGCGAGTTGGATTGGTCGATCGCGGTGGATTCCACGATCGTTCGGGCGCATCAACACGCGACCAACATCGCGCGCCACACAGGGGGCTGGGTCAAAATTGCAAGAATCCGGCCGCGGAGCCGTCTGATCATGGATTCGGCCGCTCTCGCGGCGGTCTGTCGACAAAGATCCACCACCTGGCCGACGGGCACGGGTTGCCGCTAGTGATCGCGGTCGCGGCGGGTCAAGAAGGCGACGCACCAGCGCTGCTGCCGCTGCTCGCGCAACTGCGCGTTGCCCGACCTCTCGGGCGCCCGCCCACCCGCCCGGACCGGCTACGCGGGGATAAGGCGTACTCCTCCCGCGCGATCCGCGCTCATCTACGCGAGCGCGGGATTCCCACGGTCATCCCGCAACCCGCCGACCAGGTCGGTCACCGGCGCCGCCGTGGTTCACACGGCGGCCGCCCACCCAGTTTCGATGCTGCCGACTACCGCAACCGCAACGTCGTCGAACGCCGCTTCGCCCACCTCAAACAGTGGCGAGCACTGGCAACCCGAAACGACAAACTCGCGCTCGTCTACCGCGCAGCCGCAGTCCTCAACGCCGTCATGATCCAGGTCGCGAGACGGCGCGGTGGTAGCGCTCCAGCACACCCGGCCTCGAGGCACCGAGACTCCCGGTCAGTAGGGGCAGGTGCTGAGGTACTGGCTGATCTGAACGCTCGCACCGGGCGCTGGGCAGAGGAACTGGTCGTAGCGGCGGTCATCGTCCACGAAGCGTTTGAGCCAGGAGATGCTGTACTCGGCGATCGTCGTGTTGGGCATGTTCGGCGCGAAATGCGAGGCACCGCGCAGTTCGAGGTATGCCTTGCTCGCCGTGTCGGGCAGCGAACGGTAGAAGGGCTCGGAATGGGAGGCGACCGGGGCGATGGTGTCGCTCTGTCCGCCGATGATCATGGTCGGTGTCTTCACCCTGGAAAAGTTCTTGTTCAGATCCCAAGGGGTCAACGGAATGGCCGCCCGTAACGCGGGATCGTCCTTGGCGGCTTCGAGGGTGCCACCGCCACCCATCGAATGTCCCATCACGGCCAGCCTGTCGGCATCGATCCGGTCTTTGACCTTGCTGCTGCCGGTGAGATAGCGCAGCGCCGCACGCAGCTCATCGCCCCGCATATCGGGCTGATCGGAAGTGGTCACGGTGTCGATGGTGAACACGACGAATCCTTGCGAGGCCAGCCTCGGCCCGAACCAGGCCATGCTCGATTGGGAAGCGGTGAAACCGGGCGCGATGGCGACCGCGCCGAACTTGCCCTCCTCGGTGCTGCTCGGGTAGTAGATCGTGCCGCCGCCGAATCCGCTGGCCCCAGCGCGAGGGACGGTGACCCTGGCGACATCGAAGGGGCCGCGCTCAGCCTCGATGCTCGCCTTCGTCGGATCGGGACCATGCTGGTCGGACGTGCTATCCGCACTGGCCACACCATGTCCGGCCACGATAATTCCGATACTCAACACCGCGGTGGCCAGGACCGAACCCAGTTTTCGCATAACCGACTGCTCCTCACGGGGTGAACAACTGGACGTACTGAACGTAAAGTAGCTCTACCAGTTGGTCAACCAATCTGGGGTGAACAGCCCCTCGACTAGCCTTCTCGGCATGAACGAACGCGTCGACGGCCGCAAACAGCGCTTCGAGCACAGACGCGGTGAAGTACTCCGCGCGGCCACCGAGCACGCACTCGACCATGGGCTCGATGAGCTTTCCCTGCGTAAGATCGCCCAGACCGTCGGGGTCAGCCACGCCACTTTGGTGCACCACTTCGGGACCAAAGAACAATTGGTTGCCGAGATCGTCGAGCTCGTACTCGCGGGAACGCTCGCGGTTCCGGATCTCCCGCAGGACGACCCGGATCCGCTGCGCACCATCTGGCGCAGGGCCACCGCCGATCGCGGGCGGCGCTATGTGAAGCTCTTCGTCGCGATCACCGGTCAGGCCATGCACGGCGATGAGGCACTGGTGAACGCTGTCGCTGCCTCGATGCGGCAGCGGACGAATCTGCTCGCCGAAGGATTGGCGCGCAATGGATGCCCGCCGTCGCGAACCCAGGCGGTCGCCACTGCCCTGCTCGCCGGCCTTCGTGGACTGTTCGTCGACTTGGTGACCACCGGAGACACCGATCGGGTCGATGCCGCCTTCGAAGACATGCTCGCCGAGCTGAAACACCGTCTTGCCGACTGGGCTGGCCGGCCCTAGAACGCCGGTCGGTTGGCGGTGGGCAAGGACCAGAGCGGCCCGGACGCTGATCGGCGCGGTGGTGATTCTGGTGCGATGGCCGGTTCGGCTTCAGGTGCCGTGCGGTTGTCTGCCTGTTGAAGGCGCGGCGGTCCATCGGGCGGGTGGACCGACGGTCGCGTACCAGGTGTCGAAGTCGAACTCGTTCGGTGAGAGCCGGGCTGCCATGTACTGGACAGCGATTTCGGGCTTGGTGCGCCAGCGTTGGGCGGCTTGCTCACCATCGTGTCTGTGCAATGCGTCGAACAACGCCGTCGACTCTCGGACGATCAAGTCCAGCGCCTGCGTGTAGGGCACTGTTCGGCCGCGCGAGTGCGGGTCGGTTGATCGCAGCGTGGCTGAGCGCGTCAGCACGCCACCGGCGAGGACCGGACGCGCGGGATGCGGCAGTCGGCGGGGTCAGAGCTGCCGTAGGAAACTGTCCACGGCGTGCTCCGCGGCGCCGAGTAGCGGAGCGAGCTCGCCGAGCTGTGCCGGGTGGATCGAGACGGGGAAGTCGTTGAGGCCGTGCAGCTTGCGCACGCTCGCGTCGAGCTCGGTGCCGACCTGGTTGGCCACGGAGCGCAATAGCCCGCCGAGGATGATCCGCTCGGGGTTGAAGATGTTGATCAGGTTGACCAGCCCGGTCGCGACGGATGGGCACAGCGCGCGCAGCGCCTCGATCGCCGCGGCGTCCTCCCGCTCGGCCTCTGCGAGCAGGTCGGCGAGTGCGGCGTGCCGGTCGGCGGGATCGGTGAGCCCGGCATGACGTAGCAGCGCGTCCGCGCCGATCTCGGTCTCCCAGCAGCCGGCTCCGCCGCAGCGGCAGGTGCGCCCGCCGGGGTTGGTGATCATGTGGCCGATCTCCCCGCCGTATCCGGAGGTCCCGGTGAGTGTCTCGCCGTTGTTGATGACCCCGCCGCCGACACCGACCTCGGCCGACACGTAGACCAGATCGCTGCTGTTCTGACCGGCGCCCCTGCGATGTTCAGCGAGGGCGGCGAGGCGTGCCTCGTTGGCGACGGTGATGGGTTCGGCGAACCCCGCTGTGCGGCGCAGTTCTTCGCCGAGGCGGACATTGCGCCAGTTGAGGTTGGGAGCCGACGCGATGGTGCCGTCCTGGATGTCGACGATGCCCGGGACTGCGATACCGAGGGCGAGTGGCCGGGTGTTCGCCTTGCTGATCCGACGGCGGATCAGCCGGGTCAGCTGTCGTACGCTCGCCGCGGGATCACCGGCGACGTGTTCGTGTTTGACACTTTCCTCGTCGAGCAGGCTGCCGCCGATGTTCATCCGGCCGATGCCGATCGTGTCCACCTCGACCGCGATGCCGAGAACGTAGGCGTCCTCGTGCGGGGTCACCACCAGCGGCGGTCGGCCGCGGCCGACGGTCACCGGCGCGCCTTCCTCGCGCACCAGTTCGCGCGAGAGCAGTTCGCCGACCAGATCGCCGATGGTGCTCCGGGTCAGGCCGGTGACCTCGCACAGGCCGGGGCGGCTCGTCGGACCGTGCAGGTGCAGGTGGCGCAGCAGCGCCCTGAGGTTGTGCCTGCGCAGGCTGGCCGGATCGCGGCCCTGTCCGATTGCGGACGACACGGTGTTCACCTGGCCCATTCTTCCCCGTCCGGTTCCGGCGAGGTGGAGGGTTGACAACTCGGGCATTTGAATTTTAACTCTTACAAAACAAATTCAGCCTGGGAGGGCAGTTCCTATGGCCGAGAAGCCACAAGGTGGTGGCAACCGAGCGGTGTACGTCGCCGCGTCGATCTGCGCGATCGGTGCCCTGTTGTTCGGTTACGACACCGGGGTCATCTCCGGAGCCATGCTGTACCTGAAGGGGCCGCTGGGGATCGCGGACGCCCCGTTCATGCAGGGGCTGGTGACCAGTGTCCTGCTGGTCGGTGCGGTGGTCGGGGCGTTGGCCAGTGGTTCGCTGGCGGTGCGGTTCGGCAGGAGACCGGTTGCTCTGCTCGCCGCGTGCGTGTTCGTCCTCGGAGCGCTCGGCGCGGCGTTGAGCGCCGACGCTTGGATGCTGGTCGGTTTCCGTGTGGTGCTCGGACTCGGTGTGGGTTCGGCTTCGGTGATCGTGCCGATGTACATCGCCGAGATCGCCCCAGCGCGCATCCGCGGTTCCCTGACCTCGCTGAACCAGCTGCTGATCGCGGTGGGGATCCTGCTCTCCTACATCGTCAACTACTTGCTGGCGCCCGCGCAGGCCTGGCGCTGGATGATCGGCCTGGCCGGTCTGCCCGCCGTGGTGTTGTTCATCGGCATGTTGTTCATGCCGGAGTCGCCGCGATGGCTGGTCAGCAAGGGGCGCATGGAGGACGCGGAGCGCACCGTGCAGCGGTTGCGATCCGCGGACGAGCTCGAAGAGGGGCGTGCCGAATTGCATGCCGCGGTGCGCGACTCGCAGGAGAGTCTCGGCTGGCGGGCACTGACCGGTGCGTGGATCCGCAGGGCGCTGATCATCGGTATCGGGCTCGCCGTACTGCAGCAATTCGTCGGTATCAACACGATCCTGTATTACGCACCCTCCACGCTGACCCAGCTCGGTCTCGGTGACTCCGCCTCGATCGCCGCGCAGATGGGAAACGGCGTGATCATGGTTGTGGCCACGCTTGTCGCGGTGCGCTATGCCGACCGGCTCGGCCGGCGCAGGCTGCTGCTGACCGGTAGCTTCGGGATGGCCGTCAGCCTCGGTGTGCTCGGCGTGCTGACCCTGATCGTCGGTGCGTCCGGGCAGTGGATCGCGGTGGTCACCATCGTCTGCCTCGCCGTCTACGTTGCCGCGTTCGGTGCGACCTGGGGGCCGATCATGTGGGTGATGCTGCCCGAGCTGTATCCCCTGCACGTCCGCGGTCCGGCCGAGGCCGTGGCCAGCTGCGCCAACTGGGCGGCGAATTTCGTCGTGTCGCTTGTGTTTCCGGTTGTGGTCGTGGCAATCGGACAGGGAACGACGATGTTGATCTTCGCGTGTTTCGGGGTCGTCTCGTTCTTCTTCGTGCGCGCACTGGTTCCGGAGACGGCGGGACAGAGTCTCGAGTCAACCGCGGCCGTGCCGTCCGGGGCCGACAAGGAAGGAACACCGCTATGAACCTCCAGCCGGGGAAATGGCGCAGAGGGATCCTTGTTATCGGGACCTGCGCCCTCTGTGTGGCACCGATGTCGGTCACGGCCGCCGGCGCTTCGGAACCGGTTTACCGCGACGATTCCTACACCGCTGCCGAACGCGCCGCGGATCTGGTCTACAGGATGACCTTGCCCGAGAAGGCCACGCAGTTGGCCGACAACGCGCCGGCCATACCGAGGCTGGGGGTCCGGGCATACAACTGGTGGTCCGAGGCCCTGCACGGTGTCGCGAAACGCCGGGATGCCGAGGGAAACCTGAACAACTCGGTGAACACCACCTCTTATCCGACGAGCCTGGCGATGGGGTCGACGTGGAATCCGCAGCTGGTACACCGGGTCGCGACACAGATCTCGGATGAGGAGCGGGAGGTATCGCCGGACAACAACCGGGACCTGAACATCTACGCGCCGACGGTGAACCTGGCCAGGGATCCGCGCTGGGGACGCAATGACGAGACCTACGGCGAGGACCCGACGCTGACCGCACGGTTGGCCGAGCAGTATGTGGACGGCATGGAAGGTAAGGCCCCCGATGGGAAACCGCTGCCTGGCTCGGGTGGCTACCTGAAGGTCGCCACTACGCTGAAGCATTACGCGGCCAACAATAGCGAGCACAACCGGCACACTGGGTCGTCCAATATGGACGAAAGGACGCTCCGCGAGTACTACACCAAACAGTTCCGCGAGGTGATCAAAAACAGCAACCCGAGTGCGGTGATGAGCTCGTACAACGCGGTCAACCGCGTTCCCTCCCCGGCGAACGCGCATCTGATGGATACCTTGGCGCGCAGGACGTTCGGCTTCACCGGTTCGTTCACTTCGGACTGCGGTGCGATCTATGACATCGGGCCCGGTGGGCATGACTGGCGTCCCCATGGGCCGCAGGCTCAGCTGAGTCCTGAACAGCGCGGAGCGATCTCCAACGCAGCCGGCGAGGACGACGAGTGTGTGATGAACAAGGACAACAAGACACTCGCGGGAACTACGCAGGCGGCGGTTCGGGACGCCATCAGCACCCCGCAGGGCGTGTACGGTCAGAACTTCGTGGACACCTCGCTCGTCCGGCTGTTCACCGAACGGATCCGGCTCGGTGAGTTCGATCCGCCGGAACGCAACCCGTGGGTGCGTGCGGCCCGGGAACGGGTGCCGCAGGGGAGCTGGACCAACTCCGATGCCAACGGCGCGGTCACCGAGACCCCGGCCAGGCTGCGGCTGGATCGGGAGGCGGCCGACCAGTCGATCGTGCTGTTGAAGAACGACGGCGGACTGCTACCGCTCGCGGTTCCGAAGACCGGTCGCTACCGGCTCGCGGTCGTCGGCGATTATGCCGCACCGAAGCAGATGTTCCTCGGTGGTTATTCCAGCGACCAGCAGAGCGCGGGGAAAGCCAATGAGGTCAACGGTTTCGAAGGTATCCGATCCGCGATCAAGAAGATCAATCCGGGGGCCGAGGTGGACTATCTGCCGGGAAGCGCGAACGGCGACCCGAACAAGATGAACACCGAATCGGTTCGGCGTGCTGCCGGATACGACGCGGCGGTCGTCTATGCGGGCACCGATGAGGACACGGCGAAGGAAGAGCAGGATCGTACCTCGCTGCGGCTGCCGGGCATGCAGGATCGGCTCATCAATGCCGTCGCTGCTCGCAATCCGAATACCGCGGTGTACCTGGAAACGATCGGCCAGGTCGACGTATCCGGATTCGCTCCGCATGTCCGGTCGATCCTGTGGAGCTCGTACAACGGGCAGCGCAAAGGAGAGGCGCTCGCCGATGTCCTGAGTGGACAGTACAACCCGAGTGGGCGGCTGCCATTTACCTGGTACGGCGGGAAGCTGCCCTCCATCGAGGACTACTCGATTCGCGGCGCGGCGGACAATCCCGGGCGCACCTACATGTATTACCGCGGCAAGGTCGACTATCCGTTTGGGCACGGGCTCAGCTACACGAAGTTCGACTACGGGCGGCTGCACATCGACCGAGATCGGGTCAGCCCGGACGGAACGGTCAATGCCACTGTCGAGGTCACGAATTTCGGTCGTGCCAAGGGAACCGATATCGCGCAGCTCTACGCGGCGACGCCGGGGGCGAATCCGGCGAAGCAGCGCCCGGTGAAACGACTCGTCGACTGGAAACGGGTGACCCTCGATCCTGGACAGCGCGCCACGCTACGGTTCCCGGTCAAAGTCGCCGATCTCGGCTTCTTCGACCAGAACCAGGGCCACTTCACCGTGGACAACGGCAGCTATGCGCTGCAACTGAGCTCGTCGAGTGCGGATATCCGCACCCAGCAAACCTTCGCGGTGCAGGGGCAACTCACCCAACATATGCAAACGGTCTCGGCGACGCCACACGCTCAAGGAGACCCGGAAAGCTCGAGCGACACACGCGTGGTGTTCGACCGGGGCAGCACGGTCCTACCGCGCCTGACCGTGGCGATGAACGACGACACCCTGTACGGCCACAGTGCCGAACATCCGGACACCCCACTGCCACGGGGAACGTCCGTGCGATACACCAGCAATCGCCCGGACGTGGTCGAGGCGCACGGCGGACACATCGAAACCAGGAACCCGGGCGTAGCGACGGTAACGGCTGATGTGCGCTATCGGGGCCAGAGCAAGCAAACGAGTTTCGTACTCGTTGTCAGGTAACGAAAAACAGGAGTGACGATGACGAATTTCGTGCCGACGAGGGAAGACCACTTCTCCTTCGGACTGTGGACGGTCGGCTTCGGCGGTGCCGACCCGTTCGGTGGGCCGACGCGCGCACCACTGGATCCGGTCGAAGCCGTGCACCGGCTCTCCGATCTTGGTGCGTGGGGAATCACCTTCCACGATGACGACCTGATCCCGTTCGGCTCGACCGATTCGGCGCGCGCGGACATCCTGGGCCGGTTCACCACGGCGCTCGATACGACCGGCATGACCGTGCCGATGGTGACCACGAACCTGTTCAGCCATCCGGTGTTCAAAGACGGTGGACTCACCTCGAACGACCGAGATGTACGCCGGTTCGCACTGCGGAAGGTGTTGCGCAATGTCGAGCTGGCCGCCGAACTCGGCGCGAAGACCTTCGTGGCATGGGGCGGTCGTGAGGGCAGCGAAACCGATGCGGCGAAAGACCTTCGGGCGGCCTTCGACCGGTACAAGGAGGGGATCGACACGATCTGCGCGTTCATCCGCGAACGCGGATATGACATGCGACTTGCCCTCGAACCGAAACCGAACGAACCGCGCGGCGATATTCTGCTGCCGACCGTCGGGCACGTGCTCGCGTTCATCGAGCAGCTGGATCACCCGGACATGGTCGGCGTGAACCCAGAGGTCGGACACGAACAGATGGCCGGACTGAACTATGTGCACGGAATCGCACAGGCACTGTGGGCGGGCAAGCTGTTCCACCTGGACCTGAATGGACAACACGGCGCGAAGTACGACCAGGATCTACGGTTCGGCGCGGGTGACGTGAAAAGCGCCTTCTTCACCGTGGATCTACTGGAGACCAACGGTTACACCGGACCGAAACACTTCGACTTCAAGCCGTTGCGCACGGACACCGGAGAGGACATCTGGACGGCCGCCGCGAACTGTATGCGCAGCTACCTGATCCTCAAGGAGCGCTCCGCGGCCTTCCGTGCCGATCCCAGGGTGATCGAGGCCATGGAAGCCGCACGGGTGCACGAGCTCGGGAAGTCCACATTGGACAGCGGCGAGACGGCCGAACGACTACTTCGAGCGGAAGACAACTTCGACCCGGAAACTGCCGCGTCCCGCGGAATGCGGTTCGAACCGCTCGATCAGCTCGCCATCGACCACCTGATGGGAGTAGCGAAGGGATAGCGCACGGATCAGCTGGCCGCCCGCGTCGCCGCTGAATCTCCGGGTGGGAGCTGTGTCAACCTCGGTATCGGCCTGCCGACCCGGGTCCCGGCGCACATTCCGGCCGGGCGCACCGTGATCATCCACTCGGAGAACGGGATTCTCGGTGTCGCCGGATATCCGGGCGAGGAGGAGGTGGACCCCGGTCTGATCAACGCGGGCAAGGAGACGGTGACCGTGCGTCCCGGCGCCGCCTACTTCGCCTCCTCGGTCAGCTTCGGTTCGTCGAGCGTGATGCGTCGTTGTTGGTGTGTTTTGGTGTCTTTCTCCCAGCGAGGTGTGCTTGTTCCGGGCCTCGCGGGATGACCTCGTCGAGGTAGTGATGCTTTGCTGACCGAGTCGATCCCGGCATACACTCTGACCCGCAGTGATCCGCTCGGTAGAACGCCGATCGACCCGCGTGAACGCCCTTGTGTGTTGCTGCCGTTAGCCATGTGCGCAGCCTAAAGGTTGTCCCGTA
>NZ_JALM01000084.1 GCF_000737195.2 Sciscionella sediminilitoris
GTCGTGTACGTGGACAGCGAACCGGTCGCGGTGACACATGCCCGCCGCACCCTGGACGGGGACGAGAACTGTCTTGTGGTCGAGGACCGGCTGCCGAACTGCGAGTCCGTGCTGACCCAGGCCGGGCAGCTGCTCGATTTCACCGAGCCGATGGCCGTGATGCTGGTGGCGATCCTGCACTTCGTCTCCGACGAGGACGATCCGGAGGGAATCACCGCCCGATACGCGAAGGCGACCGCGCCGGGCAGCTACCTGATCGCCTCGCACGGCACCGCGGAAGGCGCGGGCGCCGAGCGGGTCCGGAAGGCGGCCGCCGGGTATCGGGGCAAGGCCGACTACTCGGCGTACCTGCGCACCAAGGAGGAGTTCGCCGCGATCCTGGCCCCCTACGATCTCGTGGAACCGGGCATCACGTGGACGGCGCAATGGCATCCGGAGGACGACCGGGATGTCCCCGCGGACGCCGACCACCTCGCCATCTACGCCGCCGTCGGCAGGAAGTAGTGACCGGGTGAACGAGCAGGACATCGACACCACGACGCCGAACGTGGCGCGGGTCTACGACTACTACCTGGGTGGCGGCGCGAACTTCGAGGCCGACCGGGAATTCGCGAACAAGATGCTCGCGATCCTGCCCGAGGCGCGGATCGCGGCCATCGCCAACCGCCGGTTCCAGGGCCGCGCGGTCCGGTTCGCCGCACAACAGGGCGTCCGGCAGTTCCTGGACCTGGGCGCGGGGATTCCGACGGCGCACCCGACCCACGAGGTGGCCCGCGCGGTGCACCCGGACGCGAAGGTCGTGTACGTGGACAGCGAACCGATCGCGGCCGCTCACGGGGTGCGCAAGCTGTCCGGGGACGAGCGGGCCATATCCGTGCGGGCCCGGTTGCAGGACGTGGACGAGGTGATCGAGAAGGCCGGGGAACTGCTCGACTTCACCGAACCGGTGACGGTGATGGCCTTGGCGATCCTGCATTTCGTACCGGACGAGGAGGACCCGGACGGGATCCTCGCCCGGTACGCGGCCGCGACGGTTCCGGGCAGCCACGCGGTCGTCTCGCACGCCACCGCGGAGGGGGCGGCCGGGATGCGGACGGCCGCGGTGGCCGCGCGGTACACGGCCTCGGCGAACCGTTCCGGGCATCTGCGGAGCAAGGAACGCTTCACCGCGATGCTGACGCCCTATGAACTGGTGGCGCCCGGCGTGGTGTGGACCAAGCAGTGGCGCCCCGATGATCCGGTGGAAGCCGAGGATCCGGAAGCGTCCGCGATGTACGCCGCGGTCGGCAGGAAGCGCTGAGCACCGGGGCCTACGCGGCCTTCCCCGCGCGGGACCTACCGGCCCGCAGCGCCGAGGGCACGGCGAGGAACAGGGCGAGGGCACCGGCGATGGCGGCGAGTGCCATCCCGCCGGATTCGCTCAGTGATCCGAGCACCGCGACCCCGATCGCGCTGCCGAACTGCCTGCTGGCGTTGAGCGCCCCGGAGGCGAGCCCGGCGCGTTCCGCGGGAACCGAACCGATCGCGGTCGCGGTGGCCGCGGGCATCGTGAACGAAACGCCGAAACCGAGCAGCACCATGCCGGGCAGCAGGACCGGATACGGGGCGTGCGCGGTCGCGGCGAGCCATCCGGCGCCGAGCGCGGCGAGGGAAACCCCGGAACACAGCACCGGTTTCGTGCCGAACCGGATCATGGCCCGGCCGGAGAACGCGGAACCGAACAGGGTGATCGCCGCGAGCGGGGCGACCGCGAGACCGGCCAGCAGCGGCGGCAGATTCCTGGTGTGCTGCAAGAAGAACGTCAACACGAACAGGACCCCGTAGATGCCGGTGTTGATCGCGCAGCCCACCAGCAGCGAGTGCCGGAGGCCGGGGTGGCGCAGCAGTGGGAGCGGGAACATGGGCGTGCGCACCCGGTGTTCCACCAGGCCGAACACCGCGAACCCGGCGAGACCGAGCGCGATCGAGCCGAGGGTGAGCGGATCCGCCCAGCCGTGTTTTCCGTTGATCAGCCCGAAAACGAGCGCAGCCGAGGCCAGTACCAGGGCCAGCTGACCGGTCAGGTCGAACCCGACCCCGGTGCGCGGGGCCGGTGCGGGAATGGTGCGGATCGTGAGCAGCGCGGCGATCAGGCAGATCGGGATGTTGATCAGGAAGATCGGCCGCCAGCCGAGTGTCCCGGTGAGCACGCCGCCGGCCAGCGGTCCGGTGCTCGCCGCGATCCCGCCGACCGCGCCCCAGATGCCGATCGCGCGGGCGCGCCTGGTGGCATCGGGGAAGCTCGCCGCGATCAGCGAGAGGGAACTGGGCAGCGCGAGAGCCGAGGCGATGCCCTGCACCACGCGGGCGAGGTTGAGCACCGTGACATCGGTGGCGAGACCGCACCCGGCCGAGGCGAGGGCGAACAGCAGCAGCCCGGTGAGGAACACCCGGCGCGCGCCGAACCGGTCGGCCAGGCTTCCCCCGGTGAGCAGCAGACAGGCGAACACCAGGGTGTAGCCGTCCAGAACCCATTGCAGCGCACCGAGTCCCGCGTGCAGCTGTGCCCCGATGGTGGGATTCGCGGTGTTGACGATCGTGGCGTCCATGATGACCACGAAGAAGCCGAGGCTGAGGGTGAGCAGCCGGGCGTCGAGCACCCGTCCCTGCGCCCCGGTCGAGTGCGATGTGGTGACCCCTTGCATGCGATCGACGTTAGGGCCGCGGATATTCGGGTACGGCCGAAATGTGCTCAGCCGGTGGTGAGCGCGTTCACATCGATGCCGAAGTGCTCGGCGAACGCGCGCCTGCCCGGTTCGGTGACGCCGATCGCGCGCCGGATACCGCGCACATCCCGGACGATCCAGCCCCGGTCCTCGCAGGTGCGCAGCAGTACCGCGCCGAGGGTACCGGCGAGGTGGTGGCGCTGCTCGGTCCAGTCGACGCAGTACCCGACGGTGCGCCTTCCGGTCATCGGCAGCTCGGTGCCGAGTTCGGTGAGCAGGGCGTGCGCGGTGCCGGTGAGCCGGTATTCGAGCACCCGTCCGGGCGCGGAGAGCCGGTCACCGTTGCCCTCGTGATGCCTGCCGTCCCCGCCCACGATCGCCTCCCGGTCGAGCAGCGAACGCATCAGGGCGACCCCGAGGTGCCCGCCGATGTGGTCGTAGCAACTGCGCGCGAATCGCAGCGCGGCCGCCCGGGTCCCGGCGCGCAGCGAGCGCACCGGGCGTGGCGGGGCGAGCCGGGCGAGCTGTTCGAGTACCTCGGCCACTGCCGCGGAGGCCAGCTCGTAGTAGCGGTGCCTGCCCTCCTTGCGGGTGCGCAGCAGGCCACCGTCCACGAGCCTGCCGAGATGCTCGCTCGCGGTCGACGCGGCGATCCCCGCCTCGCTGGCGAGCATCGACATCGGCAGCGCGCGCCCGTCGACGAGCGCGAGCAGCATCGCCGCGCGTGCCGGGTGGCCGATGAGCTCCGCGGGTACCGCGAAGTCGGCCTCGCCACCGAGCCGGGTCGCCAGTCGTGGATCCGTCATACGGTCACCGTACGGCGGCCTCGTTTCGGTTCCGGCCGAAATGAGGCAGGACGCGTCTGGGTAGGCCGAACTGCGCCAACCGGGTGAGCGATATGGCCATCGAAGGCGGATTTCCCGGTTTCGCCTGGCGTGATCTAGGTCATTGTTCGATCATGTCTGCTGACGGGGAACAAGCCGCGACCTTCTGGAGGCGGGGAAAAGTGGCTGAACTGAAAAAGGGTGCCCGTATCACCGGCAATCACCGAACCAAGCTTGCCACCGACCTGAAGAAGAAGTACGAGAAGGGGGCGAGCATCCGCGTGCTCGCCGCCTCGACCGGACGCTCCTACGGGTTCGTGCACCGGGTGCTCTGCGAGTCCGGTGCACAGCTGCGCGGGCGCGGCGGTGCCACGAAGACCAGGACCGGGCGGGCCAAGCAGGCCTAGACCGCCTAGTCGGTCTCTTCCTCCTCTTCGTCCGCGTCGTCGTCCTCGGTGCGGACCGAATACACGCCGTCCACCTCGGACAGCGAGCTGACCAGTTCGTGTACCGGCGTGGTCCCGGTGACCCGGATCCGCACGTCCACCCCTCCGGTGAGCGGGTCCTCGTCCCGGCGCGTGCTCAGATCGCCGATGGTGAACCCGGCGCCGGTGGCGATGCCGAGCACCACGCGCAGCACACCTCTGCTGTCGGCGTAGCGCACCCGGACCACGGTGCTCGACGGGCGGGCCTTCATCAGCATCCGCACCATCGGCGGGTATCCGTACACCACGAGGAAGTGTGCCCCGGTGACCACGGCGGCCAGCAGCGGCAGCCCGGCGGCCGAGGCGCAGCCGACGGCGGCGGACACCCAGACCACGGCGGCCGTGGTGAGCCCGCGAACCACGTCGCGGCGGACGAAGATCAGCCCGCCGCCGATGAAGCCGATGCCGGACACGATCTGCGCGGCCACCCGGGACGGGTCCAGCACGACGCGGCCCTCGGCGAGCACATCGGCGAATCCGTACTTGGAGAACAGCACGAACAGCGCGGACCCGAGTCCGACGAGGGTGTGCGTGCGCAGCCCGGCGCTCTTCTGCTTGATCTGGCGCTCGAGGCCGATCAGCGAACACAGCACGAGCGCGATCAGCAGCTCGAGGATCTGGGTCCAGCCCTGACCGGTCGGTTCGAACAGCGTCATGGTTAGGGCAGATTACGCGCGGTGTGCCGCGAGGTGTTCGAGCAGGAGGGCGGAGAGCCGTTCCGCGGCCTGCTCGGGCAGCCAGTGCGTCAGGTCCTCGAGCATCTCGAAGCGGTAGGGCCCGGTGACGTAGTGCTCGGTGGCCAGTGCCGCGGTGGAACCGACCGCGACATCCTCGGTGCTCCACACGTACATGGTGGGCACCGTGACCGGATCCACCGGCCTGTTCAGGTGCATGGCGCGGTACCAGTTCAGCGCGGCGGTCAGGGCGCCCGGTTCGGCGAGCCGCTCCAGGTACTCGCGCACGTGATCGTGCGGGACAGCACGCTCGAACAGGGCGCCGAAGGCCTGCGGGTTCTCCGCGAAGGCACGCTCGGTGACTCCGGCCTGCCGGAAGGTCTGCATGTACCGCGAACGGGTCTGCTGGTCCTCGTCGGTGCGCACGGCCTCGAGGAACGGCGCGGGATGCGGGACCGAGACCGCGGTCAGGGTGCGCATCCGGTCCGGGTTTCCGGCCGCGGTCGCCCAGCCGACGTAGGCGCCCCAGTCGTGCCCGACGAGGTCGAACCGGCTCCAGCCGAGCTCATCGGCGACCGCGAGCACATCCGCGCACAGCTGCTCATCGGTGTACTCGGCCACCTCGCTCGGGCGCACGCCGGGGGAGTAGCCGCGCTGGTCGAAGGCGATCGCGCGGTACCCGTTCGCCCCGAGCTCGGCCAGCTGGTGCGACCACTCCAGGGAGGACTGGGGGAAGCCGTGCAGCAGCAGTACTCCGCGTCCGTCCTCCGGGCCGGCCGCGATCGCGTCGAAGGAACCGGCGGGCGTGGGAATGCTCAAGTGCTCGGTCACGAGGCCAACGTTAGCGTGACGTGGCGTGCCCTACACTGGCCGCCTGCACGAGGCCGCTCGGTGACAACCCGTAGCGTGCCGACACGTCCTTTCGAGTATGAACGGTGGTCAGCGAGGCATCGTGGATCGATACGGCAACCAGGGCGGTGGTTATCGTCCACCGGGGTACCGACCGACTCCGCCCCGCGGGCGCGCTGCTCCCGAGGGAGCGCGCGGACGTGTCACCCCGGAGGGATACCGCCCGCCCGCGCGAACGGAGCGCGATCCGGACGGCGGGCGCCCGCGCGGCGGCGAGGACTACGGCCGCCGTCCGCCAACGGCGCGCAGGCGCAGGCGCCGGTGGCGGCCGCGCCGGATCATCGGCCTGATCGTGCTGTTGCTCGTGGTGCTGATCGTCGGCTTCGGGGTGTACGTGGACACCTCGCTCAACCGGGTCGACGCGATCACCGACTACTCGGGCAAACCCGCGGCCGGTGAGGGCACCAACTGGCTGATCGTCGGCTCGGACAGCCGCGAAGGCCTGGACGAGGAGCAGGCGGCGAAGCTGCACACCGGTACATCCCAGGACGCGGGCGGTAAGCGGACCGACACGATGATGCTGCTGCACCTGCCGTCGAACGGCACCAAGCCGACGCTGATCAGCCTGATGCGCGATTCGCTGGTGAACATCCCCGGCCACGGCAGGACGAAGCTGAACGCGGCCTTCGCCTACGGTGGCCCGCAACTGCTCGCGAAGACCGTGGAGCAGAACACCGGAATGCGGCTCGATCACTACATGGAGATCGGGTTCGGTGGCTTCGCCGGGATCGTGGACGATGTCGGCGGGGTGAACATGTGCCTCAAGGAGCCGGTCAAGGACGACTTCGCGGGCATCAACCTCAAGTCGGGCTGCCAGGACCTGGACGGCCAGCACGCGCTCGGCTACGTCCGCAGCAGGCACGCCTTCGCCGCGAGTGACTACGCGCGCACCAACCACCAGCGTGAGTTCATCGGGGCGCTCGCCGATCAGATGGCCAGCCCGGCGACCTTCCTCAACCCGTTCCGGCTGTTCCCGCTGCTCGCCGATCTGCCCGGCTCGCTCACCGTGGACGACACCGACCACGTGTGGAACCTGATCGGACTCGCCTGGGACCTGCGCGGGATCTCCAGCGGCGGGGTGAACACCACGATCGTCCCGGTCTCGGGCAGTTCCGGCGGTTCGGTCGTGTGGAGCAAGTCGAAGGCGAAGCAGATGTTCGAGGCGCTGAACTCGGACCAGGAGGTTCCGCAGAGCCTGATCTCCAGCGGAGCCGGTGGTTCCTAGGACGTTCCGGTCCGCTTCGGGCTCAGCGGCCGGCGAGCAGCGCCTCGATCCCGCCCAGGATCCGTTCCAGGCCGAAGGCGAGCAGCCGCTTCGGGTTGCTCGCCGCCTGGTTTTCCTCACCGGCGGCGGTGCCCACCCGGGTGGCGACCGGGAACCGGTCCGCGGGCAGCACCCTGGACAGTAGCGGGCCCGCGGTGGACCACCACTCCATATCGCTGACCCCGGAGTGCGCCTCGAGTTCGGCCGCGTCCAGGTGTTCGCGCGCCGCGCTGTGCACGTGCCAGCCGATCTGGCCGATCACCAGGTCCATCTCCATATCGCTGAGCCCGATGCCGTCCACGGCGCGCAGTTCGTGCTCGTACTTGGCGATCACGTTGGGGCCGAGGCCGCCACGCGGTGAGGCGATGTGCCGCAGCCAGGGGTGGCGCTGGTAGAGCGCCCAGTTCTCCTCCGCGACCTGGCGCAGCCGGTCCCGCCAGTCCGCCTCCTCCGGATAGGGGGCCGCGCAGCCGGCGTACACCGCGTCGACCATCACGTCGAGCAGCTCGGCCTTGCCCGGCACATAGGTGTACAGCGACATGGTGCCGACGCCCAGATGTTCGGCGACCTTGCGCATGGACAGCATGCCCAGCCCGTGCGCATCGGCGATCTCGATGCCCGCGGCGAGGACCTTGTCCACCGAAATGTCCTTGCCGCCCTTGCGTTTCCCCTGTTCGGCACCGCGCCAGAGGAGCGCCATGCTGCGCGCCGGGTCCGAGGCGCCTACGAATTCGGGCATCCGACCTAACCCATCTCGTCCTGCGTGTGGCCGCGCGCCAGCGTAGTTCACCCTGTTTCGTACTATGTACGGTACAGTGTACGGCATGATTTCAGTCGACGGAATGCGGAAGCGGTACGGAGCGGAGACGGCGCTCGACGGGATCCGGCTCGAGGTGGCACCCGGCACGGTGCACGGGCTGCTGGGGCCCAACGGAGCGGGCAAGACGACGGTCGTGCGGATCCTGACCACCCTGACGGCGATGGACGAAGGCAGTGCCCTGGTGGACGGGATCGACGTGCGCGCGGCACCGGCGCGGGTGCGGGAACGGATCGGACTCGTCGGGCAGTACTCGACGGTGGACGAGGAACTGACCGGATGGCAGAACCTCGAGCTGTACGCGCGGCTGCACCACCTGCCCGCGCGGCGAGCCCGGATACGCGCGCGGGAACTGCTCGAGCGCTTCGGGCTCGGCGCGGCGGCCGGGCGACGGGTGCGCACCTATTCCGGCGGGATGCGCAGGCGGCTGGACATCGCGGCCAGCATGGTGCGGGCGCCCGGGGTGCTGTTCCTCGACGAACCGACCACCGGACTCGACCCGCGCGGGCGCGGCCAGGTCTGGGACTGCGTGCGCGAACTGGTCGCCGAGGGCACCACGGTGCTGCTCACCACGCAGTACCTGGACGAGGCCGATCAGCTGGCCGACCGGGTGACCGTGCTCGATCGCGGCCGGGTGATCGCGGAGGCGGCGCCACGGGAACTCAAGTCCCGGCTCGGCGGGGACCGGATCGACGTGATCGTGCGTGAACCCGGGAAGCTCGAGCGCGCGGGGGAGCTCCTGACCGCAGCGATCGGTGCAGGGGTGCACCTCGATCCGGAGACGAACACCGCCAGCATCGGGGTGACCGACCGGCTGGCCGCGCTGGACAGCCTGGTGCGGGCACTGCGTTCGGCTCCGGTCGAGCTCGCCGATATCGAACTGCGCCAGCCGACCCTGGACGAGGCCTTCCTCGCGCTGAACGGGGACCGGGAGGGCGATCACCGATGACCGCGCTGCTCGACGGCTACCTCCTGACCAGGCGCGAAGTGCAGCGCTGGGTGCACCAGCCCGCCCCGGTCGTGATCGCGCTGCTGTTCCCGGTGCTGCAGGTGCTGATTTTCGGCTATCTGTTCGGCGGCGCGTTCACCGTGCCGAACGGGTCCTATCTGGACTACCTCATGCCCGGGGTGTACGCGCTGGCCATGATGTTCGGCCTGGAGTCGACGCTCGGCGCGGTCACCGCGGACCTGAACCGGGGCGTGACCGACCGGTTCCGCGCCATGCCGGTGCGCAGGACGGCGATTCTCACCGCTCGTGCGGCCGCCGACATGCTCAACTCCTGCGCGGGGCTCGCCGTGCTGCTCGGCTGCGGGCTGCTCGTCGGCTGGCGGGCCAACCAGGGGATCGGGCCCGGGCTGGCCGCCGTGGCGCTGCTTCTGCTGCTGCGGTTCGCGCTCGTCTGGCTCGGCATCTACCTCGGGCTGCTCGTGCGCCGGACCGAACTGGTCACCGCGGTGCAGATCCTGGTGTGGCCGCTCGGTTTCTGCTCGAGCGCGTTCGTGTCGCCGTCCACCATGCCGCCCTGGCTGGGCGCGATCGCGGAGTGGAATCCGCTCTCGGCGACCGCGGCCGCGGCCCGGCAACTGTTCGGCAACCCCGGCTGGGGTGCGCTGACCTGGGCGGGCGAGCATCCGCTCGTGCTCGCCGGGTGCTGGCCGGTGCTGCTGCTCCTGGTGTTCGTGCCACTCGCGGTGCGCCGCTACCGGCGAGGCTGAACCGGCCGCGGCTAGAAGGTGAGCGGCCGGACCCCGCCGACACCGGAGACGGCGACCAGCTGGTCGACCAGTTCATCGAGTGCGGGCAGCGCGGCGAGCACCGCCTCCCGGTCGTCGATGGCCAGGCGGTCCAGCGCGGAACCGATCCGCTGCTCGTGCGCCTGGCGCCAGCCGCGCAGCTCACGTTCACCCTCCGGGGTGAGCGTGATGCTCGCGGCGCGGCGGTCGCCCTTGTCGGTCTGCCGGGAGGCGAGCCCCGCGTCCACGAGCTGCTGCACGAGCCCGCTGACCGTGTTGGGTGCGAGCTGGAGCAGCTCGGCGAGATGGCCGACGCGTGCCGGGGCGTTGTCCGCGAGCGTCATGAGCAGCTCGACCTGCGCCATGGGACGGGATTCCCACGGGTAGTCGCTCCGGATGCTGGTCCGCAGCGCCCTGCGCAGCCGGGTAACGACCTCGGTGAGGCGCCGGGCGTCGACTTCGGCGGGTTCGTTCGGCTCGAATGGCCCCACAAATGGTGTTGTCACGATTACAGAATACGAGCACCCCTCCAAATACATCGGAGATCGAGGTATTCTTGGGAGCGTGAGTGCGCTGCTCGAAGTGTTGCGAACCGAAGCACCCCGTCCGCGCCGCATCGTGGCACTGCGCTCGGCACCCTGGCTCGCGGTCGGCGCCGTCTGCTTCGGGGCATTCCTCGGGCAGCTCGACGCCTCGATCGTGACCCTGGCCTTCGGTGGGATCCGGGACTCCTTCGGCTCCAGCCTCGCTGCCGTGCAGTGGGTCTCGCTGGCCTATCTGCTGACTCTGGTCGCTCTGCTCGTCCCGGTCGGCCGGATCGCCGACCGGTTCGGCCGCAAGCAGCTCTACCTCTACGGATTCGCCGTGTTCACCGCGGCCTCGGCAGCCTGTGGGGTGGCACCGGACCTCGGCTGGCTGATCGTGTTCCGGGTGCTGCAGGCGTGCGGGGCGGCACTGCTGCAGGCCAACAGCGTCGCCCTGGTCTCCACCGCGGTGCCCGCCGAACGCCGGCGCGGTGCCCTCGGCATGCAGGCCGCGGCACAGGCGCTCGGCCTGGCGATCGGTCCGCTGATCGGCGGGGTACTGGTGGACGGGCTCGGCTGGCGCTGGGTGTTCCTGGTGAACCTGCCGGTCGGGGTGCTCGGCCTGGTCGCGGGCTATCTCCTGCTGCCGCGCACCAGGGAACGCAGCGCACCCGGTCCGGTCGCGATCACCGATCCGGTGCTGCTCGCCCTCGGGGCGGGTCTGGTGCTGTTCGGCCTGTCCTCGGTCTCCGGACTGGACGTGCCCGTCGCGGTGCCACCGTGCGCGCTCGCGCTCGGGGTGCTCGCCCTCGCCGGTTTCGTGCTGCGGCAGCGCCGCTCGCGGACCCCGCTCGTGCCGCCGTGGTTGCTGTCCACCCGGGTGGTGCGGGCCGGGCTGAGCGGAGCACTGGTCGGCTATCTCGTGCTGTTCGGACCGCTGGTGCTGGTGCCCGCGCTGCTGCCGGAGGACACCGGACTCGCGGGCGCGGTGACCACGGCCCTTCCCGCCGGGTTCGCGGTCGCGGCCACCCTCGGCTCCCGGCTGCTGCCCAAGGCGTGGTCGAGCAGGCGGCGCGGGGTCGCGGGCGGTGTGCTGTGCGTGCTGGCCCTGCTGGTCCTCGTGTTCGCGGCGACGCCGGTCTGGCTGCTCGCGGTCGGCCTGTTCGTGCTCGGTATCGGGCTCGGCCTGTTCACCCCGGCGAACAACGCGCTGGTGATGTCCGCGGTCCCGGCCAGTTGCTCCGGACTGACCGGCGGGATGGTGAACATGGCGCGGGGGATCGGCACCGCGCTCGGGGTGTGCGTGGTGACCCTGGTGGTCAGCCTCGCCCCGGTGTCCGCCCTGGCGGTCTTCGGCTTCGGGGTGCTCGCGGTGGCCGCGCTGCTCGTGGTCCTCGCCGCGGCCAGGACGAACTGACCCAAAACGGACCGGCATATGGCAGGATTCGCGGTGTGACCAGCAGACCTGCTCAATCCCCTCGTGATCCGGCCCTTCGTGATCTGGCCTTGCTGCGCCGGGTCCGGGACCGGATGGATCGCGAGTATGCGCAGCCACTGGATGTGGAGGCGCTCGCCAGGGGTGTGCACATGTCGGCGGGCCATCTCAGCCGCGAATTCCGCCGCGCCTACGGGGAGTCGCCCTATTCCTATCTGATGACGCGGCGCATCGAACGCGCGATGGCCCTGTTGCGCCGGGGCGATCTCAGCGTCACCGAGGTCTGCTTCGCGGTCGGCTGTTCCTCGCTCGGCACGTTCAGCAGCCGCTTCACCGAACTGGTCGGCATGTCACCGAGCACCTACCGGAAAGAGGCGGGTTCCGCGACCGAGGGAATGCCCTCGTGCGTGGCGAAACAGGTCACCAGACCGATCAGGAATCGAGAAGCGCCCTCCGGTGCGCCGCAACTAGCGTGACCGGCATGGACATCAGCATCTACTCGAGCTTCCTCCCGCACACCGATCCGGAGGCCTCGCTGGCCTTCTACCGCGACACCCTCGGCTTCGAGGTCCGCCAGGATGTGGCCTACCAGGGCATGCACTGGATCACGCTCGGTCCCGAGGGCCAGCCGGACACCTCCATCGTGCTGTATCCACCGGCCGCGAGTCCCGGGGTCACCGAGGAGGAACAGCGCACCATCGCGGAGATGATGGCCAAGGGCACCTACGGGATGGTGCTGCTGGCCACCCCGGACCTGGACACCACGTTCGAACGGGTCCAGGCCAGCGGCGCCGAGATCGTCCAGGAACCGGCCCAGCAGCCGTACGGGGTTCGCGACTGCGGGGTCCGTGATCCGGCCGGCAACATGATCCGTATCCAGGAGCGGCCATGAGCACAGCCACCCGAACAGCGAAGGGGCACGTGGCGGACAGCCACGACCTGATCCGGGTGCACGGTGCGCGGGAGAACAACCTTGCCGATATCAGTGTGGCGCTCCCGAAACGGCGGCTGACGGTGTTCACCGGGGTCTCCGGATCGGGCAAGAGCTCACTGGTCTTCGGCACGATCGCCGCGGAATCGCAGCGGATGATCAACGAGACCTACAGTGCCTTCCTGCAGGGCTTCATGCCCACGCTCGCCCGCCCGGAAGTCGACCTGCTCGACGGGCTGACCACTGCGATCATCGTGGATCAGGAGCGGATGGGCACCGATGCCCGGTCCACGGTCGGCACCGCCACCGATGCCAACGCCATGCTGCGCGTGTTGTTCAGCAGGATCGGGGAACCGTACATCGGGTCCCCCAAGGCGTTCTCCTTCAACATCGCCTCGGTCAGCGGTGCGGGGGCGGTCAGCTTCGAACGCGGTGGGCGGACCATCAAGGAGCGGCGCAGCTTCAGCGTGACCGGTGGCCAGTGCACCCGCTGCGAGGGGATGGGCCGGGTCTCCGATTTCGATCTCACCCAGCTCTACGACGACAGCAAATCACTCAGTGAGGGCGCGCTGCTCGTCCCCAATCACGCCGGGGACAGCTGGTACGGCCGCATTTACCGGGGTTCGGGGTATCTCGACCCGGACAAACCGATCCGCAAGTACACGAAGCGCGAACTGAACGACCTGCTCTACAGGGAACAGACCAGGATCAAGGTCGAGGGCGTCAACGTCTGGTACATGGGCCTGATCCCGCGGATCCAGCAGTCGATGCTCGCCAAGGACCGCGAGTCGATGCAACCGCACATTCGCGCATTCGTGGACCGGGCGATCACCTTCGACACCTGTCCGGAATGCGAAGGAACCCGGCTCAGTGAGCTCGCGCGGTCCGCGAAGATCGGGGGACGGAACATCGCCGAGGCCTGCGCGATGCAGATCAGCGATCTCGCCGAGTGGGTGCGTTCGCTGGACGCGCCCTCGGTCGGTCCGCTGCTCACGGCGCTGGGGGAGACACTCGACTCCTTCGTGGAGATCGGGCTCGGCTACCTCAGCCTGGACCGCCCGGCGGGCACGCTCTCCGGTGGCGAGGCGCAGCGCGCGAAGATGATCCGGCACCTCGGTTCCGCGCTCACCGATGTCACCTATGTGTTCGACGAGCCGACGATCGGGCTGCACCCGCACGACATCCAGCGGATGAACGAACTGCTGCTCCGGTTGCGGGACAAGGGAAACACCGTCCTCGTCGTGGAGCACAAGCCGGAGATCATCGCGATCGCCGACCACGTCGTGGATCTCGGCCCGGGTGCGGGCACCGCGGGCGGCACCGTCTGCTTCGAGGGCGATGTCGCGGACCTGCGGCGCAGCGACACCGTCACCGGACGCCACCTCGACGACCGGGCCGCGCTCAAGGACACGGTCCGCGCCCCCACGGGAACACTGGAGATCCGCGGCGCGAACGAGCACAACCTGCAGTCGGTGGACCTCGACATCCCGCTCGGCGTGCTC
>NZ_JALM01000085.1 GCF_000737195.2 Sciscionella sediminilitoris
CGGATAACGGTCATTTTCCATGACTGCTCCAAGATTGATCGGCTATTTCCGGGCGCGGATGCCGGCCAGGATGATGTCGGTGATCTGTTCCGCGTCCTCGCGGGTGAAGCAGCGTGGTCCTCGGCGCAGGAGCAGATGCACCGGACCGGCGAGCATTTCGGTGAGGAAATGAGCATCCATCGGCGGTAGCTCGCCGCGTTCGAACGCCTTGTCGAGTCGCTGACGCATGGTCGTCATTCGCCGTTCGTGCGCGGCATCCACGATCGCGATCACTTCCTCGCTCGCCGGGGAAGTGGCCGCGACGTTCGACAGCGCGCGCCCGCGCGGAGTGGACAGGGAATCCGCGAGGGCCACGAGGAGGTCCGCCAGATCCGTGCGGAGGTCACCGGAGTCCTTCACCGTGACGGTGTCCGCGTCGTAGGAGGAAAGTGCCTCGATCACCAGTTCGGCGCGGTCCGGCCAGTTCCGGTAGACCGTGGTCTTGTTCACCTCGGCGAGCTCGGCCACTCCCTCGTAGCGAAACCTCTCGATGCCATCCCGCGCGATGAGCTCGGCCGCGGCGGTCAGCATGCGTTCGCGCAGGCGGCCGTTCCGCCCGCCCGGACGGCGTGCCGGTGTCGCGCTTGCGGTGTCCTTGCCCGTTCTGCGGCGCTCGGTCATGCTCATGTGCTCCCGAGGTATCGCTTGCTGTCCTTGACTTACTGCGCGGAAAGCAGTCGTGTGTTGCGCTGCTCGATGTCCTCTTCCGTGGCGGGGACCATGAGATCGGCCCCACCGCTGGCGGAGGCCTGTGCCTTGTCCGAGTAGGGCCGTTGGCGCCGTTCGTATTCGGTGAACGCCCCTGCGTGGTCGCCGTCGTGCCGGGTGAGTTCTTCGGTGAGGATCCATGCTCCGGTCAGCGCCAGCGAGGTGCCGCGGCCTGCCATCGGGGTCGCGCAGTGTGCGGCGTCGCCGACGAGTACGACGCGTCCCTCGTGCCATACGGGCATGTGGATCTGAGCGATGGCGTCGAAGTACAGTTCCGGGTCCGCCTGGGCGGCGGCCAGTAGATCGGGAATTTTCCACTGCCGGTCTTCGCCGTAGAAATCGGTGAGGATGCGCTTTTGCGCGGACAGGTCGTGGTGGTCGTACTCGATGCGTTCCGAACGGAAGGTGAAGATCGCGAGCGCTTGGTCACGATACCGGCCCAGACACGCCATTCGCCCGGGCAGATTGAGGATGTGCACCGAATGCGGTGCGTTTCCCGGGACCGCCTCCGTCGGCGCGTTGCCGATCGCGACGTAGAGACCCAGATGCTTGACGAAGTCCTGTTCCGGGCCGAACACCAGTCGCCGCACGGTCGAATGCGCCCCGTCCGCGCCGACGACGATGTCGTACCGGCCCTGCTGTCCCGATTCGAACACGACGGTCACCTCGGTACCGTCGTCGGACAGGCTCCGAACGGAGTCCTCGAAACGCAGCTGCGCATCCTCGGGCAGAGCCTCCCGCAGAATCCGCATCAGGTCTTCGCGCGGAATCTCGACATCGTCGTCGGAATCGTTGGTCTCCGCCATCGGCTGCGGAGCGATCACCGAACCGTCCTCGGCGACGAACTTCGCTCCCTCGGTCATCGTGATGGAATGCTCGACGACCTCATCCAGGCATCCCATCTGTTCGATGACACCGACGGCGTCACCACGTACGTCGATCGGTGAACCATTGGTACGCAAGTGTCCGGCGCGTTCGACGATCTCGACCGTGTGCCCCGCACGAGCCAGATCGATGCCCGCACTCAACCCGGCCACCCCTGCACCACTGACCAGAATCCGCATCCCGGTCTCCTTTCCCTGGGATCCCTACCGCCACCACTATAGCAACTTTTTGTTGCTCCAGTAGTCCCCGGGTGGGTGACCCAAGGCGAGCGCCCCGGACCATCCCGCCCGGGGCGAAAGGGGAACCGCACCGCATTCGACTCGCTGGTCGAGGCTTTACCGCCTGCGGATGATGCCTGGGATTCGGGTCGCCATGCCCGCCACCCGCTCGGCACTGGCGTGGGCGTAGACCACGCAGTTGTCGACCGCGGCCGGATCGAGCGACTCGACCTGACCGGACGCACGTGCAGGTCCCACTCGGCTTCCGGGCCGCGTGGCTGCGGCGGTCGGGATCGCAGCCGCGCGGACAGGTGCGAAGTGTAGGACCGTCGGTGAGCTCCTTGCCGTCGAGCTCAGCCGTGTTCGCCGAGGATCTTGATGATGCGGCGGACCGCCTCTTCGAGTATCTCGGGCTGGGTTGCGAAATTGAGCCGGACGAAGCCGCTGCCCGCTTCGCCGTGGTCCGGGCCCGGTGCGGTGGCTACGGCCGCCTCGTCGAGCAGCAGTCGAGCCGGCCGTGCCCCGGATCCCAGGGTGCGTAGATCGAGCCAGGCGAGGTAGGTGGCGGCCGCCGGTCGGTAGACAGCCGAAAGATCGGCCTCGGCGAACAGCCTGGCGAGTAGTTTCCGGTTGTCCTCGAGGAACCGGATGGCGTTGTCCAGCCATGGCGCACCGTGCTGGAATGCGGCAGCGGAGCCGAGCATGCCGAGCGGGCTGATTCCACCGGTCGCCGCGCCGGGAAGGGTTTTCCACAGTACGCGGTCCTCCGGGTTGGTGAGCGCGATGAAGCCGCAGCGCAGGCCCGGAATGTTCCATGCCTTGGTGGCGCTGAAGAGTGTGACCGAGTGCCCGCGGGTTGTCGCATCGAGCGAGGCGTAGGGCGTGAACTCCCGCTGATACCGCACCGGTGCATGTATTTCATCGCTTATCACGCGCGCACCATGGCGGTCGATCACCGTGGCGAGCGCGCGCAGTTCGGCGGGGGTGAAGATCCGGCCGACCGGGTTCGCCGGGTGACAGAGCAGCACGCTGCCCGCCCCGGCCGCCAATGCCGAGTCGATCTGCTCGATATCGAGCTGATACTCACCGGAATCGGTGCGCATCGGGACTTCGACAGCGTGGCGACCGGCCAGTTCGATCGCACCGAAGAAGCTGCGGTAGCTCGGCGTCGGGACGACGACCGGCGATTCCGGTTCGGTGAACAGCCGGATCGAATGGGTGATGCCGCGCATCAGCTCGGGGAGCAGTCCGATGGCCGCCGGCTCTGCCGCGAGCCCATGCCGCTCGGTGAGCCAACCGGCGGCGATTTCTGGCAGATCGGAAGCCGAAGCCGGGATCGGATAGCCGACGGTCTGGCGCTGCAGGGCGTCCCGCAACGCGGCCATGATCGGCTCGGCGATCGGCAGATCCATCTCGGCGACCGTCAGATCGAGCACTTCCGGCCCGTATACCGACCACCGCTTGGTCCGGCGTTCGCGCGATCGCGCCACATCCCAATCGAGCCCGGCGTAGCGTGCTTCGGTCAACGGAGTACCTCTGCTTTCTGGGTTTGTGTTTCAGGCTCGAGCTTCGTTGATCGACCAGGAATCGGAATGCTGCGCCGCTCGCCTGGCGAGCGCTTGCCGGTACTGCACACCGGAGCGGTGGGCCAGCCACCATGTTCCGGCACTGACGGCGGTGGCGAGCACGGTATCCCACGGTGCACTGATGACTTCGATGCCGTCGAATGCGCCGAGGAAGGAAAAGGAACCGAGCAGTAAGAGCCAGCCGATCAGCCAAAAACCTTGCATCGCCGATACCGGTTCGCTTCCCCGGTGCACCCGCCTGCGCACGAGGTAGATGATGAATCCGGCCAACAACATCGGCAACGCGATCCGCACTTTCGTCCAGCCGGACCAGTACAGGATGAGTCCGGAAAGGACGAACGAGGTGAACCCGATCGGCATCGACCAGCGACCGAGCCATCCGGATCCGTGTCCCTCCGACCGATAGAGCACTGTGCTGGCCACCGAAACGACAGCGTAGCTCAGTCCGTAGAAGAAACTCAGCGAACTCGCGATCGATTCCCAGCTGCCGAAACCGAGGATGACGACAGCGCCGACCACGGCGTTGAGCAGCAAGGCGGTCCACGGCACGCCCCAACGGCGATTGACTCGGGTGAAGACGCTCGGCAGCAGCCCATTCTGCGCCGCACCGTAGGTATAGCGCGCCTTGATCGAGGTCCCCATCAGCATGCTGCCGGATGGCGAGAAGACCGCGTCGATGATCAGCACCGTGGAAAGCCAGCCCATGCCGAGCAAACCGGCGAGTTGCGCGAGCGGGGAACTGAGGTTGAGTCCATGCCAGCCCGAACCGAGCAGACCGCTCGGTGGCGAGAAGATCATCGCCGCCTGCAATGCCAGGAACAGCAACAGCGAACCACCCCACACCAGGAGGGTCGCACGCGGGACGGATTTGCGCGGATCCTTTGCCTCACCGGAAAGTACCGCCGCACCGTTGATTCCGGTGAACGCGTACACGACGCCGCCCCCGACGACGGCGCTCAGCGCCGAGGAAATACCGTACGGCGCGAAACCGCCGCCGATCCGGTAGTTGTCCGTGTCGAATCCGCTGGCGAGCAACAGGATCACGGTCACGGCAGGGACGACGAGCTTGATCGTGGTCACCACATTGTTGATCCGGGTGATGAAAACGACCCCGAAGAAGCTGGCCGTGCAGAACACCAACAGCAGTCCCGCCGCCAGTAGCCGGCCGGTCCAGCTCAGCGAATCCTCGTCGACCAGGCCGGGGATCCACCGTCCCAGATACTGTGCGACAGCGGTCGATTCGCTCGGCCCGGCGAAGATCGCCTGCAGGAGGATCGCCCAGCTGACCGCGATACCGACGAGCGGACCACTGGCCATCCGCGGCCAGCGAACATTGCCGCCGGACATCGGATTCCGGAAGGCGAGATCGATGAACACCAGGCAGACCAGAAGCGTGGCGAGTCCGCCGATCACCCAGGTGAGCAGTGCGGCGGGGCCCGCGGCTTTCGCGACGGTGTACGGGGACAATAGCCAGCCGGACCCGATCACACTGGAAAACGTGAGCATGGCAAGGGATGGCGTGCCCAGTGCGCGACGCAACCGGCGGTCGTCGGCTGCCGATACCGTCGCCGAGGAATCCTCGCCGGGTTTTTCCATGCTCATATTTCCACTATTGAATGCCGTGCAGCGTTCCGGAAGAGTGACTTTCCCTTCGGCTAGCGTTAACCTCTGCCTATGGCTGTGCCGCCGATCGACATCACGGACCTCAGCGTTTTCACCGCTGCCGCGCGTCTCGGGAGCTTCGCCGCCGCAGGGACTGATCTGCGGATGAGCGGTCCTTCGGTGAGTACCCGGCTTGCCGCGCTCGAACGTCGGCTGGGCACAACGCTTTTCGAACGCGGAGCCCGGGGCAGTGCGCTGACCCCGGAAGGAGAGCGGTTCGCGGAGTACGCCACACGATGCCTCGGCTTGCTCGACGAGGCGGTCGCGGAGCTCGGCAGCGAACGAAGCCAGCGACTCGTGCTCGCCGCGCCGGCCAGCCTCGCGTCTTCGGTTTTCCCGGCGGCGCTGACCGTGCTCGCCGGTAAACCGGTCGCGCTGCACTGCCGTGTGGCGCACAGCGACGAGGTGCTTCGCCGACTACGCGATGGCACGGCACATGCCGGATTCGTGCTGACCGGGAGCACCGAGGAGCAAGTGCGCTCGGTACGCGTCAGCCGGCCGTCGATGGTCGCCGTGTGTCCTCCGGAACACCCGCTGGCGCAACGGAAACGGCTGCGCTTCGCGGATCTGCGGGAGACTCCTGTCGTGGTCTACCGATGGGGTCCGGAAGCCGAATCGCTTGCGACGAACTTCGAACACCAGCAACGCCCAGGAAACCGGCCGGTGCACACCATCGGGCTGCCGTTGACGGCGATTCAGCTCGCCATCGACTCGGGCTACATCGCAGTCGTTCCCCGGTTCGCGGTCACGAAAGCGCAGCGCGCCGGCGAGCTTGCGGTACTGCCTCTGCCGTTGCACCAATGGAAACTGGAAATCCGCTTCGCCTACTCGCCGGCTGCGGCGAGCCGTCCCGGCGTCGCGACGCTGCTCGAACACCTCGGCGAGATCGGAACGGCCTTGGGCAACTCGCCATCGGGGCGATCCGGGTAGTTCGCCGCCAGGATCCGCGGATGAACTCGTGGCTCCACCGCGCCGATTCGTGTGCCATGATCGTGGTGTGTCGAAAACCTATGCAGTGATCTATTCGTACACCAGTGACTCCGAGTTGCGGGAGAAGACCCGGCAGGTCCACCGCGACTACCTGAGTTCGCTTGCCGATGGCACGTTGCTCGCGGCGGGTGCCTGGGCGCCTGCCGAGGATCCGGGTGGGCTGCTGATCTTCCGCTCGGCGGATCGTGCCGGTGTGCAGGCGATCGTCGATGAGGATCCCTATACGAAGGCTGGTGTCGTGGCCACTGTGGACATCCGGGAGTGGGCTCCGCCGCTCGGGCCGGTGTCCGATGCGCTCAACGGCAAGGGCAGCGCCGGTAGCTGACGCGGTGCCCTTGCCGGGACGAGCGCGGGTTTACCGGCGGTTTCCGTGTTTGCCCGGTGCGGCGCTTCCGGTGTAGTCGCCGAGGCCGGAGACGAGTCCGGCGATATCGGGTTGGTCTTCGAACCGGCGCCGGTGGACCTCGGCGATCTTCGCGCGGATCTCCGGGTCCGGGTCGTCGGTGATGTCGTAGGACACGAAGGTGTCGATGAGGGGCAGCCCGGCGCGGTCCATCGCGAGGTGTGCGGGGTGGTTCATGTACTCGGCATAGCCTTCGATGTCCTCGAGTACGGTGACCGCGCCGTAGTCGTATTCCCCGCCGATGTCGGGGCCGACGATGCGGGATTTGATGGCGGGGATGGCCTGGCTGTGCCTGCCCATCTGGTCGAGCGCGGCGGCCTTGTCCTGCTCGGAGATTCCGGGCTTCGTGGTGAACCGGATGCAGTGGTAGATCATCGGTTTTCCTTTTCTACTGGTGTTTTTCGTTCCGGTGGTCAGGCGGGGAGGAAGGCGTTGGCGTAGTCGCGGGCGAACTCGGTGACATCGCGCGCGGGGTGCCCGGTGAGCTCGGGGACGGCCGTGTCCACCTCGCCTGCTTCGCCGCGCGCGTAGTGGGCGTAGTCCTCGACGAGGCCCTCGATCTGCCATGCCGGGAGCACTCCGGCGAGGGCGGCGGCGAACTGTTCGGCGGGGGCGTCATGGAAGGTGATGTCTCGCCCGGTTTCCGCGGAGAGGGCGGCGGCGATCTGGTCGTGGGTCACCGCGCTCGGCCCGGTCAGCGTGTAGGTGTGGCCGCTGTGCCCGGGGGTGGTCAGTACGGCGGCGGCGGACTCGGCGATGTCTCTGGTGTCGATGGCGCTGACGGCCGCCTTGCCGATGGGTGCGGCGAACCAGCCCGCGGCGATGGTGCCCGCGAAGCCGAGCAGCGCCTGCAGGTAGAGGTTGGGGCGCAGCACGGTGTGGTCGAGGCCGATCCCGGCCAGGTGTGCTTCGACTTCGGCGTGCCAGCGCAGGAATCGCACCGGTGAGTCGGCGCGCGCCGCGTACTGCGAGAGCAGCACGAGCCGGCCCACCCCGGCCTGCTGCGCCAGGTCGGCGAACCGCATCTGCAACGCGGCCGCATCGGGTGCCGAAGGGCTGTTGAGGAAGACGGCGTCGACGCCGTCGAGCGCGGCGGCCACCGATTCCGGGTCGCGCAGGTCGGCGATGACGTTCCGCACGCCGGGGATACCGCGATCGGCATCGCGGGTCATGGCGCGGACGGTGACCCCGCGGGCCCGCAGTGCGGGCACGAGCGCGGATCCGACGGTTCCGGTCGCGCCGGTCACGAGCACGGTGCGGTCGGTCATAGCGGTGAAGTCGTTCATGGGAGCTGTCCTTCCGGGTTGTCGTTCAGCGCGTGGTGACCGGGGTCGGCGCTGTCCTGGTGGCGGGGATGAGGGAGATCACGAGGGCGATGAGGACGAACGTGGCTTCGCCGAGGAAGGCGGTGGTGAACCCGATGCCGCCGCTCGCGCCCGCGGCACCGATCGCGATCCCGGCCAGGGCGGCGAGCCCGACCGCGCCGCCGAGCTGCTGTGCGGCGTTGATCAGCCCGCTGAGCAGTCCCGACTCGCCTTCGGCGCTGTTGCGCACGCCCATCGCGGTCGCGTTCACGATTCCGAGCCCCATTCCGGCGCCGATCAGCAGGAACGCGCCGCACAAACTGGCCGAGAAGCCGTTCGTGGTCGGATCGAGCACCAGCCACACGAACCCGGCGAGCAGGATGACCAGCGCGAGCGGAAGCGCGTTGGTCAGGCCGATGCGCTTGGCCACCAGTGGCGCGACGACGCTGCCCACGATGATCATCCCGGCCAGCGGTAGCTGGGCCATGCCCGTCCCGAGCGGGCTCATGCCGAGCACATCCTGCTGATACTGCGGCAGGAAGAAGAACAGACTGGTCAGCGTGCCACCGAGGAGCAGGACCACGAGGTTCGCGGTGACCACGGGCTTGGTGGCGAACACGCCGAGCGGGACCAGGGGATGCGCGGAACGCCGTTCGACGAGCACGAAGGCGAACAGGCACAGCAACCCGGCCGCGATGCCGATGAGCGTGGTGGGTTCGGTCCAGCCGGTGTCGGAGGCGGAGACCATGCCGAGCGCGAGCGCGCAGATTCCCACGGTGATGGACAGCGCCCCGAGCGCGTCGAACCGGCCGGTCCGTCCCGCGGTCCGCGGTGC
Source organism: Sciscionella sediminilitoris (assembly GCF_000737195.2). Taxonomy (GTDB): domain Bacteria; phylum Actinomycetota; class Actinomycetes; order Mycobacteriales; family Pseudonocardiaceae; genus Sciscionella; species Sciscionella sediminilitoris. The sequence goes on from NZ_JALM01000085.1 coordinate 8,631, forward strand.
CCCGCGCCAGGCGATGATCGCCCCGATGAGGCCGAACGGTACCGGTGTCAGGAACACCGCCTGCCAGCCGAGCAGCTGGGTCAGCGTGCCACCGAGGAACACACCGACGAGGCTGCCCGCTCCCGCGACCGCACCCCAGACGCCCATGGCGCGGGTACGTTCGCCGGGCGTGGGATAGAGCGCGAGCACGAGGGCGAGTGCGGCGGGGACCACGGCCGCAGCCCCGATTCCCTGGCCGATCCGCCCGGCGATCAGCATCCCGCCATTGGTGGCCAGCGCACAGAACGCCGATGCCGCGAGATAGACGGCCATGCCGGTGAGGAACACCTTCCGGGCACCGAGCACATCGGCGAGCCGGCCACCGAGCAGCAGCAGACCGGCGAAGGCCACCAGGTAGCTGTCCACCACGACCGTGAGCCCGGTTGCCGTGATCTGCAGGCTCGACCGGATCGTCGGACCGGCGAGATTCACCATCGAGCTGTCGAGAATGACCAGGAACATGGCGGTCGCCAGCCCGCCCATGGTCACCCCGCGCGGCAAGCGGGGGCGGACCGTTTCCGGCGCTGCTTGATCACTCATCACGTCGTCCTCGTCCAGTCGGTATCGAGCGGTTTCGTCATGCCATGAGGATCGCGGGCAGCGGCCGTCGTTCGCGTCCGGAACAACTACGTAGTTCGGGCGTTTCCGGCTACGTAGGCCCAGTAGGGTGCCTGGCATGACCGCAGCGGCGCCGCATTCACTCGTCGGCAGGCACGAGGAAATCGGGCACCTCAGCGCATTGCTCGATGCCGCGGGCGGCGGTACAGGCGGGGTACTCGTGCTGCGCGGTGAACCGGGCATCGGCAAGAGCGCGCTGCTCGACCACGTGGCGCGGGTCGGCGCGGAGAAATTCCGGGTCATCCGCGCTTCCGGCTCGGAGTTCGAAGGGGAACTGCCGTTCGCGGCATTGCATCAGCTGTGTGTGCCGGTGCTCGGGTACCTGGACCGGGTGTCGGACTCCTACCGTGATGCGCTGATGGTCGCGTTCGGCCTGGCCGAGGGTGCGCCGGAACGGTTCCGCATCGGCCTCGCCGCGCTCGCCCTGCTCGCGGAGGCCAGCGCACAGGGGCCGCTGGTGTGCCTGGTCGACGACGCGCACTGGATGGACGCCGCCTCGGCGAAAGCGCTGACTTTCCTGGCGCGACGGATCGCGGCCGAACCGATCGCGATGATCTTCGCGGCCCGCGAGCAGGACGGCGCGGCGTGGCTCGACGAGCTGCCCGGGCTGGCGCTCGGTGGCCTGAGTCCGGTGCACGCCCGTGCGCTGCTCGCCGAGCAGCGCACCGGGACGATGGACGAGCGGGTCCGCGATCGCCTGCTCGCCGAGGCACGCGGGAACCCGCTCGCGCTGATCGAATTGCCCAAAGCAGGGGGATTCGCGCTGCCGACCCCGTCCCCGAACGCGGGGCGGATCGAGCGGAGTTTCCAGACCAGGATGGCGGGACTGCCCGAGGACGCACGGCGGCTGCTGATCCTCGCGAGCGCCGATCCGACCGGTGACTCCGGTCTGCTGTGGGCGGCCGCGCGCGGACTGGACATCGACGTCGCCGCGGCGAGCGCGGCAGCCGAGGCATCCGGGCTCGCGCGGTTCGACATGCGCGCGCGGTTCTGTCACCCGCTGGCGCGCTCGGCCGCCTACCGCAGTGCCGAACCGGAACTGCGGATTGCCGCGCATCGGGCGCTTGCCGAGGCCACCGACCCGGTCACCGCGGGCGACCGGTCGGCCTGGCACCGCGCCCAAGCCTGCACCGGGCCCGACGAACGGGTCGCGGCGGAACTGGAATCCTCGGCCGCACGCGCCCAGGCGCGCGGTGGTGTCGCCGCGGCCGCCGCGTTCCTCGAACGTGCCGCGGCACTGTCACTCGAGCACGGCAAGAAGACCGGGCGCACGCTCGCGGCGGCGCGGGCGACCCTCGACACCGGCCGGGCGCATGCCGCGGCGGACCTGCTCACCAGCATCGACACCGAGGGACTCGACGGCCCCGAACAGGCCAGGATCGAGCTGCTCCGTGGGCAGATCGCCTTCGCCGAGGGCGCGGACGGGTTCGTCCGCGGGCCGGAACTCATCCTGCGGGCGGCCGGGCGGATCGCGGATGCGGACCCGGACCGCTCGCGAACCTACTTCGTGGCGGCACTGGAGATGGGGCTCGTGGTCGGCAGGGCCGCGGGAGTGCTGGACCGGGTGCTCGACGCGGCGAGCTCGGCACCGAGACCATCCGCGGGGACCCCCGACCTCCTCGACGCACTCGTGCTGTTGAAGGCCGAGGGGCACCGGGCCGCCGTACCCGCGCTGCGCCGGGCACTCACCGGCGACGGGGCAGGCTGGGTTCAGGCGCCCGCACTGGCCGCGGTGCTCGCCGGTGAACTGTGGGACCTCGAGCTGCATGCGACCGTCACCGACTGGCTGGTGCGCACCGGGCGGGAGACGGGGGCGCCGATGACCATCCGGCTCGGCCTGTCCCAGGAAGCGTTGTCCGCGGTGCTCACCGGTGACTTCGGCAAAGCGATCGCCGCCATCGCCGAGGAAGAGGCGATCGCCGATGCCCTCGGGGACGAGGCTCAGCTCTACCCGAGGGTGTACCTGGCCGCCATGCGCGGGCGCCGAGCGGAGGTGCACGAGCTGTGCACCGAGGTGCTGGACCGGAGCACCGGACCGTTGACGGCGAACACCCACTGGGCGACGGCCGTGCTGTCCAACGGCATGGCCGACTACCGGGCCGCGTTCGAGGCGGCGAGCCGGGCCGTGGCCGGTGGCGACCTCTTCCTGACCGGCATCGCGCTGCCCGAACTGGTGGAGGCCGCGATGCGGTGCGGTGAACACACGGCAGCGGAGTCGGCGCTGGAGTCCCTGCTCGAGCGCACGGAATCCGCGGGAACCAGCTTCGCCCTCGGCGTCGCGGCCGGGACACGGGCTCTCGTCAGCGATGCGGAGCAGGACTACCGGACAGCGCTCGAGCACCTGGCGCCGAGCCCGTTCACGCTGTACCTCGCGCGGGCACACCTGCGGTACGGGGAATGGCTGCGCCGCGCGGGCCGCCGTCGCGAGGCCCGTGAACACCTGCACACCGCGCACGGACAACTCTCCGAGATCGGGCTGGAGGCGTTCGCGAAGCGGGCCGCGGAGGAAGTCCGCGCGACCGGAGAGGTGGCCCGCAGCCGCTCCGAACACACCTTCGACCGCCTGACCATGCAGGAGATGCACGTCGCCCGCCGGGTCGCGGCCGGAGCGACCTCGAAGGAAGTGGCCGAGAACCTGTTCCTCAGCCCCCGCACCGTCGAAACCCATCTGCGCAACATCTTCCGCAAGCTCGGGGTCACCTCGCGCAGGCAACTACGGGACATGCCCGGCCTTCGCTGAGCACGGAGCTGCCCCGGTGCGCAGCAGCAGCAGCGCCACCCCGAAGGCCTGTGCGACGAAGATCCCGATGAACACGGCGTACACGAGCCGAGCCGGCGCGGGCAGGTACCGCACGATCAGCCCGGAAAACAGGGCACCGATCCCGGAACTCAGCCCGGGCGCGATCGCATTGGCGCGGGTGCCGCGTTCGCGGTCGCGGTCCAGCGGCAGCGTGCCCAGCACACTTCCGGTGGCGATCCCTTGCAGGACTCGCCCGGCGAACAGCGCCACGGTGCCATCGGCTCGGCCGGACACGACCATGGCGAAGATCTGCAGGGCAAGCGCGCCCAGCAGTACCGGTATGCGGTGATCGGCGAGAACTGCCAGAGCCCGGCGCAGGTGGCCTACAGCGGCGCCGGGGCACTGAAAGCGGCCAGGAATTCCGCGCGGCGAACCGTCAGGACGGGTCGGGGTAAGCGGCGGTGGCGCGGATTTCCACGAGCAGCCCGGGGCTGGCCAGTCCGCTGACCCCGATCAGCGACCAGGTCGGGAAGGGTGGTTCGAGCAGCCGCTTCTTGGCCGCGGAGAAACCGGGCAGGTGCTGGTGAATATCGACGTGGTAGCTGGTGACGTCGACGAGCGCGGACAGGTCGAGGCCTTCCAGTCGCAGGATCTCGGCGATACGCCGGATCGCGATCTCGGTCTGTTCCTCGATGTCGTCGGGAATGCTGCCATCGGCGCGGCGGCCGATCGTGCCCGCGATGAACAGGTGCCCGTGCGAGCGAACCGCGGCGGAGTACCCGAAGTTCGCGAACGCGCTGACGGTTTTCCCGAAGACCTCGGAATCCTCGGGAACCTCGACGATGTGCTTGCTCATGGCGATTTTTCCTTTCGTTGTCACGTGCTCGGTGAATCGGGAGAGTTCAGTTGCCCCAGCGGGAAGAATGGAAGGACTGCTCCATTCGGGTCCGGCCGTAGACCTCGCGTTCCCGCAGCAGTTCGCCGGGAATCGAATAGCGGGGCGCGTTCCTCGCCGATCGCGAGGCCTGCGCGGCGATCGCGTCGACGAGCGAACCGATCATGTTCAGCCGGGGGTACACGGCGTGCACGGCATCGGCTTGCTCCTCGCTGACCGCTTCGACGTACTCGTTTCCCATCGGGCCACCGAAATCGAGCGCGATGCCTTCGCGGACGAGCAGGCACAGGGTGCCCCGGCGGTTCGCGATGCCGGTCGAGGTGTGTAAGGCGATCGCCTGCCACACCTGATCGGCTTCCACTGTGGACACTCCGTGGCCGGTGAGGAATTCGGCGGCGCGATCGGCGCCTTCGACCTCGAAACGCTGCTGGTGCGGGCTGTCCGCGGCGACGCCGAGATCGTGCATCGCGCAGGCGGTGAACAGCAGATCGTCGTTGTAGTCGCTGCCCGCGGACAGGCCGAGATGACCTGCCAGCAGCCGGGCGAACAGGTAACTGCGGATGCTGTGGTTGAACATCGGCGGCGTGTGTGCCGGGCGGATCAGCTCCACCACGGCCTCGGCCAACGGTGTACCGGGCAGTGCGATCGAGTCGCTGGCCCCCGCAGCGGGCGTCTCATGGGTCGGTGCTGGCATGACTTCAGCGTGACCGATGCCCTCGTGAACTGGTGATAGGCAAAAATGCCCCGGGTCGATAGAATATTGCCATGACGGTTCACCGGATCGCGATCCTCGCCCTCGACGGGGTCATGCCCCTCGATCTGGCGATCCCGGCACAGATCTTCGCCCCTCGGCCCGAGACCCCGTACGAGACGACCGTGCACACCTTCGGCGCGACAACGCGAACTACCGGAGGCTTCGCGGTAGTCACCGAGGCGGACCCGGAACAACTGCGCCAGGCCGACACCGTGATCGTGCCCGGCTCCGAGCCGCCCAGCCGTCAGCCCGAAGCCATGCTCAGCGCGCTGGCCGAGGCGCACGAACAGGGCAAGCGGATCGTGTCGATCTGCACGGGTGCCTTCGCACTGGCCACCGCGGGCGTACTGGACGGGTTGCGCGCCACCACCCACTGGCAGTACATCGACCGGTTCGAACGCGAATTCCCCGCCGTGTCAGTGGATCGCGATGTGCTCTACATCGACGAGGGCCAGGTCCTCACCTCGGCCGGGGTGTGCTGCGGCATCGACCTGTGCCTGCACATCGTGCGCCGCGATCTCGGGGCAGTGGTGGCCAACCGGATCGCCCGCGGCCTCGTCGCCGCCCCGCACCGTGAAGGCGGACAGGCCCAGTACGTTCCCGCTCCCGTCGCGGTGGCCGACGAGGCATCGTTGTCCGACACCCGCGAATGGGCCATGCACCGCCTCGGTGAGCCGATCACCCTGCGCCAGCTCGCCCGGCACGCGGGTTTGTCCCAGCGCACCCTCATCCGCCGGTTCGCGGAGGAAACCGGCACGACCCCCTTGCAGTGGCTGCTCGACGCGCGTCTGGGCCGGGCGCGCGAACTGCTGGAGACCACCGAGCAGCCGATAGACCACGTGGCGCGCGACTGCGGACTCGGCACGGCCGCCAATCTGCGACTGCACTTCCGGCGCGCGCTGAACACCACTCCCACCGCCTATCGGCACACCTTCAAGAGCTGACCGGCGGCATCGGCCAGGACTCACCGGGCAAACCAGCGCAAAACCGGTCCGAGAATGTCTCGATCGGTGTTCGCCCTGTTACGTTCGGAGTATGCTTCCACCTGCGGACGACGACCCGGCCGACCCGAACATCATCATCCGGTTCGGCAGACACCGGCTGCACATCATCGATGTGTTCGAGACGCTGAGCATCATCAACGATGCGCTGATCGCGATCGAATTCCTCATCGGCAGCATCTTCTTCTTCGGCCCCGACCACGATCCCGGCGTGTGGCTGTTCGTGGTCGGCAGCATCCAGCTCGCCGTGCGGCCGGCCCTTCGCCTTTCCCGGCGGCTCACCCTGCGCCGCATGGGACGGCGCACCGAGGGCGTGCACGTTCGCTGGCAGCGCCAGCAGGAGGAGTTCTGAGCATGCCCGGCCCGCGCTATCGCCGGTATCCCGCCGGGTCCATGTTGAACGCGAGGTCGATCGCGACCGGCGAGACGACGGCCATGGTTGCCAGCGGTTGCGGCAGCCGCGCGGAAAGCTCGAGCACATACCGGCCGACCGTCCGCGCATCGCGCACCAGCGGACGCCAGCGGGAGTAACCGCCCAGTTTCACGAACCGGCCGAGGGCGTTCCCGGACTGGTCGGCGAGGTCGAACTGTTCGAGCCGGGTCCCGGTCGAGCGCAGTTTCCCCGTGATGGAACCGTGGCTGGTGATGGCGAAGCTGACCTTGCCGAGCACGTTCTTCTGGGCGAACCGGCCGATCTCCCCGCCGTCCGGGCCGGTCACGCTGACCTTGCTCTTCCACACCTTCCGGTGTGTCAGCGAGGCCCACGGCCGCCCCTGTGGATCGCGGAACTCCATGGTTTCGGTGGTGTTCTTCCTGATCGCCTCGTTCAGCGGCGTCTCGGCGATGTCGTAGGACTCGATCTGTTCCACGCACTCGGCGAGCAGGGCGCCGCCCGCGGAGTACAGCCGGTACAGATAACCGGACCGGTCCATGGAGATCTGGTCGACGATCACGACCGGTTCACCGAAAACGGTCCCGTCGCCGTAGCGCGGCGCGATTCCGCTCTCGCTGAGCATCGCGGCGATCTCGTTCCGGTCGGAATACTCGCCCGTGGCGTTCTCCGGCATGCGCGACCCCGCTCTTTTCGGTTCTGTACTCGGCGTTTCGCGCAGTATACCGGCATATCGGGCAGATCTGGCCGCTATCCCGGTTCGGTCACCTCGACACTGGTGCGGAACCAGGCGTTGTTGCCGTATCCCTTGGGATTCCACAGTTCCGCCTGTGCGCGGGGTTGCTCGTTGTCCGCGCTGTCCCGGGCGCGGCAGATGATTTCGGTGTGGCCGCGGTGGAGTTCCGCGGTGATCTGCCACCGGCACCAGGTCCAGGCGTTCGGCGGCGTGTCGAGCTCGGCTTGCCGCCAGGTCCGGCCACCGTCGACCGAAACCTCCACTTCCGCGATCCGGTTTCCCTCGCACGGTAAGGCGTAGCCGGTGATCGTGTGGCTGCCCGCGGCCAGCCGGTCGCCGTCGCCTGGCTGGAGTACGGCGGAGTTGACCGGCATCGGGCCGAGGGCCCCGTGCGGTCCCGGTTCGGCATCGGTCGGATCGATGTCCCGGCCGAGTATCCGGTAGGCCAGTGACTGGAAGAAGTTCGCGGAGGGCTCGGCGGCAACCGTGATGTGGTCGACCCATTTCACGCTGCGGGCGCCGATGTACCCGGGTACCACGACCCGTACCGGCGCTCCGTGCACCGGGGGCAGTGGGTTCCCGTTCATCGTCAAGGCGAGCAGCACTTCGGACTGTCTGGCCTTGGTCAGCGGGATCGAGGCGCCGAACCGTTGGGGTGGTTCGGCTTCCGGTGCGATGTCCGGGGCGGCGAAGGCGATGTGCCCGGCGCTGTCCCGTACACCGGCGGCCTCGAGTACCTCGGTCAGCCGAACCCCTTTCCACACCGCGGTGGATGTGGCTCCCGCTCCCCACGGATGGCCGGGGATATCCCCGATACGTTGTAACCCGGAACGGCGATTGCCCGCGCACTGCAGTGTGGCCACGACCTCGTGCTGGGTGAACCGCTCGCGCAGGTCTTCGAGGGACAGCCGCAGTGGCCGCCGCACCAGCCCGTCCACCACGATCCGCCAGCCGTCCTCGTCCCCTTCCGGGACCGGGCCGTGATTGCGTACGTAGAAGGCATCGGCCCCGGTCAGCCTCGACTCGGCGAGCGCGGCCGACGGTGATTCGGCGTTGAACGGTTCGTGCTCGTAGACCAGCATGTCGGCGCGTTTGTCCCAGCTGTTCGTCTGCATCCCATCGCCCCTTCACGGTGTTCGGGTGATACCGATGGTGCTGTGGTTGGTGCATCTGCCGGTAGAGCGAAACCACGATCGATCATAATGTTGCGCTATGTCCGAATTGGGGGCTCGAGGTCCGAATCCGTCCGTGGACCGGACCGGCATCCGTGCGCTGGAGATACTGCTGACCGTGGACCGCTACGGTAGCATCACCCGCGCCGCCGAGGCGCTCGAGCTGAGCCAGCCGACGGTCAGTGCCACCCTGCGCAGGCTCGAGCGGCATCTCGGGTTCGCCGTGGTGAACCGCACCGCGTCCGGATCGCAGCTGACCGAGCCGGGAACCGCGGCGGCCCGCTGGGCGCGCGAGGTCGTCGCCGCGTCCGACCGCTTCGAGACCGGGGTCGCCACACTGCGCGAGCGGGCCACGGGATCCCTCACGGTGGCCGCGAGCATGACGATCGCCGAGTACCTGGTTCCGGTGTGGTTGTCCGCGCTGCACGGCCGACGGCACACCACGGCGACCTCCCTGCGGGTCTGCAACTCCGAGGAAGTGATGCGCTCGGTGCTCACCGGGACCACGGACATCGGTTTCGTGGAAAGCCCGGAGATCTCCGGAGGCCTGCGTCATCGCACGGTCGGCCACGATGAGCTGCTCGTGGTGGTGGCTCGGACGCATCGGTGGGCGCGGCTCAAGCGCGCGCTCTCGCCCGCGGACCTGATCGAGGCCCGGCTGCTGGTGCGTGAACCCGGTTCCGGAACGCGGGACACCCTCGAGCGCGCGCTGGCCACCGTGGGCTGGTCACTGCCTGCCCCGGCCACGGTGCTCGGTTCCACCGCCGCGATCAAGACCGCACTGCACGACGGCGAGAGTGTGGGCGTGCTCAGCGATCTCGCCGTGCATTCCGAGTTGCACAGCGGCGAACTGTGCCGGATCGAGGTCGAGGGCCTCGATCTGCGCCGGGCACTGCGCATCGTGTGGCCCGCGCGCACTCCGTTGAGCGAGGTGAGTTCCGCGCTGTACCGGGCGGCCCTGCGTACCCCGTCGACGAACCGGGCACGGCCGGGCGGCTAGGTTCCGTGGCGGCCGTCCTCGACGCGGTAGATGATCGCGTCGCGGTTCCGGTAGATCGGGTGCAGTTCACGCACCCGGTCGAGGTGCCGGAGGCCGTGCGCACGCTGATTGGTATCGCGCACGAAGCCTTTCTCCACCATGAGGTACTTGACGTTCAGCTGCCGCACGGCGGATCGGACCCGCGCGTCGGTGTCGTACTCGTCGAAGTGGTCCATCAGGAGGCTGGGTGCGGCACCCACCTGGTTGTCGCCGAAGTGCCCGGCCACCGGATGTGCGCCCGAGATCGCGTACATCCACGCGGAACCGTCGTATCGATCGTTCATGACTTTCTCGTTCGGCCGCACTATCGAGCGAAGGTGTTCCATGGCCCGGTATTCGAGATTGGTGACCGTCGGGCCGTTTCCGTACCGGAACGCGATCGCCGCCGCGTTGACGGAATGGTAGAACCCTTTGGTCAGCACGAAGAAAGCCAGGAACACCACGGAGAACGCGATAGCGAACGCCGCGCGCCGCAGCGCGTTCACCTTCCGGAGCAGCGCCGCGATCGCGGTCCCCGTCTCGGTCAGTCCGTGCCCCGCGACCAGGGAGAGCGGAAGCACGGCGAGCGCGAGGAGCCGGTACTGGTCGTTCCACCACGGCCTGCTGAGCGCGACCACGAGAGCGCTGCCGTTGTAGGACATGGTCAGGATGAAAAGGCAGGCGAAGATGAGTGAGCCGCCGAGAATCCACCGCGCACCGCGGAGTTTCCTGAACCGGATCAGCCCGATCCACAGTGGAATCGCCAGCCAGATCTGCGGGTGTGCGCTGAGAAACTGGTAGGTCAGCAACGATCCGAGGGACTGGCTGAACGGGAAGTGTTTGTCCCAGGTGATTCCGGGGGCTTCGGCGGCGTTGCCGAGCAGGCCGCTGATGAACGGCAGGGAGATCACGATACTGGCCACACCGGCTATCGCCAGGAGACCCAGCTCCCGCCAGGTTCGCCGGGGTGTCCTCAGCCAGCGCCCGAGCAGGATGGGCAGCAGATACAGGACCCCGGTGAACAAGCCGGAGGGTTGCAGGGTGAGCAGTCCTATCGCCGCGAGCACGAGCGCCGCGCCGATGCCGATCCGGCGCTCGTCCAGCAACATCACCGCGAGCAGCACGAAGACCAGGCTCAGGATGCTCGCTATCTCGAACGGGGTCAGCGGTCCCCGCCACAGCTGGTCGTAAATCACCGAAACCGAACTCACGGCGACCAGCACCGTGAACGAACAGGTCAGGGCGCGAACCCGGAACCGGTGCAGCAAGGCGACCATGGCAAGGGCGAGCATGGCGGGAAGAAGCGCCATCTGGGCGTTCATCACGATGTTGACCGGTGCGCCGGTCAGATCGTAAACCGTGGCGGCGACCAGGTGATAGGCGTTCGGGTAGAAAGTGCCGCCCGTTTCGTACCAGTTGATCATCCCCATACCGGTGAAACTGCCGTCACCGGTATCGGCGATGTAGCGGATCCCGTTCGCATGAAACGGTGCGTCCCAGTCCTGTGGCAGATGTGTCAGCCCGCCGGTGCCCAGCGCGATGATCACCGCCCCGGCCACCGAGGCGATGGCCACCCCGGCGATCGCGATCCACTGATCCCGGCGCTGCCAGCGAGCCGCGCCGCCGAGCGGTTCATCCCGGCCCCGCCACACCCGGCGCAGCAGGTAGGCGAGGACCGTGAGGACGAGTGTCGAGCCGCAGTACGTCCAGGTGCCCCAAGGGATCCCCAGCCACGTGGTCAGCGGTCCGCACAGTCCCGCGACGGCGTAACCCAGCAGCGGGGCCGCGGCAGCCAGCGGCCACCCCCGGAGCCCGGTGCCGCGGCCCAAGACCAGGCCCGGTCCCCAGATCATGAGGACGTTCGCGAGACCGGCCAGAACCACGAGGCCATAGCTATCGTTCAGTGACATCTGCTCAATCGATCGAAGGAACGCACAATGCGGCGATCCTAGCGAGGTCGGCAGATTCCGTTACGCTCGACCAGTTCCGGCTTTACGCCACCGGAAAGAGTGAGTGATCCTCCGATGAATATCACCAACGGTGGTGGTTCGGCGAATGGCTTATCACTCGACAGTGTTCGGGTTCGATCGTCGAGGAGTCACGCCCGCCTGAGCACCGGGACCAGAACCACCACCAGCGCCAGGACGCCGGTGGCCATGCAGCCGATCTTCGGGCCGCCTTCGGCTTGCCGCTGCCGTTGCCGCATCCGGCGCTTTTTCCGTGCGGATGGCGACATCCTCATGGTGGCCGCCGGATCGAAGCCGGGGTTCATGCTGGCGCACTGCATGCCTGGTAGCTCAGCACGATCTGGTTTCCCTGTCCAGGCGGTACGCCGGAAAAACTAGGTCCATCACTAATGACGAATTCGGCCCATTCCGGAATTGGCGGAACACTTTCTCCCGATTCGCCCGTACGCGCGGCACCGAAATGTGGTGTGTCGACCGGCCCGGGCTGTGCGAGCATGCGACGATGGCAGACCTTGGCGAGCTGACCGGCGCGACCGAGACGGCGCTCATCGTCCCGGTGCCCGCCGTGGAGCCGGTGGTGCGGCCACATCGGCGGGCCCTCGACCATTCGGCGCAGTGGGGAGTTCCGGCGCACGTCACCGTCCTGTACCCGTTCCGGGCCCCGGCTCGGGTGACCGAACAGGTCATCGACGAGGTGAGCGCGTGCGTGACCACGATTCCCGCCTTCGAATGCGTGTTCTCGCGGGTCGCGTGGTTCGGGCAGGACGTCGTCTGGCTCGCTCCCGAACCGGACGCGCCCTTCCGGGCACTCACCGCGGCCGTATGGAACCGGTTTCCGGACTGTCCGCCGTATGCGGGCGCGCACTCCGACCCGGTACCTCATCTGACCATCGGCAGCACGCGCCGCGCGCGCCCCGCTCAGCTACGGCTCGCCGCCGCCGAGGTGGCCGGGGAACTGCCGGTACGCGCGCGGGTCCGCCGGATGCGATTGATCGCCGGAACGGATGCGCCGGATTCCTGGCGCACGGTGGCCCGGTTCGAGTTGCCGGGTCAAGAGCACACCTGAGCGGGAATACCGCGCCAGCTGGTTCCGGTTTCCAGAGGAATCTCTGGCCCGAGCCGCATGCCGGGAGCCAGAACTCCTACTCCAAGGACAAGGTCGAGAACGATATGAAAACGGCGGTGTGCGGCGGCAAGACCACCCTGGACAAGGCCCAGCACGCCATGCTCACCGACTGGACCACCGCCGAGCACGCGGCCGGTATCGGCTGAACCGCTCCGGTGCTCACATCCACTGCACGCCGTCGACCTCGTGCTCGCGCACCCGGAACGCGATCATCCGGCGCAGCAACTCGGTCGGCACCGGCTCGCCATAGGGGAGCTTGACCGAGCCCTTGCCCGTGCTGAACCCGGTCAGCTCCGCGGCGAAGGCCGCGCGGGTGCTCGGGGTGAAGGTGAAGTTGGCGTGCTTGGCGTGCCCGCTGATCACGAACAGAATCGTCCCGGACTGGTGGTGCCACGCGGGTGCGCCCCATTTGATGGCCACGTGCGCCTCGGGGACGGCCTCGTCGGCGAGCGCGCGCAATCGGTCGAGCAGTTCCCTGGCG
>NZ_JALM01000086.1 GCF_000737195.2 Sciscionella sediminilitoris
CAACACAACCACTCACGAGCGTCGTTCAGGGCTTGCTAGGGGAGGGAGATGACGACCACGACCACGTGGTTGAGCAGGCCTTTTCGCTCGGAGCTCGGCGCGGAGTCGGAGTGCTTGCCGAGGAGGGTTTCGCCGAGTGACCGGGTCGGCTCGGGGTCGGTCGAATCCCCCGAGTAGGAGTGCGAACGGTACGAACGGGATGAATAGGACTCGGAGGACGAGTCCGTGGAGGAGTTCGAATACGAGTACTCCGAGGAGCGTGTGGAGTCCGAGGACTCCGAGGATCCCGACGAGGAGTGCGTGGGCTCGCCCCGGGATGTAGAGGTGAAGGTCGAGTTGTCCGGATCCGGGGTCCCGGGATGGCCGGGCAGTGTGGAATCGGGGACATGGCTGCTCTGCAGGTGGGGGCCGCCCTTGTCGGACTCGACCGTCGCGGAGTGCGGCGGTTTCTCCTGCTGCTGTTGATGATGACCCGCCGGCTGGTCCCGGTTCTCCTGGGTGTTCCCGGTGTCCGCGCGATCGGGACTCGATCGGTTGTGCCCGGCGTACTCCGCAGTGCGCTGAGTGTTCTGTTCCGTGGAGCGCTGGTGCGGGATGTGCGGAACGGGCGCCTGGACGTTGTTCGGTGGCGCGTGCTTGGTCGGCGTGGGACTGGGCACCGGGCCCTTCGTGCCCGGGGTGCAGGTGGTGCACACCGGAAGCACCTGGTCCCCGCGGCCGCCGGTGTAGTCGGGCGCGGATTCCACGACCGGACCGTGCAGCATCCCGCTCGCGACCAGTCCGAAAGCGCCGACCCCGACGACCGCGCTCGCGGTGAACGCGGCCTTCATCCGCCCGGTGAGCAGGGCGAGTTTGCCACCGAAACCGAGCACGGATCCGGCAGCGGTCTTCCCGGCTACCGCGGTGCCGAGCCCGACGAGCGGCCCGACGTAGCTGGCGTGCGCCCGCAGCCCGGCGCACACATCGGCGAGCTCGGCGTGCAGTGCGGCGCAGGAATCGCATTCCTCGAGGTGGTGAACGATCCTGCGGCGCTCGGATCCGCGCACCGAACCGGTGGTGAAGGCGCCCAGCTTGTCCACGACCGAGCGGCAGTCGACCGGCCCGCGCGCATCGGAGAGGTGCGCCTGCAGATAGGCAGCGCGCAGGCCGTCCCTGGCGCGCCTGGCCAGCGCCGCGGTCGCGTTCGCGGAGAGCCCGAGGTGGCCGCCGACCGCGGACGGGCGTTCCCCCTCGACCTCGACGCGCCAGAGCACATTGCGCCAGCGTTCGGGCAGGTTGGCGAACGCCCGCGCGATCAGGTGGCGTTCCACCGAGGACGTGCTGCGATCGCTGGCCGCCTCGACCCTGCTGGAGAGCTCCTCATCGGTGACCGGGACATCCCGGTGGCGCGCGGTCCACTCCATGGCGACCCTGCGGGTCACCGTGAGCAGGTAGGCGCGGGGATGCTCGATCCGCGCCGAACCCCTGCGCACGGCCTGCAGGACGCGGAAGAACGCCTCGGCGGCGAGATCGTCCGGATCGAGGGCATTGGCATAAGTACGCAGCGCATAGGAGCGGACCGCGTCGACGTGCCGCTGGAACAACTGCGCGAAGGCGAGTTCGTCCCCATCCCCCATATGGGCGAGCAACTCGCCGTCGTCGAGCTCGGTGTAATCGACAACGGATTCGGGTGCTCTCGTGACTGCCTCCTGTGGTGAGCGCAGCACGATCGACCACCTCCTCGCATCCCCGACGGCCTTGTGAGCCACCTGCGATCATCCGATCGCGTCAAACATGCCACACGAATCGGCGATCTGGGCAGTGGAGAAAAATAAACAACCAAACCTTTACCAGTCGTATCAGCCTGGTCACAGCTGGGCGTCGATCGGCAAGCCGGGCGCGTCGGGCCCGCCGGGCCTCGTTACAGTCCCTGCCGTGAACGCCAATACGACGACGCAGGACGAGCCGCAGTGTGGCGTCGACTGGCGTGTCGAGGCCCGTGCGGCGTTCCCGGAGCTCGAATCCCTCTGCGGAGCCGAATGGTCGGTGCACGTGTTCCTCACCGAACTGCTCGACATCGTGCGCAAGGCGCACCGGGATGCGGACACCGAAACCCTCGACCGCGCCTACGGTTTCGCCAAGTGGTGCCTCGACCAGCCGCGGCGATTCCTCGCCGACGCCGCGATCGTCAGCTTCTACGAACACCTCTTCGACGACTGGGAACTGCGCCACGAGATCGCCGAACGGCTCCCGGACCGGATAGCCGAGCGGGTGCGCCCGCTCTGGGAATGGCGGCTGCCCGTGGAACGGCTCGCCGAGGTGGATCAACTCCTCGGATGACGCCCCGCCTGCAGCGCGGGTTGTCGGCCCCGCTATGCTGACGGGGCAATGCGGACGTAGCGCAGCTGGTAGCGCATCACCTTGCCAAGGTGAGGGTCGCGGGTTCGAGTCCCGTCGTCCGCTCCAGAGTTCGGATAGTCATGCCCCGGGGATGCCTGGGGCTTTACTCTTTCGCCATGATTTGTGGGGGCCGAGCCCCCACGCCCCCACGGTGTGGAGCGCGCCGGAACCAGCGTGGAGGGATGCGGAGGGGTCTTGTGGTTTCTTTGGAGTGGGTTCGGGGTGTTGCACTCGAGTTGCCGGAGGCCACCGAGCGGGCGGCGTACGGGATTCCGTGTTTCCGGGTGCGGGACAAGATCTTCGCGGCGTACCGACAGGAGTGGCATGGCCTCGCCTGTCTGGTCAGCCCGGAGGACAAGCTCGCCCTGCCCCAGGAGGACCCGGAGACCTTCTCGGTCCCGGAGCACTACCGCAATTCCTCGATGGTGGTCGTGGACCTCGCCAGGATCGACCCCGACCACCTCACCGAAGTGCTCACCGAGGCCTGGCGGCTGCGCGCCCCGAAGCGCCTGCGTGAACGGTTCGACGCGGGCTGATCACCGGCCGAGGCGCGCGGTGAGGAACTCGAGCGCCCGCGGATAGGCGTCCAGCCGGTTCACCCGCTTCGCCAGCCCATGCCCCTCATCGGCGTACACGCACAGCTCGCACGCTACTCCGCGGTTCCCGAGCTCGGTGTGCAGCTGCTCGGCCTCGGAGAGCGGGACCCGCGGATCGTTCGCGCCATGGATCACGAACAGCGGTGCCCGGATGTCGGCGATCCGGGACAGCGGTGAGATGGACTCCAGGAACTCCCGGTCCTCGGCAAGCGAACCGTACTCGCGCTCCCGCTGGGCGCGCCGGTACACCGAGGTGTTCTCCAGGAAAGTGACCAGCGAGGACATCCCGACGATGTCCACCCCGGCCGACCACAGCTGCGGCTGGAACGCGAGCCCGGCCAGCACCATGTACCCGCCGTAGGAACCGCCCCACAACGCCGCGCGGTCCAGGCCGAGGCTCGGCAGCCAGTCGTGCAGCGCGGCCAGATCGTCCACGGAGTTCATCCTGGCGCGCACATCATCGGCGGAGTACCAGGCCTTCCCGTAGCCGACCGAACCGCGCACGTTCGGCACCAGCACGGTGAACCCGGCCGCGGCCAGGCCCTGGACGATCGGGTTGAAGTTGAGCGCCGACTGCCCCTCCGGTCCGCCGTGGATGAGCAGCACCGCCGCACCGGACAACGGTTCCGCGGTCGCGCTCGGCCGGTACACGTAACACGGGATGTCCCCGCCCGCGCCCGGAACCCAGTGGGTGTCCGGCACCGAGAGCCCGGCGAGCCCGCGCAGCGCGGCCGCGGAATCGGTGACCGCGCGCGTGGTCCCGCTGCCCGCGTCCACCACGAGCACGTCCCCGGGAATCTCCGGACCGGAAAGGGTGAGCGCGACCGAACGCGAATCCGCGGCCCACACCGGTTCGGGCAGCGGGAAAAGCAGCCAGCCATCCGGAAGCGGGACCTCGCGCAGCGGGTTGCCGTCGGCATCGTGCACGGCGAGCCGGGACACCCCGCCCACGTTGGTGTGCACCAGAAGCAGCGTGCCGTCCGGGGATGGCCAGCCGGTCACATCGTGCGCGTCATCGGTGACCAGCCATCGCCAGTCCCCGGTTTCCGGGGTGTAGCGCGCGATCCCGGTGAACTCGCGGTCCCGGTTCGTGGTGAGCACGAGCGAATCGCCGACCCAGTGCACGGTGTGGTACTGCGCGCGCTCGAGTTCCCCGGTCAGTTCGGTGACCTCGCCGCCGCAGGCCAGCAGCAGCTGATCGGACATCGCGTACCTGCCCGGCCTGGTGAGCGCGACCCGGCGGCCATCGGTGTGCACGGCGGGATCCGCGGCCCAGCCACCACCGTCGTAGATCACCGATTCGGTGCCCGTGGCCAGCTCGTGCACCACGATGTCGAAGTCCACCCCGTTGCGCCGGTTGGTGCGGTACACCATGCGCGTCCCGGTGACCTCGCCGATGCCGTGGATGTATGACGGATCGCGTACCACGGCCTCCAGATCGTCCATTGTGGACGGAAGCGGGCTCGAATCCAGGTGCAGCCGGGAAATCTGCGCCCGCTCGTTGCCCCCGGTGTCGTGGCTGACCAGCACCGTGTCCGTGCCGGGGACATACCGCCCGCTGCACGCTCCGTCCAGCGTGGTCAGCTTGCGTACCGTGCCGTCGGTGCCGATCTCGACCAGCTGCGTGGTCCCCGATTCGTCGTGCCCGGCGAGCACCCGCCCGTCCGTGTGCACGTCGAAGGCGCGCCAGGTGGTCAGTTCGAGCAGTTCGCGCAGCATTCAGTGTTCCTTGTCGAGGTAGGCGAGGATGCCTGCGGTGATCGCGTCGGCGTAGTGCTGCCGTCCGGCACTGGAGGTGAAGGTGGCGGAATCGCTGGTGTTGCGCATGTTCCCGCACTCGACGAGTACCGCGGGGCGGGTGGACAGGTTCAGTCCGCCGAGATCCTTGCGCGGGTAAATCCCGTTCTCGCCGAGATAGGTGGAGGTGGCGAGCCCGTCCCCGCGCATGGCATCGCGGACCGAACCGGCCAGCTGCGCGGAGGGCTCGCCCTGTTCGGCGTTCAGCGGCGGGGAGGGATAGGAGACGTGGAAACCGTGCGCCTTCGCCGAGTTCGCCCCGTCCGCGTGCAGGGACACCACCGCATCGGCTTCGGCCTTGTTGCCGACCGCCGCGCGCTCGTTCACGCACGGCCCGACCCCGGAATCCGAATCGCGGGTGAGCACCACGCGCACCCCCTTCGCGGCCAGGCTCGCGCGGATCTTGGCGGCGAGGTCCCAGGTGAAGGCGTGCTCCGGATAACCGGCATTGGTCGAGGTTCCCGTGGTGTTGCAGGCCTTCAGGACGCCACGGCCCGCGGGCACCTTGCGGTTGATCTGTTCCGGGTGCTCGGCATTCCCGCCGTTGTGGCCCGGATCGAGCACCACGACCCGCTGCGGCTGCCGCGGCGCGCTGGGCGGTGCGCTGCTGCTCGGGGCGGGCGAACTGGTGCTCGAGGGTGCGGTGCTCGGGGCGGCGGCCGGACTGCTCGGGGCGGCCTTGTCCGCGGTGGTCCCGCACGCGCTGAGCAGCAGCGTGGTTCCCAGGGCGGCGAGCAGCGCAGGTCGGATCGGTTTCGACACGCCGTACACGTTGCCACGGCCGGGGACGACTACCCTGGAAGACGCGCGCAAGACAGGCGCGCTCCGCCGACGAAAGGAGCCGGCATGGACGGTCAGATGCCCGGCAACATGCAGGGCTTGCTCGCGCAGGCACAGCAGATGCAACAGCAGATGCTCGCCGCGCAGGAAGAACTCGCCAACAGCGAGGTCACCGGGACCGCCGGTGGCGGAATGGTCAGCGCGACCGTCAGCGGTTCTGGCGAACTGAAGTCGTTGTCCATCGACCCCAAGGTCGTCGACCCGGAAGACACCGAGACGCTCGCCGATCTCGTCGTCGCCGCCGTGCGGGACGCGAACGCGAGCGCGCAGAAGCTCACCGAGGAGAAGCTCGGACCGGTCGCCGGCGGGCTCGGCGAACTCGGTGGCGGGCTCGGCCTCCCGGGCATGTAGCGGTGTACGAAGGACCGGTCCAGGACCTGATCGATGAGCTCGGCGCCCTTCCCGGAGTCGGGCCGAAGAGCGCCCAGCGCATCGCCTTCCACCTGCTCGCCACCGATGCGGCGGACATCAACCGGCTGATCACGGCACTGCAGCAGGTCGCGAAGGGTGTGCGGTTCTGCGAGATCTGCGGCAACGTCGCGGCCGAGGAGACCTGCCGGATCTGCGGCGACGCGCGCCGTGATCCGCTGCTGGTCTGCGTCGTCGAGGAACCCAAGGATGTGCTCGCGATCGAGCGCACCAGGGAGTTCAAGGGGCGCTATCACGTGCTCGGCGGCGCGCTCGACCCGCTTTCCGGGGTCGGGCCCGATCAGCTGCGGATCAAGGAACTGCTCGGCAGGATCGGCAGGGACGAGATCACCGAGGTGATCATCGCGACCGATCCGAACACCGAGGGCGAGGCCACGGCCACCTATCTGGTGCGCATGCTGCGCGATTTCCCCGGGCTGAGCGTCACCCGGCTCGCTTCCGGTCTCCCGATGGGCGGGGACCTCGAGTTCGCCGATGAGCTCACCCTCGGTCGCGCGTTCACCGGCCGCCGTGCGGTGTGACTGAGCTCGAACGGGCCGCGGCCGCGGTGCGCGCCGCCCCTGCCCGGCTCGGTGGCACCCGCCTCGTGGTCATCGACGGGCCATCGGGCTCGGGCAAGACCGTGTTCGCCACCCGGCTGCGGGAACTGCTCGGCTGCGTGCTCGTGTCCACCGACGACTTCGCCACCTGGGATGAGCCCTTCGCCTGGTGGCCGCGGCTGCACGAAGGCGTGCTCGAACCGCTGTGCCGGGGTGTTCCCGGCGGGTACCAGTGCGTGGAGTGGAGCGAGGGCGCGCCCTTTCCCGGGAGGTGGCGCACCGTCGAGGTGCCGGAAACCCTGATTCTGGAGGGGGTCTCCGCTGCCCGGCGCGCCGTCGCCGACCGGGCCAGCCTCACCGTGTGGATCAGCTACGGCACCCCGGAACAGCGGCTCGCCCGTTCGGTGGCCCGCGACGGGGAGGACCAGCGCGCCAACCTCGCCGCGTGGCAGCGCACCGAGGCCGGATGGTTCGCCGTGGACCGCCCCGAATCCCGCGCTGATTTGGTCGTGCGCGGTTGTGTTGGTTAGAACCAACATTTCCGCTCACAAGGGGGATATTCGCAGCTCAGTGGCCTGCTTGCGGGTACTGTCCGGATCATGGACTGGACCCTCGAGGTGGTTGTGCTCCCCGTCAGCGATATTGAGCGATCGATCGAGTTCTATCGCGACCGGGTCGGTTTCGAGCTCGATCATGACACGGTCACCGAGCACATGCATGTCGTGCAGCTGACCCCGCGCGGATCGGGGTGCTCGATCGTCTTCGGTGACCTGCCCGCGCAGACCGAGATGCAGCCGGGTTCGCTGAAGGGGCTCCAGCTCTGCGTCGCCGATGCCACGGCCGCACGTGCGGAGCTCGCCTCGCGTGGGGTCGAGGTGAGCGAGCTGCAGCGGTTCGGTGAGCAGGACGGCAGCACCTTCTTCGGGTTCGCCGATCCGGACGGCAACACCTGGGCGGTGCAGGAGCTCAAGGTCCGCGCGAGCAAACCGCTGATCCCGGCGGAAGCGCGCGGCCGATTCGCCGGATAACGGCACCGGCCAAGTACCGAGGGTAACTGTGCGGGGGCCTATGAATTCACCATTCACAGTTGACCGAGGGTGATCTCATCGCGTGATACCCCGTGTGCGCTGCGCAGATTTTCGGGCCCGTGTGTCCGGATCGTAACCGGCGACCGGATCCTGGGAACGGGTTCAGGCATTACAGTGCGCCATCAAGGTACGAACACGTACTGCGATCCAGCCTTGTGTTCAAAGGGGTACACATGCAGATGGACAGGAAGCGTCGCTGGGTTGCCGCGGCCGGTACTGCGGGCGCAGTGCTGCTCGTGGTCTCCGGCTGTGCGCAGTCCGAACGGGGAAGCGGCGGGGACAACGGCGCGACCCTGAATTTCGGCCAGGCGAGCGCGCCGAAACTGTTCGACCCGTTCTACGCCACCGATGGCGAGACGTTCCGGATCACCGAGCAGATGTTCGACAATCTGGTCGAGTTCAAAACGGGTGGCAGCGAGGTCAGGCCGGGATTGGCCACCGACTGGCAGCCGAGCGACGGCGGTAAGACCTGGTCGTTCAATCTGCGCAAGAACGTGAAGTTCACCGACGGCACCGCGATGGACGCGACCGCGGTCTGCAAGAACTTCGAGCGGATGTACAACCAGAAGGGCGCGGGGACCTCGAACGCGGTATCCCAGTACTGGAACGACAACTTCGGCGGATTCGCGGACAAGAAGCAGCCTTCGCTGTACGCGGGGTGCGAGGTCAAGAGCCCGACCCGGATGGCGCTGAAACTGACCAAGGCGTCCTCGAAGATGCCCGATATTCTCGGCCTCGCGTCCTGGGCGATCCAGAGCCCGACCGCGATGGACAAATACCACGCCAACGACGTGAAAGCCGAGGGCGACAGCTTCACCTATCCGGATTACGCGACCAAACATCCCACCGGAACGGGCCCGTTCAAGTTCAGCAAGTACGACCAGGCCAACGGCACGGTCGAGCTGGTGCGCAACGACAACTACTGGGGCGAGAAGCCGAAACTCGCCAAGATCGTGTTCAAGATCTACAAGGACACCGCGGGCACCAGGCAGGCGCTGCAGGCCGGGGAGATCGACGGCTACGATCTGCCGCAGCCGCAGGACTATCAGTCCTTGCGCGATCAGGGGAACAAGCTGCTCGAGCGGGAACCGTTCAACATCATGTATCTGGGCATCGACCAGAAGAACAACCCGAAGCTGCGCGATCTCAAGGTCCGCCAGGCCATCGCGTACGCGATCAACCGCCCGCAGCTGGTGAAGTCGCAGTTCCCGGACAAGGCGGTGGTGGCCAAGGAAATGCTGCCGCCGAGCATCGCGGGATTCAATCCGAACGTTCCCGAGTACAACTACGATCCGAACAAGGCCAAGCAGCTGCTCAAGGAAGCGGGCGCGGAAGGTCTCACGGTGAATTTCTACTGGCCGAGTGAGGTCACCCGGCCGTATCTGCCGAGCCCGCGTGATCAGTTCACCGCGATGAAGGGTGACCTGGAAAAGGCCGGTATCAAGGTGGTCGAGAAGAGTGAACCGTGGAACGGCGGCTATCTCGACGATGTCGAGGGACACAAGCCGGACCTTTTCCTGATGGGCTGGAACGGCGACTTCAACAATGCCGACAACTTCTTCTCGCAGTTCTTCAATACCCCGACCAACCGGTTCTACGCGGCGGCTTCCCCTTGGGGTGCCTCGCTTTCCGAGCGGGTCAAGCAGCTCGACGCGACCGCGGACAAGGCGGCGCGGGAGCAGGGGTACAAGGAGCTGAACGGGCAGATCCAGAAGGATTATCTGCCCGCGGTCCCGATCGTGTCCGCGCCCTCGTACATCGCGGTCAAGGACAATATCAAGGGACTGGTGCCGAGCCCGCTCTCCAATGAGAAATTCGAGCTGGTGACCAAGAGCGGAAGCTGATTCGTGCTTCGTTATACCGTTCGACGACTTGGACAAATGGTCGTCGTGTTGTTCGTGCTCTCGATACTGCTGTTCGCCTGGTTGCGTTCGCTGCCGGGTGGTCCGGTCTCCGCACTGCTCGGGGACCGGGCCACTCCGGCCGCACGTGCCGAGCTGACCAAAACGCTCGGCCTCGACCGGCCGATTTTCCTGCAGTACTTCGACTTTCTCGGCCGGGCGGTGCGCGGTGACTTCGGTCAGTCGACCGCCGTGCAACCGGGAAGCAGCGCGATGCAGATTCTCGTGCAGCGCTTTCCGGCGACGCTGGAACTCAGCGTGGTCGCGATCATCCTGGCGATCCTGTTCGGCATTCCGCTCGGCTATATCGCCGCGCGGCGCCGGGGCGGTATATGGGACAACCTCTCGATCGGCGGTTCGCTGCTCGGGGTGGCGGTCCCGGTGTTCTTCCTGGCATTCCTGCTGAAGTACCTGTTCGCGGTGAAGGCCGGGATCCTGCCTTCCGCGGGGCGCCAGGACGCGATCGATGCCACACGGATCACCGGGTTCTTCATCCTGGACGGGATCCTGACCCAGGAATGGGATGCCGCATGGAATGCCCTGGAGCACCTGATCCTGCCCGCGGTGGCGCTGGCCACGATTCCGTTCGCGGTGATCTTCCGGATCACCAGGGCCGCCGTGCTGGACGTGCAGCAGGAGGATTTCGTGCGCACGGCCGAATCGAAGGGCCTGCGAATCCCGATCATCCGGCGGCGGCACATTCTGCGCAACGCGATGCTGCCGGTGGTGACGACGATCGGTATCCAAATAGGACAGTTGCTGGCCGGAGCGGTGCTCACCGAGCGGGTGTTCGCCTATCCCGGAGTGGGCGACGCGCTCGCGACGGCGTTCCAGCGCAAGGACTATCCGCTGCTACAGCTGCTGATCATCGCGGCCGCGCTGGTCTACGTGGTGGTGAACCTGATCGTCGATCTGTCCTATGCCTACATCGATCCACGGATCAGGACCAGGTGAGGGGAGGGCATCGATGGTACTGACACGGAAAAAGGACCGGGTCGACGCGCTCGCCTCGACCAGCACCGAAGGGCGCAGCCTCGCCGCCTCGGCGTTCCGGCGGTTGCGGCGCAGTCCGGTGTTCCTCACCGGTGCGGTGATCACGGCACTGTTCGTACTGATCGCGCTGTTCTCTCCGCTGCTGGCCCCGCACGATCCGGCCGTGCAGATCCCGGAGCTGATCAAGCAGACGGTGCGCGCGCGGAACCAGTTCGCCCCGCCGCAGGGCAGTTATCTGCTCGGCGGTGATCAGCTCGGCCGGGATCTGTTCTCCCGCCTGCTCGTCGGCTCGCAGCAGACGCTGCTGGTCGGGGTGCTGGCCACGCTGATCGGGCTGACCGGCGGACTGATCCTCGGCACGCTCGCCGGTGCGACCGCGGGCTGGGTGGACACGACCGTGATGCGGTTCGTGGATGTACTGCTGTCCATCCCGAACCTGCTGCTCGCGGTGACGATCAGCGCGCTTTTCCTGCAGGCCAACCAGTTCACCGTGATCGTGGCGGTGGCGATCGTGCAGATCCCGGTGTTCGCCAGGTTGTTGCGCGGCACCATGCTCGCGCAGCGGGCCAGCGATCACGTGCTCGCGGCGCGCGCGCTCGGGGTGAAACGCAGCGGGATCGTGTTCCGGCACATGCTGCCGAACTCGCTCGGCCCGGTGTTCGTGCAGGCGACCATCGTGCTCGCCACCTCGATCATCGACGCGGCCGGGCTTTCCTTCCTCGGCCTCGGTAATCCGAACGACGATAGCCCGGAATGGGGGCAGATGCTCTCCAATGCCCAGCAGTACATCACCAGCGGGCACGCGGATCTCGCGTTCTGGCCCGCCTGCGCGATCGTGGTCGTCGCGCTCGGGTTCACGTTGATGGGCGAATCCGCGCGGGACGCGCTCGATCCCAAGAACAGGAGGTGATTCCCGGTGTCGCTGCTCGAAGTAGAGGACCTCACCGTCACCTTCGCCCAGAAAGGCGAGCGTCCCTTCACCGCGGTGGACAAGGTCTCGTTCACCGTGGAACCGGGACAGACCGTCGGTCTCGTCGGCGAATCCGGCTGCGGGAAATCGGTCACCTCGCTGGCGATCATGGGGCTGCTGCCCAAACGCGGGAACACGGTCAGCGGTTCGGTGCGGTTCGCGGGCACCGAGCTGCTTTCGTTGAGCGACAAACAGCTGCGGGATCGGCGGGGAAGCGATCTGGCCATGGTGTTCCAGGATCCGCTCACCTCGCTCAATCCGGTGGTGACCATCGGCCTGCAGGTCGCCGAGGTGCTGGAGCGCCACGAAGGGCTCAAGCGCAAGGCGGCGCTCGCCAGGGCCGCCGAACTGCTCGACCAGGTCGGCATCCCGGACCCGCACCGGCGCGTCGGCGAATACCCGCACCAGCTCTCCGGCGGGATGCGCCAGCGTGCCCTGATCGCGATCGCCCTTGCGTGCCAACCGAAACTGCTCATCGCCGATGAGCCGACGACGGCGCTGGACGTGACCATCCAGGCACAGATCCTCGCGCTGTTGCGGCAACTCGTCGCCGGTACCGATACCGCGCTGATCATGATCACCCACGATCTCGGGGTGGTCGCCGGGCTCTGCGATGAGGTCAACGTGCTCTATGCGGGCCGGGTGGTGGAGCGCGGGGAACGGCACGAACTGTTCGCCGCACCACGGCATCCCTATACGAACGGCTTGCTCGCCTCCATACCGCGACTCGATGCCCCGCGCGGTGAGCGGCTGCATCCGATCACCGGTTCGGTCGGCGACAACATCCCGTGGTCCGGCGGCTGTGCCTTCGCACCCCGGTGCTCGAACGCGATCGAGGTGTGCACCGAGACCGCGCCGGATCTGATCGACACCGAGGGGCGGCTGCTGCGCTGCCACAACCCGGTCGCACTGGTGAAGGGGGAATCGTGAGCGAGCTTGCGAGCGAACCAAAGACACAGCAGTCCCGGCGAACGGCCGGACCGAGCGCTAGCGAGGTGCGGTTGTGAGTTTGGTCGAGGTCGATGACCTGAAGGTCCATTTTCCCATCAGACAAGGGGTCTTCTTCGACCGCACGATCGGTCACGTGTACGCGGTGGACGGGGTGAGCCTGTCCATCGAGCGCGGCGAGACCTACGGCCTCGTCGGGGAGTCCGGCTGCGGGAAGTCCACCCTCGGGCGGGCGATGCTGCGCCTTGTCGAGCCGACCGCGGGCACGACGAGGGTGGACGGCACGGATCTGGGCACTCTGGCCGCCGAGCCGCTGCGCCGGTTCCGCCGCAGGCTGCAGATGATCTTCCAGGACCCACTGTCCTCTTTGGATCCGCGGCAGTCGGTGGAGGCGCTGCTCACCGAGGGCATGCGCGCGCACGGGCTCGCCACGGACAAGTCGGCAACGGCGCGGCGGCTGCGTGAACTGCTGGATGCGGTCGGGCTCGGGGCGAACGCCCTGCGCAAATACCCGCACGAGTTCTCCGGCGGGCAGCGCCAGCGCATCGGTATCGCCCGCGCGCTCGCGCTCGATCCGGACGTGATCATCGCGGACGAACCCGTTTCGGCGCTCGATGTCTCGGTGCAGGCGCAGGTGATCAACCTGCTGGACGATCTGCAGCGGGAGTTCGGGCTGACCTATCTGGTGATCGCGCACGATCTGGCCGTGGTGCGGCACATCTCGGACCGGATCGGGGTGATGTATCTCGGCGGGGTCGTGGAGGAGACCACCTCGGAACAGCTGTACCGGGAACCACTGCACCCGTACACGAAGGCGCTGTTGTCCGCGATTCCGGTGCCCGATCCGGTCACCGAGGACAGCCGCGAGCAGATCCTGCTCACCGGGGACCTGCCCTCACCCTCGGCGCCGCCGCCCGGTTGCCGCTTCCACACCCGATGCCCGTGGCGCCAGGAAACCCGGTGCGCCGAGGAACGTCCCGAACTGGTCGAGTTCGCCCCGGGGCACCGGGTCGCCTGCCACTATGCGAAGGAGATCGCGGCGGGCGAGATCACTCCGCACACAGTCCCCGTGCAGGACTCGGTCAGCCCTGCATAGCGCCGATGATCTCGCGCGCCTTGTCCTCGTTCTGGTCGTAGCGGTCCGGGTAGGCCGAACGCTGCACGCTCTGCGCGACCTGACCGGCGGACCAGCCCGGGTTGTTCGCCGCGTTGGTGATGGCCTGGTCGAGATAGGCATTGGTGGCGTAGACCGGATCCTGGACCTGCTCCGGGGTGCCCCAGCCCGCGCTCGGCCGCTGCTGGAACACCCCGAGCGAATCGGCGTCCCCACAGGGCAGATTGTTCACGTGCGACTCGACCCAGGCGGTCTCGAAGGTGGAAAGCATGACGCGGTCGTCCACGCCCCGGCCGACCGCGGTGTCGTACACCGTCTTGGCCACCGATCTGTCGTAATCGGACGGGATCGAGTCGCAGTTCTTCAGCTTCAGCATCGTCGCCGGGATGTGCGTCCCCGGTTCGAGCGGGTTCGACGGAGTCGTGGCCGCGAACCCGAACTGTCCGGATAACGCGATCGCCGCCGCTGCCCCGAGGCCAACGGCCGCGGTTCGAATGCTTGCCCTCATCAGCACTCCCTTGTGTCGGTTCCGACAGTCCCGGCGACTGTCCGATGTGGACGCTAAACGGCGGAACCCGGTGAGTACAGGGGTGTTCAGGATTAGGCAGCCGAATTCCGCTCGGTCCCCCGCTGGTGGGAGGACGATCGGAGGGGTCCGGTAAGCAGTCGAATCCGAAGAGTGTCCGTTATGTTCCGAGCGCGAATGAACCGTGACGCTGCGAACCGATGTGGAGTGCCTAGACGGTCGGGGCGAGGGCCTCGGCGATCTCGTAGGTGTTCAGTGCGGCGCCCTTGCGCAGGTTGTCCCCGCACACGAAGAAGTCGAGCGTGTTGGTGAAGTCCAGCGCCTGGCGCACCCGGCCGACGTAGGTCGGGTCCTCGCCGACCACATCCGCGGGAGTGGGGAACCGCTGCTGTTCCGGATCGTCGACGAGCACGATCGAGGGCTGGGCCTCGAACACCTTGTGCGCCTGCTCGACGGTGACCGGCTGGGCGAAGGTGGCGTGCACGGCGAGGGAATGCGTGGTGACCACGGGAACCCGGACGCAGGTCGCGGAGACCTTGAGGTCGGGGATGCCGAGGATCTTGCGGGCCTCGTTGCGGACCTTGAGCTCCTCGGAGTACCAGCCGTCGCCCTTGTAGGAACCGGCCGAGGGCACCACGTTGAGTGCGAGCGGGGCGGGGAACGGCGAGTCGTCACCGAGCCCGGCGACCGCTTCGCGGACATCCCCGGCGCGCACGCCGAGCCCCTTGCCAGCCACGGCTTCGAGTTCGGCGTAGAGCCGGTCCACGCCTTCCTTACCCGCGCCGGAAACCGCCTGGTACGAGGCGACGACCAGTTCGGTGAGCCCGAACTCCCGGTGTAGTGCGCCGAGTGCGGCCATCATGGACAGCGTGGTGCAGTTCGGGTTGGAGATGATGCCGCGCGGGCGCTCGCCGATCTTGTCGACGTTGACCTCGGGCACCACGAGCGGGACATCGGCGTCCATCCGGAAAGCTCCGGAGTTGTCCACCGCGATGGCCCCGCGCTCGGCGGCGACCGGGGCCCACTGCGCGGAGATCTCGTCCGGCACGTCGAACATGGCGATGTCGACGCCGTCGAAGGCCTCCGGGGAGAGCTCCACGACGGTCTGCTCGGTGCCCCGCACGGTCAGCTTCTTGCCCGCCGAGCGCGCCGAGGCGATCAGCCGGATCTCGCCCCACGGCACGGATTCCCGCGCATTGATGATGTCGATCATGACCGAACCGACGGCGCCGGTCGCGCCGACGAGTGCCAGTACTGGTGCCATGGCTTACCGCCCGCTTCCCGCGTAGACGACGGCCTCTTCCTCGCCGCCGAGTTCGAATGCCTCGTGGATCGCGCGCACCGCGTCGTCGAGCTGCGAGTCGCGGATGAGCACGGAGATCCGGATCTCCGAGGTGTTGATGATCTCGATGTTCACCCCGGCCTTCGCGAGCGCCTCGCAGAAGCTGGCCGTGACGCCCGGATGCGAGCGCATGCCCGCGCCGACCAGGGAGACCTTGCCGACGTGGTCGTCGTAGAGCACCTGGCCGAAGCCGAGCTCATCGCGTGCGCGCTCCAGCGCGGTGACCGCCTTCGGGCCGTTGGCCTTGGACAGGGTGAAGGTGATGTCGGTGCGACCGCTCGAGGTGCTGGACACGTTCTGCAGCACCATGTCGATGTCGATCTCGTTGTCCGCGACGATGCGGAAGATGCTCGCCGCGATGCCCGCGTGGTCGGGCACCCCGGTCACGGTGACCTTGGCCTCCGAGTTGTCGTGCGCGACTCCGGTGATCAGTGCCTGTTCCACGGGGATCTCCTCGACGGATCCGGTGACGATGGTTCCGGGTTTGGTGCTGTACGACGAACGGACGTGCAGCGGGATGCCGTACCTGCGGGCGTACTCGACCGAGCGCAGGTGCAGGATCTTCGAACCGGACGCGGCCAGTTCGAGCATCTCCTCATAGGGCACGGTCTCCAGCCGGCGCGCGTTCGGCACGATGCGCGGATCCGCGGTGTAGACACCGTCCACATCGGAGTAGATCTCGCACACATCGGCATCGAGTGCCGCGGCGATCGCGACCGCGGTGGTGTCCGAACCGCCCCGGCCGAGCGTGGTGACGTTCTTGGTGTCCTGGGAGACGCCCTGGAATCCGGCCACGAGCGCGATGTAGCCGTTGTCCAGTGCCTCGGTCACCCGGCCGGGAGTCACCTCGACGATCCGTGCGTTGCCGTGCACCGATGTGGTGATCACGCCCGCCTGGGATCCGGTGAACGACCACGCCTCGGCGCCCTTCGCGCTGATCGCCATGGCCACGAGCGCGTTCGAGATGCGCTCACCCGCGGTGAGCAGCATGTCCATCTCGCGCTCCGGCGGGACCGGGTTGACCTCCTGGGCGAGGTCGAGCAGCTCATCGGTGGTGTCACCCATCGCCGAGCAGACCGCGACCACGGAGTTGCCCTGCTTCTTCGTGGCGACGATCCGATCGGCGACCCGTTTGATGCGATCCGCGCTTTCCAGCGACGAACCGCCGTACTTCTGCACGACGAGCGCCACGACGGCGATACCTCCACGAAGTCGGTTACGTCCTCGGCGGAGAGCCTACCTGCTCCATTGACCTCGACCAAGCTTGAGGTTCTAACCTCGGCCGCATGGGTACTGAACAGTGGCCGGTGGCCCAGGTCCGGATCGCGCGGCCCACCGACAAGCTCGCTGACGTGGTGGAATTCTATTCCGGAACGCTCGGTCTCCCGGTGCTGTTCCGGAATGCGGACGCCGGCTACGAAGTGGTCGGTATCGGTTTACCGGGTGTCGACTATCACCTCGAGTTCACCTCCCACGTGGCGGGCAGCCCGGGGGAGGCGCCGAGCGGGGAGCATCTGCTCGTGCTCTATTTCCCGGATGCGCCGAGCCGGGATGAGGTGTCCGGGAAGCTCGAGCGGGCGGGGCACCGGCCGGTGGAGCTGGACAACCCGTGGTGGGCCGAGCACGGCGCACTGGCCTTCGAGGACCCGGACGGCTGGCGGGTGGTGCTCGTGCCCAGCGCGTTCGCCTGAGCGGGGTGGCCCGCGGTGTCACAATCGAGCATGGGGAGGCGGGCTTTCGTGACTGCGCGTTAGCCTGACGGGCCGAAGGCGTAATCAGCGGAGGGAACGCGAGTGGACGCAGCGGCCGATACGGAAGCGAACGCCCCGGCGAGCGACACCCTGCGGCGCGTCTACCACCTCGCCGCTCCCGCGCTGCTCTACCTGCTGTTCCGCGCGGTCGGGGTGCTGCTGCTCTCCTGGTTCGCCCCCGGCTCGGTGCCGAACGCGCTCACCAAATGGGACGGCCAGTGGTACCTGGGCATCGCGGCGGGCGGGTACTCCGGGGTTCCCGGGTACCTCACCGACGCGCACGGGATGCGCAGCCCGGAGACCCCGATCGCGTTCTTCCCTGGCTATCCCTCGGTGGTGCACCTGCTCGGCTACCTTCCCGGGGTCGGGTTGCTCGGTGCGGGCCTGCTCGTCTCGCTCGCTTCCGGGGTGGGGCTCGCCTACGGACTGCTGCGGCTCGGTGAAGCACTGCCCAAACACGGCTCGCGCACCATCGGCATGCTGCTGGTCGCCCTGGTCGGCGCGATGCCCATGTCGATCGTGTTCTCCATGGCCTACGCCGAGGCGATGTTCTGCGCCCTCGCGGTGTGGTCCCTCGTCTTCCTGCTGCGCAGGCAGTGGGTGCTCGCCGGGCTGCTCTGCTCGTTCGCCGGACTGGTCCGGCCCTCCGGGCTCGCCCTCGCCGCCGCGGTGATGCTCGCGGCCCTTGCCGGGGTCATCCGTTCGCCGCGGAGCTGGCGCATCTGGCTCGGTGGCCTGCTCGCCCCGATCGGGGTGGTCGGTTATGCGGCCTATGTCGGCGCGCGGATGGGATCGGTTTTCGGGTACCCGATGCTGCAACGGATGGGCTGGGACACCTACTTCGACTGGGGCATCTCCGGGGTTCGGTTCGCCATCACCGCGCTGACCACCCAGCGCAATGCCTTCGAGGTGATCACCGTCGGGCTCGCCCTTGCCGCGCTGGTGCTGTTCGCGGTCGCGATCTACCGGCGGCTGCCCTGGCCACTGCTCGTGTACGCGGCCGGGATCCTGGTGATGGACCTGGGCATGAACGGGCTCATGGGCGCGCGGGCCCGGCTGCTGCTGCCCGCGTTCGTGCTCCTCATCCCGGTCGCGGTCGGCCTGGCCAAGCGCAGCAGGCCCACCGCGATCTGCACCGTGCTCGGGTTGCTGCTCGCCTCCGGATGGCTCGGCGCCTATGCCCTCAACGTCTGGCCCTACGCGATCTGAGAAATGTCGTGAGCCGGGCTCGCGAGGCGAACCGAAGACACAGCCGTGGTCACGCGCGAGGGCCGAGCGTCGGGGAGGTGCTTGTGAGTGGTTGTGTTGGTTCTAACCAACACAACCACGCACGAGGAGGATTCGTGCACGAACTGATGGCGGCGCGATGGAGTCCGCGGGCACTCGACCCGGAGGCGGTGGTCGGCACGGAATCGCTGCACGCCCTGCTCGAAGCGGCGCGCTGGGCTCCGTCCTACGGCAACACGCAGCCCGCCCGATTCGTGCTCGGCAGGCGTGCGGACCCGGCGTTCCAGGCGATCCTGGATGCGCTCGCTCCGGGGAATCAGCGCTGGGCACACCGGGCCGCGCTGCTGCTCGTGGGTATCGCGGTGCGGCGCAACGAGAAGGGCGAGGTGCCCTACGCGGAGTACGGCCTCGGCCTCGCGGTGGAGAACCTCGTGCTGCAGGCGGTGCACGAGGGACTGGTCGCGCACCAGATGGCCGGGTTCGATCCGGAAGCGGTGCGCGCCGCCTTCGCGGTCCCGGATTGGGCGAGCCCGCTGGTCGCGATCGCGGTCGGCCGCCTCGGACCGGTGGACCTGCTCCCCGAGGACAAGCGGGACCGCGAACGAGCCCCCCGCAAGCGGCTGGAGCTTGGCGAGCTCGCGTTCGGGCGGACCTGGGGCGAACCCGCTCTCTAGGCGAACCGCTTGAGGATGCGGGCCACGAGCGCGCTGACGATGAGCCAGAAGATCGCCGCGATGCCGTAGTTGACGAGCACCGCGAGCTTGGCGTCGTCCGGGGTGAACAGGTCCTTGAACCCGATCGCGACCGTGTCCGCGAAGCTGCGGACGAACCCGGTGATGCCGTTGTTGGGGTTGGCCTCGCCGATGACCAGGATGATGTGCACGACGAGCACGACGGCGAAGATCACGCCGACCCAGCGCACGAGGCCCGCGACCAGATTGATGATCGGGGCGCGGAGCTCGAGCGCACGCTGACCGGCCGACTTGCCGACGGGCTTGGCGACGGTGGTCTTCGGCTCCTCCGTTGCCGCCTCTCTCGCGGCCGCGGCCTCGTTGTCGGGCTTCTGTTCGTGCGCTGCCATGCGCGCAGTCTTACACGCTGAACGGCGGATGGCTACTCAGCCGTAACAACAAATTGATGACCGTCCCCAGCAGGGTGATTCCGCCCCCGTTTCACGAGGACGGGTTCGGGCGGGTACGGTCGAAGACGTGGCACGTGCCCTCCTGCTTCGCTGCCGCGACGAGGTCTGACCAGACCGGCGCCTCGCCGCGGAGTTTTGTGACGCCGGTCGTCAGCCCGGTTGGAACAGACGACCAAGCAGGAGTTCTCCGTTATGACTTCCCTGATCAACAGCCACGAATCCAGTGCGCGCAAGGGCGGAACACCGTCCCGGCCGCCGGCTCCCGGGCAGCGCCCGTGGAACAACCAGCGCGGTTCCTCGATGCCGTTCCACCGGTACCGGCCGTTCGCCGAACTGGTCGAGCCGGTGTCCGTACCCGATCGGACCTGGCCGGACAAGGTCATCGACACCGCACCGCTGTGGTGTGCCGTCGACCTGCGGGACGGGAACCAGGCGCTGGTCGACCCGATGTCCCCGGCCCGCAAGCGCAAGATGTTCGACCTGCTCGTGCGCATGGGCTACAAGCAGATCGAGGTCGGGTTCCCCGCGGCGAGCCAGACCGACTACGACTTCGTGCGCGAGCTGATCGAAGAGGGCGCGATCCCGCAGGATGTGCACATTCAGGTGCTCACCCAGTGCCGCGGTGAACTGATCGAGCGCACCTTCGAGGCGCTGCGCGGGGCACCGAACGCCATCGTGCACATCTACAACTCCACCTCGATCCTGCAGCGTAAGGTCGTGTTCCGGGAGGAAAAGGAAGGCATCAAGAAGATCGCCACCGAGGCCGCGACCCTGGTGCGCGAGCTCGCCGAGAAGCAGCCGGACACCGATTTCATCTTCCAGTACTCCCCGGAGTCCTACACCGGAACGGAACTGTCCTTCGCGGTGGAGATCTGCGATGCGGTGACCGAGATCTGGCAGCCGACCCCGGAAAAGCCGGTGATCGTGAACCTGCCCTCCACCGTGGAGATGGCCACGCCGAACGTGTACGCGGACTCGATCGAGTGGATGAGCCGGAACCTGGCACGCCGCGACTCGATCATCCTGTCCCTGCACCCGCACAACGACCGGGGCACCGGGATCGCCGCCGCCGAGCTCGGCTACCAGGCTGGGGCCGACCGGATCGAGGGCTGCCTGTTCGGCAACGGTGAGCGCACCGGGAACGTCGATCTGATCGCGCTCGGTATGAACCTGTTCAGCCAGGGCGTGGACCCGCAGATCGACCTCGCCGACATCGACGAGATCCGGCGCACCGTCGAGTACTGCAACCAGCTGCCGGTGCACGAGCGGCATCCCTGGGGCGGCGACCTGGTGTACACCGCGTTCTCGGGTTCACACCAGGACGCCATCAACAAGGGACTGGACGCGCTGTCCCGCGAGGCCGAAGCGGCCGGGGTGCCGATCGACGAGCACCCCTGGGAAGTGCCGTACCTGCCGATCGACCCCAAGGACGTGGGCCGCACCTACGAGGCCGTGATCCGGGTGAACTCCCAGTCCGGCAAGGGCGGCGTCGCCTATCTGATGAAGACCGAGCACCAGCTCGAACTGCCGCGCAAACTGCAGGTCGAGTTCTCCAAGGTGGTGCAGCGCTACACCGATGACGAGGGCGGCGAGGTCGAGCCCGAGCGGTTGTGGGACATCTTCTCCACCGAGTACCTCCAGCAGCGCACCCCGCTCGAACTGGTGCGCCAGCACGTCACCGATGAAGGGCACGGCGAGTACTCGCTGAGCGCGACCGTGCGGGTGGACGGGGACACCCAGGAGATCAGCGGCCACGGCAACGGCCCGATCGCCGCCTTCTTCGACGGGCTCGCCAGCATCGGCTACGACGTCCGGCTGCTCGACTACTCCGAACACACCATGACTCCGGGTGACGACGCCCGCGCCGCCTCCTACATCGAGTGCGCCGTGGACGGGACCGTGCTCTGGGGCGTGGGCATCGACCCCTCGATCGTCACCGCCTCCCTGCGCGCCGTCACATCCGCGATCAACCGAGCCAATCGCTGACCTGGACAAACGGGTGCTCGTGAGTGGTTGTGTTGGTTCTAACCAACACAACCACTCACGAGTGCTTTGTCGGGAATGTGAAGGTGTAGGCGTACTTGCTGGTGGTCGAGGCGGGGCCTTCCTCGGGGAGGGTGACCACGAGTTTGCCTGTTGACCGCGACCAGGGCAGTGACGGTCCGTGGTGGCCGAGCAGACGGATGGGTGCGTGCGCGGCGATCGGGACGGGTGCGTTCACCTCGAGGGTTCGCCCCGGCCAGCCGAGGCTGATGATGTGGAAGGCCCCGGGTGTGGTGGTGAACCGCAGCTTGCCTTCGGCCTGGGTGCTCCAGTAGCGGGAACGGTAGATCGCCGGGCCGTTGATTCGCAGCCAGTCGCCGATGCTCTCCAGGCGTTCGACCATGACTCGGGGAATGGTGCCGTCCGCGCGCGGGCCGATGTCCAGCAGCAGGTTGCCGTTCTTGCTGACGCTGTCCACGAGGGTGTGCACCAGGTTCTCCGCAGTGGCGTACTCGCTGATCGGGGTGGCCGCGTTGTAGCCGAAGGAGTGTGGGTCGATGCCCCGGGTGCCCTCCCATTTCTTCGCGTGGAACGGCGGGTTCGGTTCGTACTCCGGGGTGGTGAAGTCGGCGACCTCGACCCCCATCCGGTCGTTGACCACGACTTCTTTGCCGCGCTGTGCCGCGCGGTTGTAGTAGTGGGCCAGCAGCGGGAGGCTGTTGTTCGGCCCGCCGATATCGCCCCACAGGATGTCGGTGTCGTAGCGCTCGATCAGTTCGACCATCTGCCGGACCTGGAGTTCCTCGACGTAATCGCGGATCGGGGTCGCTCCGGTGTAGGGCAGCGGTTCGCCGGTGTAGTACTGCTTCGGGGCGCCACCGGGGAAGTTGTCCTGGTACCCCGGATAGGCCGGGTTGTACCACTCGGGAAGCGAGTAGTAGGTGCCGCGCTTGAGGCCGGGTGCGCTGGTCCGCGCCGCCTGGAACAGTTCGCCGAGCAGGTCGCGCCGTGGACCGAGCCTGGTCGAGCTGCGCCCGCTCGCCGCGGTGTCGAACAGGGCGAACCCGTCGTGGTGCTTGGTGACGAACACGAAGTAGCCGGCCCCGGCACGTTCGAACAACCGCACCCAGGAGTGCGGGGCGAACCGTTCGGCGGTGAACCCGGCGATGAAGTCGTCGTAGGCCGCTCGCGGTCCGTAGGTGTCCAACTCGTGTCGAAACGTCGGATCACTGCGGTCGTTCATCTGCGACCAGTACCATTCGGCGTACTCTTTGCCGACCGGTGCCCATGCGGGGACCGAATAGAGCCCCCAGTGCACGAAGATGCCGAACTTGCGGTCGTCGAACCAGTCGGGCAGCGGGTGGCCGCGCAGCGAGTCGACGGTGGGTGTGTACGGCCCGGTCGAGGTAGGTACCCAGCTCTTTTGCCCGGCGAAGGCCGGTGTGGCCGGGGAGCCGAACAGGGCACCGGCGGCGAGTCCGCCCGCCGCGAGGCCACCTGCGGCGAGCAACCGCCTCCTGTCGAACGGAGCGGGACGCGAATGCGGTTCGTGCGCGGTCATGGACTCCTCCAGGTGTGTCCCCCGTGGATCCTGTCATTCGTCCGATGTATCTCCGGCAAAATACTGTGGCAGGGCGCTATGTTCGGCGTCAAGCGTCCTATTCATCGGGTCAATGTGGGTATCGAACCCTCCAAAATCAGTGAGCGGCCAGGAATTGCCGCGCTATCACCAGGATGGCCGTTGCGTACCCAGACATCGGAGGTTTACGGTGCGGGCGTCGTGCTGACGCGGCGAGAGGACAAGGATGTCGAACGTCTCCACGGAGCAGTCCGCGGTCCGGGAACCGATTCCGAGGTTCGTCTACCTCGTCGCGGTTCTCGGTGGCATGTCCGGGATCCTGTACGGCTACGACTCGGGCTCCATGTCCGGTGCGCTTCCGCTGGTCACCAAGGACTTCGGGCTCAGTTCGACCGGTCAGGGCCTGGTCACCAGCATGCTGTTGTTCGGTGCGCTGCCCGCGATCGTCGGTGCCACGCTGGCAGCACGCCGCTTCGACCGGAGGCATCTGCTCATGGTGGCCGGAGCGGTGTTCACTCTCGGTTCGATCGGCTGTGCGCTCGCCCCGAACGCGGGCACCCTGATGGTGTTCCGCTTCGTGCTCGGTACCGCGTGCGGGATCGCGAACCAGTTCGGCCTGATCTACCTCAGCGAGCTCGCCCCGAAACGCATTCGCGGACTGCTCACCGCGCTCTATCAGCTCGCGGTGAATATCGGGATCCTCGGCGCGTACGTGGTCGGCAGCGTGTTCGCCTCCTCGGGGGCGTGGGAGTGGATCCTCGGACTCGGCGCGCTCCCCGCGCTGGTGTTCGGTATCGGCATCACGATCTCCCCGGCGAGCCCGCGCTGGCTGCTGATGCGCGAGCGGGAAGCGCAGGCGCGCGCGGTGCTCGGCAGGCTGCGCGCCAGCGGGGTCGAGGAGGAACTGCGCGAGATCCAGGGCAGCCTGCGCAGGCAAAACGCCGGATTCCGGGACCTGCTGGGCACTTACCGGCCCGCCGTGGTGATGGCGCTGATTCTCACCTTCTTCCAGGTGTTCACCGGGATCAACTCGGTCGTCTACTACGCGCCGATCATCTTCGAGGACGCGACCGGCAGCGGTACTTCGGCGGGCACCATCGCCAACTACGGCGTGGGGACCGCGCTCGTGCTCTCCACGGCCGTCGCGCTCCCGCTGATCGAACGACTCGGCCGGGTTCCGCTGCTGACGGCGAGCCTGGCCGGGCAAGTGCCGCCGATGATCGTGCTCGCCATTTTCCCGCACGTGACCTGGCTGGCGATCGTGTGCGTGTTCGTCTACACCTGCGCGTTCGGCTTCGGTCTCGGCCCGGTGTTCTGGCTGTTCTGCCCGGAGATCCTGCCGCTGCGTGCACGGGCTCTCGGCATGGGCGTCATCACCTTCACCCAGTACCTGTTCAACTCCCTTTCCGCGCTGGTCTTCCCGAGCGTGCTCGCCTGGTCCGGCAGTGCGGTCTTCGGGTTTTTCGCGGTCCTCTCGGCAATCGCGGCCTGGTACATCCGTGCCCGGGTTCCGGAGACCAAGGGCCGCTCACTCGAGGAGATCGAGGGCTACTGGCGAGACCGGGCCGCGGCCACGGCAAGCTGACCCGATAATGAGTGTGCACAGAACATCGCCCATATTCCAACGATCGTGAGAATCAACGATCGTTGGAATGATGCAGGGTGGAGAGTAAGGGGAGCGCGGTTGCCGGTCACCGACGAGGCCATCGAAAAGATCAAGGGCATGATCGTCTCCGGCGAGCTGCGGCCCGGTGACCGGTTGCCGAAGGAGCCCGAGCTCGCCCGCCAGCTCGGCCTTTCCCGCAGTTCGCTGCGGGAGGCGGTGCGGGCGCTCTCGCTGATCCACGTGCTCGATGTGCGTCAGGGCGATGCGACCTATGTGACCAGTCTGGAGCCTTCGCTGCTGCTCGGGGCGATGAGCTTCGTGGTGGACTTCCACCAGGACGACACGGTGCTGGATCTGTTGCAGGTGCGCGGAATCCTGGAACCGGCGGCCACCGCGCTCGCGGCGCAGCACATGGACGCCGAGCAGCTGCAGCGATTGCGCACGGTGCTGGACGCGGTGGACGAGTCGCCGACCGTGGAGGAACTGGTACAGAACGATCTGGAGTTCCACCGGTTGATCGCGGACGGTTCGGGGAACACGGTGCTGTCCTCGATGCTCGACGGGATCTCGGGCCCGACCGCGCGGGCGCGGGTGTGGCGGGGGATCACCGAGGAGGACGCGGTGCGCCGCACCCACGAACAGCACGAGATGATCTACGCGGCGATCGCGGCGCGCCAGCCGGATCTGGCCCGCTCCTGGGCGACGGTGCACGTTGCCGGGGTGGAGCAGTGGCTGCGCAGCACCCTGGCCTGAGGATCAGCGCGATCGCAGGTAAAGGCCGAGGCTGGAGATCCGCGGCCGGGCCCGCGCCGAACCGATTTCCAGGCGCAGCGCCCGGATGCCTTCCTCGTGCACCGGGAGGATGCGCGCGTAGCCGATCGTGGTCCCCTCGGCGAGACGTGACCAGTGCACCCCGTCCGTACTCGCGTGCACGGCGAAGGATTCCACCCGCTGGCCGTGCGTGATGTCCTCGCCGATCCGGATGCGATCGAAGCGCAGCGGCCTGTCGAAACCGAGCTCCAGCAGGTTGTCCGGCCCGGGGCGCCATGCGGTGTGCAGCCGCCCGGATGTGAGTGCCCGGACGGTTTCCCGTGGTGCGGCCGCGGTCTCGGCAAGCAGATCGTGTCCGTAGCAGGTGCGCAGTGCGGTACCGAATTCGGCGAGTGCGCGCACGTCGTTCTCCTCGATCCTGCCGTGCACGTCCGGTCCGGCGTTGAGCAGGAGCACCGCATTGCGGCCGACCGTGGTCTCGTAGCGATCCAGGAGTTCGGGCACGGTTTTCGGCTGTTCTCCGGCATGCCAGAACCAGTGATGCCCGCGAAGGCAGACGTCGGCCTCGGCGGGGAACCATTCCAGGTACCGGGTGCGCGGGTCTTCGAGCACGGCGCGGGAGGCGATGTCCGGGGCGGGCTTCGCCGGATCGTAGGCGGTGGCATCGTGCTCGGGAAAGTCGTTGCCCACCAAGGGATCCTTGGCGGTGCGTGGATCGAGCTCGGTGGGGATGACGCTCCATTCGGTTTCGCGCGCGATGCCGTCCTCATTGCCGACCCAGCGGATCCCGGCCGGTCCGCCGAACACGAGGGTGCTCGGGGAGAGTTCGGCGATGAGCCGGAACCACTCCGCGAAGTCGTACTCCTGCTCGATTCCGTAGTCCCGCCAGGGATTCGCGCCGTCCAGCCAGAGTTCGTCGATGGGGCCGTACTCGGTGAGCAGTTCGTAGAGCTGGTTGAGGTAGTAGGCGTTGTAGTTGTCTGCGGTGACCGTGCGCCAGGGCGCGCGATCCTCGCCGGGAACCGGGGTGGGGATCGGGCGCGGGACGCGCGGGCTGCGGTCGCCGTACCGGCCCATTCCCGCGGGACGACGCGCCCGGTCGGCATAGGTGGCCTGTTCCTCGATGCTGAGCGGTTGTCCCGAATCGTGTTTGGCGACGATCGTGCGCACGAACCCGGCATGCCAGTCGTGGGGCAGTTCGGCGCCGTCCGCGGGGGAGAGGTAGACGCCGACCCGCAGTCCGTTGCGCCGTGCGGAGTCCACATATGACCGCAGGAGGTCACCCTGTGGATTCGGTTGCCCGGCCCGCCGAGCCTGCCAGTACGCCGACTGATCGTGCCCGCGGCGTGCCGCAGCCCGGTCCCGGGCCGGATCGGCCCGCGGTGTCCACCATGGACTGGCGATGATCGAATGGTTGGTGTAGCGGCTCGGATAGAGCACGAAGCCGTCGTGGTGTTTCACGGTCAGCATGACCTGTTTCGCACCTGCCGAAGCATAGGCGCGCATCCACTGCTCGATCTCGACACGGTCCGGGGCGAACCAGGCCTCGTCCTCGGTGCCCGAACCCCACTCCCGGTCGGTGAAGGTGTTCATGCCGAAATGGGTGAACGCGGTGATTTCCCTGCGCTGCCAGGCGAGTTGTTCCGGGCGGGGTGCCACGTGTGCGGCCTTGGCCAGCCTGCGGGCCGCCGGATCGCCTGGCGCGACCTGCCGGACCGGTCCATTGTGGACTGGTGCCGCCGCCGCGGGAGCCCCGGTCAGCAGTGCCGCGATACCGGCCGTACCACCGGCGAGCATCGTTCGCCGGGACAACTCCGAACCTGCCATGGCTTCCGCTCCCTACTTGCGCAACCGCAAACCCTGCATTCCTCCGTCGACGGCGAGTTCGGCCCCGGTCGTCGCGGCATTGCGCGGGCTGGCGAGGTAGGCGATCGCCGAGGCCACCTCGCGCGCGCTGACCAGCCTGCCCATGGGCTGCCGCGCCTCGAGTGCGGCGCGTTCGGCAGTGGGATCCGGTGCCGCGTCGAGCAACCGGCCGATCCACGGGGTGTCCGCGGTTCCCGGATTCACGCAGTTGACCCGGATTCCCTCACCGACGAGGTCCGCGGCCATGGCACGGCTCATCGCGAGCACCGCACCCTTACTCGCGGAGTACAGCACGCGGTCCGGAAGCCCGGCGGTGGCCGCGATCGAACCGGTGTTCACCACCGCGGCGTTCGCGGACTCGCGCAGATAGGGCAGTGCGGCGCGCAGCACCCGGACCATACCGAGCACGTTCACGTCGAGCACCTGCCGCCACTGCTCGTCATCGTTGTCCGCGATCCCGCCCTGTGCACCGATTCCGGCGTTGTTGACCAGGATGTCGATGCCGCCGAGATCACGCGCGGCCGCATCCACCGCGGCGCGGACGGCTGCGTCATCGGTGACATCGGCGCGGTATCCGGTCTCGGTCTCC
Organism: Sciscionella sediminilitoris; assembly: GCF_000737195.2. Classification (GTDB taxonomy): domain Bacteria; phylum Actinomycetota; class Actinomycetes; order Mycobacteriales; family Pseudonocardiaceae; genus Sciscionella; species Sciscionella sediminilitoris. The sequence continues at coordinate 27,976 of NZ_JALM01000086.1, forward strand.
CGGTCGAGCACCGCGACCGCGGCGCCCGATTCGGCGAGCAGTTCCGCCGTGGCCGCACCGATTCCGGATGCTCCGCCGGTGATCAGGGCACGCAACCCGGTGAATTCCATTACCGTACCTCCGTCCACTTCGGTCCATCGGGAAACCGGTACGCGGCAACGGATTCCGGATGCATGGCCGCGCCGAAACCGGGCTCGGCCGGGACGAGGTAGCGCCCGGATTCGATACGTACCGGTGTGATGAAGTGTTCGTGCAGGTGATCCATGTACTCGATGGCGCGCTGCTCGGTGGTTCCGGAGACGGCGAGGTAGTCGAACATGGAGAGGTGCTGCACCTGTTCGCACAGCCCGACCCCACCCGCGTGCGGGCAGACGGGAACACCGAATTTGGCCGCCAGCAACAGGATCGCCAGGTTCTCGTTGATCCCGCCGACCCGGCAGGCGTCCAACTGCACCACATCGAGCGCCTCGGACTGCAGGAACTGCTTGAACATCACCCGGTTCTGCACGTGTTCCCCGGTGGCCACGCGCATCGGGTGCACGCCCTTGCGGATCGCCGCGTGCCCGAGCACATCGTCCGGGGCGGTGGGTTCCTCGATCCAGTATGGCTCGAATTCGGCGAGCGCGCGCAGCCAGCCGATCGCGTCCGGCACCCCCCACACCTGGTTGGCGTCGATCGCGATGCGCACCTTGTCCCCGACGGTTTCCCGTGCCAGGCGCAGCCTTCGCCGGTCCGCGTCGAGGTCGGCGCCGACCTTCAGCTTGATCAGGTCGAAGCCCTCGGCGACCGCCTCGGTGCAGCGGCGCACCAGTTGCGCATCGTCGTAACCGAGCCAGCCGGGAGTGGTGGTGTAGGCGGGGTAGCCGTCCGCGCGCAGTCGCTCGGTGCGCTCGGAGCGTCCGATCGCGGCCGCACGCAGCAGATCCAGGGCCTCATCCGGGGTCAGCGCGTCGGTCAGGTAGCGGAAATCGACCGTGTCCACCAGTTGCTCGGGGGAGAGTTCGGCGAGGAACTGCCAGCCAGGTTTCCCCGCTCGGCGAGCGGCGAGGTCCCAGGCCGCGTTGATCACCGCCCCTGCGGCCATGTGCATCGCACCCTTTTCCGGACCGAGCCAGCGCAACGGGCTGTCCCAGACCAGCCTGCGGGCGAAACCACCGAGGTCCGCGGTGATCTCCTCCACGGAACGGCCGAGCACCAGCGGTTCGAGGGCGCGCAGCGCGGCGAGCTCCACCTCGTTGCCCCTGCCGATGGTGAACACGAGGCCGTGGCCGCGTTCCCCGGCGGATGTGCGCAGGACACAGTAGGCGGCCGAGTAGTCCGGCGCCGGGTTCATCGCGTCCGAGCCGTCGAGTTGCCGCGAGGTCGGGAACCGGACATCCTCGGTCTCCAGGGCCTCGATCACGTCCGCCATGCCCACGCTCCTTCACCAAACATCTGATGTATTTCTAGCTGCACCGAGGCGTTCCTGTCCAGTTTCCCGACAGAGCTGAGCCCGTTGACTTGATACATCTGATCTCTGTACCGTCCTGGGGTTATGAGGTTCCTGCGCATCGGTGCGGTCGGCGCCGAACGGCCCGCGGTACTCGACGAGGCGGGGCGCTGCTGGGATGTGTCCGGGGTACTCGGGGACATCGACGGCGCGGCGCTCGCCGATGGCGGGCTGGACCGGGCGGCCCGTGCGCTGGCCGAGGGGAAGCTGCCGGAGCTCGATCCGGCCGGGCAGCGCATCGGGGCGCCGATCGCGCGGCCGGGCAAGGTCGCCTGCATCGGGCTGAACTATTCCGATCATGCGGCGGAAACCGGGGCGAACCCGCCCGCCGAACCGGTGCTGTTCTTGAAAACCAGCGATACCGTGATCGGCCCGAACGATGAGGTACTCGTGCCGAGAGGCAGTGAGCGCACCGATTACGAGGTGGAGCTCGCGGTCGTGATCGGTGCGACGGCGCGCTATCTGCGCGATGAGTCCGAGGCGGCGGCGGTGATCGCCGGGTACGCGATCGCCAATGATGTGAGTGAGCGCAGTTTCCAGCTGGACCGCGGTGGCCAGTGGGACAAGGGCAAGTGCTGCGAGACGTTCAATCCGCTCGGTCCGTGGCTGGTGACTCCGGACGAAGTGGGCGATCCGCAGCGGCTCGGCATGCGGCTGTGGGTCAACGGGGAACAGCGCCAGGACGGGACCACCGCGAACATGATCTTCGGGGTGCACCACATCATCTGGTATCTGAGCCAGTTCCTGGTGCTGCGGCCCGGCGATGTGGTCAACACCGGAACCCCGGCCGGAGTTGCGCTCGGCCGCGGTGGCCCCTTCCTGCGCGCCGGGGACGTGGTCGAGCTGGAGATCGACCGGCTCGGCCGGGCCAGGCAGGTGTTCGGCGCGGCATGAGCGGGCGGCACCGGGTCGAGCGCGAGCTCGGCCGCAGCGGGGTTTCGGTGACCCAGCTCGGTTTCGGTACCGCGCCCATCGCCGGGCTGTACGCCGAGGTCGAACCCGAACTGGCCGCGGCGACCCTGGAGGCGGCCTGGAAAGCGGGGATCCGGCATTTCGACACCGCACCGCACTATGGGCTCGGGCTTGCCGAACGCAGGCTCGGTGCCTTCCTGGGTGAGCAGCAGACCGGCGCGGTGGTGTCCACGAAGGTCGGACGATTGCTGCGGCCCGGCCGGGCGCGGCAGGGGGACGCCGAGTTCTGGGGCACCCCGGATCTGGTGCGGGTGCGCGATTACCGCACGGAGGGGGTGTACGCCTCGGTCGCGGAAAGCCTGGAGCGCACCGGGCTCGAGCGGTTCGACATCCTGTTGATCCACGATCCCGATGAGCACTGGGAACAGGCGATCGACGAGGCCTACCCGGCGCTCGAGCGATTGCGCGCCGAAGGTGCCGTGCGGGCGATCGGGGTGGGGATGATGCAGGCCGAGATGCCCGCGCGGTTCGTGCGCGAGACCGATATCGACTGCGTGATGCTCGCCGGCCGGTACAGCCTGCTCGACCGTACCGGCGCGGACGAACTGCTCCCGCTGTGCGCGCAGCGGCAGGTCGGGGTGCTGGTGGCCGGAGTGTTCAACGGCGGCATCCTCGCCGATCCGGCCGAGGGGGCCCGGTTCGACTACCGGCCCGCCGATCCGGCCACGCTCGAGCGGGCGCGCGAACTCGCCGCGGTGTGTGCCCGGCACGGGGTTCCGCTCGCGGCCGCGGCCATTCAGTTCCCACTGCGCCATCCGGCCGTCACCTCGGTGGTCGTCGGAGTGCGCACTCCGGAGGAACTACGTCTGGATGTCGAACTTCTGAATGTTGACATTCCGCAGGTCGTCTGGGCGGAGCTCGCATGATCGACGCGCACCATCACGTCTGGGACCTGGGCGTACGACCACAGGAGTGGATCGACCCGGGCACGATGGGCCCGATCCTGCGGGATTTCCCGGTCACCGAACTCCTGCCGCAGGCCGCCGCCGCTGGTGTGGACCGGACCATCCTGGTGCAGACGGTGACCGTGCCCGAGGAGACCCCGGAACTGCTCGCCATCGCCGAACGGACCGAACTGGTCGCCGGGGTCGTCGGCTGGGTCGACCTGACCGCCCCGGATATGGCCGAGCGGCTGGCCGCGGTGCACGGACCGCTGCTCAAGGGGATCCGGCACCAGGTGCAGGGCGAGCCCGATCCGGACTGGCTCGGCCGCGCGGATGTGCGGAACGGACTGCGCGCGGTCGCCGCGGCCGGACTGGTCTACGAACTGCTCGTGCTGCCGCACCAAGTGCCCGCCGCGATCGAGGTGACGCGTGCGCTGCCCGAGCTGACCTTCGTGCTCGATCACCTCGGCAAACCACCGATCGCCTCGGGCGGCTTCGAGCCCTGGGCGGCCCGGATCCGGGTGCTCGCGCAGGCCCCCAATGTGTACGCGAAGCTCTCCGGCCTGGTCACCGAGGCGGGCACAGCGGACCGGGCCACGATCCAGCCCTATGCCTCCCATGCGATCGAGGTGTTCGGGCCGGACCGGTTGCTGTTCGGCTCGGACTGGCCGGTGTGCCTGCTCGCCGCCGACTACCCGCGGGTCGTCGAACTCACCGGGCAGCTGCTTGCCGGGCTCGGACCTGCCGAACGCGAACGTGTCTGGACCGGAACCGCCGCGCACGTCTACCGGATCGGAGCCTGATCATGCTGCGCTACCCGCTGTTGCATCCGCCGCTGCTGCGCGCCCTGGCCACCGCGGGGCATGGCTCCAAGGTGCTCATCGCCGATGCCAACTACGCGCACGACGCGAACGCCCACCCGCGTGCCGAGCGCATCCACCTCAACCTGCGCCCCGGACTGGTCGCCGCCGACGACATCCTGGAAACCCTGCTCACCGCAGTCCCCGTGGAGTCGGTTCAGGTGATGAGCCCGGATGACGGCACAACCCCGGCCGTGTTCGCTCGTTACCGGGACCTGCTCGGCCCCGAACTCCCGCTGCGGCCACTGGAACGGTTCGCCTTCTACGAACGCTGCCGCGAGCCCGACCTCACCGTGTGCATCGCCTCCGGTGACGACCGCCTCTACGCCAACATCCTGCTCACCCTGGGCTACCTCGCACCGCGCTGACCAGGGTAAACAGCCCCTTGTGCGTGGTTGTGTTGGTTCTAACCAACACAACCACGCACGAGCCCATCTGTCACCCGTTCGGTGGCGGCTGCGCCAGGGTCGTTAACCTGGTCGGCAGGATCGTGATACCGAATCGCGATCAAAACGCGGGGAGCGAGCTCATTCCGGGAACGACGTTTGCCATCCTGACGACTCTGTTCGTGGTCGCCGCGGTGCCGTTCGCCCCGACCGAGGCGGTACTGATCTCGGCGAGTGCGCTGGCCGCGGGTGGCACGCTCTCGTTCCCCTTGGTGCTCGTGGTCGGCGCGCTCGGCTGCGCGACCTCGGACCTGGTGAATTACGGAATCGGGCGGTTCATCGGTCCGCTCGCGGTCACCAGGGCGCGGCGCCGCAAGGCCTCGGCCGCGGTGCTCGACTGGGTATCCGAGCGCATCCACACCAGGCCGGTGCTGATCCTGGTCGCGGCGCGGTTCCTGCCGATGGGCGGGATCCTGGCCGCGGCACTGTGCGGAACGACCCGGTTCCCGATGCGCAAGTTCCTGCCGATCTCGTTGCTCGGCGCCGGGATGTGGACGGTGTACGCCGCGTTGCTCGGCTACCTCGGCACCTCGATCACCGGCCGCCCGCTGCTGGGCATCGGTGTCGGCCTCGGCCTGGCGATGCTGCTCGCCGCGGTCTCGGGCCTGATCGGCAAGCGCCTGCCGCGGCGCAATCTCGCCCGCACGCTGGAGACCTCGGCTTCCTGACCTCCCCCGGCTAACCGTGCTCGGTGCCGAAGTGGGCGCGCGTCTGGTGCCGGTTGTGCCCGATGTGCGCGCGTAGCCGGTCGGCCTTGCCGGAGACGAGGTCACCGAGCGTCCGCTTGATCCGGGACTGTTCGGCTCGCGCTGCGCTGCTGAGCTGGCCTGCGTATCCGGCCAGTTTCCCCTGGGCAGTCCAGGTCTCTGCCTTCCCAAGTTCGGCGGTGACGGCTTCGACCGTGCCTGCCTCGAGCCGCTGGCCGGTGAGCCTGCCGAGCTGCTCGGCAGTGAAGGTCACCACGGTGCGATAGCCATTCTCGTACTCGATGGTGAAGGCGGATCCACTCGCGGGTGGCTGGGTGGTGCTGCTCGCGGCCGTGCTGGAGGGCGCCGCCTGGTGGTCGCCCGCATGCCCGGATGGCGCACCGCCGCATCCCGCAACGGCGAGTGCGCCGATGATCAGCAGCGCGGGCAGTGCCGTCCGGTTCATCTAGTTCGCCGGCTGGTCCTGCTCGGCGCGGCGCTTCTCCGCGTACGCCTTGACGAGGCTGTTCATCTTGCGCTTGAGCAGCAGACCGATGGCGATCCCGGCGAGCACGGCGACCCCGAGTCCGATGTAGGAGAAGCGCTTGAGGAACACCTCGGCTGCCTGGCCGAGGTAGTAGATGGCCGCGGTGGTGCCCGCCGCCCAGGTGATCCCGCCGAGCACGTTCGCGAACAGGAACCGCGGGTAGGGCATGCGCAGCGCACCGGCGAGCGGCCCGGCGAAGATCCGCAGGATCGCGATCCACCGGCCGAAGTACACCGCGAGCGCGCCCCATTTGCTGAAGATGTGCTCGGCATAGGCGACGTGGTCCTCACCGAAGTGCCGGGGGAATTTCTTGCCCAGCCAGTCGAACAGCTTGTGCCCGAATTTGCGGCCCAGCGCGTAGCCGATCGAGTCACCGACGACAGCGCCGATCACCCCGGAGAGCGCGATCCATTCCCAGGCGACGTTGAGCTCGGCCCGCGCGGACAGCAGTGCCGCGCTGACCAGGACGATCTCGCCGGGAATGGGGATGCCGAGGCTTTCGATCCCGACCACGACACCGACGAGCAGGTACACGGCGAGGTGCGGGATGTGGATAAGCCACGCGTCGATGTTCATGTGCCCCCTTCGGGTTGTGGACAACCGTGCGTCAGTCTGCCCGATACCGGCGAAAAGCTGATCGGGGACATCCCGGATTTCACCGCCGGACCACGGCGTAGATGAAGCCGTCGTAGTTCTTTCCGCTCACCGTCTGCAGCGCGGTGGCCTCGATCCGCGGGTGGGCGGCGAGCAGTTCGTAGCTGCCGCGGACACCCTGGATGTCCGGATCCTCGGTCTCCTCGTCGAGCACCGCGCCCGCACGGACAACGTTGTCCACGATGATCACGGTTCCCACCCGGGACAGGCGCAGTGCCCAGCCGAGGTATTCGGGGTTGTTCTTCCGGTCCGCGTCGATGAACACGAGGTCGAACGGGCCGACCGATTCGGCCTCCAGTTTGGGCAGCGCGTCCAGTGCGGGCCCGACCTCGAGCCGCACCCGGTCGGCGACCCCCGCGGCCTGCAGGTTCGACCAGGCGAGCTCGGCGTGCCTCGGGTCCGCCTCCAAGGTCACCACGCGCCCCTGTTCGCCGATTCCCTCGGCGAACCAGATCGTCGAGTACCCGGCAAGCGTGCCGATCTCCAGCACCGAGCGGGCCCCGATGGAACCCGCGATCAGGGAGAGGAACTTGCCCATTCCGGCGGTGACGGCGATCGGCGGTAGTCCCGCGTCCTCCGCGGCAGCCCTGGCCGGCGCCGCCGGGTCGGAATCGATCAGCGCGCCGTCGATGAACTGGTCCACCTGGCTCCACAGTTCTCGCATGGATCCATTGGACCACGGTCGGTCTACCGTGCATCGACCGTCGCCTCGAAGCGGATTCCCGCGGGCACCACGGACGGGGCGCCGATACGGGCCTCGGGTGGCAGGAACGGCAGCCGCACGGTCAGCGGGCCGATATCGCTGAGCGTCTGGTCCTCGGGGTGAGCACGGACCTGAACGGCCGCGCCGTCCCGCGCCACCATGGCCCGATAGTGCCGGTTCCCGAGGGCGAAGGCCGGGGAGTTGGTGCTCGCCGTCGGTTGCGCGCCCGCCGCGAAGTTCCGCACGGTGATGACATAGCTCAGCTTGCGCGCGTGCTGCCCGCGAAGGTCCACAGTGGACGCGATGGCGTGGATGTCCGCGGTGTTGTCCACGGTCTCGCCGAGGAAATCGATCTGCTCGGACTCGTGCGCGACTTCCTGGAGAATCCTGGGGAACCCGTGCAGTTCCACATCGGTCAGCCGGGCGCCGCGCAGTGCCTGTTCGCCGAAGCGCTGCGCGGCGGCACGCAGCGCGCCGACGCCGAAGATCTCCGCCACGGCAAGGCCCGCGCCGAGCAGGATGACGAGGCCGAGGCCGAGATAGACGCCTTTCATCGGTGGTCCCTTCCGGTAATCGGTGCGCGGACCACTTTCCTGGGTGCGCTAGTCAGCCCGCATCGATCTGCGGTCGCACCTCGGGTGCCCCTCTGGGCTGATCCCGACCCCGAGACATCTGCAGGATTCCCCCGACCCCGGCGAGCAGCAGCCCGCCCGCCCCGGACGCGACGAAGCCCCACACCGGACCGGCCGCGTCGAGCACGGCACCGATCAGCGGCTGGCCGATGGCGAGCCCGAGGGTGTTCGCCGAGGCCGCGAGGCCCATCGCCTCACCGCGCGCCTGCACCGGAGCCAGCGCCATGACCCGTTCGTTGTAGGTGGCGATCGTCGGGGCACAGGCGAGATTGCTGGGGAACCAGACGATGGCGAGCACCCACCAGTCGTGCCCGGCGAGCCCGACCGGAACGGTGAGCCCGGCGAGCACGAGCAGCAGGATCACCGGGGAGATTCCGCTCGGCCGCGCCCCGTAGATGATCCCGCCGGTCGCGGATGCCACGCACATCAGCGCGACGACCAGACCCGTCCAGCCGACCTCGCCGCCCTCGCGCAGCATCGCGACCGCGGCGAGCTCCGCCCCGGTGAGGGTGAACATCGCGCCGATCCCGATGGCGAACATCCCGATGATCGGCCCGCGCAGCCAGGTGCGCCGCGGTGGGCGGGCCTCCTCGACCTGTTCGTCCCCGCGCCGGATGCTCGGGTTGAGCACGCCGAGCGCGATCGCGGCGAGCACCATCGCGGCCCCGACCGCGATCATCGCGATGTTCGTGGAAAGCGTGGTACACAACCAGACCCCGAGCGCGGGCCCGATCATGTAGGTCAGCTCGACCGAGATGGAGTCGAGCGAAAGGGCCGAGCGGCGCTGCGCGATCGGCACCAGTGCGGCGACCGCCTGCCTGCCGACCGACATCACCGGCAGGGCGAGCACCCCGCTGACGAACGCGGCGGGCAACAGCGCGCCGTAGGGCAGCATCCAGGCGAAGCCCCAGAACGCCGCCTCGGCTGCCGCGGTCACCACGAGCAGCTTGTACAGGCCCGCCGAATCGAGCACCCTGCCGAGCAACGGCGAGCCGACCGCGACCCCGATCGTCACCGAGGCGGCGGCGAACCCCGCAGCGGCGTAGCCGTGTTTGAGGCCGAGCACCACGTGCAGGGTCATCACCATGCCCGTCGCCACGAGCGGGATGCGGGCGAACATCAGCGTGGCGAACAACGTCACCGCTCCCTTGGCGGCGAACACTTCCCGATACGACCTCAGCGACACACCCTCCATTCTGGTACGCAGGTGCAAGCGGGTTCCGGCCGCACCTCCGGGCGAGTTAACTTGACTAATTCCAGAAAACGTGATGTGGTTGGGGCATCATGGTTCCCTCGATCCACTACGCAGACAACGCGGATGTCGAACGACTCCGCGCGGCCGGTCTGCGGGTCACCGCGCCCCGGCTCGCGGTGCTGCGCTGGCTCGCCGATCACCCGCACACCACGGCGGATCAGGTCGCCGGCGGGGTGCGCGATGAACTCGGCACGGTGTCCACGCAGGCGATCTACGACGTGCTGCACGCGTGCAATCGCGCGCGGCTGGTGCGCCGGATCGAACCGGCCGGGCATCCCGCGAGGTACGAGACGCGAACCGGGGACAATCACCATCACCTGGTGTGCCGGGGCTGCGGCCGTACCGAGGATGTGGACTGCACGGTCGGTCCGGCGCCCTGTCTCGAACCGGCCGACACCGCGGGCTTCAGCCTCGACGAGGCCGAGGTGATCTTCTGGGGCTACTGCCCGGACTGCCGCCGTGTACGGGAAATCGACGGAACACCCACCACGATGATGAAGGAGGCATCGGCGTGACTGCCGCCAAGCCAACCACCACGAACGCCGGTATTCCGGTAGGCAGCGATGACCATTCGCTCACCGCGGGCACGAACGGCCCGATCCTGCTGCAGGACCACTACCTGATCGAGAAGCTGGCCCAGTTCAACCGGGAGCGCGTGCCGGAGCGGGTCGTGCACGCCAAGGGCGGTGGCGCGTTCGGTTTCCTCGAGGTCACCGAGGACGTCAGCCAGTTCACCAAGGCCGCGCTTTTCCAGAAGGGTGCCAAGACCGACTCCCTGGTGCGGTTCTCCACCGTCGCGGGCGAGAACGGTTCCCCGGACACCTGGCGGGACCCGCGCGGTTTCGCGATGAAGTTCTACACCGAAGAGGGCAACTACGACCTCGTCGGGAACAACACCCCGGTGTTCTTCATCCGGGACACCATCAAGTTCCCCGACTTCATCCACTCGCAGAAGCGCCGCGCGGACACCCACCTGCGGGACAACAACATGCAGTGGGACTTCTGGTCGCTCACCCCGGAGTCGGCGCACCAGGTGACCTGGCTGATGGGGGATCGCGGGCTGCCGGATTCCTGGCGGAACATGAACGGCTACGGCTCGCACACCTACCTGTGGGAGAACGCCGGCGGCGAGAAGTTCTGGGTCAAGTACCACTTCAAGACCGACCAGGGCATCGGCTACCTCACCCAGTCCCAGGCCGATGAGCTCGCCGGAACCGATGCGGACTACCACATCCGGGACCTCTATGACGCGATCAAGCGCGGGGACCACCCGAGCTGGACCGTGTACGTGCAGGTCATGCCGTACGAGGACGCGGCGGACTACCGGTTCAACCCGTTCGACCTGACCAAGGTGTGGCCGCACGGCGACTACCCGCTGATCAAGGTCGGCCGCTGGGTGCTCAACCGCAACCCGGAGAACTACCACACCGACATCGAGCTCGCCTCGTTCGAGCCGTCCAACCTGGTGCCCGGAATCGGGACCTCCCCGGACAAGATGCTGCAGGGCCGGCTGTTCGGTTACGCGGACGCGCACCGCTACCGCATCGGCACGAACTACATGGACCTTCCGGTCAACCGTCCGCAGTCCCCGGTGCACTCGTACGCCAAGGACGGCGCGATGCGGTTCCAGAACACCGGCGACCCGGTGTACTCGCCGAACTCCTTCGGCGGGGCGCGCGCGGCCGTGAACGACGATGTGGCGACCTACGGCATCGAGCAGGAGATCGTCCGCTCCGCCTACCGCCTGCACTCCGAGGACGACGACTTCGGTCAGCCGAACACCCTGGTGAACAAGGTGATGAACGAGGAAGAGCGCGAGCGCCTCATCGGCAATGTGACCGGGCACCTCTCCGGCGGCGTGGAAGGCGAGGTCCTCGACCGTGCGCTGCAGTACTGGCGCAATGTCGACAAGACGATCGGCGACCGGATCGCGAGCAGCTTCGGCAAGTGATCCTTCCGCGTTCGCGGTAGCCACAACGGCCCGGTGACCTCCATGGTCGCCGGGCCGTTCGGTTGTCCGGGCGCGGTTGCCCGGCAGGGTGCGTGATTTTAGCGGTTACCAATCCGTATTGTTATTCCTACTGGAAAGGAAAGTGCGATCGAGGTACGCACGATCGGGGCTCCCGTCGAATAATTCGTTCGGGGAAATTGATTCCCTGCCGCGGTGACGGTTTCCACCCGTGTGGGTTCAGCACGCGCACAATCGCGATTACGCGTCACACGCCAGGGGAGTACCCGAACCGATAGTGAGTGAATATCGCGGTAGCGCACCGTATTCGAAAAAGGCGTGACGCATTTTCCCGGGGGTGGTGCGCGGGTCGAGTGCGGCCGCAAGATATGTGCCGTCCACGACGTTTTTCCGAACCCCGGGAGGGCATCGGTGTCCACGAAACCTTTGATGAAGGCGCTGGTCGCGACCACGACCGCCGCTGTCATCGCCGTATCGGGCGTCAGCGTAGCGAGCGCGGCGCCACAGGCCGGAAGCGGGGTGGCCACGAGTTCGACCCACGTTCTCGACAAGGGCACGGCGAAAAAGCTGTGGCACGAACTGACTTCGGCGGCCGAGCAGCGGGACGCCCCTACGGTGAAACAGACCGCGAGCCACATCCTCGACGGTCTCCCGCAGACCCGTTCGCCTGCCCAGGCGAAGGAGTTCACCAAGGCGCGCTCCCTGACCGCGAAGTTGCCCGATCGTACGCTGAAAGCAGGTGGTAGCAATCCATTGTGCGGGCTGATCGCCTCGGTTGCCGGTGTGGTCGGCAACCTGTTGAACAGCCTGCTCGGTGCCGGGCTTCCGTTGCCCGATGTGGGCAAACTGTGCGCCTCGGTACCCGGCGCACCGGATCTGCCGAAGCCGGTCCCGGCAGGCTGAGAACCGAAACTCACTCCCATACCGCGAGGGGCGCCCGTCGATTCGGGCGCCCCTCCTTCGGGTGGTTTCGGCTTGCTGGATCAATTTCGTGCGATAGGTTCCGGCGCAGTCGTCATCAATAGGGAGTATCGATATGTGGAAACGGACCATCGCGACCGCGGCCCTTACCGCCCTGACCTTCGGCACCTTCGGTGCGGTGGGTGCGGCGACGGCGAGCGCGCAGGAGCAGCCGGTGAACCCGGTCGCCGTGGTGCAGCCCGCCGCCGATCAGGCGCACAGCCTGCAGGACAAGGCCCGCGCGCTGCTCGGCAAGCTCGAAGCGGTCAAGCTTCCGGCGAACTCCCCGAAGCAGGCGCAGGTCGACGCGGCGCGCTCGATGCTGAACTCGGTGCTCGCACAGCCGAAGGTCACCGCGGGCAACCCGCTCTGCGATGTGGTGAACACCGTGCTGAACACCGCCTACGAGCTGATGCTCAAGATCGGCATCCCGAACGGCCCGGACATCGGCCTGCCCGACTTCCCGAACCCCTGCCGCGGCATGTGAGCAGGCAGCGGTTCAGCGCAGGGCCGCGAGCAACTTCTCGGCGTGATCGAGGGTTTGTTCCGGTTCCCCGGTCACACTCTGCAGGTTGACCAGCACATGCTCGATTCCGGTTCCGTCGAGTAGCCCGCCGGTGAGCGCGATGACCGTATCGAGGTCCGCGCTTGCCGGCGGGTTGATCCGCAGCACCGTCTCGATGCGCGCGGGATCCCGGCCCGCCGCGCGCGCCTGCTCGTCGATCCGCTCCCGCCGCTCGCGCAGTAGCCGGATGGTGTCCGGCTCGGCATCGGTCACCATGGGCAGCCAGCCGTCCGCGCGTTTCCCGATCCGGTCGAGCGCCGCATCGCCGAACGCCGAGAGGTAGACCGGCGGATGCGGTCGCTGCGCGGGCCGCAGTTCCTCCCGGGTCGCCGGGACGGTCCACAACTGCCCCGTGTACTCCGCGGTGCTCTCCGTCCACAGGGTTTCCAGCGCGTCCAGGCTCTCGTCGAGCCGTTTGCCGCGCCGTTCGAACGGCACTCCCATGGCCGCGTACTCCTCTGGGGACCAGCCGATGCCGAAACCCGCGAGCAACCGTCCCGCGCTGATCAGGTCGATCGTGGTCAGGATGCGGGCCAGGAACGCGGGCGGGTACAGCGGGGAGACCAGCACATTGCTGCCGAGCCGGACCCGGTCCGTGTGTGCCGCGGCCACGCTGAGCAGCGCGAACGGATCGAGCCGCTGCCGGTACTGCTTCGGGATCCCGGAGGTTCCCGGATAGGGCACGGACGGCTGCGCCGGGGCGATCAGCCGCTCGGCGACCCACAGGCTGTGCACCCCCAGCTGTTCCGCTCGGTCGGCGAACCAGCCGACCCGGTCCGCGTACTGTGCGTGTGCGCCGAACTGCGGCAGTGAGATCCCAAGCTCCATGTGATCACGAACACGGCGCACCCGCTCCGGCATTCCCGGACCGCTACGCGTTGACCCCGCCGTCCACGGTGATCGCGGTACCGGTGATGACCTTGCCGCCATCGCCTGCGAGGTGGGCGACCGTGGCGGCGATGTCCTCGGCGGCGCCGTAGTGCCCGATCGGGATGCTCGCCAGTTTGCTCTGGTCGGCCCCGCTGGCCGGGTTCATCTCGGTGTCGGTGTTCCCGGGGTGCACCAGGTTGGCGGTGATGCCGCGCGGGGCGAGGTCACGCGCGATGGCCTTGGTGAACCCGCTCAGCGCGGATTTGCTCGTCGCATAGCTGGTCAGTCCCTCGGTGCCGACGTATTCGGCGAGGCAGCTGCCGATGCTGATGATGCGCCCGCCGTCGCCGAGGTGGTCCACCGCCGCGCGCACGGCCACGAACACCGAACGCAGGTGCACGTCGATGGCCTCGTCGAACTGGTCAAGCCCGATCTCGTCGATGCGCCCGGTCGGGAAGATTCCCGCGCTGTTGACCAGGATGTCGAGCCTGCCGAACTCGTCAACGGTACGGGTGACGGCATCGCGCACCGCGGCCATGTCCCGCGCGGGTGCGGGGATCGCGCGGCTTTTCCGGCCCAGCGCACCGATCTTGCCCGCCACTTCCTGGGCCCGCTCGGCCGAGCTGTTGTAGGTGAGCGCGACATCCGCCCCCTCCTCGGCGAGCCGGGTCGCGATGGCCGCGCCGATTCCCCTGCTGCCGCCGGTGACGAGCGCAACCTTACCTGCAATACCCATCTGAACTCCTCGTAATTCTGCAACGGTCACTGCACAATGGATAGCATCGACTAGGCTAGGAGGTCAACAACGGAGAGGAGCGCCATGCCAGCACCCGGCCGGCCACGCGGATTCGACCGCGACGCGGCACTGCGTTCGGCGCTGCGCCTGTTCTGGGAGCGTGGCTACGAGGCCGTCTCGATCAGCGAACTCACCGAGGCGATGGGGATCGGCGCGCGCAGCCTGTACACGGCCTTCGGCTGCAAGGAGGAGCTGTTCCGGGAAGCGGTGGAGCTCTACGGATGCACCCCGGGGCTGGGCACCGCGACCGAGCGGGCACTCGAGACGGCACCGAGCGCGCGCGCCGCGATCGAGGCGATGTTGCGCGACAACGCGGAGATCTACGCCGATCCGGAAAGTCCGCGCGGCTGCATGGTGGTGCTCTCGGCCACGAATGTCAGCGCGGACAACGAATCGGTGCGGCTGTTCCTCGAGCAGCGGCGGCGCGCGGTCGGCGAATCGGTGCGCGCCCGGCTCGCCGCGGCCGAAGGGGAGATCCCCGCCTGTGCTGATCTCGACGCGCTCGCCGACTACGCGATGACCGTGCTCTTCGGCTTGTCCGTGCAGGCCAAGGACGGTGCCTCGGTGGCAGGGCTGCACAAGGTGATCGATGCGGCGATGCTCGGCTGGGACGGCATGATCAGAGCTTGCGCATGATCCGGTCGAGGGTGGCGAGGTCATCCGGGTCGAGCGCGCTCAGCTCCGGGGGAGGCGCGAACAGGATCGCCTCGGCCTTCTCCACGACCCGTTTTCCGGCCTCGGTGATGGTGACGAGCTTGCGCCTGCGGTCCTCGGGATGCGCCTCGCGGGTCACGAGTCCGCGTTCCTCGAGGGCGTTCACGATCAGTGTGGTGTAGGGGCGGTCGTTGACGAGCATCCGGGAGAGTTCGCCGAGGGTGACCGGTTCACGGGCGATCCAGCGCAGCGCCTTGACCCGGACGAACGGCAGATCGGTGGCCTCGCTGACCTCGCGCCTGCGCTCATGGCGGTCCATCGTGAAGCCGCGCATGAGCAGCCATACCTCGGTGGGTGTCGTCATGCGGACCGGACCTCGCTTGGCTCCTGGGGAACGACGGCTGCGGCGCTCGCGACGGCCCTGCGGCCGGTGGTCAGGAGCGCGAGCACCACGATAGCCACGCCGATCGCGGCCATGATCCACCACGTCAGCCTGCTCGCGTCGACGAAACCGCTGCCGAACGGGCCGGTGATGTTCGAGGTCACCACCGAGCCGAGGACCGCGACCCCGAGCGAGGCGCCGACCTGCCTGCTCGTGGAGGCGACCGCGGCCGCGGTACCCGCCTGCGCGCGCGGCATTCCGGAGACGGCCGCGTTCGTGATCGGGGCGTTGACCATGCCGAACCCGATACCGAACAGCAGGTAGGCCACGCCGAGGTAGAGCAGCGAGGTCTGGGTGCCGATCCCGGTGAGCATGATCCCGCCGCCGAGGATGCTCGCGCCCGCGATGAGCAGCGGGATCCGCGGCCCGACGCTGCCGACGATCCGGCCGGAGAGCGGCGCGAAGATCGCGTTCGCCGCGGCCATCGGAATGGTGAGCAGCCCCGCGTGCAGCGCCGAGAATCCGCGCACCGACTGCAGATACATCATGTTGAGGAACAGGAATCCGGACAGCGCGGCGAACGCGCAGATGGCGATCAGCGTGGCCCCGGAGAACGGGATGCTGCGGAAGAACCGCGGATTGAGCAGTGGTTCGGCGATCCGGCGCTCGTAGCCGATCAGGAACACGAGCGCGGCGAGGGCCACCGCGAAACAGCCGAGGATCAACGGGCTCGTCCAGCCGGTGTGCGGGCCCTCGATGATGCCGAAGGTCAGGCCGAGCAGCACGAGCATCACCGAGACCTGGCCGACCGGGTCGAGCCTGCGGGCGTGCTGGGCGCGCGATTCGGGCACGAACAGGGCCACGAGCAGCACCGCGAGCGCGGCGATCGGGACGTTGATCCAGAACACCGAACGCCAGCTCACCGCGTCCACGAGCACCCCGCCGAGCACCGGTCCGAGCGCCATGCTCAGCCCGATCACCCCGCCCCAGACGCCGATCGCGTTCGCCCGCTCGCGCGGGTCGGTGAAGGTGTTCGTGATGATCGACATGGCCACCGGGTTCAGCATCGAGCCGCCGATCGCCTGCAGCGCGCGGAACGCGATGAGCAGGCCGGTGTTCGGGGCAATGCCGCAGAGCAGCGAGCCGATGCCGAACAGCACGAGGCCGATCTGGAAGGTGCGCTTGCGGCCCACCCGGTCGGCAACCGAACCGGAGAGCATCAGCAGGCTCGCGAGCACGATCGTGTAAGCGTCGATGGTCCACTGCAGGCTGGACAGCGAGGAACCGAGCTCGCGTTTGATGGACGGCAGCGCGAGGTTCACGATCGTGTTGTCCAGCCCGACGATGAACAGGCTCATGCAGCAGATCGCGAGGATGAGTAGCCGCCGACGGCGCGAGAGCTCGCTCAACCCGGCTCCAATCGTTGTAGTTCTACAATCATTAACATGCTACAACTAACTGACCGTGCTGGCACTGTGTCCTGAGTAACCACGTTGACCTGGGGAAACGCGTGCTCGTGAGTGGTTGTGTTG
>NZ_JALM01000087.1 GCF_000737195.2 Sciscionella sediminilitoris
CCCCGGGGGATTTTTCTTACGGTCTTGCTACAGCCAGTCGGTCGAGCTCGGCAGCCGCAGGAACGAATCCAGTTCCAGGTCCACCGGGGCCGGTTCGGCGGGCTGGCCGGTCAGGCCGGTGTAGCTGCCCCGGTTGAACAGCAGCGGTTTCCCGTCCGAGGCCGGACCCAGATGCTCGACGTGGCCGAGCACGATGAAGTGGTCCCCGCCCTCGCGCACCTCGTGCACCGTGCAGTCGATCCAGGTGAGCGCCCCGTCGATGATCGGGTTGCCCTGCGGCGTCGCGTACAGCGGCAGCCCGGAGAACTTGTCCTTGCTCGGCGCACCGAACCGGGCGGAGATCTCGCTCTGGTGCTCGGCGAGCAGGTTCACGCAGAACGTGCCCGCCTTCTCGATCACCGGCCAGGACCGCGATGTCCGGCCCGGGCAGAACAGCACCAGCGGTGGATCGATGGACAGCGCGGCGAAGGACTGGCAGGCGAAACCGATCGGTCCCGCCTCGCCGACCGCGGTGATCACCGTGACCCCGGTGCAGAAGTGCCCGAGCACCTGCCGGTACCGGCGCTGATCGAAGGCCACCTGCCCGGTACTCATTGCTGCTCCCGAACCCCGATGGAGAAGTCGTGGCCCCACAGGGAGACCGCGGTGCTCTCCCGCGCGATCCAGTCCTCGTCGTCCACTTCGAGGCCCTCGCAGCCGAACTCCACATCGAAGCCGCCGGGGGTCTTCATGTAGAAGGACAGCATCTTGTCGTTGACGTGCCGCCCGAGAGTGGCCGACATGGGCACCTTGCGCCGCAGCGCCCGGTCGAGGCAGAGCCCGACGTCGTCGGGTTCCTCGACCTCGAGCATCAGGTGCACGATCCCGCTCGGCGTCGGCATCGGCAGGAAGGCCAAGCTGTGGTGGCGCGAGTTGCAGCCGAAGAACCGCAACCAGGCTGGCGGATCCTCGGCCGAGCGGCCGACTGCCTGCGGGGGCAGCCGCATCGAGTCGCGCAACCGGAAACCGAGCACATCCCGGTAGAAGTGCAACGCCTTCGCATCGTCCGAAGTGGACAGTACGACGTGGCCGAGGCCCTGGTGCTCGGTCACGAAGCGGTGCCCGTACGGGCTGACCACACGCCGGTGCTGCAGCGCGACCCCATGGAAGACCTCGACCGCGTTCCCCGAGGGATCCTCGAGCTTGATCAGCCCGTTCACCCGGCGCTCGGCGAGCTCCTCGGCGGTACCGGACTTCACCGGGAAACCCGCGGCCTGCACCCGTTCGGCGATCTCGTCCAGCTCGGCCTCGTTGGCGACCTCCCATCCGCTGTGCAGCAGCCGATCCTGGTCTCCGGGCACGATCACCAGCCGCGCCGGGAACTCGTCCATGCGCAGATAGAGCCGGTCCTCGACAGGGCCCTTGCCCTCGACCATGCCGAGCACCTTGAGCCCGTAGGTCCGCCATGCCTCGATATCGGTCGCCTCGATGTAGAGGTAACCGAGCGAGCGAATACCCATTCCGATTACCCTTCCTCGCTCAGGAAATTCGTCACGAGCTGGTTGAATTCGGCGAACCGCTCCAGCTGCGCCCAGTGCCCGCAGCGCGGGAACACGTGCAGTTCCGCGCGCGGGATCGTCTTCAACGCCAGCAGCGCCCCGTCCAGCGGATTGACCCGGTCCTCGCGGCCCCAGATCAGCAGCACCCGCTGGCGCAGTTTGTATCCCTCACGCCAGAGCATGCCAGCTTCGGCGGTCGCCGGATCCCGGAAGGAGGCACCCATCGCGCCCATCGCGGCCAGCGATTCCGGGCGCTTGGCCACCTCGAAGCGCTCGTCGATGAGTTCCTCGGTGATCAGCGACTGGTCGAAGACCATGCAACGCAGGAACTTCTCGATGTTCTCCCGGGTGGGTTCGGCACCGAATCTGCCGAGCGCCTTGATGCCCTCGGTCGGGTCCGGGGCGAAGGTGTTGATGCTCAGCCCGCCGGGGCCCATCAGCACCAGACGGCCCGCGCGCTTGCCGTAGTCGAGCGCGAACCGCACCGCGGTGCCGCCGCCGAGGGAGTTCCCGACGAAGTGCGCGCGCTCGATCCCGAGTTCGGTCAGGCATTCGGCGACCGCGCCCGCGCTGAACGTGAAGTACTGCCCGTGCTCGCTCGGCTTGTCCGACTCGCCGAATCCCGGCTGGTCGATCGCGAGCACGTCGTACTGCTCGGCGAGCGCGCCGATCGTGCGGCTGAAGTTCACCCAGGCCGAGACGCCCGGCCCGCCGCCGTGCAGCAGCACCACCGTGGGATTCGACGGGTCACCCGCGCGGTGATAGTGCAGCCGCAGCCCGCTCGGCAGCTCGACGAAGGATCCGGCCCGCAGTTCCTCGAGGGTCACTGTCATATCAGACCATCGCATCCCGCACCGGGAGACCGAACTCCCCGGTGCCGTACAGGACATAGGCCCGTTCCGGATCGTTGGCCGCGTGCACCCGCCCGGCGTGCGCGTCCCGCCAGAACCGCTGGATCGGGGTGCCGTTGCGCAGCGCGCGCCCACCGGAGTTCTCGAACAGCCGGTCGATCGCCGCGATGGACCGCTCGGTGCCGCGCACCTGATCGCGGCGCGCCCTGGTGCGCATCGGCATCGGGATCGTCTTGCCCGCGCGGACCAGTTCCAGTTCCTCGGCCACGTTGCGGGAAAGCTGCAACCAGGCGGCGTCGATCTCGCTGGCCGCCTCCGCGATCCGCACCTTGGCGAACGGGTCCTCTTTGGACTGCTCGCCCGCGTAGGCGGCGCGCACCCGCTCGCCCATGTAGCTCACGTGCGCCTCGTAGGCCCCGCGTGCCATCCCGATGATCGGCGCGGTGATGCAGCTCGGGTGCACCGTGCCGTAGGGCAGCTTGTAGATCGGCGACTCGTTGACCTCCTGACCGGGCCCCGAACAGCGGGCCATGTCCTTGAAGGAAAGCACCCGGTGCCCGGGCACGAACACGTCCTCGACCAGGATGTCGTTGGAGCCGGTGCCGCGCAGGCCGACCGTGTCCCACACATCGATGATCTGGTAGTCCGCGATCGGCAGCAGATAGGTGCAGAAGTCGACCGGGTTGTTCTCCTCGTCGAGCACCGGCCCGCCGAGGAACACCCAGGTGGCGTGATCGCAGCCGGAGGAGAAGCTCCACCGGCCGGAGAGCCGGTAGCCGCCCTCGACGATCTTCGCCTTGCCCATCGGCGCATAGGAGGAGGAGATCCGGGCGTTCTTGTCCTCGCCCCACACCTCGCGCTGCGCCTTGTCATCGAACAGGGCCAGGTGCCAGGGGTGCAGGCCGAGGATCGAGGCGACCCATCCGGTGCTCCCGCACGCGCTGGCGATATCGGTCACCGTGCGGTAGAACTCGACCGGGTCGGCCTCGAGTCCACCATACCGCGCCGGCTGCAGCAGCAGGAAGAATCCCGCCGCTTCCAAGGATTTGATCGACTCGTCGTGCACCTTCCGCAGGTCCTCGGTCTCCTGCGCACGCTCGCGCAGTTCGCCGAGCAGGTCGGTGACCCGCGTCCGCACCTCGTCGACGGTGAGTTCTCCCATTGGCGCATCTCCTCAAATCGTATGGGGCAATACTAGAACATGTTCTAGTTTTTGGCCAGGGTCCCAGCCACCGCGCGTGCCGCCCTGCGTCCGGAGAACACACAGTCGGCGATCGAGAGGCCGCTGACGTACGAATGTGCGCAGATCCCCGCCGCCGCCCGGCCCGCGGCGAACAGGCCCGGAATCGACCGTCCCTGTCCGTCCAGCACCGCCCCGCTCTCCTCGTCCACGGCCAGTCCGCCCAGGGTGAGCATCGGCCACGGGTAGAGCAGGTGCGGGCGCAGCGAGATATCGAAGGCGTGCATCGGCTGCGTGGACTCCGGAAGCTGTTCGGGCGCCACCCCGATCCGGGCGGCCAGCGCGGCCCTGCTCGGTGCGCTGACACTTTTGCGCCGCACCAGGAACTCGAACTGCATCCGCTGGAACCACACCGCCTCCTCGCGGATCTGCCCGCGCGCCTCACGCAGCAGCGGCTCGTCCACGATCAGCCAGCCGCGCCCGTCGGAGCGGCGCAGCAGCTCGGACCCGATCGCGGCGCCGTAGCGGTTCGCCCCGCACAGCAACTCCCCCGCCGAATCGATCAGCGTGCCCTTGGTGAACGCCGAGGGCGGGGTGATGAACCGCCACACCGAGATCCGGTCCATCGCCTTGGTCGCCGCGCCCGCCTGTTCGCCGAGCCGCACCGAGCTGCCGTCGTCGGCGATGGTGCCCAGCGGAAGCGAGCCCCGGAAGCGCTCGACGTGCTCGGCGAGCATCCGCCGGTTCGCGTTGAAGGTGCCGCTGGCCAGGATCACCCCGTGCTCGGCGGTGAGCTCCACCTCGGTGCCGTACCGCGATTCCAGCGCGGTGATCAGCTTGCCGAGCCGCCTGCGCAGCGGCGGGGCGTAGACCCCGGGTTTCGCGGCGTATCCGGCGAGCACCCGGTGGGCGCGGCGCACGAGCGCGGGTGCCGATTCGAGCGTGCGGCAGCGCACCCCGCGCACCACGCCGTCGCGCACGATCAGCCCGGTCGCCCTGGTCTGCCCGCGCAACCGCACCCCGGCCTTGCGCGCCGCGGCCGCGAGCGGGGCGTAGAGCGCCTTTCCGGATGTCCCCGGGGCGTGCGCCCGGTGCCCGCGCGGGGGCGCCTGCGGATCGTGCGCGAGTTCGCTTCCGGAGTGGTAGAGGTAGTACCGGTCGTTCGGATAGGAGGTCTTGAATGGACAGGGCGTCGGCTCGAACGGAACCCCGTGCCCGGCCAGCCAGTCGATGTCCGCGGCCGAACCGGCACAGAATCGGTGCAGTGTCTCCGCCGAGACCGCCTCGCCGACCTCGGCGCGCAGGTACTCCTCCATCGCCTCGACCGAATCGCGCACCCCGGCCGCCTGTTGCACACTCGTCCCACCGCCCGCGTAGACCACCCCGCCGGAGATGGCCGTGGTCCCGCCGCCGGTGAACCGGTCGATCGCGAGCACCCGCAGGCCCTGGGAGGCCGCCTGCAGCGCGGCACACGCTCCCGCCGCGCCGAACCCGACCACGAGCACGTCTGCTTCCACGTCCACTCCTCACGAACCGGGTCCGATGTGACCCGAGTCTTGATGTGAAACAAGTTCTAGTTTTCTCGCCGCGCGATGTTACCCTCTTCTCTACGGCGGGCGATAGCGTTCGCCGAGGCGTTTCTATAACATGTTCCATATTTGGCCCATGAGCTGTCAGGGCGCGAATGCGGGAAGGCGCGGTGCGGATGCGGGAGAGCACGGAGTACGACCTGATCATCGTCGGCAGCGGTGGTGCCGGCATGACGGCGGCACTCGCCGCCCACGAAGCGGGATTGCGGACCGTGATCGTGGAGAAGAACGGACGGTACGGCGGTTCGACTGCGCGTTCGGGCGGCGGGGTATGGATCCCGGGGAACTCGGTACTGCGCAAGGCCGGGGTCCAGGACACCCGCGCGGACGCGGCCGCCTACCTGCGCCATGTCGCGGGCCCCGGGATCGAGCAGGAGCGGATCGACGCCTACCTCGACCACGGGCCCGCCATGCTGGACCTGGTACTCGAGCGCACCCCGCTGAAACTGCAGTGGGTCCCCGGATACTCGGACTACTACCCGGAAGGTCCCGGCGGGCGGCCGGGCGGGCGCTCGGTGGAACCGGTTCCGATGGATTCCGGGGTGCTCGGCGAACTGCGGCACACCCTGGAGAAGCCGTACATGGCGGGCCAGGACGCGGTCCCGCTGACCCAGGCCGATTTCCGCAAGCTCAACCTGATCCTGCGCGATCCGCGCTCGATGCTGACCGCGCTGCGGCTGGCCGGGCGGATGACCAAGGCCCGGGTGCGCAGGCGCAAGGTACTCACCATGGGCCGGGCGCTGGCCGCCGGGCTGCGCGTCGGGCTCGCCCAGGCGGGGATCCCCATCGAGCTGAACACCCCGCTGCGCAGGCTGGTCGTCTCCGGCGGCGCGGTGCGCGGGGTGGTGGTCGACTCCGGGGGCGAGGAGGTCACCCTGACCGCGCGCCGCGGGGTGCTGCTGGCCAGCGGCGGCTTCGAGCGCAATGCCGAACTGCGCAAGACCCACCAGCGCGAACCGATCAGCGGGGACTGGACCGTGGGCGCGGAATCCAACACCGGTGACGGGCTGCTGGCCTGCCTGGAACACACCGAACTGGACGTGGCCACCGAACTGCTCGAGGAGGCCTGGTGGGGCCCCTCGATCCCGTTCGCCGGTGGCACCTACTTCTGCCTCGCGGAGCGCACGCTGCCGGGCAGCATCATGGTCAACGGCTCGGGCGAGCGGTTCGGCAACGAGGCGGCGCCCTATGTGGACGCAGTGCACGCGATGTACGGCGAGCCCGGTGGACCGGCCCGTAACATGCCCACCTGGCTGGTGTTCGACCAGCGCTACCGCAACCGCTACATCTTCGCCGGTCTGCCGCCGCGCCAGCCGCTGCCGCGCAAATGGCTCGCCTCCGGGGTGGTCCAGCGCGCGGGCAGCATCGGTGAGCTCGCCAAGGCCATCGAGGTACCCGCGGAGCAGCTGGAGGCCACGGTCCAACGGTTCAACGGCTTCGCCAAGTCCGGAGTCGACGCGGACTTCGGCCGGGGCACAAGCCACTACGACTCGTACTACAGCGATCCGCGGGTCCGCCCGAACTCCTCGCTCGCCGCGCTGCGCACCCCGCCGTTCTACGCGGTGCAGCTGGTGCCCGGCGACCTCGGCACCAAGGGCGGGGTGCGCACCGACGCGCAGGCCCGGGTACTGCGCACCGACGGCTCGCCGATCGACGGCCTGTACGCGGCGGGCAATGTGAGCGCGGCGCTGATGGGCGGCAGCTACGCGGGTCCGGGGGCCACCATCGGACCGGCCATGACATTCGGCTACCTCGCGGCCAAGCACGCCGCGGGGCACTCGCTGACAGTTACGGAGGAATCATGAGCGTGCGCAATATCGACACCGGCGCCTCCACGGCGCGGTACGCCCGCGGCTGGCACTGTCTCGGGCTGGCCGAGACCTTCCGCGACGGGCAACCGCACGCGATCGAGGCCTTCGGCACGAAACTGGTCGTCTGGGCCGGGCAGGACGGGAAACTGCACGCGCTCGACGGCTACTGCAGGCACATGGGCGCCGACCTCACCCAGGGAACCGTGAAGGGTGACTCGATCGCCTGCCCGTTCCACGACTGGCGCTGGGGCGGGAACGGGAAGTGCACCGGGATCCCCTACGCCAAGCGGGTTCCGCTGCGCGCGCGTAGCCGCGGCTGGCCGACCAGCGAGCAGAACGGGCAGCTGTTCGTGTGGAACGACCCGCAGGGCAACCCGCCGATCGCGGAGCAGGCTATCCCGGAGATCCCCGGGGTGAACACCGAGCAGTGGAGTGACTGGATCTGGGACCAGCGGGTGATCAGCGGCTCGAACTGCCGCGAGGTCATCGACAACGTGGCCGATGTGGCGCACTTCTTCTACGTGCACCACGCCTTCCCCACCCAGTTCTCGAACATCTTCTCCGGGCACACCGCGACCCAGTATCTGCGTTCGAAAGCGCGCCCGGACTACATGAAGGACCCGAAGAAGGCCGAGGGCTCCACGCTGCGCTCCGAGGCCACCTACTTCGGCCCCTCCTACATGGTCAACTGGTTGTGGCCGGCCCTGAACGGCAACGAGATCGAGTGCGTGCTCATCAACTGCCACTACCCGATCACCGAGGACTCCTTCATGCTGCAGTGGGGACTGGCCGCGAAGGGCTTCCCCGGGATGGAGCCCGAACACATCCAGATCCTCGCGCAGAAGCTGCACAAGAACTTCGGCGACGGGTTCCTCCAGGATGTGGAGATCTGGGAGAACAAGACCAAGATCGACAACCCGCTGCTGTGCGAGGAGGACGGCCCGGTCTACCAGTTGCGCCGCTGGTACGAACAGTTCTATGTGGACGTCGAGGACATCTCCGAGGAAATGACCAACCGCTTCGAGTTCGAAGTGGAC
The DNA here is from genome assembly GCF_000737195.2 of Sciscionella sediminilitoris. Lineage (GTDB taxonomy): Bacteria > Actinomycetota > Actinomycetes > Mycobacteriales > Pseudonocardiaceae > Sciscionella > Sciscionella sediminilitoris. The sequence goes on from NZ_JALM01000087.1 coordinate 8,007, forward strand.
ACCACACGGGCGAACGAGGTGTGGGAGGCCGAGGTCGCGGAGAACCTGGCGCTGCGCGCGGAACGCGAGAAAGCCGAAGCATGAGCGGCGGGCGGTGGGCCAAACCGCAGACCGCGGTCGGGGAGCCCGGGCAGACCGAGGCGGAACGCACGGAGTACCTGTACGGGGATCTGCGCGAGATCGCCTGCATGCGGTGCGCGGCCGTAGTGCTCGCCGGGAAACGCAGCCCCAAGCACACCAGTGTGCAGTGGACCCAGGACCCGGACCGGGTCTGCCAGGCGTTCAACCGGGAGGAGCAACCCGGTTGCGAATGGCTGCGGGCCAGCATCGAGGCCGCCGCGGATGACGGGCTGTTCGTGGAGAAACCCGGTATCGGCGATTCCGGTATCGAGGATCCGAGCATCGAGGGACCGAGCGAGGTACGGGCGTGACGCGTAGTTTCCTGCTCACCGTTGCCGAGGTGATCCCCGAGACCGCCGAGGCGAGCACCATCGTGTTCGAGGTGCCCGAGGAGCACCGCGCGGTGTTCGCGCACCGGGCCGGCCAGTTCACCACGGTGCACATCCGGCTTGCGGACGGGGAATCCGTGGCCCGCTCCTACTCCTTCTCCAATCCCGAGGGTGCGCAACGGCCGCAGGTCACGGTCAAGCGGATGGGGCCGGGCTCGGAATGGATGTGCGCGCTGCGTCCCGGCTCCCAGGTCGAGGTGCTGGCCCCCGGGGGCACGTTCACCCCCGCCACCCTCGACGAGGACATCGTGCTCGCCGCGGCGGGCAGCGGGATCACCCCGGTGCACTCCATCCTGCGCACCGTGCTCGAACAGGGCAGCGGCCGGGTCTTCCTGCTCTACGCCAACCCGGACGCCGAGCGGACCATCTTCGGCGAGGCGCTCACCGAGCTCGCCGAGCGCCACGACCGCCTGGAACTCGTGCACTGGCACGAATCCGAACGCGGGCTGCCGACCACCGAGGCGCTGACCGGGCTGCTCGGCGAATACCGCGGACGGCGGCTCTACTACTGCGGGCCCGAGGGCTTCAAACGGGTCATGTCGGAGACCGTCACCGCGCTGTCCTGGCCCGCGGACACCGTGCACGTCGAGGAATACCTCTCACACCAGGACAACCCCTTCCTCCGGCCGGAGCCCGGAGGCGGCGCCGCGGCGAAGGTGTTCGTGAACCTGGACGACACGGACAGCGAGATCGAGTGGCCCGAGGGCACCAAGCTGCTGGACACCCTGCTGGACAACGGACTTGACGCGCCCTACTCCTGCCGGGAGGGACGGTGCAGCACCTGCGCCTGCCGACTGGTCGGCGGCGAGGTCAAGATGCTGAACAACGAGATCCTCGAACAGGAGGACCTTGACGAGGGCATCATCCTGGCCTGCCAGTCCCTTCCGCTCACCGAGGAAGTGCACATCCGCTACGACTGAGACTGTCGGGCCCGGGCGCTACGGTGCGCCCATGAACTCAGCACCGGCCGAACCGGGCCTGACCGATGCGGACTACCTGCGGCTCACGGAGACCTGGGCGGGAGCCCTGTTCGAGATCGCGACGGGCAACGAACACGTGGATGTGCCCAGCTGTCCCGGATGGCAGCTCCGCCATCTGGTGCACCACATGGGAAACGTCGCCTACTTCGTGGACGCCGTGATCGAAGCGGCCGGGCCGGAACCCGAGTTCACCGACGCGGAACTGCCCGCGGACGCCGAGGTGTGTGCCTGGGCGGACGAACGGACCAGCGCGCTGCTGCACCGGCTGCGCGGCCTCGACCCGGAGACCCGGGTGTGGAACTGGTCCCGCGAGCCCGCCCGGTTGCGGTTCTGGCCCCGCTGCCTCGCCCACGAAGCGCTGGTGCACGCCTGGGACGCCTACACCGCCCTCGGCCGTCCGGTACGGCTGCCCCTGCGGGGTTGCCTCGACGGGATCGGTGAAGTGCTCGACATCCACCTGCCGCTGCGCACCGGCGAGGTCATGACGGGTCGCTGGACCGCCGAGGTGCGCACGGACGAGGGGCCATGCTGGCACCGCGCCATCGAGGAGGGCACGGTGCGCGCCCTGGACACCGATCCCGAGCCGGACGTACTGCTGCACGGCGGGGCCGAACAGCTCTACCTCGGGCTCTGGGGCCGGATCCCGCTCACCGGGGCACGCGGTACCGAGAACCGCATCGCCGCCCTGCGCACCGGCTGAGAGCCGAGCTGCGCGAGCAACTCAGGCGGCGCCCAGGATCAGGCCCGAGGTCGGCACCCCGGTGCCCGCGGTGACCAGCACGTGGCCAGGATCGGTGACCTGGTTGACCGCGGTTCCGCGCAACTGGCGCACCGCCTCGGCGATCCCGTTCACCCCGTGCAGGTAGGCCTCGCCGAGCTGACCACCGTGCGGGTTCAGCGGCCAGCGCCCGGTCAGTTCGAGCTCGCCGGAGGCCACCAGGGCCGGTGCCTCGCCGCGCCCGCAGAAGCCCAGCTCTTCGAGCTGCAGCAGGGTGTACGGGGTGAAGTGGTCGTAGAGCACGATCGCGCCCATGTCCTCGGGCCGCAGCCCGGAACTCTCCCAGAGCTGGCGCCCGACGACCGACATCTCCGGCAGTGCCGCGATGTCCTCGCGGTAGTAGCTGGTCATCGTGTACTGGTCGGGTCCGCTGCCCTGGGCGGCCGCGGCGATCCGCACCGGGGGCGCGGCGAGATCCCGGGCCCGTTCGGCGGAGGTGATCACCAGCGCGATGCCGCCGTCGGTCTCCTGGCAGCAGTCGAACAGCCGCAGGGGATCCGCGATCATCCGGGATTCCTGGTGTTCGGCGAGGGTGATCGGTTTTCCGTAGAACCAGGCGTTCGGGTTGGTGGCGGCGTGTTTGCGGTCGAGTACCGCGATCCGCCCGAAGTCCTCGCTCGTGGCACCGTATTCGTGCATATAGCGGCGCGCCACCATGGCCACGGTCGCCGCGGGGGTGGCGATCCCGAACGGGTAATGCCAGCCGTTGTCCACGCCCGCACTGCTCGGCGCGGCCACCGCACCGGTGGAGACCTGACCGAACCGGTGCCCGGAGCGCTCGTTGAACGCGCGGTAGCACACCACGACATCCGCGGCACCGCCCGCGACGGCGAGCACCGCCTGCTGCACGATCGCGCAAGCGGCCCCGCCGCCGTAACCGATCCGGCTGAAGAACCGCAGCTCCCCCATGCCGAGTTCGCGGGCGACGGCGATCTCGTCGCTGGTGTCCATGCCGAACCGCACCACACCGTCCACATCGGACGGTTCGAGTCCGGCATCGCCCAGCGCGGAACGGATCGCCTCGCAGGCAAGGCGCAGTTCGCTGCGCCCGGATTCCTTGGAGAAATCGGTGGCCCCGATACCCACGATCGCCGTGTCAGTCATGCTCACCTCCTGCAGCGTCTTCGAGAGCGAACCGCACCGTGCCGCGCACGTGCTCACCGAGGCCGCAGGTCCCGCTCACCGCGACCACGTATTGCTCCTCCCCCGCTTCCCGCACCGACTCCCGGACCGAACCGGTGATCGTCAGGGTGTCTCCGGCGTAGCAGGGCACCCCGAGCTTGATGGAAACCCCGCGCACCAGGCAGTTCCGGCCGCCCCATTCGGTGACGAACCGTTGCACGAGACCGGTGGTGCTGAGGATGTTGAGGAAGATGTCCTTCGAACCGCGCTGCACGGCGGCATCCCGGTCGTGGTGCACGTCCTGGAAGTCCCTCGTGGCCAGCGCGGTGCTGATCACCACGGTCGGGGTGACCTCGATGCGCAGCGCGGGCAGTGTCGTCCCGATCATGACCGCGGCCTCCATGCCGGGAGCACCAGATCGTCGGTGACCCGGAGGAAGACCACCTCGACCTGTTGTCCGATGTGGACCGTTTCCGGGTCCACATCGATGAGCTCGCCCATCATCCGCACACCTTCCTCGAGATCGACGAGCGCGACGACGAACGGGGTCGCGCGCCCGGGAACCTTGGGGTGGTGGTGCACCACGTAGCTGTACACCGTTCCCTTGCCGGTACTGCGGATCCAGTCCGGTTCCGCGTCCGGCTGCTCGCGCCCCATCGCGCCGGGCGGGTGGCGCAGTTCGGTGCCGAAGCGCTGGATGCGCAGTTCCGCTTGCTTCGTGCCCTCCCAGAAGAACTCGGTGTCCTTCGACACCGGGGGCCGCATGGTGCCCGCGGACCGTTCCCGGGCGTCGATGATGTCCGGGTGGCTCTCCGGCTCCTCGCCCGTTTCCGCGCTGCCGGGCCGGAATTTCAGCACCCGGAAGCGCATCTCGCCGACTTGTTCGTCCCCCACGGTCCACACCGTTTTCGTGGTGACGAACCAGCCCTCGCCGAGCGCGGTCCGTTTCGGCCCGACCACCTCGGTCAGCTCGGTCGCCGAGCTCACCCGCTCACCGACGCGCAGGTAGCGGTGATAGGTCTGATCGGAGTTCGTGGCCACGATGGAGGTGTACCCGGCCTCGTCGAGCACCGCGATGATGTGCCCGAGCGGATCGTCGGTGGCGCGCGCCCCGTGCAGTCCGGCCATGGTCCAGGCCTGGATCATCCCCGGCGGGGCGACCGTGTCCGGTCCCGGTGCGTAGCGCGGATCCGTGTCACTGAAGGCCTCGGTCCAGTTGTTGATCATCGCGGTGTTTACCGGATCGCGCGCCTGCCGGGGGGCGCTGCGTCCGGCGGCCGCGATCTCCTCGGCACGGCGGCGGATCCATTCTTCGGTATCGATGGCTCGATTCCTCCCTTGCTCACTCATCGCGGCACCCGCGGCAGCCCGAGCCCGAACTGGGCGATCAGTTCCCGCTGCACCTCGTTCACCCCGCCGCCGAAGGTCAGCACCAGATTGCGCCGCGCCATCATGTCCAGCCAGTCGGCGAGCTCGGCGGTCTCCGGGTCCCCCGGATCGCCGTGCCGCGCCAGGATCTGGTTGAGCAACCGGCCGACCCGCTGCATCTCGGTCGAGCCGAACACCTTGGTGGCACAGGCGTCCCCGACCGAACCGTCGTGCGAGGCGGCCACCTGCCAGTTGAGCAGTTCGTTGATGCGCAGCACGGCCAGCACCTCACCCAGACCGGCGCGCACATCGGGTTCGCCGAGCAGCCCGCGCGCGGCCGCCCAGTCCCGCACCCGGTCGTATTGCGCGCCGACATAGCCGTGCGGGCCGAGCATCACGCGCTCGTGGTTGAGCTGTGTGGTGATCAGCCGCCAGCCCTTGTTCTCCTCGCCGACAAGGCGGTTCACCGGAACCCGCACATCGTTGAAGTAGCAGGCGTTCACGTGGTGCGCGCCGTCGCAGGTGATGATCGGAGTGTGGCTGAATCCGGGATCGCGAGTGTCCACGATCAGTACCGAGATCCCCTTGTGTTTCGGGGCTTCCCGGTCGGTGCGCACGGCCAGCCAGATGTAGTCCGCCTCGTGCACCCCGGTTGTGAACATCTTCTGCCCGTTGACCACGTACTCGTCCCCGTCCCGCACCGCGGTGGTGCGCAGCGAGGCAAGGTCGGTCCCCGCCTCGGGTTCGCTGTACCCGATAGCGAAATGCAGTTGCCCGGCGAGAATCTTCGGCAGGAAGAACTCGCGCTGTTCCTCGGTTCCGTTCGCGAGCAGCGTCGGCGCGACCGTCTGCAGGGTCACCGAGGGCAGCTGCACATCGGCGCGTGCGGCCTCGTTGACGAAGATCGCCTGTTCGATCGGATCGACCCCGCGGCCGCCGTACTCGGGCGGCCAGCCGACCCCGAGCCACCCGTCGGCCCCGAGACGGCGCACGACCTCGCGGTGCGCGTCGCCGTGCCGTTGCACGCGCAACTGCTCACGCTGCTCCGGGGTGATCAGCGTGCCGAGGTAGGCGCGCAGTTCGGCACGCAGTTCCTGTTGTTTCGGCGAGAGTTCCAGTTCCACCCCGGGTCCGGGTTCGCGGCGCTCGGCGACCGGTTCGGTTCCGGCCAGCCCGCCGATCGCCTCGGTCGCCGCCGGTCCCCCGCCGAGGAATCCGGTCAGCGCGGTGAGTTTCCCGTAGTAACGGTGCAACGGGTAGTCCATGTCCACACCGATCCCGCCGTGCAGGTGATGGCAGGTGTGCACGGCCTCGACGGTGCGCGCGGCCAGCCAGTAGCCCGCGGCGGCCAGATCGGTCGCCGCGGCGAGTCCGTTGCCGAGCCGCCAGCAGGCCGAGAAGGCGATCAGGTGCATGGCGCGCGCGGCGATGTAGACATCGGCGACCTGCGCTGCCGCGGCCTGGAAGGTGGCGATCGGGCGGCCGAACTGCTCCCGGGTCCCGATGTGGGTCACGGTCAGGTCGAGCGCCCCGGCCAGTGCCCCGTCGGCGAGGGCGGCCGCCCCGGCCAGGGCGTGCTCGTGCACCGAACGCAGCAGTTCCGCGCCACCGAGCACCCGGGCAACCGGGGCGTCCTCGAGGTGCAGCGAACCGCGCGGCCCGGGGCGCACCCCTTCGGCGTTCGCGTCCACGAGCACCACCGCGGGCGCGCCCTCGTGGGTCACGGTGACCAGCAGCCTGGCGGCCTGGTCCAGCTCGGGAACGTTGATCTTGGTTCCGCGCACCCGCAACCGGTCCCCTTCGGCGCGGGTCACGGTGCGCGGTTGCGCCGGGAACGGTACCGAGGGTTCCCCGACGGCCGCGGTGAGGATCGCACCGTCCTCGATCACGCTGCGCGGCAACGGATCCGGGTCCCCGGACTGCGCGGCGAGCGGTAGGGCGGCGAGGAACAGCGAGCCGAAGACGGGCACATCCGCTCCCGTTCGGGCGATCGCCTGCGCGAGCAGCCCGGCCTCGAACACGCCGAGACCCGAGCCACCGTGGCGCTCCGGCAGCACCGCACCGAGCACGCCCGCATCGACCAGCGCCTTCCAGATGTGCGCCGGATTTCCTTCCTCCCGGCGCAGCACTTCCTCGGCGAGCTCGACCAGCGCGCGCTGATCGGCATCGAGTTCGAAACGCAAGCCGCAACCTCCCACTTCTCGCTTGGATACCGGTCAGCCGCGTGGCAGGCCGAGCAGGCGCTCGACCACGTGCACCCCGAGCACCTGGGTGCTGCCACCCGCGATGCTCAACGCCCTGCTGCGCAACAGTTCCGTGGACAGTTCCCGGGCCTGGCCCTCGGTGAGCGCGCCCTCGGGCCCGCACAGGGTCAGCGCGGTGTCGGCGGTCCGCTGCCGGTGCTCGACCCCGACCAGTTTGGCCACCGCCGATTCGGCGCCCGGCTGACGACCGGCGAGCCGCAGCGCGGCCCCGCGCGCACCCAGTGCCCGTACCGCGAGCCCGCTGCACACCAGTTCACCGATCCGGGCAAGCACTTCCCCATCCGGCTGGGCCCCGTTCGGATCGGCACCGGCCATGCTCAGCACGCGTTCCAGATCGGCGTCGAAGGAGGCATTGGCGGACAGCGCGACCCGCTCGTTGGCCAGGGTCGCCCGCGCCAGTTTCCAGCCCTCGTTCACCGCGCCGACCACGCACTCGTCCGGCACGAAGACCCCGTCCAGGAACACCTCGTTGAACAGCGCCTCCCCGGTGATCTCGCGCAGCGGCCGCACGGTGATCCCGGAGGTGCGCATGTCCACGAGGAAGTAGGTGATCCCCTTGTGTTTCGGGGCTTCCGGATCGGTGCGGGCCAGGCAGATCGCCCAGTCCGCGGTCGCCGCGACCGAGGTCCACACCTTCTGCCCGGACAGTTCCCAGCCGCCGTCCACCCGTTTCGCCGCGGTGCGCAGTCCGGCCAGATCCGATCCCGCCTCCGGCTCGCTGAACAGCTGGCACCACACGAGATCGCCGCGCAGGGTCGGCATGATGAACCGTTCGCACTGCTGCGCGGTGCCGAAACCGAGGATGGTCGGCAGCGCCCAGGCGCCCACGACCAGGTTCGGCCGGGCGACTCCGGCCGCGTCCAGTTCGGCGTCGATGGCCAGCTGGGTCGCCGCGTCCGCCTCGAGTCCGTAGGGCCGTGGATAGTGCGGCATGATCAGGCCCGCATCGGCGAGCGCGCGCCGCTGTTCCGGTTCGGCCAGTTCGGCGATCTCCGCGATGCGGGCCCTGGTTTCCGGATCCGCCGCGCCCCGGTCCCGCGCGGAACGCCGGCGCCCGTCCAGGGCGAGCCGGGCCACCCGCTGATTCCCCGCACCGCCGAACCACTGGCGCAGCGCGAGCGCGCGGCGCAGATACAGGTGCGCGTCGTGTTCCCAGGTGTAGCCGATCCCGCCGAGCACCTGGATGCAGCTCTTCGCCGCGGCGACCGCGTGCTCCAGTCCGGCGGCGCAGGCCGCGGCCGCGGGCAGCGCCTCCCCGCTCAGCGCGGCATCCCAGGCCAGCGCCCCGGTGGTTTCGTTGGCGCACAACAGATCCGCGCACAGCAGTTTGACCGCCTGGAAGCTGCCGATGGGTTTGCCGAACTGTTCGCGGGTCTTCGCGTACTCCGCGGCGGTGCGCAGGCACCAGCCGGTGATGCCCGCGCATTCGGCGGCCACGAGCACCGCAGTAATCAGTTCGACGTCCCCGCGCAGCCGGGTGTCTCCGGCCGGGGTGAGCCGCTCGCCCTCCACGGCGTCCAGGCTCACCCGGGCGACCGGAACGGAGGAGTCGAGCGCTTCGCGTGGACTGATCCGGGCCCGCGCGCCGTCCACGAGAAACCAGTCCGTGCCGGTTCCGGCGAGCAGCATGCAGCCTTCCTCGGCACCGAGCACGGTCGCGGTACCGGAGATCCGCCCGTCCTCGAGGCGGAACCCGTCCGCTACGGCGAACCGCGCGCGCCCGGCGGCCAGCTCCCCCGCCTGCGGGTGGTCCCCGAGCAGCACGGAGGCCAGCAGGCTCGGCAGCAGCGGTCCGGGCACGAGTTCGGCGGCACAGGCTTCCGCGGCCACCGCGAGGTCGAGCAGTTCGCCACCGCCCCCGCCGCGCGCGGGATCCACCGCGATGCCGAGCACACCGAGCTCGGCGAGCCCCGGCCAGTGTTTGCGCCAGGCCTGACTGTTGCCATCGGCCTGTTCCCGTACGGTTTCGCGCACCTTCGCGGCCGAGGCGAAGGAGGTGATCGCCTCGGCGAGCGCGTGGTGTTCCTCGGTGATCGGGATCGTAACGCCGGACTGCACGCCCATAAGTAGAACATGTTTCAGTCTTGGAGGGAAGATTACATACAAATCTGCACGTATATCGAAGGGAGCCCGAGGCGACAAATGGGAACTTGTTCCAATATGATGACCTGAGGGAGTGACCGAGGGAGATGGAGAATGTCCGAACAACAGCTGGCGCAGCCGGTGAAGACGGCGCGGACGACGCGGACCACCGCGCAGCAACAGCGCAGGGAACGCATCCTGGACGCGACGATCGGCCTGGCATCCAAGGGCGGGTACGACGCGGTGCAGATGCGCGCGGTCGCCGATGACGCCGGTGTGGCGCTCGGCACGCTCTACCGCTACTTCCCCTCCAAGATCCATCTGCTGGTGTCCAGCCTCGGCCGGGAATTCTCCAGCGCCCAGGCCAGGTTCTCCCGCCGCACCATTCCCGGGGAGACCGCCGCGGAACGACTGCTCTACCTGCTCGGCAGGGTCACCAAATCACTGCAGCGCGATCCGCTGCTCACCGAGGCGGTCACCCGGGCGTTCATGTTCGCGGACACCTCGGCGGCCGCGGAGATCGACGAGGTCGGCCAGGCGCTCGAGTCGATGTTCAGCCACGCGGTGCGCGGGGACGAGGAACTGACCGAGCGGGACCGCGTGGTGATCCGGATCGTCTCCGATGTCTGGCTGTCCAACCTGGTGTCCTGGGTCACCAGGCGCGCGTCCGCCCGCGATGTGACCACGCGCCTGGAGCTGACCGTGCAACTGCTGCTCGGCGACGGGGAGATCAGCGGCAGCTGGTGAGCTTCCCGGCGAGCCGCTCCAGATAACTGAGCACCTCGGCCTCGCTGCGATCCGGGATCCCGAACGCCACCTCGGTGACCCCGAGCTCGGCCAACCGCTCCAGCCCGTCCGGTTTCCCGGCGAGCACGGTGATCTCCGGCGCACCGGAACGGCCCTCGCTGTGCCAGATCCGAGTCAGCGCGGCGATCTTGTCCTCGAGCTCGGACTCGAACGGGGTGGTCATCCAGCCGTCCGCGTGCCGCGCGATCCAGGTGAAGGTGCGCTCCGTGCCACCGGCCCCGATCAGCACGGGAACCGTGTCCTGCACCGGTTTCGGCCAGGCCCAGCTCGGTCCGAAGCTCACGTGCTCGCCCGCGTAGGCGGCCTCCTCCTGGGTCCACAGCGCCCGCATCGCCTCCAGGTACTCGCGCAGCACGGTGCGCCGTTTGCCCGGGGGAACGTGGTGGTCGCCGAGTTCATCGGTGTTCCAGCCGAATCCGGCACCCAGCACCACCCGGCCCCCGCTGAGGTGGTCGAGGGTGGCGATGGATTTGGCCAGGGTGATCGGATCGTGCTCGACCGGCAGCGCCACCGCGGTGCCGAGCCGGATCGTGGTGGTCACCGCGGCCGCCGTGCCGAGCGCCACCCAGGGGTCCAGGGTGCGCAGGTACCGGTCGTCGGGCAGCTCCGAGGTCCCGGTGCCCGGATGCGCCGCCTCCCTGCGCACCGGGATGTGCGTGTGCTCGGGCACCGAGAAGGTGTCGAAGCCCGCTTCCTCGGCCGCGCGGGCCACGACCGCGGGCGCCGGGCCGCGATCACTGGTGAACTGGGTGATTCCGAATCGCATATGTCCCTACCACTCCACGGCTAGTGCACTCGGCCCACGCACGATGAGCCCCGATTTCCAGGTGATCTCTCCGGCCAGCCGCAGCCCGGGAAGCCGGGTCGTCAGCCCGTGCAGGGCTTCCTGCAGCTCCGCTCTGGCCAGCGCGGCGCCGAGGCAGAAATGCGCGCCGTGCCCGAACCCGAGGTGCCCGCCTTCGGCACGGTCCAGGTCGATCCGGTCGGCATCGGAGAACCAGCCGCGGTCCCGGTTCGCCGCGGAGACCGCGACCACGACCGGTTCACCCGCGCGCACCCTCGTCTCCCCCACCACCACATCCTCGGTGGCGTAGCGGGCCGAGCTTCCGCTGGTGCCAAGGGGAACGAAGCGCATCAGTTCCTCGACGGCCGCGGGGATCAGCTCCGGATCGGCGCACAGCCGCTCCCACTGCTCGCGTTCACCGAGCAGCACCGAGACGAAGTTCGGGATCTGGGTGGCCGTGGTCTCGTGCCCGGCGATGAGGATCCCGGCGCACAGCCCGATCATCTCCTCCTCGCTGAGCCGGTCCCCGTCCTCGCGCGCCTCGATGAACGCGCTCATCAGGTCATCGCGCGGTCGCTCGCGGTGCGCGGCGATCAGCCCGGCGAGGTATTCCTCCAGCTCGGCGCGGCTGGCCAGCCATTGCTCGGTGGTCAGGCTGCTGGTGGACAGCGCGTCATCGCTCCAGCGCCGGAACCGGTCCCGATCCTGTACCGGCACACCGAGCAGTTCGCAGATCACCGCCACCGGCAGCGGTAGCGCCAGCCCGCCGACGAGCTCCGCGGGTGGTCCCTGTCCGACCATCGCGTCGATCAGTTCCCCGACGTAGTCCCGCAGCCACGGCCGCAGCTGCTCCACACGCTTCGGGGTGAACGCCTTGGCGGCGAGCCTGCGCAGCCTGGTGTGCCCCGGAGCGTCCATGGTCAGCAGGCCCTTGTTCGCCCGCGCGGGCTGGGTGCTCGGCGCGTCCCTGCGCAGCGCCTCGGCCCGGGAAAACCGCGGATCCCCGAGCACGGCACGCGCCTCGGCGTAGCGGGTCACCAGCCAGCCGGGTTCGCCGTAGGGCATCCGCACCCGCACCAGACCCGGTTCGGCCTGTACCTCGCGATAGCGCTCGGCGATCGCGAGACCCTCGCTGGTGTTGAACGGGTAGTCCAGCATCGGCTCAGCCACCGATCAGTGCCGCGATCGCCTCGGCCATCGCGGCCGGGTCGCCGTCGGCGGGGCGCAGCACCAGGTCCGGGAACTCCGGGCGCTCGTAGGGGTCGTCGACACCGGTGAACCCGCTGATCTCCCCGGCCCGCGCGCGCCGGTACATGCCCTTGGGGTCGCGCTGCTCGCACACTTCGAGCGGGGTGTCCACGAACACCTCGACGAACCGCAGTCCGGCCCGCAGATGTGCCTGTCTCGCCTGTTCGCGGGCCTGGGCGTACGGGCTGATCAGCGAGGCGATCGCGATCACGCCCGCATCCGCGAACAGGGCGGCGACCTCGCCGACCCGGCGCACGTTCTCGTCCCGGTCTGCGGCGGAGAATCCGAGATCGGCGTTGAGTCCGTGCCGCAGATTGTCCCCGTCGAGCAGGTAGGCCATCCGGCCCTGGGCGACAAGGAGGCGTTCCAGTTCCACCGCGATCGCGGATTTCCCGGAAGCGGAAAGACCGGTGAGCCAGACCGTGGCACCGCGCGCCCCGCGTTCGGTGCGGTCCACCGCGGTGCGCTGCCAGACCACCTCGGGCCCGGTCTCGGCCGCGCCGCCGATCAGCCCGGCGCCGACGGTGTTGTTCGTGGACTCGTCGACCAGGATGAAGCTGCCCGTGTCCCGGTTGCGCCGGTACCCGTCGAAAAGCAGCGGGCTGGCCGTGCGCAGCCGGATGCGGCCGATCTCGTTGAGCCGCAAGGAATCCACGCCCTGCTCGCGGTGCAGCGAGTTCACGTCCAGCCGGTAGTCGACGCGGTCGATCCGGGCCCGCGTGGTGGCCGTGGTGTGCCGGATCTCGTAGCTGGCCCCGGCACGCAGTTCGGCGTCCTCGGTCAGCCAGCACACCATCGCGTCGATGTCCTGGCCCACGCTCGCCCGGTTTCCCGGGCGGCACAGCATGTCGCCGCGGCTGATGTCGAGCTCGTCGGCCAGCCGCACGGTCACCGCGGCGGGCGGGAACGCCTCGGAGACCGGGGTTCCGCCGGGAGCCAGGATCTCGGTGATCCGCGAGCTCGCCCCGGAGGGCTGCACCACGACCTCGTCGCCGGGTTTGAGCACCCCACCGGCCACGGTTCCGGCATAGCCGCGGAATCCGGTCGCCTGCCAGCGGATCACCCGCTGCACCGGGAACCGTACATCGATGAGGTTGCGGTCGGAGGCGACGTGCACCTGTTCGAGATGCCCGAGCAGCGGGGTGCCCTCGAACCACGGCATGCTCGGGCTCGGGCTGACCACATTGTCCCCGTGCAGCGCGGAGATCGGGATGAACGCGATGTCCTGCACGTCGAGCTTGGCGGCGAACCCACGGAAGGTGTCCCGGATCTCGGCGAAGCGGGCCTGGGAGAAATCCACCAGGTCCATCTTGTTCACGCACACCACCAGGTGGCGGATACCGAGCAGGCTGGCGAGGAAGGCGTGCCGCCGGGACTGTTCGAGCACCCCCGCCCGCGCGTCCACCAGGATCACCGCGACCTGCGCGGTGGAGGCCCCGGTGACCATGTTGCGGGTGTGCTGCACGTGCCCCGGGGTGTCGGCGATGATGAACTTCCGGTTCGGCGTGGCGAAATACCGGTAGGCCACGTCGATCGTGATGCCCTGCTCACGTTCGGCTCGCAGCCCGTCGGTGAGCAGGGCCAGGTCCGGCCCCTGTTCCCCGCGCTCCTTGCTGGTGCGCTCCACCGCGGCGAGCTGATCGGTCAGGATGGTCTTGGTGTCGTAGAGCAACCGCCCGATCAGCGTGGATTTCCCGTCGTCCACACTGCCCGCGGTGGCAAGTCGCAGCAGCTCAGTCATGAGAGCGGGTCCTTTCCGAGCATCGTAGGGCCGCCCGCGGCCCGAGTCCGCGAAGGCGCCGATCGAGTGAGCATCGCAGCGAGCCCTGGCGAGCCAGGAGCGGATCGAGGGAGAAGCCGAGCCAACGTCGCAGCGCAGGATTGGCCCGATCGGGCCAGCACTGCGGTCATCAGAAGTACCCGGCTTTCTTGCGGTCTTCCATTCCGGTATCGGAGATGCGGTCATCGGCCCTGGTCGCCCCGCGCTCACTTTCCCTGCTCGCCACGGTCTCCGCGATGACCTCGGCCGGGCTCGCCGCCCGCGAGGCCACACAGCCGGTGCAGGTCGCGTCCCCGACGGTGCGGAACCGCACGGTCGCGGTGAACGGTTCCTCACCCGCGCGCGGTGCGCTGTGCCTGGTGTGCGCCAGCAGCATCCCGTCCCGGGCGAACACGCTGCGCTCGTGCGCGTAGTACAGCGAGGGCAGCTCGATCCCCTCGCGCTCGATGTACTGCCAGATGTTCAGCTCGGTCCAGTTCGACAGCGGAAACACCCGGATGTGCTCCCCGTCCCGGTGGCGCCCGTTATAGAGGTTCCACAACTCGGGCCGCTGCGCACGCGGATCCCACTGCCCGAACTCGTCCCGGAAGCTGTACACCCGCTCCTTGGCGCGCGCCTTCTCCTCGTCCCTGCGCGCCCCGCCGAACACCGCGCCCAGCCGGTGCTCCCCGATCGCCCGCAACAACGTGGTGGTCTGCAACCGGTTACGCCCGGCCCGCTCGTCCTCGACCACCCGCCCCGCGTCGATATCGTCTTGCACGCTGGCCACCAGCAGCCGGGTCCCGGTACGTTCCACCGTACGGTCGCGGAATTCCAGGACCTCGTCGAAGTTGTGCCCGGTGTCCACGTGCAACAGCGGGAACGGCGGCGGCGCGGGCCAGAACGCCTTGACCGCCACGTGCAACATGACCGCCGAGTCCTTACCGCCGGAGAACAACAGTGCCGGGCGTTCGAGGGTGGCCTCGACCTCGCGCAGAATGTGCACCGCTTCGCATTCGAGTACATCCAGATGCGAGAGCTCGTACGTGGTGGTCGCCATCCGCACCTCCCTGGGCTTGATCCTCAAAAACTAGAACATGTTCTTGTCACGGGTCAATGACCGTGACAGACTCGTGCTCATGGATGCCGCCGCCGTGGAACAGCTCCAAGCCATCGAAGCCATCCGGGCGGTCAAGCACCGCTATCTGCGCTGTGTCGATCTGAAGCTGTGGACCGAGCTCGAATCGGTGCTCGGCGAGGATGCGGTCGCCGAGTACGGCACCAGCGCGCTCGGTGAACCGGTCGAGCGGCACGGCCGGGCCGCGGTGCTCGAATTCCTGCGGGAGAGCCTGGACAACGAGATCATCACCATGCACATCTGCGGGCATCACGAGATCATTGTGGACGGCGATTCCGCACAGGGCACCTGGTCGATGCGGGACACGGTGCTCGCCCCGGAACACAGGGTGCTCATCGAGGGCGGCGCCTACTACGAGGACACCTACCGAAGGGACGCGGACGGTCGCTGGTGGATCAGCCGCACCGCGTACACCCGGATCTACGAGAGCATGCGCACGCTCGACGAGAATTTCCAACTGCTCGCCAGCAAATGGGCGAAACCGGAACAGTAACCGAACGCGGGAGGTAGACACGGTGGTCGCGGAACCGTTCGCCGAGGCCGTCGCGGAGGCGGAGCGGATCATCGCCGAAGCCCCGCACATTCGCACGGAACAGGACCTGCTCGAGGGATACGACTACCTCGCGGGAAGTATCCAGCGGGCACTGCAGACGGCCTGGGCGACCGACCCGGACCGGCCGCGCTTTCTCACCGCGCCGGACGCGGATACCAAATACGGGCTGGACAACCCGGACACGCTCTATTTCGGTGCGATCATCCGCCCGGACACCGACTACGTGGTCACCGGAAAACGCGGCAGCACGGCGGATCTGAGTTTCCAGGTACTCGGCGGCGACTACACCCCGGCGAAGGTTCCGGGCAGCCTCGCCGCGTTCGACGACCGGCAACTCGAGATCGCCGAGGACGGTAGTTTCGAGGTCCACTTCGGACCGAAGGCGAAACCCGGGGTGCCGAACAGTTTCCCGCTCGGGGAGAACGCGGCGATCCTGATCATCCGCGAGGTGTACAGCGACTGGGAGAACCAGGTCCGCGGCCGGCTCGACATCCGGGCAGCGGACGGGAACCCCGGTCCCCCGGAGCTTTCCGAACGCTCGATGGCCAAACGCTATGCCGCCGCGGGCAAGATCCTGGTCACCCAGCTACGCACCTTCCTGAAGTTCCCGGAGTGGTTCTACTACGACCGCGCGGCCAACGAGATGACCGCACCGCGGCGCACCCCCGGCGGGCTGGCCACCCAGTTCTCCTCGGTCGGGCACTACGAACTGGCCGCGGACAAGGCGCTGATCGTCGAGGTGCCCAAATCCGAGGCGCCGTACCAGGGGTTCCAGCTCGGTTCCCTCTGGTACATCTCCACCGACTACATCCACGCGCAGACCAGCCTCACCGCCGAACAGGCGCGCGCCGACCCCGACGGGATGCTCCGCTTCGTGGTCAGCGAACGCGATCCCGGAGTGGCGAACTGGCTGGCCTGCACCGGGCACGAGCGCGGTTATCTGCAGATCCGCTGGCAGCGCCTCGATCGCGAGCTCACCGAGGCCGACGGCCCGCGCACCGAGCTCGTCGATCTCGCCGAACTCCCCGAACGGCTGCCCTACTACCAGCACGCGCGGATCACGGGTGAGCAGCGCGCGCACACACTCGAAGCACGCAGGGCGGCGATCGCCCGGAGGAGGTTCGGATGATGTTGCGGGACAAGGTCGTGCTGGTGTCCGGCGTCGGCCCTGGCCTCGGCCGCTCGCTCGCCGTGCGGTGCGCGGAGAACGGTGCGGATGTGGTGCTCGCCGCGCGCACCGAGTCCACATTGGACAGCGTGGCCGAGCAGGTGCGCGCCACCGGGCGGCGGGCGCTCACGGTACCCACCGATATCGCCGACCAGTCCGCGACCGAACAGCTCGCCGAGACCGCGCTCTCCACGTTCGGCAGGCTGGACTGCCTGGTCAACAGCGCCTTCGGGTTCCCGCCGATGGGCACCTTCGACGAGGTGGACATCGAGGGACTGCGTGCGGCGATCGACGTCACCCTGTTCGCCACCCTGCGGCTGACCCGGCTCTGCGTTCCGGCGCTCGTCGAATCGGGCGGCAACATCGTGATGATCAACTCGATGATCGTGCGCCGCCAGGAGGACAAACTCGGCGGCTACCGGCTCACCAAATCCGCGCTCATGTCCCTTTCCCAGACGCTGGCCACCGAACTGGGCCCGCGTGGAGTGCGGGTGAACAGCGTGGCACCCGGCCGGATCTGGGACGAGCGCGCGAAATGGTACTTCGGCTATCTCGGCGAACAGCGCGGGCTCAGCGCCGAGGACATCTACAACGAGTACGCCGAGCTCGCCGATCTGCGCAGGCTGCCCGAACCCGACTCGGTCGCGAACGCCGCCGTGTTCCTCGCCTCCGACCTGGCGAACGCGATCACCGGGCAGTGCCTGGATGTCAACTGCGGCGAAATGCATCACTGAGGAGTCTTCATGGCGGAACGGGAGAACGTCGGCACCGTCGAGGATCTGCACGCCTCGGCCACCAAGATCACCGGGCTCGAGGACTTCGGCGGCACCGAGCACCACGAGGCGCTCGGCGTGCTGCTCGACTCCTATCACGCGGACGCGAGGCTGACCCCGTTCGGCAGGCGGGTGAAACGCGCCGAGCTGCGCGGGGCACTCGTCGCACGGGCACTGAGCGAGGCGGCGCTGGCCCGCGGCGCGGCCACCCAGCCGGTGCACCGCCCGATCTTCGTCACCGGCCTGCCGCGCAGCGGGACGACCGCGCTGCACCGGCTGCTCACCGTGGATCCCGCGCACCAAGGCCTGGAGCTGTGGCTGACCGAGGTCCCGCAGCCGCGCCCGCCGCGTGCCGAGTGGGAGAACGATCCGGTGTTCGCCGGGATCCAGGAAGGGTACTCCCGGCACCACATCGAGCATCCCGAATTCATGGGCGTGCACTACATTTCCGCGGACGCGGTCGAGGAATGCTGGCGGCTGCTGCGCCAGTCGATCATGTCGGTCTCCTACGAATGTCTGGCGCACATTCCCGGCTACTCGGCCTGGCTGCGGGAACAGGACTGGACCCCGGCCTATCGCAGGCACCGGCGCAACCTGGAACTGATCGGCGGCAATGATCCCGGAAAGCGGTGGGTGCTCAAGAATCCGAGCCACCTGTTCGCGATCGACGCGCTGCTCGCGGTGTACCCGGACGCGCTGATCGTGCAGACACACCGGGATCCGCGCACCGCGATCGCCTCGGCGTGCAGCCTCGCGGTGCAGGCGAGCTCCGAATGGTCCGAGGCCTTCGATCCGGAAACGGTCGGCCGTGATCAGCTCGAACTGTGGGCCACCGGGCTCGAACGCTGCCGGGCCGCGTGCGCCCGCTACGACCAGAGCCGGTTCTACGACGTGGACTACGCCGATTTCGTCGCCGATCCGGTCGGTACCGCGGAATCCGTGTATCGGCATTTCGGGCTCGAGCTCACCGAGGAGGCCAGCGCGGCCATGCGGCGCACCCACGCCGAATCGGTGAGCGGTAAGGCGAAACCCGCGCATCGATACACGCTCGGGGATTTCGGGCTCGCCGAGGGCGCGGTGGACGAACGGTTCGCCGGACTGGTGGGCTAGCGACTACCGGAACTCCTACGCTGCCCGGTGCCGAACGCGCCGGGCAGCTTTGTCGTTACCGAACTCGACGTTACCGAACTCGAGTTGCTGCCGAACTTGACACGTGGCGGACAATAAAAAGTCGGCGTGTCATCCAGAAACATGGACAACCCGCCGATTCTAATTTCAGTATAGACGGTATGAGGGGCCTGTGTCAACTCGAGGGTACGAAGACGAACTGCGGTCCGAACGAGACTATATCGCCGAGCTCTACGCCCGGCTCGACGCGGAGCGCGCACGGGTTCGGGGGAAATACGCCGACACCTTGCGCGGCAACGGCGAGACCCCCATGGAACGGGACGTGGAACTGCGCGCGCTGGCCACGGAGGCGAAGCGGCTGAACGTGGCGGACAGCGGGCTGTGTTTCGGCCGGCTGGACACGGTAACGGGCGAGCGTTCCTACATCGGCCGGATCGGCCTGTTCGACGAGGAGAACTCCTACGAACCGAGGCTGCTGGACTGGCGGGCACCCGCGGCACGGGCCTTCTACACCGCAACTGCCGCGCATCCGGAGAACACGCGCAGGCGCCGCCAATTCCACACCCACGGGCGGCGCGTGACCGGGTTCACCGACGAAACGCTCGGCCGCCCCGACGGGCAGGAGCACGGGGACGCGGCACTGCTCGCCGCGATCAATGCGCCGCGCGGGAACGGGATGCGCGACATCGTGGCGACGATCCAGGCCGAACAGGACGCGATCATCCGCCTCGAGCACCCCGGTGTGCTGGTGATCGAGGGCGGCCCGGGAACCGGGAAGACCGTGGTGGCCCTGCACCGCGTCGCGTATCTGCTCTACACCCACCGGGCGCGGATCGAACGCCATGGTGTGCTCGTGGTCGGGCCCAATCCGGCCTTCCTGGAGCACATCGGCCGGGTGCTGCCCGCACTCGGCGAATCCGAGGTGGTGTTCACGACTCCCGGCGGTCTGGTCCCCGGTCTGCGGGTGACCGCGGAGGATGCTCCGGAAACCGCGCGGATGAAGGGTTCCCTGGCGATCACGGAGGTGCTCGCGGCGGCGATCGCCGACCGGCAATGCCTGCCGGAGGAGCCGCTGCGGATCGAGCTCTCCGATGTCACGGTGCGGATCGACGCGGAGACCGCGGAGTGGGCAAGGCAGGAGGCTCGCGCGAGCGGGCTGCCGCACAACGAGGCCCGGGAGGTGTTCACCGAGATCGTCACGTATGTGCTCACCGAGCGGGCCATCGCCAGGATCGGCCGGGACTGGCTCACCCGTTCGGACGGCGAAGCCTGGGAGAACATGCGGGCGGATCTGCTCGGTGAACTCGCCGAGCAGGAGGAGTTCCAAGCCGCGATCGACCAGCTCTGGCCGATGCTCACCCCGGAAACACTGCTGGCCGGGCTGCTCTCCAGTCCGGAGCGGCTGCGTGCCGCGGGAGCCGACCAGGCGCTGTGGCGCGCCGACGGCGAGGCGTGGACGGTTTCGGACATCCCGCTGCTCGACGAACTGGTCGATCTGCTCGGCAAGGACAAGACGGCCGCACGGGAGGCCGAGCGGGCCGCGGCACGGGAACGGCAGGCCGAGGCCGAATACGCCGCGGGGGTGCTCGACATCCTCAAGCTGGACAGCGAGGAGATGGACGAGGACATCGGACTGGCCGCGGAGAACCTGATCCAGGCAGGCGATCTGGCCGATCGCTTCGTGGAGACCGATACCCGCGAGCTCGCCGAACGCGCGGCCGCGGACCGGAACTGGACCTATCGGCACGTGGTGGTGGACGAGGCCCAGGAACTGTCCGAGATGGACTGGCGGGTGCTGATGCGGCGGTGCCCGAGCCGCTCGTTCACCGTGGTCGGTGATCTCGCTCAACGCCGCTCGGCGGCCGGAGCGACCTCGTGGGGCGCGATGCTCGATCCCTATGTGCCCGGCCGCTGGGTCCATCGCCTGCTGTCGGTCAACTACCGGACTCCCGCAGAGGTCATGACCGTCGCCGCCGGACTGCTCGCG
Source organism: Sciscionella sediminilitoris (assembly GCF_000737195.2). Classification (GTDB taxonomy): domain Bacteria; phylum Actinomycetota; class Actinomycetes; order Mycobacteriales; family Pseudonocardiaceae; genus Sciscionella; species Sciscionella sediminilitoris. The sequence continues at coordinate 28,455 of NZ_JALM01000087.1, forward strand.
GAGTTCGCCCCCGGAATCCGGCCTCCCGAGTCGGTCCGCGCATCCGGGGTGCGGCCCTGGTCCCGGCAGGTCGGCGAGGCGGACCTGCCCGATGCCATCGCGGAATTCACCCGCGAGGAATCCGGGCTGCCGGGAACCAGCGTGGTGATCGGGCCACCGGATGTGCCGGGTACGGTCCCACCGGCGGAGACCAAGGGCCTGGAATTCGACGCGGTTCTCGTCGTGGAACCGATGCGCATCCTCGCCGAGGGCCCGCGCGGGGCCGCCGAGCTCTATGTCGCGCTCACCCGCGCCACCCAGCGCCTCGGCGTCCTGCACCGGGAACCGCTCCCCCGGTCCCTTGCCGGGCTCGCCGAGACCGGAATGCCTGCCGCGAGCGGGAATCAGCAACCGGCGGGTTGAGCCGATCCGGTTCGCCCTTGCTCGGACGGGCGGCGCACGGTCGAGCAAGGGCGCGGGTACTTCGCACCGGCCCCGGACCGGAATGCGATCAGGCGCCGTAGACCGGTTCCGGTTCGGGTGCCTCGGCGAGCAGTCCGGTCACGACCGGACCGAGTTCCTCCGGTGCCCAGCGCGCGTCCTTCTCCGCCTTGGGGCCGTGCCGCCAGGCTTGGGCGAGCGCGATCGTGCCACCCTCCACTTCGAACACCCGGCCGGTGACGCCGGCGGATTCGGTGCTGCCGAGCCAGACGACCAGCGGCGAGACGTTTTCCGGTGCCATGGCGTCGAATCCGGCACGCTCGGCCATCTGCTCGGCGAAGGCCTGCTCGGTCATCCTGGTGCGAGCGGCGGGCGCGATCGCGTTCACCGTCACCCCGTAGCGGCCCAGTTCGGCGGCGGCCACCAGGGTCAGCCCGGCGATCCCGGCCTTGGCCGCGGAATAGTTGCCCTGCCCGACGCTGCCGAGCAACCCGGCCCCAGAGCTGGTGTTGATCACCCGCGCGGCGAGCTGCTCCCCCGCCTTCGCGCGCTCCCGCCAGTGCGCCCCCGCGTGCCGCAGCATCGCGAAGTGTCCCTTGAGGTGCACCCGGATGACGGCGTCCCATTCCTGCTCGGATGTGTTGACCAGCATCCGGTCCCGGAGGAACCCGGCATTGTTGACCAGCACGTCGAGCCCGCCGAACTCCCGGATCGCGGTGTCCACAATGGACTGCGCGCCCTCCCAGCTCGCCACGTCACCGGTGTCGGCGATCGCGGTTCCGCCCGCGGCGGTGATCTCCTCGACGACCTGCTGCGCGGGCCCTTCCGAGCTCGCGCTGCCGTCCAGGGCGACCCCGATGTCGTTGACCACCACGCGCGCCCCGGCCGCGGCGAAGGCGAGCGCGTGCGCCCTGCCGATACCGCGCCCGGCTCCGGTGACGATCACGGTGCGCCCGGAACACAATTCACTCATCTATTCACTCTCTTTCTGGTTGACCGTGCTCGCGGCGAGGAAAGCGGGCACCTCGCCGCCGCCGTGCACGAGTAGCCGGGCCCCGGTCACATAGGAGGCCAGCGGCGAGGCGAGAAAGACCGCGCAGTTGCCGATCTCCTCGGGATCGGCGAGCCGCCCGAGTGGCACGGTGGCCCCGACCGCGGCGATCCCGTCCTCCCCGCCGTAGTGCAGCTGGGACTGTTCGGTGCGCACCATGCCCACATCGATCGCGTTCACCCGCACCTTCGGCGCCCATTCCACGGCGAGGCTGCCCGCGAGGCTGTCCACCCCGGCCTTGGCCGCGCCGTAGGCCGCGGTGCCCGGGGAGGGACGGGTGCCGCTGACGCTGGCGATCATCAGGATCGAACCACCACCGTCCTGCTCGCGCATCACCTCCGCGGCGTACTGCGCCAGCTGCAGCGGGGCGAGCAGATTCAGCTCCACGATCTTGCCGTGGAATTTCGGCGAGGCGTCCGCGGCGAGCGCATAGGGCGCCCCGCCCGCGTTGTTGACCAGCACATCGAGCCGCCCGTGCCGCTCGCGCACGGTGTCCACGAGCTTTCTCGCCTGCTCCGGATCGCGCACATCGCAGCTGTGGAACTCCACATCGGGCAGCTGTTCGTCCGGGTCACGCCGGGCGCAGGTCACCACGGTCGCCCCGGCGGCACCGAAGGCGCGGGTGATACCGCGGCCGACACCGCGGACGCCGCCGGTGACCAGGACGACCGAACCGGTGAGATCGAGGTTCAGAGTCAACGAACCCTCCTCGGGGCTGTCGCGAGACCGGAACGCCTGCTAAGTTACCAAGCAATCGCTAGGTTGAGAACCGATGAGGTCGAATGGGCATCAGGAGCGAACGAACCGAAGCGGCCGTCACGGTCGTGAGTATCGAATTCCCGCCGGTCAACGCGCTCCCGGTCGGGGGCTGGTTCGAACTGGCCGAGGCACTGACCGAGGCGGGCAGGGACGAGCGGACCCACGCCGTCGTACTGCGCGCGGAGGGCAGAGGCTTCTGCGCGGGCGTGGACATCAAGGAGATCCAGCGTGACTCCGGCTATGCCGCGCTGATCGGGGCGAACCGCGGCTGCGCCGCCGCCTTCGGAGCGGTCTACGACTGCCCGGTCCCGGTGGTCGCCGCGGTCGGCGGGTTCTGCCTCGGCGGCGGGATCGGCCTGGTCGGCAACGCGGATGTGATCGTGGCCGCCGACGATGCGAGCTTCGGCCTTCCCGAGGTGGACCGGGGTGCACTCGGGGCGGCGACACATCTGTCCCGGCTGGTGCCCCAGCACCTGATGCGCGGGCTGTTCTACACCGGCCGCACGGTCGGCGCGGACACCCTGCACCGCTACGGCTCGGTGTTCGAGGTGTGCGAGCGCGCCGAACTGGACGAGAAGGCGCTCGCCCTGGCCGGGGAGATCGCGGAGAAGGACAACCGCACCATCCGGATGGCCAAGGAAGCGCTCAACGGCATCGACCACGGGCGCGTGCACCGGGACTACCGCTTCGAACAAGGGTTCACCTTCGAGCTGAACCTGACCGGTGTCTCCGACGAGGCACGACAGTCCTTTGTGGACCGAAACGGAGGCTGAAAGCAGTGCGGGACAAGCAATGCACGGCCGAAGAGGTGGCCGCCGAACTGCGCGACGGGATGACCCTCGGCATCGGCGGCTGGGGCTCGCGGCGCAAACCGATGGCCCTGGTGCGCGCCATCCTGCGGTCGCCGGTCAAGAATCTGCGGGTGGTCTCCTACGGCGGACCGGATGTGGGGCTGCTCTGCGCCGCGGGCAAGGTGCGCGAACTGGTCTTCGGGTTCGTCACGCTCGATTCCATCCCCTATGACCCGCTGTTCCGCAAGGCGCGTGAACAGGACGGGCTCGCGGTGCGCGAATGGGACGAGGGCATGTTCTACGCGGGACTGCAGGCCGCCGCGCAGCGCCTGCCGTTCCTGCCGATCCGCGCCGGGCTCGGTTCCGATGTGCCGCGCAACGATCCCGCGCTGCGCACCGTGCGCTCCCCCTACGGCGATGGCGAGGAACTGCTCGCGGTGCCCGCGCTCGAACTGGATGTCGCGCTGGTGCACCTGAACCGGGCGGACAACCACGGCAACGCCCGTTACCTGGGCCCGGATCCCTACTTCGACGACCTGTTCTGCCTCGCCGCGAAGAAGCGCTTCGTCTCCTGCGAGCGGCTGGTGTCCACCGCGGAACTCGCCGAAGGTCCACCGCAGACCTTGCTGTGCAACCGGACCATGGTCGACGGGGTCGTGGAGATCCCGCGTGGCGCGCATTTCACCAGTTGCGCCCCGGACTACGGGCGGGACGAGAAATTCCAGCGCGCCTATGCCGACGCCCCGCAGAACGGGCTGCTCTCCCGGCTGGTCTCGGGAAGCGAACAGGATTACCAGGCCGTCGTGCAGGAGGTGTCATGACAGCGGCGAAGACCACGGTGAGCAGGGCCGAGATCTGTGTCGGCGCCTGTGCCGAACTGTTCCGGGGCGACGGGGAGATCCTGGTCAGCCCGATGAGCACGGTGGCGCTGATCGGTGCGCGGCTGGCCAAGCTGACCTTCGAACCGGACCTGCTGCTCACCGACGGCGAGGCCGGGCTGCTCGCCGAGGTCCCGGTGCTCGGGGACCAGTCCGAACCCGCGCGCGAGGGCTGGCTGCCGTTCCGCAAGGTGTTCGAACTGCTCGCGCACGGGCGCAGGCACGTGGTGATGGGCGCGAACCAGGTTGACCAGTACGGCAACCAGAACATCTCCGCGATCGGCGAGCACAGCAGGCCGGATCGCCAGCTGCTCGGGGTGCGCGGATCGCCGGGAAACACCGTCAACCACCGCACCAGCTACTGGGTGCCCAAGCACAGCCCGCGCAGTTTCGTCCAGGCGGTCGACGTGGTCGCCGGGGTCGGCTACGACCGGGCCACCGGCAGCGCGGGACGGTTCCACGACGTGTACCGCGTGGTGAGCAACCTCGGCGTGTTCGACTTCGACGGGCCGGAGCACCGGATGCGGCTGGTCTCCGCGCATCCCGGCGTGGAACTCGAGGAGATCACCGAGTCGACCGGATTCCCCTTGCACATCGGGGAATTCCACACCACACCGGAACCGGGCCCGGAAGCGCTGGAGCTCATCCGCACCCGGCTGGACCCGAAGAACCTCCGCGACCGCGAGGTCCGCGCATGAGGACCGCCCTCACCGAGCTGATCGGCATCGAGCACCCGGTGGTGCAGACCGGGATGGGCTGGGTCGCCGGGCCTCGCCTGGTCTCGGCCAGCTCGGAGGCGGGCGGGCTCGGCATCCTCGCCTCGGCCACCATGAACTACGAGGAGCTGGCCAAGGCGATCGCCGAGGTCAAGTCCCGGACGAGCAAACCGTTCGGGGTGAACCTGCGCGCGGACGCCGTGGACGCCGAGCGCCGGGTCGATCTGCTGATCGAACAGGGCGTCAAGGTCGCCTCCTTCGCGCTGGCCCCGCGTAAGGAGATGATCCAGCGCCTCTCCGATGCCGGGGTCGTGGTGATCCCCTCCATCGGCGCCGCCCGGCATGCGCAGAAGGTCGCCGACTGGGGCGCGCACGCGGTCGTGGTCCAGGGCGGTGAAGGCGGCGGGCACACCGGAGGCGTGGCCACCACCCTGCTGCTGCCTTCCGTGCTCGACGCCGTGGACATCCCGGTGATCGCCGCGGGCGGGTTCTTCGACGGGCGCGGGCTCGCCGCGGCGCTCGCCTACGGGGCCGCGGGGATCGCCATGGGCACCCGGTTCCTGCTCACCGCCGAGAGCACCGTGCCCGAGGCCGTCAAACAGCTCTACCTCGGGCGCGGCCTCGGCGACACCGTCGTGACCAGGCGGGTCGACGGCATGCCGCACCGGGTGCTCGCCACCGAATTCGTCACCGCGCTCGAACGCTCCGGGCGACTGCGCGGATTCCTGCTCGCCGCCCGCAACGCCATCCGGTTCCGCAAACTCACCGGGATCGGGTGGAACCAGTTGCTGCGCGAAGGGCTCGCCATGCGCCGCGGCGGGGACATGACCGCGGCCCAGGTGCTGATGGCCGCGAACACCCCGATGCTGCTGCGTTCCGGGCTCGTCGAGGGGCACACCGACACCGGCGTGTTCGCCGCGGGCCAGGTCGTCGGCATGCTCGGGGACCTGCCCAGCTGCGCGGAGCTCATCGAGGGCATCGTCGAGCAGGCGGGCGCGGCCCTGCGCCGGTGCCCGCAGAGCTGATCGGCTATTCGGCTCGCTGCCACCCCTCCAGGTACGCGGTGAGCTGTTCCCTGCTCGGATGGCCCCAGCCGATGCAGAACGGATGCCCGGCGGGATCGGCGTAGACCTGATGGCCCTGCGCCCTTTCCGGATCGGGCGCAGCCCGAAGCAGGGTCGCCCCCAATGCGATCACTTCCTCGTGTGCGGCGCGCGGATCCTCGACGTGCAGATCGAGATGAACCTGCTGGGGCTCGCCATCCGGCCAGCGGGGTGGAACATGGTCCGGAGCCAGCTGTACACCGATCCGCCACTCCCCATCGGCGTCGATGACGCTGTGCCAGGTTTCGTCCTCGAGAACGTGGCCACCGAGAACACCGGCCCAGAATGTGCTTTCGGTGTGGAGCTCAGCGGCGTCGAACACGACCACGGTCCGTACCGTTCGCATGCTTCATCCTCGGCAGCATGGCAATCGGGGTCAAGTCAGGCGCGGAACTGAAACCCCGCCGAACTTCATATTCAGCGTATTTATCACAAAACGGTCACATTGCTTGTTTCGGGAATCCTGGCATGACATGGATTCCGCATGACAGAGCTGTCACAGCCTTCGGAGCAGACGGCCGGTGAAACCGAGCAGCCCCGGTGGCGGCTGATCGGGCCGGGCATCGTGGTCGCCGCGACCGGGGTCGGCGCCGGTGATCTCGTCGCGACCCTGATCGCGGGCAGCCGGTTCGGCTACACGCTGCTGTGGGCGGCGGTCATCGGGTGCCTGGTGAAGATCGGGCTCGCCGAGGCGGTCGGACGCTGGCATCTGGCGACCGGGGAGACCATGTACTCGGGCTGGCGCTCCCTCGGCCGCTGGACGAGCTGGTACTTCGGGCCGTACATCGTCGTCTGGGGATTCGTTTACGGCGCGACGGCGATGTCGGCGGTCGCCCTGCCACTGGCC
>NZ_JALM01000088.1 GCF_000737195.2 Sciscionella sediminilitoris
TGACTCGGCGGGAAGGTCCTGCTCTCGGTGAGCAGGTTGTCCAGGGCTGGGCTTTCTGACTCTGCCATGGCGTGGCTCCTTTGCGCGGGTGTTCGTAGTGTCGAACTTAGTGGTTACGTCCGTTTCACGACAGCGGCCGCACCGGCAGCACATCGCGCTTGAACGTCGCCTTCAGGATTCCTGCGAACGAGGTGTACCAGGCGAGCAGTGCGGTGAGCAGACCGAGCCAGCCGCCGATCTTGCCGAGCGACTCCGCGGCGAGTTCACCGAGGGTCAGGAACAGGAAGGTCAGGAACAGGAAGAAGAACACCGAAGCCAGTGCCGCGGTCGTGCGCAGCGCGCCGATCGTCATGTACGCGGTGAACACGGCGAAGATCAGCAGGAACAGTCCGGTCGCCGTCGCCGCGTGGTTCTCCGGGATCTTCTCGCTGAACAACCAGACGAAGAACGCGAAGGCGCACCAGAACCCGCCGTAGGTGCCGAAGGCGGTCGCGCCGAAGGTGTTGTTGTTCCTGATCTCCCAGACACAGGCGATCAACTGGCCGAGACCGCCGATGAACAGGGCGAGCGGCAGGACGACCGGCTCGACGTCCTTGGCCACCAGACCGGCGTTGACGAGGGAGAGTACGAAGGTGGTCCCCGCGAAGCTGGCGAGGCCGAACGGTGCCGGATCGGAGACCGGCTTGGTCTCTTCGGTACTGGCCATTTCTCACTACCTCCTTTGGTAGCTGTGTTGTTCGCCGCGATAGTTGCGACCTGAACAATCTGTGCTATGCACCTATCTACTGCGTGTAGGTCGTGAGCACAACTGGTCATTGCTCCAATCGGCGGAGTAATCGATCAAGGAGGGGATACGGTGTCATCCATGGCGTCCGCAACCGACCCCCTCGCTCCGCTACTCGATCTCGACGGCGTGGCCGATGCCGTCGAGTCCGCCCGTGCCGCGGTCGATGAGGTGCACCGGCATCCGGCGAACCGGCGCGGCTGGGCCGCAACCGCTGCCGAGGCCTCGGTGCGCGCCGCCCGGGCCTCCGCCGCGCTCGACGGGGGCAGCCCCGCGCTCCCCGAGGACGCCGATGTCGAGGATCCGGTGCTCGCGGGAGCCCTGCGGGTGGCCGAGGCGCTCGGCCCGTTGCTGTCCACCTGGGAACGCGCGCCGCTGCAAGCGCTTGCGCGGTTGCACGTGCTCGCCGCCGCCGACCTCGTCGAGGACGTCGACACCCTCGGCAGGCCGAGCATCGAGGATCACGGCGGACGGCTCGATCTGCTCGCCCGGCTGCTCACCGGGGAGACCTCGGTGCCCGCGCCGGTGCTGGTCGCCGTCGTGCACGGTGAGCTGCTCGCCCTGCGCCCGTTCGCCGTCGCCAACGGAGTGGTCGCTCGTGCCGCGACCCGGCTGACCGTGATCGGGACCGGGCTGGACGCCAAGGGCCTCATCGTCCCCGAGGTCGCGGCTTTCCGAGCCGGACCGCGCTACGCCGCGCTTGCGCAAGCGTTTGCCGAGGGTGGTGCCGAGGCGTTGCGGGAATGGGTGCTGTTCAACTGCGAGGCTATCGAGGCGGGAGCCCGCGAGGCGAAGGGGATCGCGGACGCGGCCACCGGGTGAGCGGCGCGATTCGTTCCGGATTTCCGGGGGCCCGGTCAGTGGGGCGCCCGCACCGTGTCCCTCCGATATGTGGCGAAAGGATACGAATCCCATCGAGGCGGTACTGGGACTGGTCACCGATCCCGATCTGCCGACGACGATCGGTACCAGGCTGACCGAGGACATCACCGAGTGGCTGCGCGAGCGGACCGGCCGCTGCTGGCGCGTCGAACTCGTCTCCGATCCGGTGACCGCGGGGGAGGCGGACAGTGCGCGCATCCTGGACGCGGTGACCGAATACCGCGAGTCGCGGGAGTGGACGTACGCGATCTGCGTGACCGATCTTCCGCTGCTGCTGCGGGACCGGCCGCTGCTGGCCGAGACGGACACCGGGCGGGGTACCGCGATGGTCTCGCTGCCCGCGGTCGGCGGATTCGGTGCCCAGCGGGGTCTGCGGCGGGTGGTGCTGCGGCTGCTCGGTGACCTGCTCGGCGAGGCCGCGCCCGCCTTGCGGTCCTCGGTGCGGCGGATGAACCTCGACGAGGGGCACCGGTACACGGTCGCCCCCGCTCCGGGGTGGCCGCGGCTGATCGGGGGCATGGTGCGCGCGAACCGGCCGTGGCGGCTGATCTTCGGCCTGTCCAGTGCGCTCGCCGCGGCACTCGGGACCAGCGCGTTCGGTCTGTCCTCGAGCACCATCTGGCAGATCGGCGACCTGCTGGATCCGGTTCGCCGGGTGCTCGCGGCCGTGGCCTCGGTGGTGCTGCTGGTGTCCTGGCTGATCGCGGCCCATCGGTTGTGGGAGCGGGGCAAGCACCGCGCTTCCGGGTTCCGCAGGCTCGCGGTGCTCTACAACGCCTCCACCGTGGTGACCCTGTTCGTCGGTGTCGGCGTGCTCTACCTCGGCCTGTTCGCGATCAACCTCGGGATCGCGGCTTTCCTGGTGCCCGAATCCCTGCTGGTCAGCACGCTGGGGCACCCGGTGGGGACGGGCACGTACCTGATCCTGGCCTGGGGTTTCACCACCATGGGGGTGATCGCCGGCGCGATGGGCTCGAGCCTGGAATCGGATGCCGCGGTCCGGCAGGCCGCCTACGGTTACCGCGAGGAGCAGCGCAGGCGGGAGTACCGGGACCAGGAGGGCTGAAGGGGCGTCACAGGGCCGCGAGTGCCTTGCGCACGTTCCCGTCGCTGGCGCGCAGCGCGTCCGAGGCGTGCGCGCTGCTCACCTCGGCGAGCAGGGTGACGAGCGCGGTCTTCATGTCGCCGTCCGCCTCGGCCAGCGCCTCCGCGCAGCGCTGCTCGTCCGCGTCGGTGGCCTCCTGCAGGATGCGCAGGGTGCGCCCGCGCAGCTTGGCGTTGGTGGCCCGCATGCTGACCATGAAGTTCGAGTAGGTGTGCCCGAGCTTGATCATCACGGCGGTGGAGAAAGCGTTCAGGATCAGCTTCTGCGCGGTGCCTGCCTTCATCCGGGTGCTGCCCGCGATGACCTCGGGACCGGTGTCCACGGCCAGTGCCACGTCGACCAGTGCGTTGCCCTCGGCCTGCGGGTTGGCGGAGATGAGCGCGGTCCGCGCGCCGAGCTCGCGCCCGGCCCGCAGCGCACCGAGTACGTACGGGGTGCGCCCGGAAGCGGCCAGCCCGACGACGACGTCCTTGCCGGTCGCCGATTCGCGGATCTCGGCGGCCCCGTTCTCGGTGTCGTCCTCGACGTTCTCGGCCGCGGTCCGCAAGGCCTCTGCGCCACCGGCGTGGTGCGAGACGAACAGATCCTCGGGCACGTTGTAGGTGGGCACGAGTTCGGCGGCGTCGAGGACCGCGAGCCGCCCGGATGTCCCCGCGCCGACGTAGTGCACCCGACCGCCCGCGCGGATCGCCTCGACCGCCGCGTCCACGAGAATCGCGAGCTCCTCGAGCACCGCGGCCACGGCGCGCGGGACGAGGGCGTCCTCATCGTTGATCTTGCGCAGGACGTCCACTGTGGACAATTGGTCGATATCGGTGGTGCGCGGGTTGCGTGCTTCGGTCGGGGCCTCGACCCGCACTTGTTCGGCGCCTTGCTGGGGCATGCTCACCGTTCCTTCGTCTCGTGCGGCTCGCCTGGGTGGCGCCGTCGTCCGTCGTAACGTTCGTCGAGCCGGTGCGCGCCGACCGCGCTGCGGGTGGCGTCGAGCGCGTTCATCGCCGTGCCCATGTGCCGCTGCGCGATGCCGACGAACAGGCAGTCGATGACGGTGAGCTGGGCGATCCTGCTTGCCGTCGCGCCGGAACGGAAGGTGGTCTCCCGTGCGGCCGTGGTCAGCACGTGCTCGGCGACGGTGGCGATGGGGGACCGCGGGAAGTTGGTGATCGCCACGGTCGTCGCGCCGTGCCGAGCGGCGAGCCGGAGTGCCTCGACGGTTTCGGCGGTGGCCCCCGAATGCGAGATGGCGACCGCGACATCGCCCGGTCCGAGTACCGCGGCCGAGGTGAGCATGATGTGCGTATCGCTCCAGGCGAAGCTGATCCGGCCGATCCGGTGCAGTTTCTGTTGCAGGTCCAGTGCCACGAATGCGCTCGCGCCCACGCCGTAGACGTCCACCCTGCCCGCCGCGGCCATGGCGGTCACCACGCGATCGAGCACTCCGATGTCGATCTGGCCCGCGGTCTCCTCGACGGCGCGCGCGTCGGCGTAGCCGAGCTTGCCGACCACCTGGCCGAGATCGTCCTCGGCGGTGATGTCCGCGCCGAGGTCGTTGTTCGGGCGTGCCTCGGTGCGCGCACTCTCCGCGGCGAGCGCGATTCGCAGTTCGGGATAGCCGCGCAGCCCGATCGCCTTGCAGAACCGGGTGACCGTGGTCTCCGAGGTGTTGGCGGCCTCGGCCACGTCGGTGATGCTGGTGCGCGAGACCGCGGCCGGATTCGCGAGCACGACCTTGGCCACCCGTTGCTCGGCCTTCGCCAGCCCAGGGACGAGTGAACGGATCCGCACGAGTGGGCTCGCGGTCCCGCCGTCGGAAGGCCCGTTGGTGGTCACGTGGGAAACTTACTAACCCGTTTCCGAAGGGTCAATGTCGTGCCCTGACCCAGCCGTCGCCGGTCACGGCGCCGGGATCGTCTTCCAGGTCGAACAGTTTCTGCCTGCCCGCGTACATGAGCGCCTTGTCCACGCATACGCCGCGGCCGGTGTACTGCTTGTCGGTGGTGTACCGCCAGCGCACCTGCATCCGCGGGGCCCGTGCGGCCTCGGGGATCGATGCGGTGACCTGCCACCAGCGCCGATGACCGTGCCCGGAAAGGCTGGGCACCGATCCCTGCGGTGCGCCCGGCCCGCTCGCCGTGACCGCTCGTGGGGTCCAGGTCTTGCCCGCGTCGGTGGAGAACTCGACCGTGAGCGGGTCGCTGACCTCGGTGTCCACGAAGGCGTGGAATTCGAGGACGGCCGAGCGCAGCCCGGTGTCGAACGCAGCGGTGGTCAGCGTCGCCGTGCTGCTGTCCCCGATCCGACTGGTCCAGTAGTCGTTCCCGGCGACCGGGGGCACCCGCATGGCTCGCGCGAGTCCGGTCGCCACCTGCTGGCGGGCCGGGTTGATGCTGCCCCGGTCCCGGTTCGGGTGCACCCGGTTGGTGAGCAGCAGCGCGATCGAGCGGGAGAGCCGGTCGATGACGAGCGTGGTTCCGGTGAATCCGGTGTGCCCTGCGGTTTCCGGGCTCGACAGGGCGCCCATGTAGAACATCTGGTCGAGTTCGAAACCCAGCCCGTGCGCGTCGTCGGGGAAGGCCGTGTTGAAGTTCGTGAAGATCAGCTCGGCGGTGGCCTCGGACAGTACCCTGGTGCCCGCGTAGCTGCCGCCGTTCAGCACCATCTGCGCGATGACGGCCATATCGTGTGCGGTGGAGAACACCCCGGCGTGCCCGGCGACCCCGCCGAGCGACCACGCGTTCTCGTCGTGCACCCGGCCCCACACCAGGCCGCGGTTCGAGGAACCCTCACCCACCTCGTACTCGGTCGGTGCGATCCGTTCGCGCAGCCGCAGCGAGGGGTTGTAGCCGGTGTCGCGCAGCCCGAGCGGGCGGACCACGCGCTCGTGCACCTGTTCGTCCAGGGAGGCGCCCGTGACGTGTTCGATCAGCAGCTGCATCGAGAGCATGCTCAGATCGGAGTACTCGTAGGCCGTACCGGGTTTGGTCTTGATCCTGGTGTCGAGGATGGCCTTCTTGCGTGCCGGGATGTCCGGATATCCCTGCCACAGCGTGGGTTTCGGATCCGGCGGCAGTCCCGCGGTGTGGGTGAGCAGCATCTTCGGGGTGATCGGGGCCTTGCCGCCGGTCTCGTAGCCGGGGAGGTACTTCGCGACGGGGGTGTCCAGCGCGATCGTGCCCTCCTCGAGCAGGGACAGCGCGACGAGCGTGGTGAACAGCTTCGAGATCGAGGCCATGTCGAAGATCGTGTCCGCGCGCATCGGGATCCGGCTGGCCATCGGGAGTTCGGTGCCCTCCCGGTCGGCATAGCGCAATGCCCAGCCGGTCGGTTCCTCCGCGAGGATCGTGCCGTGGTGCGCGAGCAATGTCACCGCTCCCGGGAACAGCGGGGTTCCGTTGTCCGGTTCGGCGTAGCCGGTCACGGCCCGCAGCGTCTCGGCGATGGTGCGGGAATCGAGGCCGAGGCCCGCGGGGCTGCCGTGCCGTAGCCGGGTGCCCGGCGGTGCGAAGCCGGACTGCGGCAGGTCGAACCGGCCGAGGGCGGATGATCCGGGCGTGGCCACCGCGGGCAGGCTACCCGCGGTCAGCGCGGCGGTTCCGGCGAGCCCGGACGCGAGCAGGAACGTGCGCCGATCGAGCATTCATCTCCCTTTCTCGCGGGACGGTCTCAGGAGTACAGCAGGAAGGGACGGCGGGTGCGGCGGAACTTCTCGAGTTCGGGCTGCCAGGCACCGACGATGTCCTCGGTGTCCGCGCCCTTGTCCAGCATGGTGCGCAACCGCGCGGATCCGGTGAGCTTGTCGATCCAGTTGTCCTTGCGCCAGCCGAACAGGGACGGATAACCGCGTTTCGCCGTCACCAGCATCGCCACCCCGGTGCGGATCGGATCGAACCGGTGCGGCTGGTGCACGTGCAGCGCGACGCCGCCGCAGGTCTTGCCCGCGAAATCGGAGAAGGTCGGCACGAAGTAGGTCTCCGCGAAACGCACCCCGGGCAGGTCGAGCGCGTTGAGCGCCTGCGCCCACCGCCAGTCGATGCCCGGGGCACCGATGATCTCGAACGGCCTGGTGGTGCCGCGCCCCGTGGTCAGGTTGGTTCCCTCGAACATGCAGGTGCCGGGGTAGACGAGCGCGGTGTCCGCGGTCGGCATGTTGGGGCTCGGCATGATCCAGGGCTGCCCGGTCTCGGCGAAGAACCGGTCCCGCCGCCAGCCGCGGCAGCGGTGGATCTCCAGCTTCGCGAGTCCGCGTCCCTCGTCCTCGGGAAGGAATCGGGTGTCGAACAGCTTCGCCAGCTCGGCCACCGTCATCCCGGGTTGCTGGGTGATCGGTTTGAGCCCGACCCCGCTGGCGAAGGCCGGATCGAGCATGGGCCCGAATGCTTCGCCGCCGATCGGGTTCGGCCGGTCGAGCACCACGAAGGAGGCGCCGGTGCGCACGGCCGCGCGCATCGCCGTGTACATCGACCAGATGTAGGTGTAGAAGCGCGCGCCCACGCTGGCGATGTCGAACACGAGCGTGTCGATGCCCGCCTTGCGGAAGTACCCGGCGAGTTTGTCCACGCTCGCCCCGTACGCGTCGTACACCGAGATCCCGGTGCGCGGGTCCTTGTAGTCGCCCTCCGAACCACCGGCCTGCGCGGTGCCCCGGAAACCGTGCTCCGGTCCGAACGCGGCCAGCGGCCGGTGACCGGCTTCGACCATGTCGTCCACGATGTGGCTCAGGTTCGTGAGCGCACCCGTCGGGTTGGCGAGCACCCCGACCTTGCGCCCGGCCAGTGCCTGCCACCGGTCCGCCGCGAGCAGATCGGCCCCGGTGCGGACCGGAACGGTGCCTTGCTGCCCGGGTGCCGCGGCGGTCGCGGTGGTGGACAGGGTCAGCGCGGGTGCGGCGAGCGCGCCCGCGGTGAAGAAGGAGCGGCGTCCGAGGCTCACCAGTGCAGCCCCGTTCCGAACGGGTACTTGATCTTCGTGGTGTCGCCACCGACGGGGACGTCCACGGGCAGCTTCCCGCGCGGGCCGAGCTCACCGTAGATGACCTTGGTCAGCGACTCCATCGAGGCGGCCGAGGAGGAGTAGGTGGCCAGCCAGGTCCGTTGCGCGTCCACGAAACCCGTGTCGTACGGGCGTTGCGCGGCGACCGCGATGACCGGTTTCCCGGTGGTGATCAGCTCGGTGAGCAGTTGTTGTTGCTGGGGCTGCATTCCCTTCGGATCCCCGTTGGTCAGCACCACGGTCAGCTCGGCGGAGTTCGCCGCTGCCACCGCTTCGGTGATCTGCGCCTTGCCCGGTTCGGTCCCGGTCGCCAGGACCCGGGTGTTCGCCCCGCGCTTGCCGATCGCGCCGGCCAGGTTCTTGGTGGTCGTCTCGCCCCAGCCGGTGATCAGGACCGAGCGCGGTTTCTTGTGCAGTGGGAGCAGCTTCGCGTCGTTGCGCACCACGGTGATCGTGTGATCGGTCATGGCCTGCGCGCGAGCCCGGTTCGCCGCGGTGCCCACGCGGCGGGGCAGTTCGGCGAGATCCACCGGCCGGTAGTGGGCGAGCCCGCGCTGATACTTCAGCCGCAGGACCCGGCGCGCCGACTCCTCGATGCGCGATTCGGTGAGCTTCCCGTCCTGGACGGCCTTGAGCACGGAGTTGATGGCCAGGTTCAGGTCCACGGGCATGAGCAGCTGGTCGATGCCGGCCTTGAGGGCGAGCACCGGGATCTCGGCATCCGGATGCAGTTCCCGCACGCCCTGCATCCGCAGCGAATCGGTGCTGATCAGGCCGTCGTAGCCGAGCTCTTCGCGGAGCAGTCCGGTGATCATGCGCGGGGAGAGGGTCGCCGGTTCACCGGAGGGGTCGATCTCCGGCATCACGATGTGCGCGCTCATCACCTCCTGCACGCCTTCCTTGATCGCCGCGCGGAACGGGACCGCGTCGGTCTTGCGCCACTGTTCGAGGCTGCGCTTGATCGTGGGCAGGCTGGTGTGACTGTCACTGGAAGCACCGCCATGGCCGGGGAAATGCTTCACCGCTGCGCTCGTCGTGCGATCCGGCGGGCCGCTTTCCTGATAACCGCGCACCGCCGCGCGCACCAGCTGAGCGGCCAGCTCCGGGTGGCTGGAGAACGAGCGGAGCCCGATCACCGGGTTGGTCGGCTCGGTGTTGACGTCGGCATCCGGCGCGTGGTTCTGATTGATCCCCATGGCGCGCAGTTCGGAACCGAGGATGGCGGTCTCGGCGTAGGCGTCCGCGGTGCTCCTGCTCGCCCCGATCGCCATGTTGCCGGGGACATCCGTGGCGTATGGCCCGGTGATCCGCGCGACGTACCCGCCCTCCTGGTCGGTGCTGATCAGCAGCGGCAGCTTCGCGTTCGAGGAGACCGCGGCCTGCTGCAGGCCGTTGGACAGGGCGGCGATCTGCCGCGGGGTGTCGATGTTGTCGAAATCGCTGTTGTTGAAGTAAATGATCCCGCCGACCGCGTACCGTTCCACGATCTGCGCCGGGGTGTCGACGCCGAATTCCTTGCGGTTCTTGGGATTCACCTCGTCGGCGGACTGCCCGTTCACCGGGGTCACGAACAGCTGGCCGACCTTCTCGCGCAGGGACATGCCGCCGAGTTGTTTCTCCACCCAGTCCGCCATGCCGGGGGCCTCCGGTGCTCGCCCTGCCGTGGAAGCGAAGGACAGTGCGGGGACCGCGGCCGCCGCGGCCACCCCGGCACCGAGCGCACAGGCCGCGCGCCTGGACACACTCTTCGACACGTCTGCCTCCACACCCACTTGACGGAGTGGGCACCGCCTGTGAAAACGAATTCCCCAGTAGGGCCGGTGAAAGCAAGTTACTCACGCGCGGAGTCGGCCGTCAACGGCCCGAACGTCGCTTGTGGATGGATTCCCCCGGCTGTGGATAACCTGCCACAGACAGCGCCGAGGTGGAGACAGCAAACCCGGCGACAATAAACAAGGCGGCGCCCGCCTCATCGGTGGATGCCACGCGCATCACCGAGAAGCGGCCGCCGCCTCCGCGCGGATTCACGGGTTACCAAGCTGCAACGAATGTCGAACTGTACGTGGTCCAGGGGTTCGGCGTCCCGATACCCGGTCCATCGTCGACAAGCCTCCCGCGGCATGCTGAGCGTGGGTGCCTGGAATCCGCGCACGGACTCCGATCGGGGGTGAAACAACCCTTATCTTCGGGAAGTTCCTGGCCGTATCGCCGTCCGCACCTCTATGTGTACCTAGTGATTGGCGTCACTTCAAGTGCTCGATCGGGTGCACCGTTTCAGCAACTGCTCGTAGTCGTCCGGCTTGTTCGGCCGGGATGCTCCGATCGGCTCCACGTATCGTCGTGTGGCGATGACAATCCGGTCAACCGAGGGGAATTTGACTGCGAATTTGTCGAGAATGCAGCGGTTTCCCGGGTTGCCGTTATACAGTGGAAGCAACGAGCACATCTCAAGACCGGTTCAGCTCGACCCCCCGGGGCTGAACCTCCGACGACCCCCGTCCCTCCCCCCTGGCGGGGGTCGTCCCATGTCCAGGCTCGGTTTCGTTTGTATGCCCGGTTATCCACAGCGCGGCAGGTTGTCCACAGATTGTGGTTGCCGTATTGCTGCGCCTCTCGTCGAGGTTCACGGTTGAGGCAGGTTCGTCAGCAGGCGAACGTGAACCTGGGGGTTCGTCGCGTGCGGTGCACACCCGCGACTTGGGGGCTCCCTGTGGAGAAAGTGTTGGTGTCGCTGTGGTTTCGTCGTCACGTCGGGGTGGTTCGCGCCCGGAGCGGTCCTCTTCGGTCGCGGTGTGTTCGGTCGAGGACGAGCAGCTTCGCGGGCATGTGCTGCGTTGCGCGGCCGCCGCGGACATCGCCGTCGAGCGGGTGGACGGACAGCCCGGCGCCCGTGCGGCCTGGCAGCGAGCTCCGGTCGTGGTACTCGACGAGGTGATGGCCAAACGCCTTGCCATGGCGGAATTTCCGCGCAGAGACCGGATCGCCGTGGTGTGTGCGAGCGAGCCCGGACCACGTACCTGGGCGGCCGCGCTCTCCCTCGGAGCCCGGCTGGTGGTGACCTTGCCCGCCGAGGAACCCGAACTGTCCGCGCTGTTCGCCGAATCGGCGCAGCGATCGGATGCCGGGGAGGGCACGGTGATCGCCGTCCTCGGCGGGTGCGGTGGCGCGGGAGCTTCGGTGTTCGCCGGTGCCCTCGCCGCGGCCGCCGCGCGCCGCGGCCGGGACACCCTGCTCGTCGACTGCGATCCGCTCGGTGGCGGGCTCGACGGCACGGTCGGGCTCGGCGAGCTCGACGGGATGCGCTGGCCCGGCCTCCGGCTCGCGGACGGCAGGCTCACCGGCGGTTCACTGCGTTCGGCCCTGCCCGCACGAGTGGTCCGCGGGGCGACGGTCGCGGTGCTCGGCTGTCCGCCCGGTGCCGCGCCACCCGGTGCGCAGGCGGTGGGTGCCGTTCTCGACGCCGGAGTGCGTGAGGGGAACACCGTCGTGTGCGATATCGGCCGCAGCCTTGATGACGGTGGCCGCGCTGCGCTGAGCCGCGCCGACCTGTGTGCCGTGCTCGTCCCCGCCCGGCTGCGCGCCTGCGCGGCCGCGAAGGGTCTGGCCGGTCGGGCCATTGAAGCGGGCGCCGAGCCGTGCGCGGTGGTGCGCGGGCCGTCGCCCGCGGGGATGCGGCCCGCGGAGGTCGCCGCCGAGGTGGGTGTTCCCCTGCTGGTGGCGATGCGTTCGGAAGCCGCGCTCCCGGCGACCGTCGAGGCCGGGCGACTGCTCGACTACGGGAAGGGACCACTCGCGTCCGCGGCGCTCGTCGTGCTCGGGGCGGCGGTCCGGGACCTGCCCGCGGCGGGGAACGCCGCATGATCGGCCAGGAACTGATCGAACGGGTGCGGGATCGGCTCGCCTGCGATGGCGTCAGCCTCGACCCGGCCCATATCGCCGAGGCGGTGCGCGCCGAATACGGCGGGGTGGCCGGGGACGCCGATGTCCTCACCGCGTTGCGCGTGCTCGACTCCGAATTCACCGGATTCGGCAGGCTCGAGGAACTACTGCGGGATGACCAGGTCAGCGATGTGCTCGTGACCGCACCGGACGAGGTGTGGGTGGACGGTGCGGACGGCCTGCGCCGCAGCGGGGTGTGCTTTCCCGGCGAGGACAGTGTGCGCAGGCTCGCGCAGCGCCTCGCTCTTGCCGCGGGGCGCAGGCTCGACGAGGCGGTCCCCTACGTCGACGGGTGGCTGACCGCCGGTGGCAGGCAGGTGCGGTTGCACGCGGTGCTCACCCCGGTCGCCGCGGACGGGACCTGCATCTCCCTGCGGGTGCTCCGGCAGGCCCGGCACGACCTCGATGAGCTGCGCAGGCTCGGCACCTTCGACGAGCGGACCGCCGAGCTGCTCCGTGCCATCGTCCGCGCACGGCTGGCCTTTCTCGTCGTCGGAGCCACCGGATCGGGAAAGAGCACCCTGCTTTCCGCGCTGCTCGGCTGCGTTCCGGCCGGGGAGCGGATCGTGTGCGTGGAGGACGCCGGGGAACTCGCTCCCGATCATCCCCAGTTCGTCCGGCTGATCGCGCGACAACCCAATGTCGAAGGCGCGGGTGAGGTGACCCAGCGCGACCTCGTGCGCCAGGCCCTGCGCATGCGCCCCGACCGGATCGTCGTCGGCGAGGTGCGCTCCGTCGAGGTCGGCGATCTGCTCAGCGCACTGAACACGGGGCACGACGGTGGTGCGGGAACGCTGCATGCGAACGCGCCGGAGGAGGTACCCGCACGCCTCGAAGCCCTGGCAGCCCTCGCCGGGCTCGACCGGGCCGCCCTGCACAGTCAGCTCGCGGCGGCCGTGCAGCTCGTGCTGGCCATGCGCAGGGACGGCACCGGTGTCCGGCGGCTCACCGAGATCGCGGTACTCACCCGGCGCGGAGCGTATGTGCGCGCCGTACCCGCCTGGCGGCTGGACACCGCGGGCCGGGCGAACTGGGCAGCGGGCAAGGACGAGCTGCTGCGCCTGCTGGCGAACCGGGGCGCCGAGGTGATCGCGTGCTGAGCCTCGGCCTGGCCGCCGGTGCCTCCGCGCTGCTCGTGCTTCCCGCGCGGCCGCGAGGCGCGAGGCGGGATTCGGCCGGACTCGACCGGGCTGCGTGTGCCGCATGGCTGACCGGTGTCGCCTTGCGCTGGCCGGCAGCGTTCGCGATCGTCTGTGCCGTACCGCTCGCCGTGGCACGCGGACCGTTCATCGGCGCCGCCCTCGCCCTCGCGGTGCTCGTGGCCCTGCGCCGGTGGCGCGCCGCGCGCGGTGTGCGAGCCCGAACCAGCGCGACGCGGCGGTTCGCCGAGGCGCTGCAGGCCATGGTGGCGGAACTGCGCAGGGGTGCGCATCCGGCGCTCGCCGCGGCCAGCGCCGCCGAGACCCCCGAGGTCGGTTCCGTGTTCGCGGGCATCGCCGACGCAGCGGGGATCGGTGCGCGGGTCGAGGACACGCTCGCCGCACGCGCGGCGGAGCTGCCGCAGCTCACCGGCGAGCTCGACCGGTTCGCCTCGGCCTGGCGGCTCTCGGTGACGCACGGCCTCGCCCTCGCCGAACTGCTCGCCGCGCTGCAGCGCGATGTCGAGCACCGCGTGCGTTCGGCGGCGAACCTGCGTGCCCAGTTGTCCGGTGCGCGGGCCTCCGGATGGGTACTCGCCTCGCTCCCGGTCGCCGGGGTCGTACTCGGTCAGGCGATCGGCGCCGATCCGCTCGGCGTGCTCGGTCGGCCAGGGGCCGGTGGAGTGCTGCTGCTCATCGGTGTCGGCCTCATCTGTGTGGGCCTGACCTGGACCGCGCGCCTGACCGAGCGGGTGCTGCCATGCTGAGCAGTCTCGCCGCGCTCGCGCTCGCCCTGAGCGTGGTCAGTTGGCCGTCGGTGCCGATCCGTGCCCGGAAGCTGCCCGCGATGCGGCTACCGCGTTATGGGCTCGCGGTTCTCGCCGCGATCGCCGTGGGAGCCCTGTTGGCCACCTTCGGCGCGGGAGTCGGGCAGGTCGCGCTCACCGGGCTCGGTTCGGGTGTGCTCGTGGAACTGCTGCGCCGGAGGTCGGCCCGGCAGGCCGGACGGGTCTCACCGGTCCGCCTGGCCGCGAGCTGGGACCTGTTCGCCGCCTGTCTGCGGGGTGGACTCGACGTACCCCGCGCGGTGACCGTGATCGCGGGGAATCTGCCGGATCCGGCCGCCGGTGCGTTACGGCGTACCGCGGATCTGCTCGCTCTCGGTGCGGACGCCGAACAGGCATGGCGGCCCGCGCTCGCCGAACCCGCCACGGAGGCCCTGGGCAGCGCGGCGGTACGCAGCGCGCGCTCGGGTACCGCGCTCGCCGAGGTCGCCGCGGGACTCGCGGTACGCATGCGCGCCGAATCCGAGGACGCGGCGAACGCCGAAGCACAGCGCTGCGGGGTGCTGGTCAGTGGTCCGCTCGGCTGCTGTTTCCTCCCCGCCTTCTTCTGTCTCGGGGTCGTCCCGGTCGTCCTCGGGCTCGCGGGCACGATGCTCGCCAGTTGGTAGTCCACTGTGGACAGTCAGGGTTCGAACGGTCAAGGAACAGGAACAGGAACAGAAAGGACGGTGCCCTCATGTCGGCTCCATCGCTTCCCACCGGAACCAGTGCCGATCGCCTCGCCGAGGTGATCCCGATCCGCTCCGGCATCGAGCTCACCGGAGCACCGCCCGGCCGGTTCATGGCCCGGTGGCGCAGGTTCCGGCGCTGGCTCGCGCTCCGCATCGCCGGAGCGGAACCCGAGCCCGCCGAAACCGAGCCACGGTTCGACGACGCGGGCATGTCTACCGCGGAGTACGCGATCGGCACGATCGCCGCCGCCGCGTTCGCCGCCGTGCTGTACACGATCGTCACCGGGGATTCCGTGCTCGACGCGCTGACCTCGCTCGTGCAGCGGGCGTTGTCGGTGTCGTTGTGAGCGTTCGGCGCGGATCCGCGGTACCCGGAACGGGGGACCGGGGCATGGTCACCGTGGAAACGGCGATGGCGCTCGCGGCCTTCGTCGCGGTGCTGATGTTCGGAATCGGCGCCGTGCTCGCCGTCCTCGACCAGGTCCGCTGTGTCGACGCGGCGCGGGAGGCGGCCCGGCTCCTTGCTCGCGGTGAGCCGGAACGGGCACAGCAGGCGGTGCACCGGATCGCCCCGAAGGGCGGGCGGCTGAACGTCGAGGCCTCCGGTGACGAACTCACCGTGCGGGTGCGCGCCGAACCGGTCGGTGGGCTGCTGCCCGGTGTGCACGAAGAGGGGGTGGCATATGCGGTCCGCGAACCGAACGCCAGGAGCGGATGAACCGGTGCGCGACGGCGGGGTGGCGACCCTGTGGACGGTCGGTGCTCTCGCGGTCGTGTTCGCCGCGGTGCTGGCCGGTGTGTGGCTCGCGGCGGCGACCGTGACCAGGCATCGCGCGGTGAGCGCCGCCGACCTCGCCGCGCTCTCGGTCGCGGCCGGGGTCTACGCCGGTGCGCCGGATCCGTGTTCCCGCGCCGAATGGGTCGCGCGCGGGATGCGCGCGACCCTCGGGCGGTGCACGGTCCGGGGCTGGGACGCGTTCATCGAGGTCACGGTGCGCCCGAGTGGCCCGCTCGGCAGACTCGGTGCCGCCTCGGCCCATGCGCGCGCCGGTCCCGCGGCGCCCCGTGCCCCGTAGTGACGCTCCTTATGCCGGGTGTTCCGGACGGCCTTCGGCGGCCCACTCGGTGTGGAAGGAGCCCGGCCGGTCGGTGCGCCGGTAGGTGTGCGCGCCGAAGAAGTCCCGCTGCCCCTGGACAAGTGCCGCGGGCAGGCGCTTGGCACGCAGCGCGTCGTAGTAGGCGAGGGAGGTGGAGAACCCGGGAGCCGGGATGCCCAGCCGCGTCGCGGTGGAGACCACCGAACGCCAGGCGTCCTGCCCGTCCTCGACGGCGCTGCGGAAGGTGCCACTGGTCAGCAGGGTCGGCAGGCCCGGTTCGGCGGCGTAGGCGGAACGGATGTCATCGAGGAACTTGGCCCGGATGATGCAGCCGCCGCGCCAGATCGAGGCGATGGCGCCCAGATCGAGATCCCAGCCGTACTCGGCGCCACCGGCCTGGATCTGGTTGAACCCCTGCGCGTAGGCCACCACCTTGGAGGCGTACAGGGCCTGCTCGACATCGGCGGCGAACCGTTCCGCCTCGGCACCGCTGAGCAGGGAGGCCTTCGGCCCGGCGAGATCACCGGCGGCGGCACGCAGGTCGGCGTGCCCGGAGAGCGAACGGGCGAAGACGGCCTCGGCGATCCCGCTGATCGGCACCCCGAGGTCGAGCCCGATCTGCACGGTCCAGCGGCCGGTGCCCTTCTGTTCGGCCTGGTCGGCGACGATGTCGACGAACGGTGCCCCGGTCGCGGCGTCCGTGTGGGCGAGCACCTCGGCGGTGATCTCGATCAGATAGGAATCGAGGCGCCCGGAGTTCCAGCCGCGGAACACCTCGGCGATCTGGGCAGGGGAGTACCCCAGGGCACCGCGCAGCAGGTCGAAGGCCTCCGCGATGAGCTGCATATCGGCGTACTCGATGCCGTTGTGCACCATCTTCACGAAGTGCCCTGCCCCGTCCGCGCCGATGTGGGAGCAGCACGGCTCGCCGTCGACGTGCGCGGAGATGCTTTCCAGCAGCGGACCGAGCGAGGCGTACGACTCGGCCGATCCGCCGGGCATGATGCTCGGGCCGTGCAGTGCGCCCTCCTCGCCGCCGGAAACACCGGTCCCGACGAAGTGCAGGCCGCGTTCCCGCAGCTCGGCCTCCCTGCGGCGGGTGTCGGCGAAGTGCGCGTTGCCCGCGTCCACGATGACATCGCCGGAGTCCAGCAGCGGGGCGAACTCCTCGATGACGGCGTCGGTCGCGGCACCGGCCTTGACCATGATCACGATCTTGCGCGGCCGTTCGAGCGCGGCGACGAATTCCTTGGCCGTCTCGGTCGGGACGAACTCTCCCTCGTGACCGAACTGGTCGACCAGGTCGCGGACCCGTTCCGGCGAGCGGTTGTGCAGCGCGACGGTATGTCCCGTGCGCGCGAGGTTGCGTGCGAGGTTCCGGCCCATCACCGCGAGGCCGGTCACTCCGATGCTCGCCGCCTTGCTCATCCCTGTCTTCCTCTCCTTGAGGTACACCTGCGCCCTGTCTACCAGAGCGGTGATAGGGGCGGGCGGTCGATGAGATGCGACGAACGGCCTTCAGGTCGGTGAGCGGGTGCCGTTGGAAGACGCCCATCGGTCCGGAGGGGTACAGCGCGTCGCCTTGATCGGGGCTCGTTCGTCGTGCCTCGGCTACCGGTTATCGACTCCGGGTTTCGGTGAAGTTGCAACTTGCCGTTGAGTGGTGTGAGTCACCGAGGTAATGCGAGACACACCGAGACGTACCGAGCCCGGAAGGGAATGGAGGAAGACTTCGATGGACTGGTCGGATAATTGGCGGGACGCCTTCCGCATCGAGTTGCGTGCTGAGGCCGTTGGTCTCGCATGGCGCGGGTGGCCGATCATGCCCGGCACCTATCCGACCGGTGAGGCGTGGACCGACGGCGAGCACGACCGGGTGAACGGCCCCGAGCCGGTGGACTCCGACTGGAAACTGCAAGTTGCAGCAAAGCCGGAAGAAGTGGCGAGCATCTGGACCGGCCGTCCGTACAGCCTGCTCGTGGCCACCGGAACAGTGCTCGACGCGGTCGAGGTCCCGGCGGCGATCGGCATGCGAGTCGCGGGGTTGCTGCGCACGGTCGGCGTGGTCGCGCCGATCGCGGCGACCCCGGAGGGCCGCTGGATCTTCCTGACGACCCCCGGTCGCCGGATCAACCCCGAACTGCGCGCACACCCCGAGATCAAGGTGCGCGGTGCGGGCGACTGGATTCCGCTTCCTCCCTCGTCCTGCCAGCACGGCATCGTCCACTGGAGGGTCAAGCCGCAGACCTGTGGCTGGCAGCTCGCGGAGGCCGGTTTCGTCCAGGACGCCATCTCGCAGGTGCTCAGCCAGGTCGACGTGGACAACGACGACCGGGTGCTCGCGACGCAGCGCCTCTCGGCCTAGCGCTCCCCTGCTGGTCGACCGAGCACCACAGCACAACTGAATACTTGGCCGTGTTGGGCGTCTGGATTCTCGGCCCGCGCAGTGAGCCGAAAACGCTCGGGTACCCCGTACCCACCCCCGAGGGCGTTGACTGGATCGCACCATCCAGCAGGACCGCTGTCAGGTAACACCGCTCCGTAATACGGGAAGCACCGCGCTCAACACGGCCATCGCACCCTGCTTGTCCAGTGGTTCGTTGCCGTTCCCGCATTTCGGTGACTGCACACAGGACGGGCACCCGGCCGGACACTCGCAGGCTGAGATCGCCTTCCGAGTCGTGGCCAGCCAAGGGACCAACGCGGCGAAGCCGCGGTCGGCGAACCCAGCGCCCCCAGGGTGACCATCGTGCACGAACACCGTTGCCTCCCCGGTGTCCGCATGCAGCGCGGTGGACACCCCGCCGATGTCCCAACGGTCGCAGGTCGCGAAGAGCGGAAGCAAGCCGATCGCCGCGTGTTCGGCGGCATGCAGCGCACCGGGGATGCGTGCTGGATCCAGCCCAGCACCCCCCGGTGCGTTGTTGCGCAACAGATCCTCGCCGACGGTGTACCAGACCGCGCGAGTGCGCAGCACCTGCTCGGGAAGATCGAGCGGAACCTGATCGAGAACCTGCCCCGAGGGCAGCTTGCGCAGATACCCGATGACCTGCGAGGTGACCTCGACCGAACCGAGGCAGCTGGTCACCCCATCGCCGTGCTCCTGGCGGGTCAGGGTCTCGAGCACCCGGATGTCGACCACCTCGCGCGGCGTGGTGATCCAGTCCGGGCGCTCGGCGTGCACGAGCGCGATCCCCTCGTCCAGATCGAGCGAATCGACCACGAACGACTCGCCCTGATGCAGGTGCACCGCGCCCTCGTGCACGCTGCTCGGCGCCGAACCCGCGTCCACGGTGCCCAGCAACCGCCCGGTGTCGCCCTCCACGACCGCGATCTGGCCACCACCCGAACCGCGCAGGTCGACCGTTCCGTGCGGGCGGTCCCTGCTGGACCAGAACCATCCGTGCGGGCGGGCGCGCACCAGCTTCTGCTCGGTGAGCTCGGTCAGCAGCGGCTCGGCCGTCTCGGCCCCGCCGAACTCGGCGAGCCCCGCGCGGGTGAGTGGCAGTTCGGCGGTCGCACAGGCGAGATGCGGGCCCAGTACATAGGGATTGGCCGGATCGAGCACGGTGCTCTCCACCGGCCGGTCGAAGATCGCCTCCGGATGGTGCACGAGGTAGGTGTCGAGTGGATCGTCGCGCGCGATGAACACGACGAGCGGTTCGTCCTCGCCCGCGCGCCCGGCCCGCCCCGCCTGCTGCCAGAAGGAGGCCAGCGTTCCGGGGTACCCCGCGACGAGTACCGCGTCCAGCCCGGTGATGTCGATTCCGAGTTCGAGCGCGTTGGTGGTGGCCACCCCGAGCAGCGAACCCGAGTCGAGCGCGGATTCGAGTCCCCTGCGGTCCTCGGCGAGGTATCCACCGCGATAGGCGGCGATCTTGCCCGCCAGCCGGTTGTCGATCTCCCCGAGGATCCGTTTCGCCCCGAGCGCGGTGAGCTCGGCCCCGTGCCGGGAGCGCACGAAGGCCAGGGTGCGTGCCCCCTCGATGACCAGGTCCGCGAGCACCCGCGCGGCCTCGGCGCCCGCCTGCCTGCGTACCGGGGCACCGTGTTCACCGGTCTCGGATTCCAGCGGCGGTTCCCACAGCGCGACCGTGCGCGCCCCGCGTGGCGAGCCGTCCTCGGTGACCTCGGTGACCTCGAGCCCGGTGAGCGCGGAGGCCGAATGCCCCGGCTCGGCGGCCGTGGCCGAGGCGAGCAGGAAGACCGGGTCCGCGCCGTAGCGGGCGGCGATCCTGCGCAGCCGCCGGATCAGCAGCGCGACGTGCGAGCCGAAGAGTCCGCGGTAGGCGTGGCATTCGTCGATCACCACGAAGCGCAGGTTCCGGAAGAACCGCGCCCAGCGTTCGTGCCGCGGCAGCAGGGAGAAATGCAGCATGTCCGGATTGGTGAACAACCAGTTCGCGTGTGCGGCCGCCCAGTCGCGCTCCCCCAGAGGGGTGTCACCGTCCACGGTTGCCGCGCGCACCGCGGACAGGCCGAGCTCACCGACCGAACGCACCTGATCGGCACCCAGTGCCTTGGTCGGCGCGAGATACAGCGCGGTGTCCCGCTTTCCGGAGGTGAGCGCGGTCAGCACCGGGAGCAGATAGCAGGCCGATTTCCCGGAGGCGGTACCGGTCGAGACCACGACGTGCCGCCCGGACCAGGCGAGTTCCGCGGCCTGCGCCTGATGGGTCCACGGCGCGGGCATTCCGCTGTCGCGCAAGGCATCGACCACTTCCCTCGTGGCGAAGGACGGCCACTCGGCATGGTGCTCGGGACGTGCGGGGGTCAGCTCGACATGGGTGAGCGGTCCGGCCGATTCGTCGAGTCCTGCGAGAATTCTCTTCAGTAACCGTTGCCCGTCGTGCTCGCTCATGCGCCTGGCTCCCCGGGGGAGCTCGGCGCTTCGCGGCCACGCTGTTTCGATGGTTCGCTCGCAAGCTCGCTCACCCGTCCAGTATCGCGCGCCCCTCTGACAGAGCATTCGATGAGCACTCTGTGCACTTTCCGCATACAACACGTCGGTAACGAGATGGGCACTTCAGATGCGGGAAAGTTACGCTCAGTGCCGTGGTCAAGACAGGGGCGACAGTGACGGATATCTCTCGCTAGACTGCGCGCCCATCAAAGCTAGCTACCGATGAGATCGGAGGGCTTATGACCGAGTTCCTTGCGGCGAGCGGCGAATTATCCTTCACCGGCGGCGACCGCCTCATTGTGATCGTGGTCGGCGTCATCGCACTGGCCGCGCTCGGTGTCGGGTACGTACTCCTACGGCAGGTCATGGGCGCCGGAGCGGGCACGACGAAGATGCAGGAGATCGGGAGAGCCGTCCAGGAAGGCGCATCCGCGTTCCTGAACAGGCAATTTCGCACCCTCGGCATTTTCGCGGTGATCATCTTCGTACTGTTGTTCGCGCTCCCCGCCGCCGATTGGGGCGAACGAATAGGGCGTTCGCTTTTCTTCATCGTCGGCGCGGTGTTCTCCGCGTGTATCGGCTATCTCGGCATGTGGCTTTCCACCCGCGCGAATCTCCGGGTCGCCGCGGCCGCGCGGGAATCCGGTGGCAAGGAAAAGGCGATGCGGCTCGGTTTCCGCACCGGTGGCGTTGTCGGCCTGATGACGGTCGGTCTCGGTCTGCTCGGTGCGGCGGTCGTGGTGCTCGTCTACGTCGGTGGTGCCCCGAAGGTCCTCGAGGGCTTCGGGTTCGGCGCCGCGATGCTGGCCATGTTCATGCGTGTCGGCGGCGGCATCTTCACCAAGGCCGCGGACGTCGGCGCGGACCTGGTCGGCAAGGTCGAGCAGGGCATTCCGGAGGACGATCCCCGCAACGCGGCCACCATCGCGGACAACGTCGGCGACAATGTCGGCGACTGCGCGGGTATGGCCGCCGATCTCTTCGAGTCCTACGCGGTCACCCTGGTGGCCGCGCTGATCCTCGGCGCGAGTGCGTTCGGCACTCAGGGACTGCTGTTCCCGCTGATCGTGCCCGCGATCGGGGTGCTGACCGCGATGCTCGGGGTGTTCATCACCCGGGCGCGCAGCGGGGAGAGCGGGCTGACCGCGATCAACCGCGCCTTCTACATCTCCGCGGTGGTCTCGGCGGTGCTGTGCACGGTCGCCGCCTTCGTCTATCTGCCCACCAGCTTCGGTGATCTCACCGGAGGGGTGCGCGGAGTCGGCGGCAACCCGGCACTGATCGCCACCATCTCGGTGATCATCGGGATCGCGCTCGCGGCCGTCATCCTCAAACTGACCGGTTACTTCACCGGGACCGAGGACAACCCGGTCAAGAGCGTGGGCAAGTCCTCGCTCACCGGTCCGGCGACGGTCATCCTCTCCGGGATCTCGGTCGGTTTCGAATCGGCCGTGTACACCGCGATCGTGGTCGGTGCGGCGGTGTTCGGCGCCTACCTGCTCGGTGGCGCGATCGCGCTGTTCGCGGTGGCCATGGCCGGGACCGGGCTGCTGACCACGGTCGGGGTGATCGTGGCGATGGACACCTTCGGGCCCGTCTCGGACAACGCCCAGGGCATCGCCGAGATGTCCGGGGATGTGGAGGACGAGGGCGCGCAGATCCTCACCGATCTGGACGCGGTCGGCAACACCACCAAGGCGATCACCAAGGGCATCGCCATCGCGACCGCCGTGCTCGCCGCGACCGCGCTGTTCGGCTCGTATTCCGAGGCGATCCGCGAGGCGGGCGGCACCCTGATCGCGAGTATCGCCGCGCCGCAGACCCTCGTCGGCGTGGTCATCGGGGCCGCGGTGGTGTTCCTGTTCTCCGGGCTGGCGATCAACGCCGTCTCCCGGGCCGCGGGTGCCGTGGTGTTCGAGGTACGCCGCCAGTTCCGGGAAATAGCTGGGATCATGGAGGGCACCGCCAAGCCCGAGTACGGCAAGGTGGTCGACATCGTCACCAAGGACTCGCTGCGTGAGCTGGCCACCCCCGGCCTGCTCGCGATCTTCGCGCCGATCGCGGTCGGGTTCGGTCTCGGCACCGGAGCCCTGGCCGGGTATCTCGGCGGGGCGATCGCCACCGGGACCCTGATGGCGATCTTCCTCGCGAACTCCGGCGGCGCCTGGGACAACGCGAAGAAACTCGTCGAGGACGGGCACCACGGTGGCAAGGGATCCGAGGCGCACGAGGCGACCATCATCGGGGACACCGTCGGCGACCCGTTCAAGGACACCGCCGGTCCCTCGATCAACCCGCTGATCAAGGTGATGAACCTGGTCTCGCTGCTGATCGCCCCCGCGGTGGTCACGTTCTTCGCCGGCGGGACCGGTTACACCACGGTGCGGATCGTCATCGCGCTCGTCGCGGTCGCGATCATCGTCACCGCGGTGGTCGTGTCCAAGCGGCGCGGCACCGCGATCGCGGAGGAGTCCGAACCGGCGCCGAGCCAGGCCTCGGTCTGAACACGAACGAAGCAGCCCGTTCCCGCCATTGGGGGACGGGCTGCTTTCGTTGTGACACCATGGTGCGATGAAGTTTTCGCGAGTGGCGACGGCCCTGATCTGTGTCGTGGCGCTCGCGCTCGGCATCGTCGTGCTCGTCACCGTCACCCAGACGGATTCACGTGCCCATCAAGCGAATCTGAACCGCTACGCGGACACGGTGTGCCGTGGGCTCGCCGCGCCCGCCGCCGCGTACCGCTCCATGCCCGGTCACGGCAAGGACGACTCGCTCAAGGCCTGGTACACCCGCTACTTCGCCACCCTCGGGCGCACCGTGCACGAAACACTGTCCGCAATGGACAAACTGGGGAAGGTCAGCGATCCGGTTGCCGCGACCGATCAGGAGCTGCGCCGGTTCTTCGGCACGGCGCAGCTCGCCGCGGCCGATGGCGGCAAAGGGGTCGCCGGGCTCGATCCCGACGATCCCGCCTTCGACGCTCGCATCGACAAGCTCACCGGTGGCCCGATCGCGCCGGAACGGTTCAACGATCTGCTCGACCGGGCGCGCAAGACCCCGCAACTGTCCAAGGCGATGGTGGTCGCGCCCTCCTGCGAACCGGCCACCCAGGACATGAAGCTCGTCCAGCAACGGAAAATGCTCGACCTGCTCTTCGGCGACAATACGCCGACCTAGCTCTTTTCCTGCTCGGCGATCGCCCACCGGGTCCATTCCTGGATCGAGGCGAGGGTCAGCATGCCGAACTTGGCCGCGTAGGCACCCGAGGGCAGCGGCCGTTCGCCGGTTTCGAGGTGTTCGAAGATCGCGCTGACCGCCGAGTGCTGCTCGGTGGCCCACTTCTGCAGATCGCGCAGTAGTTCGAGCCGCTGCTCCGGCTCCAGAGCGGAGAGCATGAACATGCGGAGCAGGAACTCGTTGCGGACCGCTCCGTTGCGCGGCTCGGAGTACAGCCAGGTGCGCAGCTCCGCGAGCCCGGCCTCGGTCATGCCGTAGACCCGTCGCCCGCGTGCGCCCTCCTCGACCACCTCGGTCAGCCCGGCCTCTTCGAGTTTGCGCAGTTCGGGATAGATCTGACTGTGCTTGGCGCTCCACGCGTACTGCCCGATGCCCGCGGCGAACCGCTGCGTCAGGTCATAGCCGCTCGCGGGTCCGTCGTGCAACAGGCCCAGCAGTGCGTACCTCAGTGACATAACGGAAGCCTACCTGTTGGTGTTGACATGTAAATTTCGACATGTCATCTTCTACCTATGACTGAATCACTGGAGGCCGTCGGACACCTTGCTCCGGTGCCCGACGAGATCGAGGCTTTCGAGCTGGAGGTGGCCGGAGCCCTGCCACCCGAACTGTGCGGCCGGTATCTGCGCAATGGCCCGAACCCGTTGCTCGGTGAGGATCCGGGGCACTGGTTCACCGGGCACGGCATGCTGCACGGGGTACGGCTGCGCGCGGGCCGCGCCGAGTGGTACCGCAACCGCTGGGTGCGCACCGACCGGCTCGCCGGGCAGCCCGCGTGGCGCGACGGCGTGCGCGATCTGCGGGTGAACGTGGCGAACACCCACGTCATCGAGCACGGCGGCGCCCTTCTCGCGTTGTGCGAGGGCGGTTTGCCGTATCAGGTGACCGATCAGCTGGACACGGTCGGCGCGTACGACTTCGGGGGCCGGCTGCACACCGCGATGACCGCGCACCCCAAGGAGGATCCGGTCACCGGTGAACTGCTGTTCTATGGATACTCCGCGCATTCGCCGTACCTGACCTTCCACATCGCCGATGCGAATGGCGCGCTCGTGCACAGTGAGCCGATCGAGGTTCCTGGGCCGACGATGATGCACGATTTCGCGATCACCGAGAACCATGTGCTGTGGCTGGACCTGCCGATGGTGTTCGATCGGCAACGCCACGGCATGCCGTTCGGCTGGGACGATCACTACGGTGCGCGGATCGGGGTGATGGCCCGCAACGGCGGCCCGGTGCGCTGGGTGGACATCGAGCCCTGCTACGTGTTCCATGTCGGGAACGCCAGCGAGGACTCATCGGGGGTGATCGTGCTCGATGCGGTGCGGTACCGGCCGGAGGACATCGTGACGGTGTGGCACGGGCCCACCATGCGCGGCCGTAAGGCCACCGAGTCGGGCAAGGCGAGGCTGCACCGGTGGCGGATCGATCCGCGCACCGGCACGGTTCAGGAGCAGCAGCTCGACGATCGCGCCGTGGAATTCCCGACACTGCACGATGCGCTCATCGGGCGCGCGAGCCGATACCTCTACCTGGTCGCCGGTTCCGGGGTCGCCAAACACGACAACCGCACCGGTGAGATCCGTGAATATCGCGGTGAGCCCGGGGATCATTTCGGCGAGCCGGTGTTCGTGCCCGCCGCCGGGGCGCGCGCGGAGGATGAGGGCTGGCTGCTCACGATCACCACTCCCGCGGACGGCTCGGCCTCGGCGCTGCTGGTGCTCGATGCGAGCGATCCGGCGAACGGGCCGGTGGCCAGGGTGCGCTTGCCGAGGCGGGTTCCCGCCGGATTCCACGGTTCCTGGATCGAGGACCGAGAAAAATGACGAGCGCCATGGCACAACAGAGTTCGGTTCCCCGGATCTTCACCATTCTCTGGGGTCTTTTTCTCGACGCCGGATTGGGTCTGATCGCCTATTTCGGCATGCGGCTCGCCGGTTTCGAGGCGTACTACGCCCTCTTGACCGCCGCGGTCGTCGCCGGGCTGCGCCTGGTGTACGGACTGGTGCGGGCGCGCCGGTTCGAAGGGTTCGCAGCCTTCATGTGTCTGGGATTCCTCATCGGCATGAGTTTGGCGTTCGTCACCGGAAGCGATCGATTCCTGTTGCTGAAGGACTCGTTCACGACCGCGATTTTCGCCCTCGTCATGTTCGGGAGCTGTTTTGTCGGGAAACCGTTCATGTTCCACGCCTCGAAACGGTTCAACGCCGCCGGTGGCATGGAAGGCGCGGAATGGGAACGGAAATGGCGGGAATCGGCGGGATTCCGGCGGCTGTTCCGATTCGTGACCGTCATCTGGGGGATCGCGTTCCTTGTCGAATCCCTGATTCGCATTCCGATCGTCTACGGCCTGCAGATCGACCTCGCCGCGACCATCGCCGGGTTGCTCATGCCCGCGATGCTGATCGGCCTGCTCGCCTGGACCCTGCGTTATGCCCGGCGCCAGGAAAGCCGGCTGAAGGCCGCAGCGGACGCATCCTGACCGCAAGGGTGCCTATCCTGGGGGTATGGGCACCTATCCGTCCGCTCGGCTGTTCCGGGTGCTGTCCCTGCTCCAGGCTCGGCGCGTGTGGTCCGGGGCCGAACTCGCCGCACGGCTCGGGGTCACCGAACGCACCGTGCGCCGGGACATCGACTGCCTGCGCGAACTCGGTTACGTCATCGACAGCCTCACCGGGACCGCGGGCGGCTACCGGCTCGGCGCGGGGAACCGCCTGCCCCCATTGCAGCTCGAGGACACCGAGGCCGTCGCGGTCGCGGCCGCGCTGCTGACCGCCGGCCGGGTCGGTGAACCAGCCACCCGTGCTCTCGCGAAACTCGAACAGGTCCTGCCGAAACGGTTACAGCCGAATGTGAGCGGACTCGCGGCGAACACCGTCACCCTGCCCGGCGGTCAGCGCGAATCGGTCGACCCGGTCGTGCTCGGCGCGCTCGCGGCGGCCTGCCGGGATCACGAAATCCTGGAGTTCGGTTACACCAGGATGGACGGAACTCGGCGGCAGCGCACCGTCGCGCCGCACCACCTGATCGCCGGATACGGGCTCTGGTACCTCATCGGGCACGACGAGGACCGTGCCGACTGGCGGGTGTTCCGGGTCGACCGGATCCGCGAGCCCTTACCCAACGGGCGCCGGTTCACGCCGCGGACGCTGCCGGTCACCCCCGAGGAATACCTGCGCACGGCGCTGCGCGACACCCCGTATCCGTACACCGCGCAGGCCGTGGTCGATGCGGATGCCGAGCGGGTGGCCGGCTGTCTGGTGGCCCCGCAACCCTGGCGGGTCACCGAGCTCGGCGAGCAGCGCTGCCGGGTGCGGTTCGGCGCCGTCGAGCTCGACGCGATCCTCGGTGAAGTCCTGTCCATCGCCCGGCTCGCGGTGCCCATGGAGATCCAGGGGCCGCCCGAACTCGCCGAGCGCCTGCAGGGGGTCGTGGCCGTCCTCACACGGTCCGTGCACGGGCGCTGAGCTCGGCTTTACACCGCATCGGTACCCTTGCGTACTTACAGCGGTATTGCCTGTTCCGGTGGGTCGTACGCCCGCCGATGCCGAAAGGACTACGAAGTGGGCGGCGCACAGCGCAACCAGCGCAAAAAGAATCAACGGAACGCCAACCAGGCGAGCAAGGCCATCGCGTCCGCGCGGGGGGCGAGCTCCGGGCGCGGGAAATGGATCGTCTCCATCGTCGCCGTGGTCGTCATCGCTGGTGCCATCATCGGGGGTGTGCTGCTGACCAACAGCAGCAAGCAGGCCGAGGCCAACGACATCATCCCGACCGCGGACGTCAAGTCGAACTACGAGGTCAAGCCCAACCCGGACGGCACGATCACCGCGGGCAAAGCGGACGCCAAGGTCAAGCTCGACTTCTACGAAGACCTGCTCTGCCCCGCCTGCGGCCAGTTCAACAAGCTGTACGGCGAGGAAGTCGAAAAGAAACTCGAATCCGGCGACATCCAGGTCAAATACCACGTGCTGCCGTTCCTCAACGAGAACTCCAGCCCGCCCGGGTACTCCGAGCGCTCCTCGGCCGCGCTGTACTCCGTCGCCGTCAACTCCCCGGACAAGTTCGCCTCCTACGAGCGCAGCCTGTACAACACCCAGGCCCAGGAACAGACCGCCGGTTACAACGACGACCAGCTCATCTCCCTCGGCAAACGCCTCGGCGTCGGCGGCAGCTTCGAGCAGGACGTGCGCGGCGGCAAGTACAAGGACCTCATGAACAAGAGCCTGCAGAGCGCCGGTCAGGACATGCAGAAAGCCACCGGCAAACTCGCCACGCCCACCATCCTGCACGACGGCAAGAACGTCGACGTCACCTCCAACAGGAACTGGCTTACGGACCTGATCAACAAGGCCAAGGGCTGAGCACCGACCCCCGCGCGCGGCGCCGCGCGCGGGGTAGGTATGCTGTTCACGTCGCGTTCGGGAAGCCCGGACGAGACACGGGGCTGTAGCGCAGCTGGTAGCGCACCACACTGGCAGTGTGGGGGTCACGGGTTCGAACCCCGTCAGCTCCACTCCGTTTCGTCACCCACCGCAGGCCGTATGGCCTGCGGTTTTTTCGTGTTTTGTCACAGGTGACGGACTGTCCCTTGTGAACTGTTCAATGTTCAACTGGAGCAAATGTGGAGCAGTTGATCATGAGGGGGTCAAATGGGGTCACGAACCTGGAGCAGAATTGGGTGCTCCAGTCGGGTGATTCTGGCGGGGTGCACGGGTTTCTCTGGGATCGGCTGTGACGTGCGCGCATGGCCGCTGCGGGGCCAGGGTGCCGGGGACGGTGAGTGGTGTGGTGGCGGTGCCGTTGGGCGGCGTTGCGTGCGGTTGTGGCTATAGGGTTTGAGGCCGGATTTTGAGGCTTTACGGGTCCGGTAACTACACGCAACGAGCATCGATTGGCCGTGTGTTGCGGCGAACGGTGTCGCATGGCTCGGTAGTGCAAGATC
>NZ_JALM01000089.1 GCF_000737195.2 Sciscionella sediminilitoris
TTCCGATCTGGTTCCCCCGGACCCGCTGTCGTGGTCGACGAGCACGGCTGGGTCGCGCACAGTTCGGGGGTCGCGCCCCAGGATCGGGTGGCCGTACCCAGGCAGGACCACGCTGTCGCCGTCCCCGGCCTCGGCGCCTGCCTACCGGAGCGGTTGGCCGATGGCTGGCTGATCCGCCCGGTCGGCCCCGGCCGGAACCTGTTCCTGGAACTCGAACTTTCCGCGACACCACTACTGCGAGTGCGCGCCGAGGACTCCGGGTGGCGGCGGACGATCACCCGGCGGCACGCGGAGACCCTGGTCGCGCTACACCGGGCGGGCCGGGACGGGCTGTCCGCGGAGGCACTGAGCCGGGCCCTGTTCGGCGACGCCGAACATGTGGTGACGGTGCGCGCCGAGGTGTCCCGGCTGCGCAAGCTGCTGGGCGCCATCGTGGACACCCGCCCTTACCGGATCGCCGAAGGAGTCCGGCTCACGGTGCACCAGTGACCCCGTGCACCGTGGCGCGCAGACCGGCCACGATCAGCCCGAGCTCGTGCTCGAAATCGTCCGCCCCCTGCGGATCCCGTTCGATCGCCCCGGCGCTCGCGGCCTGCAGCGCCACCTGCTCCTCCGCGGTGTGCCCGAACACCACGTGCAGCAGGGCCCGGGTGCCGATCTCGACCTGACCGGCGGGCAGGCCGCTCGCCCGCAGCGCCTCACGCAGCCTGCTCACCGGTTCCACCGCACCGAGCCCGAAGGTGTGGGCCGTGACCACCACTTCCGCCCCGTCCCGATAAGCGAGCATCGCATCGCGGAGCTCGGCACAGATCTCGACCACCCGACGGTCCCATTCGCTCGCCCGCTCGGTGCGCCTGCCGCGGGCCACGATCTCGTCGGCGATCGCGGCGAGCAGCGTCTGTTTGTTCGGCACGTGGTGGTACAGCGCGCTCGGCTGCACCCCCAGTTCGGTGGCCAGCCTGCGCATCGTCAGCGATTCCAGTCCGTACTCGTCGAGCACCTCGATCGCTTTGCGCACGACATCGTCCCGGTGGTAGCGCACTCTGGCTCCTCCTGTTGACCGATGAACCCATCCAGTTTAACCTGAACACCGTTCACCTGAACAGTGTTCAGGTTGCAAGCCGACTCGCCTCAGGAGAAGCAATGCGTTCCACGTTCGAGCAGCTCGCCGACACCATTCTCGACGGGACTCCCATCACGCCGGACGAGGCCCTCGCGATATTGCGCACCGATGACGCCGAGCTGCTGCCGCTGGTCGCCGCCGCGAGCCGACTGCGCAGGGCGCACTTCGGCAACACGGTGAAGGTCAACTACCTGGTGAACCTGAAATCGGGGCTGTGCCCGGAAAACTGCAATTACTGCTCCCAGGCGCTCGGTTCTCAGGCCCCCATCCTCAAGTACTCCTGGCTCTCCGAGGAGGAAGCCCTCGCCCAAGCCGGAGCGGGCCTCGCCGGTGGCGCCAGCCGAGTGTGCCTCGTCGCATCCGGTCGCGGGCCCTCCAACCGGGACATCGGCCGCGTCACCGAGATGGTGGAAGCGCTCAAGCGGGAGAATCCGGATGTCGAGGTGTGCGCCTGTCTTGGCCTGCTCTCCGGCAATCAGGCCGAGCGGCTCAAGGATGCCGGGGTGGACGCCTACAACCACAACATCAACACCGCCGAGAGCAACCACGAGAACATCGTCCAGACCCACACCTACGCGGACCGGGTGGACACCGTGGAGAAGGCCAAACACGGCGGCCTGTCCCCGTGTTCGGGATTCATCGCCGGACTCGGCGAGACCGATGAGCAACTGGTCGAGGCGGTGTTCGCGCTCAAGGCGCTGGACAGCGACTCGATCCCGGTGAACTTCCTGATCCCGTTCGACGGAACCCCGCTGCAGCACACCAGGGAGCTCTCCCCGGCGCGTTGCATGAAGATCCTCGTGCTGGCGCGGTTCGTGTGCCCGGACAAGGAGGTACGCATCGCGGGCGGGCGGGAACTGCACCTGCGTTCCCTGCAATCGCTCGCGCTGCACGTGGCGAACTCGATCTTCCTCGGCGACTACCTCACCTCGGAGGGCCAGGCCGCCGAGGCGGACCTGGAAATGATCCGGGACAACGGTTTCGTGGTCCTCGGTTCCCCTGAGGAGCGCGAACAGTCCCTGGCCTCGGCGGTGCCCGATCCCTCGATCCGGCGGCGCGGCGCGGGCACCGACGTCCTCCCGAACGCATGACGCCCGAGCAGCTGCTCGCCTTCGACCGCGCGCACGTCTGGCATCCCTACGCCTCGATGACCGATCCGGCACCGACCCGGCTGGTCACCGCGGCCTCGGGCAGCCGGATCAGCATCGAGGGACACGGTCCCGTCGTCGACGGCATGGCCTCCTGGTGGTCGGCGATTCACGGGTACCGGCATCCGGTGCTCGACGATGCCGCCCATCGCCAGCTCGACCGGATGTCGCACGTGATGTTCGGCGGCCTCACCCACGAACCGGCCGTCGAACTGGCCCGGCGCCTGGCCGAGCTCACCCCGGCCGGTCTGGAGCACGTGTTCCTCGCCGATTCCGGATCGGTGAGCATCGAGGTCGCGATGAAGATGGCGCTGCAGTACCAGCGCGGTACCGGTCGTCCCGAGCGCACCGGATTCCTGACCGTGCGCGGCGGTTATCACGGCGACACCGTGAACCCGATGAGCGTGTGCGACCCCGATGGCGGAATGCACACGATGTGGTCCGGACTGCTTCCCGAACAGGTCTTCGGGGACCGCCCACCCGAACTCGGCGAGGACATCACCGACTGGGCGGAGAATTTCCGCGCGCTCGCCGCCGAACACGCTGACCGGCTGGCCGGACTGATCGTGGAACCGCTGCTGCAGGGGGCGGGCGGAATGCGCCCCTACCCGGCCAAGTGCCTCAGCGTGTTCCGCGAGGTCGCCGACGAACACGGGCTGGTGCTGGTGTTCGACGAGATCGCCACCGGTTTCGGCCGCACCGGAACCCTGTTCGCCACCGAGGAAGGCGGGGTGTTCCCGGATGTGCTCTGCCTCGGCAAGGCGCTCACCGGTGGCTACCTTTCGCTGGCCGCGACCCTGTGCACGAGCGAGGTCGCCCATGGCCTTTCCGCGAGCGAGTCCGGCGTGCTGATGCACGGGCCCACTTTCATGGGCAATCCGCTGGCATGCGCGATCGCCTCGGCGAGCCTGGATCTGCTCGCCACCGGGGACTGGCTGGCCGATGTGGGCCGGATCAACGCGGGTTTACAGGCCCTGCACGAGATTCCGGCGGCCGATGTCCGGGTGCTGGGCGCGGTCGGCGTGGTGCAACTGGACCACGAGGTGGATGTCGCCGCGGCCACCGAGGCGGCACTGGCCGAGGGGGTGTGGCTGCGCCCGTTCCGGGATCTGATCTACACGATGCCGCCGTACGTGTGCACCGATGCGGACATCGCCGCACTCTGTTCCGGGATCGCAGCGGCCGCGGAGGCAGGATGAGCGCCTGGGCTGATTGGTTCGCCGAACAACGCAGCACGCGGGAAACCGCGGGCCTGCAACGTATTCTGCGGCCGCGTGAACTCGGGGACGAGCTCCTGGACCTCGCGGGCAACGATTATCTCGGCATGAACGGGCATCCCGAGGTGCGCCGCGGTGCCGCCGAGGCCGCACTGGACTGGGGTGCGGGCGCTGGTGCCTCCCGGCTGGTCACCGGGACGACGGCGGTGCACACCGAACTGGAGCGCGGACTCGCCGAATTCACCGGGCACGAGGCGGCGCTGGTCTGCTCGACGGGGTACCACGCCAATCTCTGCGCGGTGACCGCACTGGCCGACCGGGACACGGTGATCATCTCGGACGCGCACATCCATGCCTCGCTGATCGATGCCGCACGGCTTTCCCGGGCGCGGATCCAGGTGGTCGCCCACAACGACCTCGACGCGGTCCGGGCAGCGCTCGCCGAGGCCGCAGGCCGCCGCACGCTCGTGCTGACCGAATCGGTGTTCTCCGTCCTCGGGGACACCGCGCCGCTGACCGAACTCGCGACCGCCTGCGCCGAACAGGGTGCGCTGCTGCTCGTCGACGAGGCGCACGGGCTCGGCGTGCTCGGCGACGGCGGCCGGGGGCTCGTGCACCGCGAAGGGCTGGCGGGGCATCCACACGTGATCATGACCGCGACACTGTCCAAGTCACTGGGCGCCATGGGCGGATCGGTACTGGGGCCCGGCGCGCTGATCGATCACCTGATCAACCGGGCGCGCCCGTTCATCTTCGACACCGGTCTCGCCCCTGCTCCGACTGCCGGAGCGCTGACCGCCCTGCGCATTCTGCGTGGCCGCCCTGATCTCCCCGCACGAATCCGCGAGCGCAGCGCCGAACTGGCCGATCTGCTCGCGGTGCCACGGCCCGCGGGCGCGGTGGTCTCGGTGCCGATGCGGTCCCCGCAGGCCGCCCTCGCCGCGCAGGCCCACGCCCTCGCCGCGGGAATCCGGGTCGGCTGCTTCCGTCCCCCTTCGGTGCCGGACGGGATCTCCCGGCTGCGGATCACCGTCAGCATGGGACTCGCGGACGCGCACTGGGCCGAGGCGGTCCGCACGCTCACCGAGATCGTCCAGGGCCACCGCGACCGAACGGGCACGCTGTCGGCGATTTCCCCCTAATCGACCACACCGGGGTCGAATCGGGCACACTCTTGCCATGCTCGCAGTGTTCCTGTGGCGGCTGCTCATCGTGGCCTGCGCACTCACCGGATTCGTCGCCGCGGTCCAGCTTTCCGGTTTCGCGAACGCGATTCCGGGGCTGAGCCAGCAGGCGAGCCTGCTCACCGCACTGGTCTATCTCGGCCTGGCCGCCTATCCCCTGTTCACCGGTGGCCGCGAACCGCGCAACCCGTGGCCGCGCGGGGCCACCGCGGTTCTGCTGCTGCTCGTCGCCGCCGTCTATGCCGGGCTGATGGGCGGCGACTACGACCAGCTCTGGTCCGTGTTCGAACACATCGTCACGCCGCTCGTGGTGCTGCTCGACTGGATCCTGGTCGGGCGCAACCAGGGCAACTGCGCCTGGTGGCAGCCACTGAGCTGGGTCGTGTTCCCGCTCGCCTACCTGGTGTACTTCCTCATCGCCGATCCCGGGCTCTACGGCGGCTTTCTCGACCCGGACAGCAGCGCTTTTCCCGCCACCGTCGGCGGATTCCTGCTCGCCGTGCTCGTCTGCGGTTATCTGCTCTACGTCATCGCCATGGTCCGTACCGTGTTCGTGCGCGCCTACCGGTGACGCAGCCTCCACCGGCACAGGAAGCGCCCCGGGGTCACATCCTGACGGATCGTTCCGCGGTGACCGTATGCCTGCCGTTGCGGAACGCCGTCTCGATCATCAGCGCGATGATGCCGAGTACTGCTCCCGCGACGACACCGATGGCGAGAAACATGGCCACCAAAGGAGATTCGGGCGCGCCGGGCAGTTCGGCCCGCTGCACGACGGTGCTGCTCGTCCGGTCGCCGAGGCCGATGCCCTGATCGTTCTCCGCGCTGAACGAGTCGGCGACCGCATCGGCGGCCTCGGCCGCCCGCGCCGGGCGCACATCGGTGACCGCGATGGTGAGCACCAGGGTGTTCTCCGGATTCGCGGCGGTGGTGTTGGCGCGCAGGGCTTTCGCGCCACCCGGGTAGTTCAGCCGCTGGGCGGCCCGGTCGAGAATCGCCCCGGTTCCGGTGAGTGCGGCGAAGGTCGGCATTCGCCGAAGCAGATCCTCGCTGCCGTTCTCCCGGGTGTGATCGAGGAACAGTACGGTCGCCTCGGCCTTGTACCGCGGTGTCTGCAGCGCGGCCGAACCATACCCGATCGCACCACCGAGAATGGCCACGATCAATACGATCCACCATCGACGGCCGATCAGCCTGAGCAGCCTGTCCAATTCCATATTCCTCGACCTTTCGGTACTGTCGGCACCCTTGCCGGTGTGTCATACTCGCCGCATCATGGGCGTGGATCACGAAAACCAGGCGCGGCACCGCAAACCCGGGGGCAGACCGAGTATTGCCCCGCAGGTGATCGTTCTGCTGTGGATTCCCGCGTGTTTTTTCGCCGGTCTGCTGAATCGCGATCTGCTGCCGGACAAATACTTCTTCGATGACGCGCATATTCAGTCGGTGATGCCCACCGCCGACGGCCCCTCCGCCGATTCGTTCGTGACGATGGCCTGGATCTACCGCGGCCTCGGCTTGATGGGGAATCAGGGACTGGTGCAGGCGGGCACGATGCTGCTCTTTTTCGTGCTGCTGTTCACCTGTGCACGATGGCGCGATATCGCCCGGTTCGGTGTGGTCGAGATCGCCGTGTTCTGTGTTTCCGGTCTCGCCTGTGCCGTGTATCTCGCGCAGTATTCCAAGGAATCCCTCGTTCTCGTTCTCGTGCTGGCCCTGATGTGGTTGCCGCGCAATCTTCTCGGCGATCTGGTGTTCGCCGCGCTTGCTTGCGGATACGCCGCCCTGGTGCGCCCGTACTGGTTCATGGTGGCCGCCGTTTTCCTGCTGCTGCGCCTGCTTTTCCGCTATGGCCGCAAGGAATGGCTCGTCCCGGTGCTGCTGGTGTTGGTACTGCTGGCGTTCGCGATCGGGGTGAGTGTCTTCCTTGGCGCGGATCTGAACACCTTCCGCGAAGGTGTGGCGCAGTTCCGCACCAATTCGCCGGACGCGCGCTCGGCGATCCAGGACTATCTGCCCGCCAAGGGAGTGCTCGGCGGCACCGGGAACGCGCTGCTGACCCTGATCCTGCTGATCGTCCCGATTCCCCTGCTGCTGGCCGGTTCCCCGGTGTACCTCGGGTTCGCGGTGGTGAGCACCGCGCTGTGGATCGGTGTGCTGTTCCCCGGGATCCGCCGCGGTTTCCGCTCCGGTTGGTTCACCGATTCCCGGTTCGCGCGGGCAGCGGCGCTGTTGCTGGCGATGGTCACCGTGCAGGCGGTGTTCGAACCGGACTACGGCTCCTACCTCAAGCATCTGACCCCGCTGCTGCCGCTGTTCCTCGTGCTGCTCGTGCACCGGCGCGCACGGCTCGACTCGAACCCAACGTCTCCTCGGTGACCGCGGCCAGCCGGTCGAGGGTCCGTTTCAGGTCCATACCGGCGACATGAGCGACCGCGTACCGTCCCTCTGCCTCGGTCCTCGACCGGTCGGTGATCCGGGTGGCGATCGCCTCGGCGAGTGCGCATCGGTCCCCGGGCGGAACCCCTGCCCCGCAACGAGAGTCGAGCACCTCGCGGAGACCGGGTACCGCGTTCGCCACGACCGCGCGGCCGCTGGCGAAGGCCTCGAGCGCGGTCAGCGGCAGCCCCTCCCACCGCGAGGGCAGCACCACGAGATCGGCCAGTGCGTACCACGGCCGGACATCGGCGACCTCGGCGACGAACTGGGTGCCGCGCGGTGCCATGGCGTGTAGCTGCTCGGCGAGGTCACCGGCACCGAGCAGAATCAGCCGTGCGCGCGGGCAACGGTCGAGCACCAGCGGCCAGGCGGCGAGCAGCAGATCCTGCCCCTTCTGCCGGGTGATCCGTCCCGGGCACAGCACGACCGGCTGGTCGAGCGGGATGTCCCTCGCCAGCCGGGCCGCGTTCCGCGCCGCGCGGGACTGCACCGGGAACGCGTTCCGGTCCACCCCGTTGCGCACCACGGTCGGCGGGAGACGCAGACCGGCCGCCGCCGCCTCGACGGCTTCCCCTTCGCTCACACAGATCAGCCGGCTCGTCCAGCGACAGGCCACGCGCTCCCAGATCCTGGCGGGCGCGGCAACCGGTGCCGCGTGCCAGGACCAGCCGTGCGGCTGGAACAGCGTCGGCAATCCGGCACGGATGACGAGCCGCCCGACGAGCCCGGCCTTCGCCGAGTGCAGGTGCACCAGCTCCGGGTCGACCGCGTCCAGGATTTCCCGCAACGCCCGCGATTCCTCGACCAGTCCCCGTCCCGGGGACCGCCCCGCGGGCCAGCACATCCGCGGGATTCCCGCCGCATCGAGGGATTCGGCGAGCGCGCCATCCGGGCAGGCGACGGTGACCGCCCAGCCCCGGGCGCGCTGATCGGCGACCGCGGCGAGCACGTACCGGGCGACTCCGCCGGTCTGCGGTTGCGCCACATGCAGTATCCGCATCAGGCGACCACCGGTTCGCTCCGGAGCCCGGACAGTTCCCGGTAGAGCCCGTCGATTTCCCCGCTGACCCGGCGAATGTCGTACCGCGCCACCACGGCTGCCGGTTCCCGGTCGTGCTTCCCGGCACGGAGTTTCCCGATAGCGGCACGCAGATTCTCCGGGGTGCAGTTGATCCGGACCGCCGCAGCGAGCTCGATACCGCGCTGCTCCTGAAGGGCGGGGCAGTGTTGATAGATCACCGGGAGCCCGGCCGCGAGTGCTTCGAGCACGGCGAGGCCGAAGGTCTCCTCCGCCGAAGGGGAGGCCAGCATGTCGAACGCCGAGAGGAAATCCCGCACCCGTT
Organism: Sciscionella sediminilitoris; assembly: GCF_000737195.2. Lineage (GTDB taxonomy): Bacteria > Actinomycetota > Actinomycetes > Mycobacteriales > Pseudonocardiaceae > Sciscionella > Sciscionella sediminilitoris. Next base: position 8,455 of record NZ_JALM01000089.1, read on the forward strand.
CGGTTTCCCCGGCGAACACCACCCGCTCGGCGACACCGCGCCGCTCGGCGAGGGCGGACAGGTTCGCCCGCTCCGGTCCGTCCCCGACGAGAATCAACGTGGCGTCGCCGACCATGGGCAGGGTCTCGATCAGCACATCGAAGCGCTTGCCCGGCACGAGCCTGCCGACGGCACCGAGGACGAACGCGCCCGTCCCGATCCCGAGCCGCGCGCGGGCCCGTGCACGGCGGTCCGGATCGAAGGCGAGTTCGCCTGCGTCGATGCCGTTCGGGATGACCCGCATCCGGTGCGCGGCCACGCCCCATTCGCGCAGCCGATCGGCCACGGCGGGCGAGACCGCGATGGTCAGCGAACCCAGCCGTTCCCCGAATCGGTACACCGCGCGGATTCCGGGCCGTCCGGCGGGTCGGCCCTCGAGCAGGCCACCGGCGAGCGAGTGTTCGGTGCCCAGGATGGTCCGGATCCCCGCGAACCGCGCGGCGAGCCGCCCGTAGAGCATCGCGCGGTACAGGTGGGTGTGCACCACGTCGAACCGGCCGTCCCGGAGCAGCCGCGCCAATCGAGGCAGCACGGCAAGGTCCCGGTTACCCCGCATACCGAGCGTGGTGACCGGGATTCCGTCGGAACGCAGTTGTTCGGCGATGGGGCCGGGATTGGTGAGCGTGAACACCTCGGCCTCGTGCGCGGTGTGCCGCAGCTGCAGGCGCAGTTGCGTCTCCGCGCCGCCGACACCGAGCCCGGTGATGACATGCGCGACCCTCATCGAGTCCTCCAGGTGTGCAGGAAATGCTTGCAGCGCAACCGAAAAGCGTTGTCCGTCTCGCCGATGAACCGCCGGGGCACCGCGTGCCTTCCCGGCCGCTGCGGCCCGCGAACCGCGCAGGCGTAGCGGTAGCCCGCATCCTCGACCGCGCGGCGGCACCGCTCGTCGAAGGCACCGTAGGGATAGGCGAAGCCGTCGATCTCCGCCCCGGTCAGTTCGGCGAGCAGCGCGCGGCTCGCGGCCACCTCCTCGACCAGCTGGCCGTCGCCGAGGGAGGGCAGCGGATGGTGCCGCATCCCGTGCGAGGCGATCTCCATCCCCGCCGCGGCCGCCGCACGGATCTGGTCGGCGGTCATCAACCGCTTCACCGGCCCTCCCGGATCCCATTCGTTCACCCCGCCGAGCATTCCGGGGAGCACGAAAACTGTTGCGGTGAAACCGAATTCGGCCAGGATCGGGACCGCTTCCTCGATGAAGTCTGCATAGCCGTCGTCGAAGGTGAGCGCAACCCGCCCACCGGAGGTGTACGCCTCGCGCATCGCGCGGCCCCGCAGACCGTGCTTCGCGAGCCAGCGCAGTTGCCGCCCGAACCGCCCCGGGGAAACGGTGACGCGGTAGGGATCGTGCTCGACCTCGCTGATCGAGTGATACATCCACACCATCGGCGTTCGGCCTCCGGTGCGCTGTTCGCGTACTCGGGTCGGATGGTTCATGCGGACCGGAACCTCTCGATCCGCCATCCGGCGGCCACGATCACCCCGAATACCGCGGTCGAGACGAACCCGCCGGCCAGCAGGGTCGGCAGTGGCGGCCAGCCGCGCAAGGCCTGCCGCAGCGCGAATCCCGCGAGCAGGGCCGCACCGGCGGGGATGAGCAACAGGGCGAGGCTCCCGTACACCCGGGGCCGTGGCGCGGCGAGCCGGGCACCGCGCGCGGCGAGGGCGAGCAGCAGCCCGGTCAGCGTGATCCCGGCCGCGTTGGCCGCGGCGATCCCGGCCGCGCCCCAGGGGCGAACCAGCGCAGCCGCGAGAAACCCGGTCAGCGCCAGTCCCGCGGTCATCGCCAGTACCGGAACCCAGTTCGGCCGCGATCCGGCGAAGTACACCCGGGAAAGCTGGTCCACCACGACCTGCCCGAGCAGTCCGAGCACGTAGACCTGGAGGATCCGCGCGGTGGCCGCGGTGGCGGCGGCATCGAAAGCCCCACGCTGGAACAGGAAGGCGATCACCGAAGGCGCGAACGGGATCAGGAACGCGGTGGCCAGCAGCGTGACCCCGCCGACGAACCGCAGATCGGTCTCCACCCTGCGGCGGGCCTGTTCCCCGTTCCCGGCCGCGATCCTGCGGGCCACCAGTGGGAAAGTCACCACGGCAAGCACCGCGGACAGGGTCAGCGGGACCTGGGCGACCTTCTGCGCGTAGTTCAGTGCCGAGATCGTTCCCGGCCCGAGCGGGGCACCGATCGCCCGCTCCACGAAGACCTGCCCCTGCCTGATGATCGTGTACAGCCCGACGGTGAGCACCCCGCCGAGCACGACCGGGCTGGCCGATCGCCAGCCATGCCAGGAGAACCCGACCTTCCTGGTGAAGCCCGGCAGTTGCACCAGCACCATCAGGGCCGCACCGGCCGAGAGCCCGAGCGCGGCGCCGCGGACCCCGATCGTGAGATAACCGAGCGCCATGCACGCGATGATGCCGAGGTTGTAGGCGGTGTAGATGAACGCGGGAGCCCCGAAACTGCCGTGTGAACGCAGTGCCGCGGAGAAATAGCCAGCGAGACCGATCAGGGGAACCGTGGGCGCGGCCAAGCGCAGGCAGTCGATCGCGAGTCGCCGCTGCGCCCCTGCCGCACCGATCGCGTCCACCAGCGCGGGCGCGAACACGAGGACGGCGGCCCCGACCACCACCAGGACGATGAGCAGCCGCGGCAGGGTCGCGGCGACCACCCTGCGCGGATCGGTCCCCTCGGCGAGCGCCCTGCCGAACAGCGGGATCATCACCAGCGCCATGGCCCCTTCGATCAGCAGCGGAGAGGCGGTCTCCGGGACGGTCCAGGCGATCACGAAGGCATCACTGTTCGCCCCCGCTCCGAACAGACCGGCGAGGATCAGATCCCGGATCAGGCCGAGCAGTGAACCGAGTGCGAGCAGCCCCATCGAGAGCAGGCTGCCCTTCACCACGGCGGCTCGTTCCCCGGACGGGGCCTCGCGCTGCAGCTCCGCGCTGCTCATCGCGGCCACAGCAGCTGCCGCACCGTCTGCAGCACGATCTTCACGTCCAGCCACAGTGACCAGGAGTCCGCGTACAGATTGTCGAACCGGGCGCGGTCCGCGATCGAGGTGTCGCCCTTGAGGCCCTGTGTGACGGCGTAACCGGTACAACCGACCGGAACCCGGTGCCGCTGCCGATAACCGGGGACACTCTGGCTGAACTGCTCGACGTACTGCGGCCGCTCCGGCCGGGGCCCGACGAGGCTCATCTCCCCGCGTACCACGTTCACCAGCTGCGGGAGTTCATCGAGGCTGGTTTTCCGGATGAACCGGCCGACGGGGCCGATGCGGGCATCACCCTCGATGTTCCACCGTCGTTCGTCCTCCTCGCCCGCCGGTTTCAGGGAACGGAACTTGTAGAGCAGGAAGGGTTGCCCGTTCAGCCCGATGCGCCACTGTTTGAAGAGCACCCCCGGACCGCCTTCGATACGGACCGCGAGCGCCAGCACCCCGAGCACCGGGCTCAGCACCACAAGACCGAGCCCGGCCAGCAGCGGATCCAGCACCCGCTTACAGCGCCAGCCGATCGAGCGGAACGTCGCCCGGCGCAACCTCGCCAGCACCACCCCGGCCACCAGTTGCGCATAGGCCGGCCGATGCACCATCTCGAACAACCGCGGCACGTAGTAGACCTCGCACCTGGCCGAGGTCAGCTCACGGAGCACGGGCACGAGTTCGGAGGCGGACCGCATCGTGAACGTCACCAGGACCAGTTCGATGCCGAAGCGGTGCACCAGTTCCGGGGTGTGCTCCAGATCGCCCAGCACCCGGATCGGCATCCGTTCCCCGTGCTCCGGGCGGGGAACATCCTCCACGAATCCGGCTATCCGCACACCGTATTCCGGGGTCCCCAGCAGGGCATCCGTCACTCGCGCACCCTCCCCCTGGCAACCGATGATCAAGGCATTCATCAGCGCCATACCGCGCTTGCGGACCTGACCGAGCACGATCAGTCCCACAGCGCGGAACACGAGCATGGCCCCCAGTAGCAACAGGGAACCGATCATCACCTGGCGGGCTCCCACCGAGTCATGCGCGAGGACGAAGACGCCGACGGCGAGCAGGGCCATCAGGCCGACACGGACACAGATACCGAGCGCGTCGTCGAGGAACGAAGGCACGGCACGCCAGTGATACCCGCCGGGCCCCAACGGCAGGCTCGCCAGCACCGCGAGGACGAGAACGCCCGCGAGCAGCCAGCCGAGGAACGGATACATCAAGGCGAAACCGGCCAGCCCACCGAGCAGATCGCAACCACCGAGCACGCACACGGTGCCCAGGCGGCCCCGGCTTGCGGGGAAACCACCGTTCGGCTCCGGGGCAGCGGATATCCTGTCGCGGCGCGGACCGGGACCGCGCGAATCCAACCGTGCTTGCAGCATCACGATCTCCTCGACCAGCTACGCGATCTCTGCCGCGGCGAACGCGCGACACCAGCACATCCCGGGAACCGACTCCACAGCATCATCATGCTCACGCCACTCCGTTCCAGTGATAGAGGAACACCCACGTCCGACAGCCGGATCCGCTCGATGAGCAACGACGCTCGATGACTCGGAGACCGAAGAATCCGGCACAACAACTACGATTCGTATAGCAATCCACGTTCGAAGGGCGCGTTCTTCCGCCACAGCAATTCAATAGTTTCTCGTCACGAAAATTCGAACCCATGAACGCGATACGCCGATCGTATGCAGCCGACTAATCCGTTGACCAACAGGCACGGAGACGTTCACCCACAAAGGGGACTCAACCCTGTGACGACGCCCCCACCAGGACATCACCGACACCTCGGCGCTCGTAATGCCGCTTACAAGCGATGCGCGAAAACAGAATATGTATTCGCCTGAACAACGTCGAACCTCGCGCCGGAAGACATGTCCTCGACTTTCACCGAATTCTACTGTCCGTACGGCTGCACACCAGGGAACTCGCCGGTATCGATACACTCGGTAGAGCCCCATCTTGAAACAGCACTGACAGTGTCGCGGTTTTCTTGTCAGGGTGAATTCAGGGGAATCGTGTAACAAAGCAAGAATTTGATCATTTGGCTCTCGGGTAAATATTTTCATCCGAAATCAATTGCTGTGACCTGGTCAAAAACGGCGCCGGATCCCCATGCAGGGGGAAACAAGATGCGCGAACTTGCCCAGGAAACCGAGCGGGAACTAACGTTCACCTCGCCCAGCGAACCTCACGAATCCGCAACGACAGTGATTTGTGAGTCCAGACCAACAGGCCTCGGGCATGTCCGGAAACGGGCGCGGATCGATCAATCGTTCGCAATTTATTTCGATACACGGTCGCCACCGCAGGCGCCCGAAAGGAAAAGGAGCAGTTGATGAAAACTCGCATGGGTCGCAGATCCCTCGTCGCGGCCGCACTCGCGTTCGCGACCGCCGCAGGCCTGGCAGGCACCGCAGCGGCCACCACCAAGACCGCCTGCAATGACGGCTGTGGGCCGCCCCCGGCCAGGTCGTACGATCTCGTTCAGGTCAGCGCCTACGGCGGGGCCATCGCCGACCCGCAGAAATTCGTCATCAGCAACGTCGCCGACCGCTCCGGGCACCCGGAGAACATTCCGGCGGGCACGAAATTCTGGCTCAACGGCAACGCACTCGCCCGGCTTTCCGGCCCCAGCAACGACCTGAACTGGAACCTGCAGATCCTGGAGATCAACAACAAGCAGTACACCCAGGTCACCCTCAGGAACGACCTCCAGCCCGGCGAATCGCACAGCGTCGACCTCGGTCACTTCAACGTGGCCATCGGTTCCAACGATATTCTCGGGCTCGCCCCCTACGACGTGCAGCCCATTCGCACCAAGCAGGAACTGAACAGCACCGAATGGGCGGTCCCCGGCGACTCCTCCGCCCGCTTCAACAACTCGGCGCAGATCAAGTGCCTGGCCAGCGCCCAGCCCATCGCCAGCTGGTGCGACGCCTCCAACAACGTCCAGTCCCCGTGGTGACGTATTCCCGCGCCTGAACCCGACAGGACAGCGAGATGCCCGGCCGGTTCCCCGGCCGGGCATCTCGGCCGTACAGCTTGCCGATCAGCCGCGTCAGGAGAGCATCGCGAGTTGAGTGACGAACATCGAATATTGCGCGAACTCGCCGATCGGTCGGCCATCCGCGCACTGATCGAGAACCTCGCGCACAGTATCGATCAGCGCGACTTCGACGGCATCCTGAGCCGGGCAACCCCGAACGTCCATTTCCTGCAGATCAATGAAGGGGCCGCCGAGCCGAACATCGAATTGTACGGCCGGGGTGAACTACTGCTCGAGCTGAAGAACCTCAACAACATCGAATCGTTGAGCACCCTGCTCGGCTCATGCCTGATCGAACTCGGTGGCTCCGAGGCGACCGCCGAAACCAACTGCGTGTCCTACGTCCGGTTCGTGATCGACGACGACCACGTCCTCACGACGGTGTCCTACCGGCTCATCGACAGGTTCACCAGACAGGACGGCGGCGACTGGTTGATCGCCGACCGCCACGGCATCGTCGCCTGGACGGATACCCGCCCCTCGCAGCCCTGAGGGGCCAGCGGGAGTGTCGCGGTCACAGCCTCTTCCTTTCCGTGACCGAGCGGATCATGGCGTGCGCGCTTCCCAGGTAACCGGCCGGTTCGCAGAGCTCGCGGATCCGTTCGGTGCCGAGTACCGCCACGATAGCCGGATGTCGGCTCAGTTCGGTGGCGAGGTCACCGCCGGTTTCGATCACTTGATCGCAGGCTTGGTAGACGAGTTCGTGGGCGCGGTGGCGGCCGAGTTGCGGCGCGAGCGCCATCATGACCGCTTCGGCGAGGATGAGCCCGCCGGTGCGGTCCACGTTGGCACGCATCCGCTCGGTATCGACCCGCAGTCCGGCCATGATGTGGGTGGCTTGCGACAGCGAGGAGGAGAGCAGCAGGAATGCTTCGGGAATGACGGCCCATTCGATGTGCCATGGCCCGGTGGCGCGTTCGAAGTCCTGCATCATCGCATCGAGCATGGCCGATGCCTTGTCGCGCAACAGTTTGGCCGCGGCGATCATGAGTTCGCTGGAGATCGGGTTGCGTTTCTGGGGCATGGTGGAGCTCGCCCCGCGCCCGGCCACGAAGGGTTCGGCCAGTTCGCCGAATTCGGTGGCGCACAGGGTGGCGACATCGGTGCCGATCTTGCCGACCGAGGCGCCGATGGCGGCGAGCAGCGCGATGATCTCGTTGAGGCCGTCACGGGCCACATGCCAGGTGATCTCGGGATCCCGCAGGCCGAGCTCCTCGGCAAGAGCAGCCCGGATCCGCAGGCCCTCCGTTCCGGAGCCGAGCGAGGCCAGGGTTCCCGCCGCGCCGCCGAACTGCACCATCAGGTCCCGTGCGCGGACCGCGTCCAGGCGGTCGGAGTGCCGGTCCAGGGCGGAAAGCCAGACCGCGACCCGGTAGCCGAAGGTGATGGGCAGGGCGTGCTGGAGGTGCGTCCGCCCCGCGGTGACGGTGTCGGCGTGTTCGGCCGCGAGGCGGCGCAGGTGTGCCCGCAGCTCGTCCAGGGCTTCGGCGATGAGCGCCAGACCTTGCCCGCATTGCAGCATGCTCGCGGTGTCCATGATGTCCTGGGTCGTGGCACCCCAGTGGAGGTAGCCGCCCGCATCGCCGCACTGCTCGGCGAGCTGGGTGACGATGGCAAGAACGGGGTAGCCGACGGTATCGGTGTCCCTGCGGAGGCGTTCGCGATCGAGCCGCGCGGGATCGCAGGAGCCGGCGATGGTTTCGGCCGCATGCGCCGGAATGACCCCGATCCGTGCCTGTACTCGCGCGAGCGCGACTTCGACGCGCACCACGGCATCGATGTATGCGTCATCGCCGAAGATCGCGCGCATCGCCGGTGTCCCGAACAGATCACGGAAGAGAACGGAGTCGAAAACGGTGCTGTTCACCGGGATTCCTCCGGAAGTTCGCCATCCTCGGGTTCGGGTTCGGCCGCATCGACGGCGACATACTTCTGTTCCAGGTACTCCTCGATACCGGAGTTTCCGCCCTCGCGCCCGATACCGGATTGCTTCATACCGCCGAACGGGGCGCTGGCATCGGAAACATAACCGCGGTTGAGGCCCACCATTCCGGTTTCGAGGCGTTCGCTCATCCGCACCGCGCGCGCCAGATCGCGGGTGTAGAGGTAGCTCACGAGACCGAATTCGGTGTCGTTGGCCGCGCGGAGGGCCTCGGATTCCTGCTCGAAGGTCTGGATCGCCGCGACGGGCCCGAAGATCTCCTCGCGGCTGATCCGGGAACCGGGCGGCACATCGGTGAGCACGGTCGGCGGGTAGAAGTATCCCGGCCCGGCGGGAATGCGGCCGCCGATGCGCACCGTTGCTCCCGCGGCAACGGTGTCCTCGACCAGTTCGGCGACCTTGCGGCGCTGGCGTTCATCGATGAGTGGCCCGATATCGGTTCCGGTTTCCGTGCCGGGGCCGAGGGTGAGTTCGCTCATGCGCGCGGCGAGTTTCGCGCTGAACCGTTCGGCGACAGCGGCATGCACGTGGAACCGGTTGGCGGCGATGCACGCCTCGCCGATGTTGCGGAGTTTGGCCGTCATCGCGCCCGTGACAGCCGCGTCGAGATCGGCGTCGCGGCACACGATGAACGGGGCGTTCCCGCCGAGCTCCATCGAGGTCCGCAGTACCGTTCCCGCCGCATGGGACAGCAGGAGCCGGCCGACGGGGGTGGACCCGGTGAAGGACAGCTTGCGCAACCGGCCGTCACGCAGCAAGGGCTCGGTGAGCGCGGCCGCGTCCGTGGTCGGGACGATGTTCAGCACACCGTCGGGCAATCCGGCCTCGATAAGTGTCTCGGCCAGGGCGGCCGTGGTCAGCGGCGTCTGTGGCGCGGGCTTGACGATCATGGTGCAACCGGCGGCGACCGCGGGCGCGATCTTGCGCGCGGGCATCGCCAGCGGCGCGTTCCACGGCGTGATCAACAAGCAGGGCCCGACCGGTTGCCGCATGACGAGCACGCGGGCGGTTCCGTCCTCGCTGACCTTCCAGCTGCCCTCGATCCGGACCGCTTCCTCACCGAACCAGCGCAGATAGTTCGCGCCGTATTCGACTTCGGCCCTGGATTCCGCGAGTGACTTGCCCATCTCCAGCGTGATCAACCACGCGAGCTGTTCCTTGCGCCGCAGCAACAATTCGTAGGCGCGGCGCAGGATCAAGCCCCGGTGCCGCGGCGGCGTGGCAGCCCAGCTCGACCGGGCGTCATCGGCTGCCGTGAGCGCGGCGAGCCCGTCCTCGGGTGTGCCGTCGGCGACCTCGCCAAGCGACCGTCCCCTCGCGGGATCCTCGACCTCGAAGGTCGCCGCTCCGGTTGCCGGTCGCCAGCTGCCGTCGATGAGCACGCCACGCCGTACCCGTGTGACGATCTCGGCAACCGATGCGGACTTGGTCACGGCGTTCACGCTTCCTCTCGGATTGATCACGGTGCTGGATCGGGGTTCCCCCGGAAAACGCCCAGGACCGATCAGGTCAGGGCGGCCACCATCGCCTCGGCCATCGGCGCGCTCGAAGCGGGGTTCTGCCCGGTGAACAGGTTCTGATCCCGGACGGTGAACGCCTCGTAGGCCGGGCCGCTGGAGTGCTTCGCGCCCAGCTCGCGCAGCCTGCTGGCGAGCAGCCACGGCGCACCCTCGGCGGTACCGAACAGCTGCTCCTCCTCATCGGTGAACGCCGCCAGTTCCCGCCCGGCGAACAGCCATTTCCCTTCCCCGTCCACCGCGGACAACAGACCGGCGGGTCCGTGGCAGACCGCGCCGATGAGCTTCCCGCTCGCCTCGGCCTCGGTGAGCAGGCGGCCGAGATGCGCGTCCTGGTAGAGGTCGACCACCGGTCCGTGCCCGCCGGGAAGCACCACGGCCACATAGTCGGCGATGTCGATCTCCTCGAGCTTGAGCAAGGGCCCGAAGCTCCGCAGCGCTTCCGCGGCGTGCTCGACGTGGCTCGCGCAGTCCGGCCCGGCGACCTCCGGATCGGCACTGTGCGCATCCAGTGGCTGCAACACTCCGCCCGGGGACGCGAAGTCGACGGTGAATCCGGCTTCGACGAACTTCTTGTGCGGTGCGGCGAGTTCCTCGGCCCAGTAGCCGGTCGGGTACGAGGAACCATCGGTGCGCTCCCAGACGCTTGCCGCGGACATGACGATCAGGACTTTGCTCACGAATTCGATCCTTTGCTGACGATTCCCCGGTCGCGCTTTCCGGCGCCGGTATACCTCGAGCCTGCCGCCGAACACGCGGTTTCGGGGGCCCATCGCGCGCCCTGGGCAACCTAGGACGGCGCGACCTAGGTTGCCCAGGTCCAGCCACCTGGCGGCGAGATCGGCGACAATGGGTTCCGTGGCCATCAATCGCGAACTCGCCGACTTCCTCCGCCGGGCCCGCGCCGTTGTCGATCCGTCCAAGGCAGGACTACCACCGGACGGACGGGTGCGCCGGGTCCCCGGGCTGCGCCGCGAGGAGGTCGCCCGGCTGGCGGGAGTGTCCGCCGATTACTACGCCCGCCTCGAACAGGGCAGGCCCATCACCCCCTCGCCCGCGGTCGTGGAAGCGATCGGCAGGGCGCTCGAACTCGATGCGGCGGGGCGCGCCCACCTGGACGACCTCATCGGGCCGAGCTCGGCGACCACGCGCAGGAAATCCCGTGGTGTGCAACGGGTGCGCCCGGGGCTCTATCAGCTGCTCGACGCCCTCGACGGGGAGCCCGTGCTCGTACTCGGCCGCCGCACCGACATCCTGGCGGCCAACCGGATGGCCAAGGCACTGTTCGCCGACTTCGACCGGATGCCCGCCCCGCGGCGCAACTACGCCCGCTGGATGCTGCTCGACCAGGACGCCCGATCACTGTTCGTGGACTGGCCGGACCAGGCGAGGGCCGCGGTCGAAAGCCTGCGGTTCGAGGTCGGCCGGGACCCCGATGATCGCGCCACCGCCGAACTCATCGCCGACCTCCGCGAACACAGCCCCGAATTCGGCCAGTGGTGGGAACAGCATCGCGTCCATCAGCGCACCCACGGCTCGAAACACCTGCACCACCCACTGGTCGGCGAGCTGACCGTCGAATACGAAAGCCTCACACCTCCCGGCGATCCGGACACGACCCTCTACGTCTACACCACCGAACCCGAGTCCCCGTCCCGCAAAGCCATCAACCTGCTCGCCAGCTGGACGGCCCCCAGTCCGGCCCCGCCACCGAGCACCGAACGCAACGAGGAGCGAGAATGAAGGCGATGGCACTGCCGCACTATGGCGGCGCCGACGATCTGGAACTCAGGGAACAGCCGGAGCCCTCGGCAGGGCCCGGGGAATTCCTGATCCGGGTCAAGGCAGCCGGGGTGAACCCCGCCGACTGGAAGCTGGGCGCCGGTTATCTCGACGGCCTCATGGAGGCACACTTCCCCCTCGTCCCCGGCTGGGAGGTGGCCGGTGTCATCGAGGCCCGTGGCCTCGACGCCACCGAGTTCGAGGTCGGGGACGAGGTCATCGGTTACATCATCAAGGACTGGGCACAGCGCGGCGGCTACGCGGAACTGGTCTCCGCCCCGGCTCGTGCCCTGGCCCGCAAACCGGCGTCCTGGGAGTGGAGGCATGCGGCCGGACTGCCGCTGCCCGGTTTGACGGCCTATCAGGCCATCAAACGGATCGACGTCGGCGCGGGCGACACCGTCCTGGTGCACGCGGCAGCCGGTGGGGTCGGCTCGCTCGGGGTGCAGATCGCGGTCGCCCGTGGCGCTCGGGTCATCGGCACCGCCGGTGAACGCAACCACGACTTCCTGCGCGAGCTCGGCGCCACACCGGTCACCTATGGCGAAGACCTTGCCGAGCGAGTGCGGCGGCTGGTCCCCGAGGGAATCGATGCGGCGCTCGACTTCTACGGCGGCGACGCGGTTGCCGTCTCGCAACAGGTCTTGAAGGACCCCGCACGGGTAGCCTCCGTGGTCGATTTCACCGCTCCCGAGCAGGGCGGGCATCTGGTGTGGGCCCGCGCGAACGCCGAGGAACTGACCGAACTGACCGGTCTCGCCGAGTCCGGGAAGCTTTCGGTCACGGTGAACCGCTCGTTCCCACTCGAACAAGCGGCCGAGGCCTGGCGAGCCATCCAGGAAGAGGGCCGTACCCGCGGCCGGATCGTGCTGGACGTCGACCCTGACCGAGGCTCACCAACCGCCGCGCAGCACGAGTAACCGAACCTGGAGTTCGAGGGTGAACCGCTGCACGGCGTCCTCCAGATCGAGGGCACAGAGCTTTTCGATGCGCTGCAAGCGATAGCGGAAGGTGTTCCGGTGCACCCGCAAGGCGGCCGCCGCCCTCGTCACGTCACACGCCGCGTCGAACCAGCTCAACAAGGTGTCCAGGTATTCGGCGCCGCGCCGGGATCCATCGCGCCGCAGAAGGTCCACGGGACCGCTCAACAGTCCGGGATGCTCGGTGACCAGACCGGCGAGCTCGGCGATCAGGATGTGCGGGCGGAGCTCGGCGAGCGAGGCGGTGGCCGGGGTGCGCCGTGCGGCCAGCACGGCAACGGCATGCCGGAGCGGTTCGCGTTCGGCTCGGACCTCCTCGGTCGCGGTCAGCGCCGCGGTCAGGCAGGCGACCACCGGTACACCGGACAACCGCGCGGCGCGCCCGCGCAGTTGCTCGGCGAACGCCCCGGGGTCACCGGCACCGGTGAACAACACATAGGCGACCGAGTCGTGGATGACGGTGATCGTTTCCGGATTCAGCATCCGGGCACAGCGCGCCAACGGCGATTCCCGTTCCGGCGGGAAAGCGGCTTCCGCACCGAACGAACCGAGGGCGAGCAGATACCACGCCGGGCACCTGGCGGGTAACCGCTCGGTCAGCGCCTCCAGGGACCCCTTTCCGGCCAGCAGCCCGCGCAGCAGCTCGGCCCGGACCTCGTCCTCGGCATCGACGCCGGCGTCCGGGAACCAGGCGGCCGCCGCCGCGGCGACATCCCCGAGCACGCGCTCCGCGCAGTCCGGGGTGTCCGGCCCGGGAGTCAGCAGCACGTAGCCGACCGTTCGGTTCGCCACCTCGATCGGCGCGACCAGCCGGTGCCCGATCCAGGCGATGCCGTGCAGTTTCCGGACGGCGGCGAGTTCTTCCCCCGGGCCCCTGCGGGCGAGAACCGGTTCGCCGGTGGTCTCCTCGAGCCCGCCCTCGCAACCGAAGGCGAGCACCCGCAGCGCGGCATCGGTGAGCACCACGGCACCGGCCAGGGCGAGCGCCGCGCTCTCGGCGAGTTCGTACAGGCCGCTCGCGGTGGGCACCGACTCCGGGACGCCGAGCCGGTGGCGGGACACCAGCGAGCGGACCAGCGCGCCCAGTTCCTCCCAGCCGACTTCGGCGTGTACCGCCAGCACCGGGATCCCGGCCGCGGTGACCTCGGCATCCGCTGGCAGGCAGCCGTCGCGCAGCACGATCGCCGCGGCCTCGGCTCGCTGCCCGGCCAGCACTGCCTCGGTGAGCTCGGCGCGCGAGGGGCGGGCCGCGGTCAGCAGGACCACCTGGTGGCGGTGCAGCGGCTGAGTAGGATCCCAGATCACCGCTCCGGCCAGCGGCCGCTCCAGGTTCGCCTCCGTGCTCAGCACCGCGAACCAGCCGCGCCGGGCGCCGATCAGGCTGGACAGCCGAGGCTCGCCCTGGATCGGCACCAGGGAGTGCTCCCTCCGGTTGTCCACGACCGTCATGGCTCACGAGGCTAGATACGGATCCGGCGCCCGTCAGTGGGCGCAGCGCCCTGTTCCCGGTGCCCGGAAGGGCGCAGCGCAACTATCGGATCCGGGCAACCACGCGATCCGGTCAGGACTCGTCCCAATCCACGCCGACGGCACGGGTGGCCAGGTGCACGGCCAGCCGGTCGTCGGGGTCCTCGAGGTCGGCGGGCAACAGCTCGGCGATCCGGTCCATCCGCTGCATGACCGTGTTGCGGTGGATCCCGAGCACGGCCCCCGCTGCCTTGGCCGAGGACCGGCAGTCGAGATAGCAGCGCAGGGTGCGCACCAGCATGCCGGACGGGTCGACGGCATCGAGCGGGGCGAGCAGTTCGGCGGCTGCCCCGCGCAGCGCGGCCGTGCCGTACCAGCCCGCGAGCAGCCGCCGGGGGCTGGCCGCGTCGATGTGTTCCACGGCGGCCGGGCGGTGCGCGGTGCGCGCGAGCAGGGCGGCCTGGCGCGCCTGTTCGGCGGAGCGGCCGATCCCCGCGGTACCCGGATGCGCACCGCCGATGCCCGCGCACAACCACAGCCCAGGGTGTTCCGCCTCGATGGCGGCCAGGGTCCGCCCCACCCGCCCGATCAGCGGTCCCGGATCGGCCGGGTCGGCGGCTGCCTCGCTCGTCGTCCAGAACACCCAGCCCTCGGCGCGTTCCACCGGTGTCACCGGCATCCCGTGCTCGGCGAACCGCTCCTCGAGTTCGGTGCCGAGCGCGGAACCCCGGACGGCCGCGGGCAGCGCCGAGACCTGCACCTGCACCGCGGTGTGCCATCCGGCGAGCCGCCAGCCGAGCGCGGTCGCCCGCTCGACGCTCCGGCTGCCCAGCTCCTCCGGTTGTTCGAGGATTTCGTTGAGCAGCAGGGAACGGCGCCGGTGTTCGCGTTCGGCGAGGACCGCCTCACCGGCCACGTGCAGGGCGAAGGACAGCGCGGCGATCGCGATCGCGTTCCGCACCGGTTCGAGCAGCACCCCGGTGCCGAATCGCGGACGGTGCACCACGATCCAGCAGACCGCGGGCCCGCTCGGATCGGCCTGCACCGGATGCAGCAACAGCCCTTCGTCATCGGTCCCGGTCGTCGCGGCGACCGGATGCCGTTCCCCGAGCCGCACCGCCTCGCCGTCGAGCAGCGCGTGCACCGCCGGATCACCGGCGAGCAGACGGGATTCCGCATCGACGATGGCCACCGGTTCACCCACGGCCGCGGTCAGCGCGGACACCAGCGCCTGCGCGTCGGCCGGTGGACGCTGGAATCGGCGGGCCACCTCGCCGAGCACCTTCAGCCCGGCGATCTCGGGGGCACGGACATACGGCTCGAACGCGGTCACCACCGCCGCGGGGGCGATCTCCGGCACACCGATGAGCGGCAGGGCGAGCCGATCCGCGAGCCGAGTGGTGACGAACGGAATCCGCCGCCTCGGGTGCGCGGCGATGATGCCGGAGAGACCGGCGCTGCCGGCCAGCCGGACCGCGAGATCCACCGCGAGATCGTCGAGGACGAGCTGATCCCTGCCGAACACGGCGACACTTCCCGGGGCGAGCTCGGGGATCTCGTGCACGTCCGAGCCGACGACGACGAGCCGGACCGGCCGGTGCAGTCCGCTCGCCCCGCCGAGCACCTCGTGTCCCGGAAGCAGGCCGAGTTCCAGCAATTGGCCGAGGGTGATCGGGACAGAGTTCATGGTGTCACCGGAGCCGGTCGCAGCGGCGCCCCGATCGCGGTCACCTGCAGGCGCGCCGCGGGGACGGGGACATAGGTCGTCAGGGCCGCGCGCACCGGTGTCTCGCGGAGTGTGCGCGGATCGGCACCGGCACGCACCGCGGCATCGCGGGCCAGCCGCCTCGCCCGGTTCGCGCTCTCCTGCCGGTCCCCCGCGCCCTGCCAGAAGATCCGGTCGACCGAACCCGCGGCCTCGGCGGTCGCGGCACCGATCACCGCGGCGAGTTCGCCGTCGGGCGGCCGGGTCACCGGAACCCCCGCGATCTCCTCGGCGAGCTCACCGAGCACCAGCACCGCAAGCTCATCATCACCGGCCCGTGTGCGGGCGAGCGCGGCGCGCAGCCGTTCCGGGAAACCGGCCTGGCGCCGGGAAACCACGACCGGCCGGGGCGTGCGCACCCCGGTCCGGACACCGGCGATCTCCCGTAGCCGTCCCGCTCCGGGCAGCAATCCGTCCCGAACGCGGCTCACCACGGCGGCCTCCGAACGCGCATCGACGACGACGGCCGAACCCGTTCCCGCCAACCGGACCGCACCGTGCAGCGCGGCGGCCCGCGCGGCACCGATCAACGCCGTGGCGTGGCGCCGTGCCAAATGGGCGGGCAGTACCGTCCCGTCCCCGCGAAGCACGAACAGTTCCGCCTCGGGTTGCCGCGCGCCGAGAACGGCGGTCAGTTCGCCGATCCGGGCATCGACCGCCGCGGCCATGGCGGCATCGAGGACGGCGGTGTTCTCCCGCTCAAGCAAGCCGAGCGCTTCGGTCTCCCCGCCACGGATCACCGGCACGTTCAGCTGTTCGGCGAGCACGGCCGCCGCGCGCCGTTCGTGCTCCGGGTACTCAAGGCCGTGCACGCCCGCGACCGCGACGGCACCGGCGATTCCCGCGCAGCCGCGCGCGAATTCGGTCACCGCGGCCAGGTCCAGTGGTGCCGAGACCCGCCCGTCGTACTCGTGCCCGCCGCGCACCATCGTCACCGGTCCCGCCAGCATCGCGCGTTCGCGGACGGGCCAGGCGGCCAGTGGCGGTATCGCGGTCGTCGCGGGGGCACCGATGCGCAGCACCGCCACGCGCGCCCCCGCGTCCAGCTCGGCGAGCTCGGGATCGGGCAGGATCGCCACGACCCGGTCGATCGCCGCGGCCTCGATGTCCCGGGTGAGCAGCTGCTCGAGCATCCGTGCCGGGGTGTCCCCGTGCCGCACCGCGCGGATCCGGTCCCGATCGTCGAGGGCCACCGCCGCGGTGGCGTCCACGCCGACGCGCAGCCCGCTCATCCCTGCTCCACCGATCGTCCCTGCCCCGCCGGGACCGCGCCGTCGAACCGGACCGCGTCGACCGGGTAGCCGAAGGCCCGCGGTCCCACCATCCTCAGGCCTTCCGGGGTGTGCCAGCGGTGATCGACCGGGCCGGTGATCACCCGCACCTCCTGCCCGGTGACGAGGTCGACGGTCTGCTGCAGGGCACCGGTCTCCGAGTCGGCGATGCCGATCAGGTCCGGCACCGTGGCCAGCACCGCGCCTTCCCGGCCGACGATCAGGTTCTCGTTCTGGAAATCCAGGCGCACCAAGCCTTCCGGGGTGCGCAGGGATACGACGCCGCGCGGTGCGCCCTCGCCGTAGCGCTGCACGAGTTCGGCGACGGTTCCCGAACACACCAGCCGTCCGCCACAGGCGCGCAGATACGGCTCGAATCCGTCCTCCCGCGCCGGGTCCACCTCCGCGAGTGCCGCACCGATCCGGGCGCAGTCGCTGATCGAGCCGCCCGCGCGGAACCGGGCACAGTCCCCGGCAGTCACCCGGTACGCGCTGATCAGGGCGACGAGTCCGAGCCCGGGCATGACGGCGCGCAGCAGCTCCCCGAGCACCGCGTCCGCGCCGTGGCTGAACTCCGCGACCACCCCGGCCCCGCCGACCACGGTGATCGGCGCGGCGGAGTACCCGAACAGGCGCAGCAGGGTCATGTCGATCGAGGGCCAGGTGCGCCGCATCAGATCCGCGTCCAGGCACGGGAGCCCGAGCTCGGCCGCGACGGCCAGCGCGACGGCCACGTTCACGCTGCCGAGCTGCACCGGAAGAACCGCCGCGCACTCCCGGCCGATCCGGGCTTCCACTACCGAACGCAGGGTCCGCGCCTCGAGCGTGCCGTGCACCTTCTCGGTCAGCGCCACCGGGGTTCCCCCGGAAACCACCGGGAGCACCGGTGCGTCCGAGGCCAGCGTCTCCGGGGTCACCAGCCGGATCGGACCGTGCCGCCGGATCGCCGCGACCACCAGTTGCTGCCCGAGATAGGGATCACCGCCACCGCCGCTGCCGAAATGCAGTGCCCCGCGAACCACGTCCGCGACGCATTCCTCGGCGAGCTGTTCCATCCCGGAACCCTACCCGGCACGGCCACCGCCCGCGCCGCGGAAACTCGCGTACAGCCTGGCGAAGGTGCGCGCGGCCGTGGCCAGTTCGGCGACCGGCACGTACTCGTCGGCTGCGTGCGCGACACTCATCGATCCCGGCCCGTACACCACGGAGGGAATGCCGAGCTCATTGCGCAGGAACCGGGCGTCGGTGCCGAGGTACAGGCCCCGGATCGGCGCGTGCTCCGCGGCCTGGCGCACCTCGGTGACGAACAGGTGCGCGGCATCGAGCTCGGAGCCCTCGGCGAACGCGAGCACGGTCATCTCGTAGTCGAACGCACCCGCGGACTCGATCACCGCGGCCAGCGAGGCGAGCGCCTGCTCCCTGTTCTGCCCGGGCAGCACCCGGCGATCGGCCCGCAACCGGCATTCGGCGGCCACGATGTTGACCGCGGTGCCACCGGAGATCGTGCCGACGTTCGCGGTCGGCGTGCCGAGGAACGGATGCTCCCCGGTCCCGAAATCGGCCTCGTGCAGCGCGGATGCGATGCGCGCGGCATCGGCGACGGCGGAATGCCCGGCCGCGGGATCGCTGCCGTGCGCCGCGCGTCCCCGCACCAGGATCTCCACCAGCAGCGCGCCCCGCTCGGCGACGCTCACCCGCAGTTCGCTGGGTTCGGGAACGATCGCGGCATCGGCCTCCGCGAGCCCGGCCGCGACCAGTGCCTCGGTCCCGGCCCGGCCACCGGTCTCCTCATCGGCCACGAAGTGGAACGCGATATCGGACGGCGGCGCCACTCCGGCATCCCGGCAGGCCCGCATTCCCTCCACTGCCGCGGCGATCCCACCTTTCATATCGCAGGCACCGCGACCGTAGAGCAGCCCGTCTCGCACCTGCCCGGCGAACGGCGGCAGCGACCAGTCCCCGGCCACCACCGGAACCACATCGGTGTGCCCGTTGACCAGCAGGGTCGGCCGGTCCCCCGAACCGAGCCGGGCGAGCACCGATGGGCGTCCCGGTTCGGGTTCGAAGATCGTCACCTCGGCGCCCAGTTCGCGCAGTACGGCCCGCAGTGGTTCCACCACCGGCCATTCCCCGCCGGGCGGATTCCTGGTGTCGCACCGGATCAGCTCCGCGGCGAGTTCGGTCACCCGGTCCGCGCGCACCGCGGCCGCAGCCGCATCGACGCTCATGGGGCCCTCCTGGCGTGTTCGGTGAGCGCGGCGAGCGCTTCCTCGTCGAGAAATCCGAGCGGGGCAAGGTTTTCGGCGAACCGCAGCAGCTCCGCGCGGTGCGCGGTGACCTCGGCGAACAGCTCGGCCGCCGCCGCTGCCCGTCCGGCGCGGGCGAGCAGCACCGCGCGCCAGAAGTCGGCCTCCCGGTTGTCCGGCCCGATCACCTGCGCGGCATCGGCGAGCGCACGCAGCCGTTCGTCCAGTTCATCCGGCCCGATCCCGGTGAACGGGCCGAGGGTCAGTCCGCGGGCGAACATCACCGAACCGACCACGCCGAACGCCCGGGAGCGCGGCAGCAACCGGGCGAGCTCACCGACCGGATCGGGGTGATCATCCACCCGCAGGTCGGTGCGCACCTCGTTCCATGGGGCCGGGCCACGGTTCCCGGACACCACGCGCAACGCCGCCGACTGCGAACCGCGCACATCGCCGCCCGCGGCCTCCGCGGCCAGGAGACCGGCGAGGATCCGGTCCGCGAGGTCACCCTCTTCGGCCTCGAAGGCGCGCAGCGCGGCGGCGCACACATCCGGATCGGCGAGCATGTTCCCCTGCACGGTGACCTGAGTGCCCCGTGCCACCGCGACGCATGGGGCGCAGGACTCTCCCGTGTGCGTACCGACCGAGCCCACGGCATCGACCACGCCCAGCTGGCGATACGCCGAGTCCGGGTCACCGGCCACCAGCGTGTCCACTGTGGACGATGCGGATACCCCGGCCCGCAACAACTCCAGCCCGTGCGGGCCGTGCTCGACGTTGACGAAGGCCTGGGTGGCGACCGCGCCGACCCCCGCCTCGGCCCAGGGCAACAGCGCGCCGACACCGAAGAAGTGGGTCTGCGCACCGACTCCGAGCTCGCCGGTGGCCGGATCGCGCGCGACGATCGAGTAGGTCACCGATTCACGTCCTCGGCTCGCGCGATGTTCTCCCGCAGGATTTCGGTGACCCGCTCCGGTTCCTCGAGCATCGGCAGATGACCTACTCCCGGCAGGGTCAGCGCGGTGCCGCCGGTGACCTCGGCCAGTTCCGCGGACATCGCGGGCGGGCAGGTCGGATCCGCGGACCCGGTCACCGCGCGCACCGGAATCCCGGAACCCGCGAGATTTCCCGCGATTGCCCGGATATCGGCACCGAAGGCGCCGTACAGGATTTGCGCGACCACGTTTTCCGGCCGCTCGCCGACGGCCTCGGCCATGACGGTCCGGATGTGCGCGGATTCCCGGTACGCCGGGCCGACGATCTGGCGCACCTGGTCGGCGAAGTATCCGGCCGTGCCCTTCTCCTCGAGCTCGGTCACCATGGCCGCGATCGCCTCGTCCGGAACACCGGTGCCCAGCGTGGATCCGAACGCGGTGACGCTCGCGACCCGTTGCGGGGCAAGGGCTCCCAGGGCGACCGAGATGGTTCCGCCGAGCGAACCGCCGCCGAAATGTGCCCGCGCCAGGCCGAGCTGGTCGAGCACGGCGCGCACATCCGGCACATAGCCCTCTTCAACGGTGAACGGACCGCTCAGCACCGATTCCCCGTGCCCGCGCAGATCCACGGCCAGCACCGGCCGATCCATGGCGGCCGCGACCTCGGTCCACACCACGGCGGCGGAGTTGATGGGATGCAGCAGCACGAGCGGGGTTCCCGGCCGGTCCACGCCCACGCGCAGCACCGACAGCGTCCCCGCATCGCCCGCGATCCGCACCCGGTCCGGCGCCATGCTCATTCCGTCCCGTACTTGGGCATCTGCTTGTCGGTCACGCTCACGTGCATGTGCCAGATCCGCCATTCCGGGTTCTGCTTGCCATCGTCCCGGCGGAAGAACTCGGTGGTGCGGAACGGAGTCGGCACCGGATCGGCTCCCGTGGTCATGACGAGATCGGCCACGCCTTCGGCGGTGAGCAGCGCGACATCCCCGAAAAGCTGAACATCCGGCCCGACGGTGTCCTCGATCGCGGTGATGGTCAGCCCGATCTTCGCGGAGTTGACCCACAACCGGTGTTTGTCCAGCACGCCGTTGTAGGTGTGGCCGTTGAGATTGAACTGGTGGTATCCGTCCCCGACCGGGAAATACGCCAGCATCTTCTCGGCGATCAGGCCGATATTGGCTTCGTACCAACCCTTGTGCACATCGAGAATCTGTTCGAGGTCACTGCTCATGGCGGTTCTCCTTTTCGGTGCTCACTGCCTTTTCAGTGGGTGAATTCCCGGGTCAGTTCGCCGGTGACGGCCAGGGTTTCCTCGGCCCCTTCCGGGACGACGGTGGCGAGCACGACGCTGTCCGCACCGGCGTCGAGGTACTCCCCGATGCGCGCACGGGCGCTGTCCTGATCGCCGACGATGCCGAACACGTCGAGCCATTCCTCGGGCATCTCCGCGGCCACCGTCTCGGCCCCGCCCCTGGCGAGCATGTCCGCGAGCTGTTCGTTGACCCCGACCGCGCCGAACAGCGCGGTCGGCCCGGTCGCGGCGAGGTAGAAGGCCAGTACGGGCCGCAGCGCCGCACGGGCCGCAGCGATCCGGTCCGGATCCCTGGTGATGTTGGCCGCCGCGAGCACGCTGATCCCGAGGCGCTGCTCGCGTCCGGCCGCCTTCGCCGCCGCATCGAGTTTCGCCCGCGCGGCACGCACGTACTCGACCGGAGCGAGCGCGCTGACGAGCAGGCCGTCGGCGAGCTGACCGGTCAGTTCGAGGCCCTTGTCCCCGAGCACCCCGGTGAACAGCGGCACGCCGTCCGGAACCGGGTGCGTGATCGCGATCTGCCGGAAGGTGGCGAACCGGCCGTCCTCGTCCACCGTCTTCCCGGAAAGCAGCTCCCGGACCCCGGTCAGCGTCTCGCGCAGCGCGCTCATCGGCGACCGTTGGGTCAGCCCCATCTGCGCGGTCCAGCCGGGCACCCCGTGCCCGATGCCGGGAATGAGCCTGCCCGGATAGGCGCGGGCGAGGGTGCCGATCTCCATGGCCAGCAGCGCCGGATGCCGGACGACCGAGGACACCACGCCGATCCCGACCGGAATCCGCGCCGTGCTGCCGAGTGCGAGCGCGGCACCCGCGACCCCGCCGAGGAAGAAATAGTCCTCCGGGATCCACAGTTCGCCGTAGCCGGCGGATTCCGCCGCACGGGCCTGCGCACCGATCTGCTCGGGCGGTGTGGTGCTGCCGAGCAGCACACCGAGTCGGCTGCGAACGGGGTGCGCCATGGGAAACTCCTGTCGTACGGAGACCGGAATCGCAACGGATCGCTCGATGCTATGAACCGGTGCCCCGTACCCGCTTCGGCCATGGCGCACGAATCTCGGTCCGCGCGGGTGTGCACGCCGCCCGGTTCGCGCCTACAGCGTGTCTCCCAATA
>NZ_JALM01000090.1 GCF_000737195.2 Sciscionella sediminilitoris
CCACCAAGCCTCACCCAAGCCCACCACATTCGGCACCACGCCAACGGCGGCTACACCGTCGAAAACAACATGGTGCTGCTCTGCGCCTACCACCACACCCTGATCCACAACACCGAATGGGAAGTCCGAATACAGCACGGCAAACCGGAATTCACCGCACCCCAGTACCGCCAGTTCTCCAGGACCAGCACAACTCCGGTAGGTTCCCTGGCATGGCACCGTCTGCCGGGGAGGTGACCGATGAGTGCCGTCTTACCACTCGTGTTCGTCCATGGCATCCGGTTGTCCGGGGCCTGCTGGCGACAGCAACAGCGACTACTACCAGGACACCGCGTCCTCGCACCCGACCTTCCCGGGCACGGTGCACGCCGGGACCAGCCGTTCACCTTGGACACGGCGGTCCAGGCGGTATCCGAGGCGATCGACGCGGCGGGCGGACCGGTCGCGCTGGTGGGGCATTCCCTCGGCGGCCTCGTCTCGATCGCGACTGCGGCACGTTACCCGGACCGGGTCGCGGCCCTCGTGGGCGCGGGCTGCACGCTGGTTCCCACCAAGGGACTGCGCAGACCGTTTCTGCTGGCACACCGGATCCTCACCGCCCTGCCCGACCAGGGCGACCGATTCAGCGCCCGGGTGCTTCGGCGGTCACTGCCCGCGGAAGTGGCCGGTCCGGTGATCGAGGCGGGCATCGCCACCCAGGTCATTCCGGAGGCGATGGTCGCCCTCGGCACGCCGGACCCGCTCGGTGATCTGGCGCGGTACCCGGGAAGGGTACTGTTCATCAACGGGCGCAGCGACCACTTCCGCCTGCAGGAGCGCCGATTCCGCGCGGCATGCGCACGCGGTGAGCTGCGCACCGTCCCGGGCGCCGGGCATTACCTGCCGCTCACCCACGGCGAGACCTTCGCGCGCTTCGTCGGCGACTACGCCACAGCCGGTCCAGCGGTCGGCCGCTAGGCGGCGCAGGAGTTCGAACCGTGCGCGCTCGCCGAACGGACCGTTCCGGCGATCGAGTCGTCGTGGATCAGCGAGCTCGCGGCGCGCACGTCCGGGCTGAGGTAACGGTCCTCGGTGAGCGGGGCGATGCGGGTCCGCACGGTCCGCCACACCCGTTCGGATCCGGAGCCCAGCCGCAGCTTGCCCATTTTCGGCCGCATGAGGTCGATTCCCTGGGCGCCCATCATGAGCTGCACCCCGAGCACGGTCTCGGTGCGGTCCAGGTTGGCCAGGAGATCACGCGCGGAGGCCATGGCCATGGTGTTGTGGTCCTCCTGCCCGCCTTTGACCGGACGGGACAGGGTGCCTGCCGGGTTGGCGCGCACCTGGATTTCGGGGATGAGCGATGCTGCCATGGATTCGGCCTGCACCATGCCGGAATTGAGCCCGACCTTGCCACCGGCCAGATTGGCGGGCAGGCCGTAGCTCCATTTCGGATCGAGCAGCCTGCCGGACAGGGTTTCGGAGAGCACGGCCAGATCGGCGATCTGCTCGTTCAACGCGTCGATCTCGTGGCCGAGCTGGGAGTAATCCCAGTTGCCGCCCATCACGAAGTCGTAGCCCTTCGCGCCCTTGAACAACAGCGGATTCGAACTGGAGGAGTTCGCCTCGCGCCCCGCGAGCGAGCGCCCCTCGGTGATCCGCTGCCGCAGTCCGCCGATGATCTGCGGTTCGGCACGCACCGAGGTGGCGTCCTGTACCCGCGGTTCGGCCTCCCCGCTGCGCTGGCGGCCGCGCTCGGTCATCCACTCACTGGAACACGTCAGCGCCCTGGTGACCCGCGCGCTCTCGGTCTCCGCGCCGAATCCGCGTTCCTCGTGGGTGCGCGGATCGAAGGCGCCCTGTTCGGCGCGGGTCGCCTCGAGGAAGAGGGCGAAGGCACCGTCGAAGGAATCGGCCACCCGTTCGGCACGGTCCAGCGCGTCCACGTACCGGGCGAGCAGCACGCTTCCCCCACTGATCAGCGCCAGCGCCTCGCCCGCCTGCGGGGTGAAGTGCTCGGACAGCCCGGCGGCGCGCAGGGCCGAGTCGGGATCCCGTTGAGTGCCACGGTAATCGACCGGATTGCTCTCCCCCATCATGGAGAGCCCGGCGGCCGCCATCGGTTGCAGGTCACCGGTGCCGAGCGAGCCGACTTCGGGCATCCGCGGGATCACGTCCGCGTTCACCATGGCGAGCATCCGGTCCACGAGTTCCGGCCGCACCCCCATGTGCGCGCGGGCCATCGCGTTGGCGCGCAGGATCAGCGCGAGCCGGGCGACCTTGTCGGACAACATCGGACCGCTGCCCGCGGCGTGCGAGCGCAGCACGTGCTTCTGGAACTCGCGCTGTTCGGACTCGGTCAGCGGGCGGTCCTTGAGCGGGCCGAGCGCCTGATTCCAGCCGTACACCCGCTTCCCCGCGGCGACCGTGCGCAGCCCGCCCTCGCGGGTGCGGCTCATCTCGGTGCGCGCCTGCGGGGCGAGCCGCACCGAGACCGGTCCGGCGTGCAGCAGCCGCACGAGGGTGCCCCAGTCCAGCGAGTTCCCGTCCAGGGTCACCCCGGTGGCCGGTCCGCGTTCGCTGCTGTCCCCGGGGACCGCGGCCACGGCGGTCAGCCCGAGCACAGCGGTCAACAGCACCACGAGAAGCCGCCGGTTCATCACACCTCACTCAGATCGTTGCGCGGCACCGATTCCTGCTCACTCACCTGCCGGATCTGCTTGACCAGCAAGGGAATCACCGCGAGGCTGGCCACCGAGCCGAGCATCACCCACAGCGCGGGAGCCAGCGTGGTCAGCCGCACCGTCGCCCAGGTCATCAGCGCGGGAGTGGTTCCGGCGAACGCGATCGCGGCGATGTTGTAGCTCAGCGCGAGCCCGGTGGACCGGATCGCGACCGGGAAAGCGCGCGGCAGCGTGGACGGGGCCACTCCGACGAATCCGGCGACCGAGGCACACAGCACGGTGTGCACGATCAGCAGCACGGCCAGACTCGGCTGGGCGCGCAGCCACAGCAACAGCAGCACCGGCAAGACGAGCAGGGCCAGCGAACTGGCCACGATGAGCGGTTTCGCGCCGATCCGGTCCGCGAGCCTGCCCGCGGCCACGCAGCCGAGGACGAGCACGATATTGCCCACCAGCGAGGCGAGGAAGGACTCCTGCCCGGTGAACCCGAGCCCGATCGCGGGTTCCTTGTAATAGGTCGGCAGGTAGATCACGAAGGCGTAGACGCACACCGTCCACTGCACGGAGAACAGGAACCCGGAAAGGATCCGCATCGGGTGCTCGCGCAGCAGCGTGAACAGCGGATTGCGCCGCTGCTCCGGGCGCTGCGCGGTGAACTGCGCGGTCTCCGGGAGTTTGCGCCGCACGTACAGTCCGACGGGGATGATCAGCAGCCCGACCAGGAACGGGATCCGCCACGCCCAGTCGCGCACCGCGGAATCGGGGAAGAAACTGGTGATCGCGAAGCCGATGACCGCCGACAGCAGATTCGACAGGCCCATCGAGGCCTGCAACCAGGAGGCATAGCGCCCGCGCTTGTCCGCCGGTGCGTGCTCGAGCATGAACGCGGCGGCCCCGCCGATCTCCCCGCCCGCGGAAAAACCCTGCAGCAGTCGCCCGGCGAGCAGCAGGATCGGCGCGCCGACCCCGATCAGCGTGACCGGCGGGGCGACCACGAGCAGCAGCGTGCCGAGCCCCATCGAGCCGATGGAGAGCATCAGCGCCGATTTGCGCCCGACCCGGTCACCGTAGATACCGACGAGGATCGCGCCGATCGGGCGGGCCACGAATCCGGCGCCGAACACCACGAAGGTGGAAAGCAGCGCCGAGGTCGGGTCCCCGGAGGTGAAGAAGTTCCCCGCGATATAGCTGGCGAAGAAGGCGTAGACGGAGAAGTCGTACCATTCCATGGCGTTGCCGAACGATGCGGCGACCACCGAACGGCGTGCGATACGCGAATCCGTGGCTGCGGTCATGATCAGTCCCTCGGCCGGTCCTGCGCGTCGAGCGCGACAAGGGTGCGAGTGAGGGTGTGCACGCCCTTGGCGATGTCCGCACTCGCGGTGAATTCCTCTGGACAGTGGCTCTTCCCGGCCACCGAGGGCACGAAGATCATGCCCATGGGACCGAGCCGGGCCAGGTGCGCGGCATCGTGCCCGGCACCCGAGGGCACCGCGCGCCAGGAATAGCCGAGCTCGGCAGCGGCCGAGGCGATCACATCCCGCACCGGTTCGTCGGTCGGCACGGGATCCTGATCGTTGAGCCATTCCACGTCGATCTGCACCCCCCGCGCCGCGGTCTCGGCGGTGATCTCGTCCACGATCTCCCGGCGCGCCCCCTGCAACCAGTCCCGTTCCACGCTGCGGATCTCCGCCCACAGCTTGGCTTCATCGCTGATCACGTTCATCGAGCCGGGCGCGGACACGATGCTCCCGGAGGTGCTGACCCCGTGCACCGGTGCGGCACAGCCGACCCGGTCCACGGTGAGCACCGCGGCCGCGGCGGAGACGAGCGCGTCGTGCCGTTCGCCCATCGGCGTGGTCCCGGCATGTCCCGCGCTGCCCGCGAAATGCACGAGCAGCCGTTCGATTCCCGCGATCGCGGTGACCACACCGATCTCGGTTTCCGCGCGCTCGAGCAACGGGCCTTGTTCGATGTGCAGCTCGACGTAGCCGTGCATCGGACGGCGCCACGGCTGGCCGAGCGCCGCCGAAGGGTCGAGCCCGAACCCGCGCATCGCCTCGCCGAGCCGCTGCCCGCTGCCGTCCATCCGGTCCAGGTGCTCCGCGCTCAGTGTTCCGCTGATCGAACGCGAACCCATGCAGGAGATGCCGAACTCGTTCGCTTCCTCGCCGAGGAAGTCCACAATGTACAGATCGCGGTTCAGCCGGGTGCCGGTCTCGGTGAGCCGCCGCGCCACCTCGATCCCGCCGAGCACACCGACGATCCCGTCGAACCGCCCGCCCTGGGGCACGGTGTCGGTGTGCGAACCGGTCAGCAGCGCGGGCGCGTTCGGATCGGCGCCCGGCAGCCGGCCGATGATGTTGCCCGCCGCGTCCACGACCGGATCCAGCCCGGCCTCGGCCATCCGGGCACGCACCCAGTCCCGCGAGTCCCGGTACGGCTCGGAGAACACGACCCTGCTCCAGCCGGGAAACGCGGAATCGTGGAAACGGGCGAGCTCGGCCAGCTCCGCGTCGAGCCGGTCGGCCAAGGGGGCCACAGTCATGAGAGCGGGCCTTTCCGAGCATCGTAGCGAGCGCCAGCGAGCGAGGAGCGCAGGCCAAGGGCCGATCGGGGCAGCACAGTCATGACCGCTCCGGGAGGTAGCGCAGGAACTCCATGTCCAGCAGCTGCTCACATTCGGCGATCCCGACCGGGTCCACCGCCGAGGAAGACAGCGGCAGCGAGCGCGCGTCCGCGACGAGCAGCACCACGTCCATCCCCTCCTTGGCATCCTTGACCGCGAGCGGCAGCCCGTCCTCGGCGCGCAGGATCACGATGGTGTCCGGATAACTGGCGATGCGTTCCCCGCCCGAGGTGACCGCCATGTACTCGTTCAGATAGGGCACCAGGTGTTCGCCGATACCGAAGGTGCCGTGATCCCAGCCGCCGTGCGTGTCCAGGGCGACCGCGTCGCGCAGCGGGCCACGGGCCAGTTCACGCGCGCCGAGGCGATCGCGCACCGTTTCGATCACCGCCTCGGCCGAGCGCGCGGCCGCTTTCTCCATCGCCGCACCGAGTTCGATCGCCGCCGAGATCGCACCGAGCGCGGCGTGTTCGCGCACCCAGGACAGCTCCACCGGATTGCGCGCGGCCGCGATGAATCCCCCGGTGCGCACCGAGATATCGCGCAGCACATCGTCACAGGTCTGCACGCTTCCGGTGGTCACCGCGCTGAAATGACCGTGCTTGTCCCGGTTTCCGCCGGAGACCACCTGGGTGGACACATAACCCGGCCGCGAGGTGAGCCCGAGCGAACCGAGTTTCCCGGTCGGATGCGCGCGGATATCGCCTGCCGCGTCGAGCACCCTGACCCCGAGCATCGCGGACTGGATCCACCCGTTGTGCGTGGTGGAGTACCCGTTCTGCCCGGTCATCACCGCCGAGATCGGGCGATCGCACTCACGCATCAGCTTCTGCAGCGCGTGCACGTAGTCGACCGGCTGGATCTCCCAGTCCTTCGCGGCCGGTGCGCCGATCGCGGTCACCGTGGCCACATAGGAATCCTCGGGCAGTTCCCCGATCTCGGCCAGCACCGGGCGCCCGACCGAGGTGGCCACCGAGCCCATCAGCTCGCCGTGATGGCGCCAGCCACCGCCGCCGCAGGCGAACACCCCGCCACCGAGTACCCCGTGCCGCGCGTCATCAGCGGTCAGTTCCCGCATCACCGTTCTCCTTCGAGTTCGATCAGTTGTGTCCCTTGGTTTTCCCCCGCCTGCTCGACCGCTTCCGGGTACCCGGCGATCGCGTGCCGCAGCACCCCGAGCCCGGTGTCCAGATCGAGAGCCAGCCGCAGCCGCCCTTCCGCGGCAACCGAACCGTCCGCGACCACCGAGACCCCGGCCGACTGCATCCAGCCCGAGTACCCGCCGCCCCCGGAGTGCACCGCGACCAGGTCCGCCCCGCCCGCGGAGAGCAGCATGGAATCCAGCAGCGGCCAGTCGGTCACCCCGTCCGAGCCGTCCCGCATCCCCTCGGTGCCGATGCGCGGATGCGTCATCCCCGCCGAATCCAGGTGATCGCGGCTGAACAGCACCGGGGCGCCGATGCGGCCATCGCGCACCGCCTCGTTCACCGCGACCGCGATCCGGGAGCGTTCCCCGTGCCCGAGCCAGCAGGACCGGGCCGGAAGTCCCTGTCCCGGCACGTGAATGCGCGCGAGCCGGATCCATTCGGCCACCTCGGGGCGTTCCGGGAACAGGGTCGCGGCGAGCTCGTCGATCACCGCGAGATCGTTCTCGTCCCCGGAAAGGGCCACCCAGCGAAACGGGCCGATACCGCGGCAGAACAGCGGCCGCAGATAGGCTTCCATGAAACCGGGTATCGTGAACGCCTTGTCCCCCAACAGCTCCGCCGCTTGCACCCGGAGATTGTTGCCGTTCTCGAAGACGATGCAGCCGCGTTCGGCGAACGCCAGCATCGCGGTGAGCTGGCGGGCCATGCTCTCCCGCGCGCGTTGTTCGACCCGTTCGGGTTCGGCATCGGCGAGCGCGCGCCATTCCCCGAGTTCCATCCCTTCCGGGAGGTAGCCGTACCGCGCGTCGTGGGCCGCGGTCTGGTCGGTGACCAGGTCGGGCGCGACCCCGCGTTCGGCGAGTTCGGTGAACACCGTGGCCGCGTTCCCTTGCAGGGCAACGGCTTTCGCTTCGATGGCCGCGGCGATCGCCTCGTCCAGATCACTCGCGACCACATCCAGCCCGCCCGCCGCGCGCAGTTTCTCGATCTTGGCGGGATCGGCTTCCACGGTGAGCGAGCCGAGGCCGAGCATCCGGGCGCTGATCGGCTGCGCGGAGCCCATTCCGCCGAGCCCCGCGGTGAGCAGCCAGCGCCCGTTCGCCCCCTCCGCGCCGAGCGCGGCGCGCAGCAGTTCGTAGGTGCCGCCGAGCACGCCCTGGCGCCCGATGTACTGCCAGGCCGCCGCGGTGAGCCCGCCCCAGATCGTGTCCCCGGCGGCCATCCGCGCGTAGAAGCGCTCCTTGTCCGACCAGGCGCCGACGGTGTTGTTCACCGCGGAGACCACCATCGGCGCCGCGGAATGGGTGTGCAGCACCCCGGCCGGACGGCCCGACTGCAGCACCAGGGTTTCGTCCTCGGCCAGTTCGGTGAGCGCGGCGACGATCGCGTGATAGGCGGGCCAGTCCCGCGCCGCCTTGCCCAGCGAGGCGTACACCACCAGGTCTTCCGGGCGCTCCCCGACCTCGAGCACGTTCTCCAGCATGCGCAGCAAGGCTTCGGCACGCCAGTTGCGGCAGCGCGGGACCGTTCCGCGCGCGGCGCGCACTCTCTCCGTCATTCCCTCTCCCCTTCGTGCTTCTCATCCGGTGGCAGCCACGCGTTCTGCTCGGCGGGCAACCGCGCGGCCAATTCCTCAGCCGCGGCGCGCAGAATCCGGACCGGTTCACCGGTTTCCGGGAATTCCCGGTCCTTCCCGATCAGGGACAGCGCGCACACGCAGGTCCCGCCCGCGATCACCGGAACCCCGATCGCGGTCATGCCCGGGGTGAGCCAGCCGCGGCTGCGGTGGTATCCGTCCGCGCGGATCGCGGCAAGCTCGGTGCGCAGGGTCTGGGCGCTCGGGGTGACCGCCGTGTAGCGGGTGAGCCGCCCGCCGAGCACCTGGCGGCGCACCGCACCCGGCGCGAAGGCGAGCAGCGGGGTGGCGCTCGCTCCCGCGTAGAGGGTGAGGATCTCGCCCGGCCGGAACGCGATGCTCCCGCTGCCGCTGCGCCGCGTGTCCAGGCACAGTGCCGCGTTGTGCACCCGCACGGTGAGCGCGACCGAGAAACCGGTACCGCCCCGCAATCGGGTCAGCAGCGGGCGGGCGAGGTCGATCAGGTGCTCGGAGCTGTCCACCGAACGGTCCGCGAGGCGCGCGCTCGGGGAAAGCTGCCCGCCCACCTCGACCAGGAACCCGGCGTTCTTGAGCAGCCGCACATAGCGGTACGTGGTCGAGGAAGGCAGGTCGAGCCCCGCCATGATCTCCGCGACGTCCGCCTGGCCGCGATCCTGGACGAAGGCGAGCACCTGCAGCCCACGCTCCATTGAGGACAGTTCGGCTCCGTGCACGACGGTCATCACCTCCGGTACACCTGCTCGCCCCTGCCCGGGGCGCCGGTCAGCCCACTGTCCACATTCCACACCACCTGGCCACGAGAAACGGTGAGCGTGACCCGCGCGCCCGGGGAAAACCCGTGGTACGGGCTCCATCCGGCGTTCGAGTGCAGCGCGGACTCGTCCACCTGCCAGTCCTCGTCCGGGCGCAGCACCAGGATGTCGGCATCGTGCCCGGGAGCCAGGCGTCCCTTGCGGTGCCCGATCCCGTAGCGGTCGGCCGGATTCGCGCTCAGCGCGGCGATCGCGTTGGCGAACTCCGCGCCCTCACCGTAGCGGCGCAGGCAGCCCCCGAGCGTGGTCGCGACCAGGGTCTCGGTTCCCGGGGTTCCCGAGTGATTGTCCAGAATCCGCTCATGGTCCTTGAGTTCCGCGGGCCATGGCGCGTGGTCCGAGGAGATCACGCCCGCCAGCCCGGAGGCCACCGCGTCCCACATCGCCTCGCGGCTGCCCGCATCGCGCAGCGGCGGGTTGATCTTGAGCCGTCCGCCCTGGGTTTTCATGTCCTGCTCGGTGAACAGCAGATAGTGCGGGCAGGTCTCGAAACTGATGTCTGCGCCCTGGCCGCGATACCAGTCGACCAGTTCGGCCGAGCGGCCCAGCGAGAGGTGGCACAGGTGCAGCCTGCCCTGTTCGTTCGCGGCGATCTCCATCGCGGTGAGCACGCCGAGGGTTTCCGAGACCGGTGGCCGGGTACGCCCGTGGGTGAGCGGATCGGTGGAGTCCCGGTTCTCGGCGAGCAGGGCCTTGATGATCTCGTTGTTCTCCGCGTGCGCGCACAGCGTGGATCCGGCCTCGCCGACCGCGCGGGTCACGTCGAGCAGTTCGGCGTCCCCGATACGCGGGAACCGGAAGGGATCGGTGTCGAACAGCGAGACCTTGAACCCGACCACGCCCGCGTTCACCAGTTCCTCGGCCCGGCGCCAGCCACCGCCCGGTTCCAGAGTGCCGAGCAGCGCCACATCCACCACCGCTTCCCCGGCGAGGCGTTCCTGCTTCGCGGCCAGCCGCTCCAGATCGTTCACCGGGCCCGCACCGTCGAAGGGCATCTCCACGATCGTCGTGACCCCACCGGCCGCCGCGGCCGAGGTCGAGGCACGCAGCCCCTCCCCACCGTGGGAGTAGGAGTGCACATGTGCGTCCACCGCGCCGGGGAGCACATAGGACGAGCCCACATCGATCACCCGGGCCCCGGTTTCCGGTGCGCGGTCGGCCTGTTCCGGCACGATCTCGGCGATCCGGTTGCCCGCGATCCGTACCCTGGCGCGCTCAAAGCCGCCTGCTCCATCGGGCACCCTGCCGAGCAGGACAAGGTGCACCTTCGCATCACTTGCGTCCACGGCTGCCGAAGGTAGAAGGCGCTCCCACCGGCCCGACAGCCCATTCCCGCAGAACGGGAATCGGCGCTCGCTTCAGACCAGCCCGAGTTCGCGGGCGCGCACTCCGGCCTGGAAGCGGGATTCCGCACCGAGCGCGGACATCAGCTCGGCCACCCGGCGCCGGTAGGTGCGCACGCCGAGGCCGAGGGTGCGCGCGGCGGCCTCGTCCTTGGTGCCCTGGCTGAGCAGGTCGAGCACGGCGGGGGCGAGGCTGCGGATCTCGGCGACCCGGGCGTCGTAGACGGCGAGCTCGGTCGCGGCGCGCCAGGCGGTCTCGAACAGGGCGAGCACGGCGTGCACGGTGTCGGGCTGGCTGATGACGCTGTAGCTGCGCACTCCGCTGCTGCGATCACCGGCGAGGATGGCGACCCGGCCGTCGATGACGATGGTCTCGTTCAGTTCCTCGGTGGTGATCCGGATCCGGGCGCCGAACCGGTCCCGGTGTTCGGCGAGTTCGCGTGCCGAGATCACGTCGAGCAGCAGTCCGGCGCGGTAGATCTTGCGCACCCGCATCTCGCCCGCGCGCTGCGCCATCGCCGCGGTCATCTCGGCCATCCGCTGGTCGGCCACCCAGGTCGCGAGGTCATTGGCGGCGCACGCGAAATCGGTCGCCGTCGCGAGCAGGTGGCCGACCCGCCGGTACAGCTCCTGCTCGCCGCGTACGACGGTGACGGTGTCCCGGGTATCGCGTGCTCCCATACCCCGATTCTGCCTCAATCGGTGGCAGCTTGTTGCCAACTCCGGACGGCGGACCCTCGGGCGACCACGCTGGTGGCATGACACGAACACCGAATGCGGCGGCCGCGGGCACCTGGAAACTCGGCGAGCGGACCGTCAACAGGATGGGGCTCGGCGCGATGCGGCTGACCGGGATGCCCTGGGACCCCGCACCCAAGGGCCGCGAACCGGCGATCACCGTACTGCGCAGGGCGCTCGAGCTCGGCGTGAACCACATCGACACCGCATCCTTCTACTTCACCCCGACCCGCTCGGCGAACGAGCTGATCAGCACGGCCCTGCAGCCCTACCCGGAGGAGCTGGTGCTCACCACGAAGGTCGGTCCGAGCCGGACGAGGGACGGCGAGTTCGAGTACGCGCGCCCCGAGCAGTTGCGCGGTCAGGTGGAGGAGAACATCCGCCAGCTGGGCCTGGACCAGCTCGATGTGGTCAACCTGCGCTGGGGGTCCGGGCTGGACAAGGAACCCGGTTCGGTCGCCGAGCATTTCGGGGCGCTCGCCGAGCTGCGTGCGGCGGGCCTGATCCGCGAGCTGGGCATCTCCAATATCGGCACCGAACAGCTGCGCGAGGCGATGGGGATCGCCCCGGTGGTCTGCGTGCAGAACCGCTACAGCCTCACCGACCGGGCCGACGATGCCGTGCTCGCACTGTGCGCGGAGCACGGCATCGCGTTCGTCCCGTTCTTCGCGGTCACCACCGGGTCCGAGGCACCGGGCGAAACACCGGGCGAGGCCGAACTCGCCTCGATCGCGCAGGCGCACGAGGCGAGCCCGGCGCAGGTGCGGCTGGCCTGGACCCTGCACCGCGGCCCGCATGTGCTGGCGATCCCGGGAACCGGGGATCCCGCGCACCTGGAGCAGAACATCGCCGCGGGCGCCGTGGCACTCAGCGAGGCGGAGCTGGCCCTGCTGAACGGGATCGCGGCCTAACTCAGCACGCGCGCCGCGCGCAGCACCCGGTTCAGGTGCTCGGCGATCACCTCGACGTTCGGCGGATCGAGCAGCGAGAGGTGATGGCCGGGCACCACCCGCAGTTCGAGGCGGGAGCAGAACTCGTCCCAGCCGCGCGCCGGATCGGAGCGGTCGAAGCGCGCGTCCCGCAGCCCGCCGGGCACCGCGGATCCGGCGCTGTAGAACTGCACCGGTCCCGGATAGGGCTGCGGCTGGTAGCGCTCCAGCAGCCGGGCGTCCAGGAACGAGGCGTGCTGGTGGGCCAGGATCGCCTTGCCGACCCGTTCGTCGATCACCTTGGCGTCGACGATGCTCTGCACGAGCAGATCGGCCTGGCCGACCGCGTCCCTGCGGGCCATCTCGGCGTAGGGCAGCTCGACGTCCTTGCCGTAGGCGGTGCGCAGGAATTCGCCGTAACGCTCGAACCGGCGCTCGAGCAGTTCCACCTCGCTGACGCCATCGGGTTCGGGCAGCGGGACGATCGGGTCGATCATGGCGAGCACATCGACCCGTTCGCCCTCGGCGCGCAGCTGCTGGGCGCATTCATAGGCGAGGAAACCGCCGAAGGACCAGCCACCGAGCCGGTACGGACCGTGCGGCTGCCTGCGGCGCAGTTCGGGAAGCCAGTCGCGGACCCGTTCCTCCACCGAGGCGGTGGTTTCGGTGCGGTCGAAGCCGTACACCGGATAACCCGTGCCGAGCAGGTCGACCAGTTGCCGGAACACCGCGGTGTCCCCGCCTCCCGGGTGGAAGAGGAACAGCGGGGCGCCCTCGCCCTCGGCGCGCAGCACCCGCACCGGTCCCGCGTCCGCTCGCTGTGCGGCGCGCACGAGCATCGCCTGCAGTTCCGGGGTCCGGTTGGCGAACAGCTCGGCGACCGGTTGCGGGTGGCCGCTGCGTTCGGAAAGCAGCGCGGCGACCAGTTCGGCACGCACCGGATCGTCCGGGAATTCGGTGCGCACCCCGACGGGTTCACCGAGCACTTCCTCCCAGACGGCGACCACGAGCCGTTCCGCGGCATCCCGTGGCCCGGTCAGTTCGGGTTCGGCCGCCGCTGCCGCATCCGCCGGGCCGAGTCCGAGCTCGGCGCACATCCAGTCACGCAGTTGCGCGGCGCTCGATCCGCGCAACAGCACCGAAACCGTCGGGGCGACCCCGAAATCGTGCTCAAGCGCATTGCGGATGCGCACCGCGAGCAGCGAGTCCACCCCGAGGCTGGGCAACGGGACCTCGGCGGGGAAGGACTCCGCCGCGTGCCCGGTGACCTCGGCGACCCGGAGCAGCACCTGACCGGTGACCAGTTCCCTCGCCTGTTCCGGATCGGTATCGCGGATCTCGGCGATGTCCGGCCTGCCGGTCTCCACCTCGTGCCCCGCGCACAGTTCGGCGAACAGCGGGATCCCCGCTATGCCGGGGAAAGCCGCGAGCAGTTCCGGAATGTCCAGCGGCACCGCGCCGAATGTGCCCGCCTGGCCGAGGGTGCGTTCGAAAACCTCGATGCCCTCCTCCGGGGTGATCGCGCGCACCCCGGGCATCTCCAGATCCGCGGCGGCACCGACCTGGGCCCAGGTTCCCCACTGCACGCTCGCCGCGGGCAGTCCCTCGGCCCGGCGCAGCGCGACAAGGGCGTCCAGATAGGCGTTCGCGCAGGCGTAGCCGGGCTGGCCGGGCGAACCGAGCAGTGCGGCGGCCGAGGAGAAGCCGAACCACCAGTCGAGTTCGAGTTCCTTGCTCGCCTCGTGCAGGCGCATGGCCCCGATCGCCTTCGGCGCCCAGGTCCGTTCCAGGGTTTCCGCGTCCAGCAGGGCCGCGGTTCGGTCGTCGAACACGGCGGCGGCGTGCACCACCCCGCGCGGGTTGCCCGCCTCGGCGAGCAACCGCTCGGCGACCCCGGGTTCGGCGATGTCCCCGCGCACCACGGCGACCTCGGTGCCGTGCGCGCGCAGTTCCTCGATGGCCGCACTCGCCGAGTCGTTCGGCGCCGAGCGGGCATTGAGCACGATCCGGCCGGCACCGCGTTCGGCGAGCCAGCCCGCGACGAGCAGCCCGAGACCGGAGAGCCCTCCGGTGATCACGTATCCGCCGTCGGCGCGCACCAGCGGGTGCTGTGCCACCGGTGCGGGCACCGGTTCGATACGGGCCCCGTAGCGGTCCGCGCCGCGCACCGCGACCTCGTCCTCGGGATCCCCGCCGTCCCGCGTCGCCGCGTCGATCACGGCGAGGTCGTCCACATCGAGCCAGCTCACCCGCAGCCGCGGCTGTTCGTTGGCGAGCACTCGCACCAGTCCGCGCACCGCGGCGAGCGCCGGATCACCCTGCTCACCGGGCAGCACGGCGGCCGCGTTCCGGGTCACCAGCCACAGCCGGGCGTGCGGATTCTCGGCGAGCGCGCGCACCAAGTCCAGCACGCGGGCGAGTCCGGCCTGCCCGTGGTCGCTGCCCGCGCCGAGCACATAGGCCACCCGGCGCGCCGACTCCAGTCCGGTGAGCTCGCTCGATTCGTCAAGCAGCACAAGGGGATCACCCGCATCGCTGGGCGCAGGCGGGATCGGGCGCCAGGTGCGGCCGAGCAACCGCTCACGCAGCGGAGCGGCCAGCTCCGCCCGGGTCCTGCGGCGCAGGGCGATGTGTTCGAGTTCGAGCACCACCCGGTCCTGCGCATCGGCGAGGCGCACCGTGGCATACGGTTCCGCGCCCTCCCCGCGCACGCTGACCTCGGCGCGCACGGCCTCTCCCGGGTTGCCGCGGATCGCACCCAGTTCGACGGGCAGCCACACCGCTTCGGGGTCCGCGAAGGCCGCGGTGATCGCCTGCAGGCAGCCGTCCAGCAGCACCGGGTGCACACCGAAACCGCCGCGTGGAGCGGATTCCGGCAGCTCCACCCGGATGTGCGCGCCGTGCTCTCCGGTGCGCAGTTCGGTGATTCCGGTGAAGGCGGGGCCGTGATCCACGCTCAGCGCGCGCAGCCGCTCGTAGAACCGGGCGGGCGGCACCGGTTCACCGGCGGGCTCACCCAGTTCGGCCTGCAGCGGCTCGGTCTCGGCGAGTTCGGCTTCGGCGAGCAGTGTCCAGGTTCCCTCGTTCTCCTTGGTGTGCAAGCGGAATCGGCCGTTCTCCACGGTCGTGGTGACCCTGGTGCGTTCACCGAGCGGCAGCGTTTCGAGCAGCCGCAGTCCGCGCACTTCGAGGCGGCCGGGTTCGAGGCCGAGCGCCACCTGCCCGGCGCGCAGGGCCATTTCGACCACGCAGGAGGCGGCGAGGACCGGTCGTCCGCCGAGGCGGTGCTCACCGAGCCAGGGCCGCGCTCCGAGGCCGAGGTCGGCGCTCCACACGTGCAGTTCGCCGCCGGGCACCTCGCTGTAGGTGCCGAGCAGCGGGTGTTCCTCGGCCGGAACGCGGGTCGCCGGTTTGGTCCAGTGCGCCCCGCCCTGCCAAGCCGTGGTCGGTATGTCGACAAGTCGGCCGTGCGTGGCGTAGCGGATCGCGCCGACCGCGAGCAGCCCGGCCCGGTTCGCGGCGAACCGTTCCCGCTCCCCCTCGTCCCTGCGCAGGGTGCCGAGCACGAGCGGGCGCACCCCGGCGCCCTCGGCGATCTCGTGCACGGCGTGCCGCAGCACCGGATGCGGGGAGATCTCCAGGAAGGTGCGATGCCCGTCCTCGAGCGCGGCGGAGACGGCCTCGGCGAACCGCACCGGATTGCGCACATTGTCCACCCAGTAGTCGCCGTCGAGCGGACGCTGCGCGCGCGGGTCCTCGCTCGCGCTCAGGTACATCGGCACCCCGGGCAGCACACCGTCCACTTCGGACACGTATCCGGTGAGTTCGCGTGCGCACGGGGCCACGATCCGGCAGTGCCCGGCCACCTCGGTGTTGACCAGCCTGCCGAGCAGTCCGCGCGCGGCGACCGAATCGGCGATCGCGCGGACCTGTTCGAACTGCCCGGCCACCACGGTCTGGCCCGGGGCGTTGTGCGCGGCGATGTCCACATCCGCGTAGCCGAAGAGCAGTTCGCGGACCTCCTCGACGGAGAGTTCGAGCACGGCCATGGTGCCCAGTCCTGCGGTGCGCGCGAGCAGCCGGGAGCGGTGCACCACGATCAGCGCGCCGTCCGCGAGCGAGACCGCGCCCGCGATGACCGCCGCGGCGATCTCCCCGAGCGAGTGCCCGACGACCGCGGCCGGCTCGGCGCCGTAACTGCGCCACAGCATGGCGAGCGCGAGCTGCACCCCGAACAGATAGGGCTGCAGCTCGGCGAATTCCTCCGGCTCCACCCCGTTTTCCAGCACCTCGCGGAAGGACCATCCGGTCAGCGGGTCCAGCGCGGCCGCGATCTCGTCCACCGCATCGGCGAAGGCCGGTTCGGTGCGCAGCAGCTCGGTGCCCATGCCGCGCCACTGCGAGCCCTGACCGGAGAACACCCACACCGCGCCCTGTTCGGTGCGGGTTCCGGTGGCCACCCGCTCATCCGGGACCGCACCGGCGAGCGCGTCCAGCCCGGAGAGCAGTTCGGCGTGGTCCGCCGCCGCGATCACCCCGCGGTGGCGGCCGCTCGCCCGGCGCGCCATGGTGTGCGCGATATCGCCGAGTTCGACGGCCGAGCCCTCGTCGGCGAGCCAGGCCCGCAAGCGCGATGCCTTGTGCCGCAATCGATCCGGTGTCGCGTCCGCGAGCAGGTAGAGCCCGGTGTCCCCCGGATCGGCCTGCTCGGCCGCGGGCGCCTGCTCCACGACGACGTGCGCGTTGGTGCCGCCGAAACCGAATCCGGACACCCCGGCCAGCGCCGGGCGCTCGTGATTCGGCCAGGGCCGCGGGGCTGCGGCCACGGCCAGGTTCAGCCCCTCGAAGTCGATGCGCGGATTGGGTTCGGTGAAGTGCAGGCTCTCCGGGATGCGCCGGTTGGCCATGGCGAGCACCACCTTGATCAGCCCGGTGATCCCCGCGGCCGCTTCGAGGTGGCCGAGGTTCGTCTTCACCGAGCCGAGCAGCAGCGGGTGCTCCGGATCCCGTTCGGCGCCGAGCACCGCACCGAGCGCGTTCGCCTCGATCGGGTCACCGAGCAGCGTGCCGGTGCCGTGCGCCTCCACGTAGTCCACATCGGACGGTGCGACCCCGGCATTGCGGTAGGCGGCCCGCAGAAGTGCTTGCTGTGCCTGGGGATTCGGCGCGGTGAGCCCGTTGGAGCGGCCGTCCGAATTGAGCGCGGAGCCGCGCAGCACGGCCAGCACCCGGTCCCCGTCGCGCTGCGCGACGGACAGCGGTTTGAGCACCACGACCCCGGCGCCCTCGGCGCGGGCGATCCCGTCCGCCTCGGCGTCGAAGGTCTTGCACTTGCCGTCCGCGGAGAGCACGCCCAGTTCCTCGAAGTGCACCGTGACCCCGGGCCCGAGGATGAGGTTCACTCCCGCGGCGAGCGCGATCTCGCTCTCCCCGGAGCGCAGGCTCTGGATGGCCAGGTGCACCGCGGTCAGCGAGGAGGAGCAGGCGCTGTCCACGGCGACGCTCGGGCCGCGCAGATCGAGCACATAGGACAGCCGGTTGGCCGCGATGCTCAGCGCGGCACCGGTTCCGGTCCACGCGTCGATCCGGCTGAGGTCGTCGAGGGTGAGATGGCTGTACTCGTTGCCGCTGATCCCCACGAACACCCCGGCCGCGGTGCCGCGCAACCGCTCCGGGGAGATCCCGGCGTGTTCGAATGCCTCCCAGGCCACTTCGAGCAGCATGCGCTGCTGCGGGTCCATCGCGGCCGCCTCGCGTGGGGCGATCCCGAAGAACTCGGCGTCGAAGGACTCGATATCGCGCAGGAATCCGCCGAACCGGCCCAGCCGGGAAAGCCGCTCGACCTGTTGCGGGGAGTCGTGCCCGAACTGCTGCCAGCGACCGGGCGGAACCTCGCTCACCCCGGACTCCCCGGCGAGCAGCAGCCGCCAGAAGTCCTCCGGACCGCGGATCCCGCCGGGCAGCCGGCAACCGAGCCCGACGACGGCGATCGGTTCCTCGGTCCGGGCGGCGGCGGGCGCCTGCTCCGGTTCCGCACTCGGCTCTTCGGTCAGCGAGGTCACCAGCGCCTCGATCGTCGGGTACTGCCAGGCGAGCTCGGAGGACAGTTCCCTGCCGAGCTCCTCACCGAGATCCTGGGCGAGCCCGACCGCTTCCCGCGAGGTCAATCCGAAGTCCCGCAAGGGTTCCGCGGTGTCCACATCCGAATCGTCGATGCCGCAGATGTCCGCGAGGGTCGTGATGAGCCACTGGCGAAGACGTTCGGCGTTCATGCGGTTCTCCCGTTCTCGGCAGCGTCGATGGCTTCCAGGTAGCGAGTGCGGGTCGCGGCGCGGGCGATCTTCCCGCTCGAGGTGCGCCGCACCGTTCCCGGTGGCACCAAACGGAAATCGAGCAGGCGCAGGTCGTGGTGCCGGGCGACGGCGGCCCGCACCTTCTTCGCGACCGCGCCCGGTTCCCGTTCCGCCTCGGGCACGTGCTGGGAGAACTCGGCGACGACGACCGGGCCTTCCTTGCCGTCCCGCTCGATGCTGAACACGGCGAGCCGGTCCCTGCGGATCGCCGGGTGCGCCTCCTGCACGGTGGCCTCGATGTCCTGCGGGTAGTGGTTCTTGCCGTCGATGATGATCAGGTCCTTGACCCGGCCGGTGATGTAGAGCCGTCCCTCGTGGAACACCCCGAGGTCCCCGGTACGCAGCCAGCCCGTTCCCGGCAGCTCACCCGGTTCGGCGAGGGTGCCGCCGAAGGTCTCCGTCGAGCGCTCCGGCTGCCGCCAGAACCCGTCCGCGACGTTCGGCCCGTGCACCCAGATCTCGCCGACGCTGCCCTCATCGAGCACCGCGCCGTGCTCCGCGTCCACGATCCGGACCAGCTGGCCGACCGGTTTTCCGGCCGACACAAGGGAAATCGCCCGGTCGTCGGTTTCCTGGACGAGTTCGAGCGCACCGGCCCCGAGCCGTTCGCGGTCCGCGGTGAGCACGTGCGGGCCCTGGCTCGCGGTCACGAACACCGTTGCCTCCGCAAGGCCATACGAGGGACGGTGCGCCTGTTCGGCGAATCCGAGCGGACCACAGGCCTGCTGGAAACCGGCGATCGTGCTCGACCGCACCGGCTCGCTGCCGTTGATGGCGGTGCGCACCCCGCTCAGGTCGAGTTCGGCCCGATCGGCATCGGTCAGTTTCGCTGCCGCGTACTCGAAGGCGAAGTTCGGCGCCGCGGTGATCGCTTCACGGGCCCTGGAGAGCAACCGCAGCCAGCGGACCGGTTTCCTGGTGAACGAGAACGGCGTGGTGAACAGGCACGGGCAGCCCGCGGCCACCGGAAGACAGACCAGCTGCACCAGTCCCATATCGTGGAAGAATGGCAGCCAGCCGACGCAGGTGCTCTCCGGGCCGACCGCGTAGGCGCTGCGCACCTGGGCCACGTTCGCCGCGACCGCGCGCCGGGTGATCACCGCACCGGCCGGGCTGCGCGTGGAACCGGATGTGTACTGCAGATAGGCCGGATCGGTCTCGGCGCGCGGCACCGGCTCGAAATCGTCGGCGAGTGCGCTGTCCACGGTGTCCACCGCGAGCAGGTGCTTCGGCCGGGGAACCGGCTGGTTGTCCCGCAGTTCGCGTACCGCGTCCATGGATTCCGAGGATGTGAGCCACACCCGCGAATCCGCATCGGCGAGCGCACCGACCAGCCGCTGCCCGTGCGCGCTCGCCTCGGGGGCGAACAGCGGCACGCTGATCGTTCCGGCGTACAGCGCGGCGTAGAAACCGATGACATAGTCCAGATTCTGCGGACACAGCAGGGCGACCCGTTCCCCCGAATCGGTCAGCTCGCCCAGCTTCGCCGCGACGGCGCGCGCCCGGCGATCGAGCTCGTACCAGCTGATGGAGTGCTCGATGCCGTCCGCGTCCGTGCCGTAGTCGATGAAGGTGAACGCGGTGCCCTCGCCTGCCGCGAGCTTGGTAAGCGCCTCGGTCAACGGCTCGATGTCGGTATCGATCTCAGCCTCGTAGAATTGCATCGCTTTCCACCAAACACTTCAATTGTTCACGCTGAAATGCACGAGCGCGCATATCTTTTTGGGGTGCCACAGCGCCGTGTCGCATGTCTTGGGAAGAATTGCCCCGGCTGCCACATCGCAGATCCGGCGGAAGCTCGAATACGAGTTGGACCGTACGCCGTCACCGATCGGGTGGCAATACACCACTCACTGTGAAGCAGCCCACCACGGCCGGGCGATAACAAGGTGATGAACGGGTGATGTCGGTTATTAACGGGTTCCTATCGCGATACGCGGGGAACGCCCGTTTTTGGATTTAACCAATCACCTTCATGGGGTACCCATTCCACGGGCAACGTTTTAACGGGAAGTCGATACCTCGAACTCCGGTGCAGTTTATTTTTCCATGACCGCCCGTGAACACGAGGTGAACGCGAATCAATCGGCGAGCAGCAGCCCGGCCATCGCGATCAGCGCGCCGCCGCAGCAGCGTTCGAAGACCTTCCGCGCCTTCGGTTTGGCCAGCATCCGGGAAAACCAGCCGACGAGCGGGACCACGATCAGCCACCATCCGGCGAAGCCGAGCACGACCACTGAGCTGAGCAGCACGGCCTGGCCGGTCGGATCCGCGTGCGGGTCCATCGCCTGCGGGACGAGGGTGAGGAAGACGAGCATGACCTTCGGGTTGAGCACATCGCAGAGCAGCCCGCGCAGGAAAACCGCGCGCGCCGACCGCGGGGCGAGGTCCGGTTCTTCGGGGCCCCGGTTGCGGGTGCGCAGCAGCGTGCGGATACCGAGATAGGCCAGATAGCAGACCCCGACGACCTTGAGCACGGTCAGCAGCACCGGCGCGGCGGCCACCAGCGCGGAAAGCCCGAGCACCGCGGCGATCGCGTAGCAGAGCAGCCCGCAGGTGACCCCGGCCGCGGTGAGCCAGCCCCATTTGCGCCCGGTCGCGGCATTGCGGGTGACCAGCACGAAGTCCGGCCCCGGCACCAGCACGATGACCACAAGGGCGAGCAGGAACGGTCCCCACGCGATGTGCACGTCAATCCTCCCTCGAACACCGGACGCACTCACCCATGCTGTGCACAAATTCCCCTGCTCGCCAGCTTCGACGCATATAGTTCGTGTCATGCGTGATTCAGTCGAACTCGATTCGGTGGACTGGCGGATCCTTGAGGAGTTGCAGAACGACGCCTCGATCGCGAACCGGACGCTGGCCGAGCGGGTCGGGCTCGCCCCCTCCAGCTGCCTGCAGCGGGTGCGCAAACTCCGCGAGTCCGGCGT
The DNA here is from genome assembly GCF_000737195.2 of Sciscionella sediminilitoris. Lineage (GTDB taxonomy): Bacteria > Actinomycetota > Actinomycetes > Mycobacteriales > Pseudonocardiaceae > Sciscionella > Sciscionella sediminilitoris. The sequence continues at coordinate 21,167 of NZ_JALM01000090.1, forward strand.
GATCACCGGTATCCATGCCAGCGTCTCCCCCGCCGCGCTCGGGCTCGGCCTGGAGGCGGTGGTGTCCATCAACGTGCGCCCGCACACCAGGGAGGTGGTGAACTCCTTCCAGCGGTTCATCCTCACCCAGCCGGAGACGCTGAACCTGCTGCACGTCAGCGGGCAGGCCGATTTCCTGCTGCACGTCGCGGTCACCGACAGCGGGCACCTGCAGACGTTCCTCGTGGACACGCTCGCCTCGCGTTCGGAGGTGCGCTACTTCACCAGCTCCGTGGTGCTCGACGAGGCGCGTTCCCGGGCGCTGACCCGTTCTAGAAAGTGACCGTCCCGTGCACGCAGCTGAGCGTGCCACCGGCGATCCACACCGTCCCGTCATCCCCGGTTGACACGTACACCCGGCCGTCCCTGCCGAGCGCGGTGCCCTGACGGGCCAGGTAGGGCGCGGTGGCCCGTCCGGTGCCGAGCAGCCAGCCCGCCGCGGCCGCGTTGAAGCTGCCGGTGACCGGGTCCTCGACGAGTGAGCCCTGGAAGGACAGGAAGGTGCGCACCTCGTAGTCCGCGGGCCCGCCCGGCCGGTGCGCCGCGATGACCCCGATGCGCAGCTCGCCGGGATCATTGGGGCGCAGTGCGAGCACCGCATCGGCGTCGGTGAGCAGCACCCCGATCCAGCCGGGGCCGTTGTCCGCCCAGCTCGCGTCCAGGATCTCGGTGCGCGGGATCCCCAGCACCTCGGCGATGCGCGCGATCGTGGCCTCCTCGACCGGACCGGAGCGCAGCAGTTCCGGGGCGGCGAAGGCGAGACCGTGCTCGGTGCGCCGCAACGCGATGTTGCCGAGCCCGCACTCCTGTACCAGCGTCTCGCGCCCGGTGTTCCCCGTCGCGACACTCCACGCGTGCGCGGTGCCCAGCGTCGGATGCCCCGCGAAGGGCAGCTCCTCGTCCACGGTGAAGATGCGCACCCGGTAGTCGGCCTCCGGAGTGCTCGGCGGGAGCACGAAGGTCGTCTCGGACAGGTTCGTCCAGCGCGCGAACCGCTGCATCTGTTCGGTGCTCAGCCCCTCGGCATCGAGCACCACGGCGACCGGGTTCCCCGAATGCGGGGCTTCACTGAACACGTCTACTTGGCTGAATTCGCGCACAGCTCAGCAGTCTAGCTAGCGGTATCCCACGAAGGCTTCGCGCTGGGCGGCATCCGGGTCGGCAACCACCCGGCTGCGTTCGTCGATGACGTAGGTGCTCCGCTCGGTGGGGGTGTAGCGCGGCCAGTCGGCTTCCGGGGCGCCGCCGCGGGCGAAGGAGAACCAGTGCCGCTGCACGGTCTCGGTGACCGCGCGCAGTGCCCTGCGTCCGCCGAGCGCGGTCGTGGCGCGGCCGAGTGCGGTGTCCCCGATGCCGAACACCGCGAGCAGTTCGGTGCCGTGGGTGGCGCCGATCCGGGCCAGTTCGAGCAGCCGCGGGGCGAAGTCGTAACGGTAGAAGTAGGTCGGCGCGGTGACCGAATGCCCTTCGGCGCAGCGCAGTGCCGGGTCGAGGAACAGTACGTCGCCACCGAACGCGACGCTGCCGCGGGACCGGTAGGCGGCGCGGATCCGGGCACTCACCTCCGGATCGGTTCCGGCGAGCAGCTTGCGGATCCGCGCGGGGTTGCTCGGTGCGATGTCGAGCACGAGCGGGAACAGCCTGCCCTCCTGCGCGTTCGTGCCGAGCAGTAGCGGAACCGGGTTCGCGGTCCCGTTCGCGAAAGCGTCGAGCGGTGTCTCGGGCAGCAGTTCCCCGTCAACGACCGGGGCGAAGGGGCGGCTGCCCGGGAACTCGTCGGCCGCGCGCATCGCCATCGTGTGCGCCGTCTGCACCAGGGATTCCGCGGGCGCCGAGCCGAGATCGGTGCCCAGCTCGGTCACGAAGCGCCGCGCCCAGGCCTGCGCGGTCCCGGAGTCGTTCGCGGAGGCGACCGGCGGGCTTTCCGCGATCCCGCGGGCGAAAAGTCCGCGCGCCGCGGGCACGCACAGCAGGGTGGTCACCGCATTGCCCCCGGCGGACTGGCCCATGATGGTGACGTTGTCCGGGTCACCGCCGAACGCGGAGATGTTGTCCCGTACCCATTCCAGTGCCGCGATCTGGTCACGCAGCCCGAGATTGGCGTCGAAGCCCTGTTCCCGGAAGTCCAGGTACCCGAGCGCGCCGAGCCGGTAGTTCACCGAGACGTACACCACATCGCCACGGCCGACCAGCTGCTCGCCCCGGTACAGCGGACCGGCGGAGGTGCCGGTCAGGTACGCCCCGCCGTGGAAGAACACCACGACCGGGCGCGGTTTCCTGGTCGGACCGCTCGGCGTGAGCACGTTGAGGGTGAGGCAGTCCTCGCTGGTGTCCCGGCGTTTGCGCTGCGGGGCCGGGTTCCCGAACGCGATCGCCTCGCGCACCCCGGACCAGGGGCGCACCGGTTCGGGCGCACGCAGGCGCAGCGCACCGACCGGCGGGGCGGCGTACGGGATACCGCGCCAGGCAAGCAATCCGGCACCGACCCGGTGCCCGCGCACCCGCCCGCCGGTCACCCCGATCGCCATGTTCACAGGCCGACTCTAGCGCGTCAGCGGACCGGCACCGGCGGGCGGATCAGGCTCGGTCGGGCCGGTGCCGGTACGGCGTCCGCCCGCCGAGCGCGGCACGCACCGCGTCGGCGATCGCCTGCGGTGTGTAACCGTGAGCCGCCAGCAGTTCCGCGCGACCGGCATGCGGCAGGAACCGGCGAGGGAGACCGAGATTGTGCACCGGACCGGGGATCCCGTTGTCCACCGCGGCCTGGGCGAGCACCGCGCCCGCTCCCCCGGTGCGCGCACTGTCCTCCACGGTGAGCGTCATCCGGTGCCCGCTGAGCAGGCCGAGCAGCGCGGCACTCGGCGGGGCGATCCAGCGCGGATCGGCCACGGTACACGGAATCCCTTGCCCGGCAAGGATTTCCGCAGCTTGCACGCAGTTGCCCGCGACCGGCCCCATCGCGGCGAGCAGCACGACCGGCCGCGGCGCGCGGTAGAGCACATCCACCGAACCGATCCGTTCCACGGCGGGCACGTCCGCGCCGAGATTCGCCTTCGGGAACCGCACGAAGGTTGGCCCGCTCGTGGTCGCGACCGCCTCGCCGAGCAGTTCGCGCAACCGGCTCGCATCCCGCGGCGCCGCGAGGTGGGAACCGGGGATCCCGGTCAGGAACGCCGTGTCCCACATCCCGTGATGGCTCGCCCCATCGGGACCGGTGATGCCCGCGCGATCCAGGGTGAAGGTGACCGGGAGCCGGTGCAGTGCGACATCGAGCAGCACCTGATCGTAGGCGCGGTTGAGGAAGGTGGCGTAGAGCGCGACGACCGGGTGCATTCCGGCGAGCGCGAGCCCGGCCGCCGAGGTCACCGCGTGCTGTTCGGCGATCCCCACATCGAAGACGCGCTCCGGGTACCGTTCGGCGAACGGGCCGAGCCCGACCGGTTTCGGCATCGCGGCGCTGACACAGACGAGGTCCGGGCGCCGCGCCCCGAGCGCGAGCAGTTCGGCGCCGAACGCGTCCGTCCAGCTCGGTTTCGGCTCGGTGACCGGGTTTCCGCTCTCCGGATCGATCACCGGGACGGTGTGCATGAGGTCATCGGGCTCGGTCTCGGCGGGCGGGTACCCGCGCCCTTTCTCGGTGCGGCAGTGCACGAGCACCGGTCGCCGCAACGCGCGGGCCGCACGCAGGGCGTTCTCCACCGCCTGCACATCATGTCCGTCCACCGGGCCGAGATAGGCGAAGCCGAGCGCGGTGAACACGTTCGGGGAGGCGTCCTCGGCCAGACCGGCGAGATGCGCGGGAAGCCCGCCGATACTCGGGGAATAGGACCGGCCGTTGTCGTTGAGCACCACGATCACCGGTCGCCCGCCGGCCGCGGCGAGATTGTTCAGCCCCTCGAAGGCCATCCCTCCGGTCAGCGCGCCGTCGCCGATCACCGCGACCACGCTGCGCCCGGTGATTCCCTTGAGCTGCCATGCTTTCGCGATTCCGTCCGCATAGGACAGTGCGGTGGACGCGTGCGAATTCTCGATCACGTCGTGCGCGGACTCGGTCTGGCTCGGATATCCGGAAAGGCCGTCCCGCTGCCGCAGGGTGCCGAATCGCGCAGCGCGCCCGGTGAGGATCTTGTGCACATAGGACTGGTGCCCGACATCGAACAGAATCCGGTCCTTCGGGGATTCGAAAACCCGGTGCAGCGCGATGGTCAGCTCGACGATGCCGAGATTGGAGCCGAGATGCCCGCCGGTTCTGGCCACCTTCTCCACGAGGAACGACCGGATCTCGCCCGCGAACCCGGCGAGCTGCGCGCGATCCAGTGCGCACAGTCGCGCCCGGTCGGTGGCGATGTCCAGGGCCGCGTTCGTTGCCGTCCCGGAGGACTCTGTCGGCATTGGCCTTCCCCTTCGTCGTCGGCGAAAACCGATCCTGCCCGCCGCCACGCGGCACGGCCACCGCGAGTTCCGTGTGGCAGAACAACGCGTTGCCGCGTTCGTGCGCGAAATCCTAGGCTCGGCGGGCACATTCTCCTGCCAGCGCGAGGGTGGACATGACCACGACCGAACAGCACCGCAGCGCCACCGAACCGGTACGGGACCGCGTGAACGCGGTGCTCGCCGCCTACCTCGACGAACACATCCGCGACTGGAGCATCGCCTGGGGCGGTGATTCGGTCGGTTCCGTACTGCGTTCTTTCGTGCTCGACGGCGGAAAACGGCTGCGGCCCACCCTGTGCTACTGGGGCTGGCGAGCCGCGGGCGGCACGGACGGCGAGCCGATCATCAACGTGGCCGCGGCGGTGGAGATGTTCCACGATTTCGCGCTGGTACACGATGATGTGCTGGACAACAGCCCGGACCGGCGCGGGAATCCCACCGTGCACCGCGCGGTCGCCGAGGCACACGCCGGAAACGAGCTGAGCGGTGATCCGGAGGCGCACGGGCGCGCGGTCGCCATTCTGCTCGGCGATCTGCTGATGTCCTATTCGGACCAGCTGCTGCACGCTTCGGGATTCCCGCGCGGACGGCTCGCCGCGGCGGCCCCGGTCTGGTACCGGATGCGCGAGGAGGTCATCGCCGGGCAGTATCTCGATGTCCGCCAGCAGGCGCTCGGGCCCGATTACGAGCAGGCGTTGCGGGTGGTGCATTACAAGACCGCCGAGTACAGCGTGCACCGCCCGCTCGAACTCGGCGGCGCGCTCGCGGGTGCCGGTCCGGAGCTGCAGGACTGCTACACGGGGTTCGGGGTGCCGATCGGGGTCGCCTTCCAACTGCGCGACGATGTGCTCGGCATGTTCGGCGATCCCGCCGTCACCGGGAAATCCGCGAGCGATGACCTGCGCGAGGGCAAACCGACCGTGCTGATCGCGCTCGCCACTCAGCGGGCGAGCCGCGCCCAGCTGGACACGCTGAACCGGTTGCACGGCAAGCCGGATCTCCGCGAACCCCAGGCGGACCTGCTGCGCGAGATCGTGCGCGAGACCGGGGCGCTGGCCACCGTGGAGCGGCTGATCGAGGCGCGCACCGAGACCGCGCTGCACGCACTGGAGAACGGTCCGGTCGACGGCGAACCGGGGACCGCGCTTCGCGAACTGGCCACCGCGATGACCAGGCGGTCGGCGTGAAGCGGGTGCTGCTGGCCGGGCTGCGCGGCTACTGCGCCGGTGTGGACCGCGCGATCCTCACCGTGGAACGGGCACTCGAGCGCTACGGAACCCCGGTGTACGTGCGCAAACAGATCGTGCACAACGATCATGTCGTCGCGCGGCTGCGCGAGCGCGGGGCGATCTTCGTGGACCAGACCAGCGAGGTGCCGAGGGGTTCGGCACTCGTGTTCTCCGCGCACGGGGTCTCGCCGGTGGTGCGGGAACGGGCGCGGGAACGCGAACTCACCGTGATCGACGCGAGCTGCCCGCTGGTGACCAAGGTGCAC
>NZ_JALM01000091.1 GCF_000737195.2 Sciscionella sediminilitoris
GTCATGTCCCGCAACAACTAGGCTGTCGTGGTGTGAATAGGCGCGCGAAAATAGTCTGTACGCTCGGTCCGGCCACGTCGACGGCGGAGAAGGTCGGCGCTCTCGTCGGAGCGGGCATGGATGTGGCGAGGATGAACTTCAGCCACGGCTCGCATTCCGACCACAAGCAGGTCTACGAGCTCGTCCGCGCCGCAGCCGAGGAAACCGGTCGCGCGGTCGGGGTACTCGCCGATCTCCAGGGCCCGAAGATCCGGCTCGGCACGTTCGCCTCCGGGCCGGTGGAATGGCGCACCGGGGACGTCGTCCGGATCACCGTCGAGGATGTCGCCGGAACCCATGATCGGGTCTCCACGACCTACAAGGGGCTCGCTCAGGACGCGAAGGCGGGCAACCGGCTGCTCGTCGACGACGGCAACGTCTGCCTGCGGGTCACCGAGGTGGACGGGCCGGATGTGGTGTGCGAGGTGGTCGAGGGCGGCACCGTCTCCAACCACAAGGGGATCAGCCTTCCCGGGATGGATGTCTCGGTTCCCGCGCTCTCCGAGAAGGACATCGAGGACCTGGAGTTCGCGCTGCGCCTCGGGGTCGATTTCATCGCGCTGTCCTTCGTGCGCTCGCCTGCGGACATCGACCTGGTGCACCAGGTGATGGACCGGGTCGGGCTCGGACGGCTGCCGGTGATCGCGAAGCTGGAGAAGCCCGAGGCGGTGGAGAACCTGGAGGCGATCGTGCTCGCCTTCGACGGGGTCATGGTCGCCAGGGGAGACCTCGGCGTCGAGCTGCCCCTCGAGCAGGTGCCGCTGGTGCAGAAGCGCGCCATCCAGATCGCGCGGGAGAACGCGAAGCCGGTCATCGTCGCGACCCAGATGCTGGACTCGATGATCAACAACTCCCGGCCGACCCGCGCCGAGACCTCCGATGTGGCCAACGCGGTGCTGGACGGTACCGACGCGGTGATGCTCTCCGGGGAGACCAGTGTCGGGCGCTACCCGATCGAGACGGTGGAGACCATGAGCCGCATCGTGCGGGCCGTGGAGAGCGAGTCGGTCGAGGTGCCGCCGCTGACCCACGTGCCGCGCACCAAGCGCGGGGTGCTCTCCTACGCCGCGCGGGACATCGGGGAGCGGCTCAACGCCTCGGCCCTGGTCGCTTTCACTCAGTCCGGTGACACCGTGCGCAGGCTCGCCCGGTTGCACACCCGGCTTCCGCTGCTCGCCTTCACCCCGGAGCAGAACGTGCGCAGCCAGCTCGCACTCACCTGGGGCACCGAGACCTTCCTGGTGCCGAGCGTCGACTCCACCGACCGGATGATCACCCAGGTGGACAACGCGATGCTCGAACTCGGCCGTTATTCACGCGGTGACCAGGTGGTCATCGTCGCCGGTTCGCCTCCGGGGACCATCGGCTCCACGAACCTCATCCGGGTGCACCGGCTCGGGGAAGAGGACGTATGACCGAGGCGGCCCGGCGCGCGGCTGCCGAGGGCGGTGGGCCCGAGCAGCCGATGCTCGACCAGCTCATCGCCCTGCTGGACCTCGAGGTGATCGAGGAGAACATCTTCCGCGGGGTCAGCCCGCCCGATTCGCCGGTGCGGGTGTTCGGCGGCCAGGTCGCGGGCCAGGCACTGGTCGCCGCGGGCCGCACCGTGGACCCGGAGCGCCGGGTGCACTCGCTGCACGCCTACTTCATCCGCGGCGGGGATCCGCGGGTGCCGATCGTGTACGAGGTAGAACGCACCCGCGACGGGCGCAGCTTCACCACCCGGCGGGTCACCGCGATCCAGCACGGTAAGGCGATCTTCACACTGTCCGCCTCGTTCCAGCGCACCGAGGACGGGATCGAGCACTCCGACGACATGCCCGAGGTCCCGGACCCGGAGACACTGCCCGGGGTCGCCGAACAGGCCGCGGAGCTCGAGATCGAGGGCTTCACCTCCAGTGCGCTGCGGCCGCGCCCGATCGATCTGCGCTACGTCACCGAGCCGCCCTGGCGGTCCAGGGAGAACGGCCCGCGCGCGGCACGCAACCAGGTGTGGATGCGGGCCGACGGCACCCTGCCGGACAGCCAGCTGCTGCACGTCTGCGTGCTGACCTACGCCAGTGACATGACGCTGCTGGATGCGCCGCTGGCCAGGCACGGCGTGTACTGGGGGACGGACAAGGTCATCGGCGCCAGCCTGGACCACGCGCTCTGGTTCCACCGCCCGTTCCGCGCCGACGAATGGTTCCTCTACGACTGCGCCTCGCCGAGCGCCTCGGGTGCCCGCGGACTGGCTACCGGCCGGTTCTTCTCCCGGGACGGCACCCTCATCGCGACCGTTGTGCAGGAGGGTCTGCTCCGTGTGATCGGCACGACGTAACATTTCGCCCGTGACTAGGGAGCAAAGCCCGACGGTGCGTCGTCGGCGGCTGGCCTCGGAGCTGCGGCGATTGCGCGAGCGGGCGGGGCTGACCATCGAGGAGGTCGGCGAAAAGCTGGAGTGCTCGGCTTCGAAGGTGTCCCGGATGGAAACCGGGCACGTCGGAGTCAATCCGCGCGATGCGCGCGACATGCTGGAGCTCTACGGGGTGGACGGCGAGCAGCGGGACACCCTGGTGACCCTCGCCCGCCAGGCCAAGCAGAAGGGCTGGTGGCACGCGTACAACGATGTGTTCACCGGCGCGCTCGTGGGTCTCGAACAGGAGGCCGTCGCGTTGCGCGCGTTCCAGGCGCTGCTCGTGCCCGCCCTGCTGCAGACCAGGGAGTACGCCTTCGCCACGCTCAAGGGCATCCGCCCGGACGCGGAGGACGCCGAGATCGAGCGGCACGTCGACGGCCGGATGGAACGCCAGAAGCTGCTGTGGGGCAACGATCCGCCGCGCTACTGGGCGGTGATGGACGAGGCGGTGCTGCACCGGGAGGTCGGCGGCAAGGGGGTGCGCGACCGGCAACTCAAGTACCTGCTCGAAGCCGTCGAGATGCCGCACGTGAACCTGCAGGTGCTGCCGTTCTCCGCGGGCGAGCACTGCGGACTCGAGGGCCCGTTCCTCATCCTGCGGTTCGCGGACAAGGCCGATACCGACGTGGTCTACGTCGAGAACACCATGTCCGCGGTCTACCTGGAGAAACAGGACGATGTGGACCGCTACGGGCTGATGTTCGAGCACCTGATCGCCTCGGCACTGCCGCAGGACGAGAGCCTGCGGCTGATCGAATCCTTCAGCAAGGGATGAGTGCCCTTACCCCGCGCCGCGCGTGGTAAGGGATTTCGCCGGTCCTTCCGCGCCCGCCTGCGACGTGTTCGCCCGATGCCCGGGGGCGGGCCTTAGCGGAACTGTTGAGCTCGACAAGGTCGGATGACGACGAGGAGCTCGAGGACCATGCTTACCCCCGAAGTGATCGAAGCCGAACTCGCCTACCGCGAGGAACTGCGCCGGATCCGGGACGCCCAGGGCGCGCTCGGCAGGCCGGTACCGCTGGTGCCGTGGTGGCGCCGCTCGCGGTCCGGCAAGCGGGCGAAGTCCCGGGCCGGGAAAACGGATCGGAAACTGTCGTAGCCGTACGCGAGAATGGAGCTCGTGCCCCGAGTAGGAAACGCCTTACCCCTCATCGGTCGTGCCGCGGAGCTGGACATGCTGCGCGGCACGCTCGAGTCCGCCATCGACGGGACGGCGGGCGCGGTGCTGCTCGCGGGGGAGGCAGGGGTCGGTAAGACCAGGGTGCTCCGCGAACTCGCCGAACTGACCACCGAGCGCGGCGGGCTGGTGCTCACCGGCCGCTGCCTCGACGTCGGCGAGAGCGGCATGCCCTATCTGCCGTTCGCCGAGGCGCTGGGCAGGCTCGGCACCGTGGAACCGGATGTGGTCGCCACCCGCCCGGCACTGATTCCGCTCGCCCCCGGTATCGAACCGCCCGAGGCGCAGGGCAGCGCGCCGGTACTGGTGCCGCCCGGTGGTCGCCGGGTCGAGCAGGATGTGGGCCAGCTGCGCCTCTACGACGCGGTGCTCGGCGCGCTGACCGAGGTGGCGGCGCGCCGTCCGGTGCTGCTCGCGATCGAGGACGTGCACTGGGCCGAGTCCTCCACACTGCACCTGCTCTCCTTCCTGATCGCGCGGCTACAGGCTCAACGGCTGTTCGTCGTCGCCACCTACCGCACCGATGAGCTGCACCGGCGCCATCCACTGCGCCCGGTACTCGCCGAACTCGTCCGGGACAAGGCGGTGCTCCGGGTCGACCTCGGGCCGCTTTCCGAGCGGCACAGCACCGCCCTGGTACGGGAACTGGCCAAGGAAGCGGGCATCGAACCGAACGGCACCCTGCTGCGGGACATCGCCGCGCGCTGCGAGGGCAACGCGTTCTTCGCCGAGGAACTGATCGCCGCGGCGGGCACCGGGCAGGGGCAGCTGCCCTGGGCGCTCGCCGACGTGCTGCTCTCCAGGGTGGAGCAGCTCTCCGCGGAAACCCAGGAACTGCTGCGGATCGCCGCGGTCGGTGGCCGGTGGGTCCGGCACCGCAGGCTGGTCGCGGTCACCGAGGAGGGCGGGCACACCGAGGCGGGCCTGGACGGTGCCCTGCGCGAGGCGATCGGGCACCACCTGCTGGTCGTGGACGGAGACCAGGACCGCTACAGCTTCCGGCACGCCCTGCTGCGCGAGGCCGTCTACGGGGACCTGCTTCCCGGTGAGCGCGCCCGGCTGCACGGCCATTACGTCGCCGCGATCAAGAAGGAGAAGGGCAAGGGAGTCGCGGCCGCGCTCGCCCATCACGCTCTGGAGAGTGACACGCTCCCGGAGGCGCTGGCCGCCCTGGTGGACGCGGTGGACGAGGCCGAACGGCTCGGTGCCCCGAGCGAGGCGCTGCGGCATGCCGAACGGGCACTGCGCGTCTGGCCGAAAGTGCCCGCCGACCAGCGCCCGGAGGCGGTGACCGAATCGGGCCTGCTGCGTGAGGCGTCCGCGCTGTGCGGATCGATCGGCCAGCCGGAACGGGCCATCCGGTACGCGCGGCAGGCGGTGCGGGCCGCGGAGCCCGGGACGGATCCCGTCGATCTGGCTCGCGCGCTGCGCCGGGTCGCCGAATCGGTCGTCTCGCTCGACGACCCCGGCAAGCAACCGTTCGAGGCGATCGACCGGGCCTGGCAGCTGCTCGAGAACACCGAGGCCTACCGGGACAAGGCCTCGGTGCTGGCCACCCGCTCGATCCTGCTGCGCAGGGTGGACATGACAGCGGCGGGCGAGGCTGCCGTGCAGGCGATCGCCGCCGCGGAGAAGGCAGGGTACGCACCGGGCAAGGCGAACGCCCTGATCACCCTGGGCACCGTGGAAGCGCGCAGCGGCCACCCGGAACAGGCCCGCGAGCACTACCTCGAGGCGGCGCGGATCGCGGCGGAGTCCGAGGCACCGAACGCGGAACTGCGCGCCAGGCACATGCTCGGTTTCCAGGCCTTCGAGGTGGGGGAGCTGGACGCGGCGATCACCGAACTGGAGGCCACGCTGGCCCGAGCGGGCGAGTACGGGCTCACGTTCAGCGTGTTCGGGGTGGAATGCCGGATCCAGCTGGCGGCGGCCCTGTTCCAGGCCGGGTTCTGGGACCGCAGCCTGGAGATCACCCAGTCCAGCGGGCGCGCGCTCGACGATGTGGTGAGCGCGCGGCTGACCGCGATGAGCCTTCCGGTGTTCGTGGAACGCGGCCGGTTCACGGAGGCCGAGCGCATGCTCGAGGAGATCCGGGACAAATGGCAGCTGGACTGGCAGGTTCCGGTGTGGGCGGCCACCTGCGAGGCCGCGCTGCGCTCCTGGCGCGGTGATCACCGGGGCGCGGTGCACGCGATCGACGCGATGCTCGCCTTCTTCGTGTCCGTCGGCAAACCCCTGGCCAGCGGGGGCATCCGCGCGGCCGCGCTGGCCCTCGGCGCGATCGGGGACGCGGGCGGCACCGAGGCGGCCGGGCTCGCCCGCGACAAGGACCGTCAGTTGCTCGAACACGCCGAACGTATCGACGCGGAGCACTCGCTCGGGATCGAGGCCAAGGCCTGGCTCGCCGCCGTCCACGCCGAGTACGCCGCGGCCACCGGCGCACCGGATGCCGCGGAGAAGTTCGCCGCCGCGGTCGAGGCCTTCGGCTACGGCGAGGTGCACAGCCAGGCCACCTACCGCCTGCGGTACGCGCGCGTGCTGCTGGATGCCGGTGAGCGGGAGCGGGCGGGCGTGCAGCTGCGCAAGGCGCGGGAGGTTGCCGAACGGCTCGGGGCTGCTCCGCTCGGGGAAGCGGTCGAGGACCTGATCAAGCGGGCCCGGCTCGGTTCACCCGGTGGCAGGGAATCCGGGCTGACCGAACGCGAGCAGGCGGTGCTCGAACTGGTCGCCGAGGGCAAGACCAACCGCGAGGTGGGGCTGGCGCTGTTCATCAGCGAGAAGACGGTGAGCGTGCACCTGAGCAGGACGATGGCCAAACTCGGCGCGACCAGGAGGACCGAGGCCGTCGCGGTGGCCTACGACCGCGGCCTGCTGCACCGGTGAGCGCGCTTCACCGGTGATCGCCGTCTCCGCCACCGAAAAGGCAACCGAGGAACCCGCAGGTGCTCGTGGTGCTGCTCGGGGTGGAGCTCGGTGCCGAACTCGGTGCGGAGCTCGAACTCGACGGTGGCGCGGAGCTCGAACTCGACGGCGGGGGTGGCGTCGTGGCCGGCACGGTCGTCGGAGCGGGCGGCGGCTGACTGTTCTCGGTCGTGTGTTCGGTCGTGCGCGGCACCTCGGTCACCACGATCGTGGTCACCGTGGTCGAGGTGTCCGTGGTCCGGGAGACGCCGCGGTCGTACGCGGCCGGGGAACTGAGCCCGGGCCGCACCTCGTGCAGATAGGCGCCGAGGAGCACACCGATGATCCCGCACGCGAGCACCGCCGCCGCGGTCGCGATGGTCGCCTTGCCCGGTACCGAGAAGCCGCGCTTGCGTCCCTCCTCGGGCGGACGTTCATCGTCCTGCCGCGTCATGCCACCTCCCCGACACGTGTAACGACGCCTCACGCCTCCAGTACCGTCCACGCGGCAGGGCCGCGAAAAGTTGCCTCCGGAACTCAGGGTAGTGCGTATCGCCGCGGTTCGCGCGCCGGCCGCACCGTGTTCCGCGGATGTGGTCAGTCACTCTTTCTCGAGGGAGCCGCTGACCAGTTCCTTCCACAGTTCGAGCTGGGCGTGCCTGCGGGCACGGTCCCCGCCGATCTCCGCGTCGAGGGCAAGACCCCTCGTCAGATTCACCGTCATCCAGAACAGGGTCTGTGCGCGATCGGCCTCCACCTCGATCCCGGAGACCGCGGCGAAGGCGCGCATCGAGGTGCGGCCCAGGGCTTTGTCCACCGGGCGCATGGCCGCGCGCAGCTCCGGATCGGTCCGCCCGGCGACCCACAGCTCGAGCGCGGCCGCGGAGAGCTCCCCGGCATAGGCCTGCCACAGCAATTCGATCCCGGTCTCGACCTTGTCGGCCTTTTCCGGGGCAGCGGCGAGCTGTTCGGTGAACCGTTCGGACAGCTTGGTGGCCAGGTGCTCGATCGCCTTGGCCATCAGCTCGGCCTTGGTGGTGAAGTGATGCTGCTGGGCACCTCGGGACACCCCGGCGCGCTTGCAGATCTCGTTGACCGAGGTGCGCGCGTAGCCGAGCTCCACGAGGCAGGAGATGGTGGCCTCGAGCAGCGCGTTCGTGGTCTGCTCGGTGCGCTCGGCCTGGGTGCGGTGCCCGCGCCCGTTGCCCCGCGCACCGGGCGTCGTGGTCTCGGCAGTTGACGTCACAGTGCCCGGACTTTACAGGCTGATCGGGCGCCGGTAACTTCTGCCAGGCAACAAACATGCCAGTCGGAATGTTTTTACCTCATCGCGAGAGACAAGGAGGTCGTGATGGGTTTCCACCCGACGACGACGCCGTCCTGGATGGACGAGGACCTGACCGCGTTCCGGGACCTCGCGCGGACCTTCTGCGAGAAGGAGCTCGCGCCGAACGCCGACCGCTGGGCCAAACAACGGCACGTGGACCGCGAACTGTGGAACAAGGCCGGCGGGGTCGGGCTGCTCTGTCTTTCCATTCCCGAGGAGTACGGCGGTGGCGGCGCGAACTTCGCCAGCGAGGTGGTGCTGCTCGAGGAGCAGGCCTATGCCGGGGACGAGGGCTGGGGCAATGCCGTGCACTCCGGCATCGTGGCGCACTACATCAACGCTTACGGCTCCGAGGAACAGAAGAAGGCCTGGCTGCCGAAGCTGGCCTCGGGGGAGTGGGTCGCCGCCGTCGCGATGACCGAGCCCGGCACCGGATCCGATCTGCAGGGCATCAAGACCAAGGCGGTGCGCCAGGGCGATGAGTACGTGATCAACGGCGCGAAGACGTTCATCACGAACGGCTCGCAGGCCGATCTGGTCGTGGTCGCGTGCAAGACCAATCCGGACGAGGGCGCCAAGGGCGTCTCGCTGATCGCGGTGGAGACCGCGCGCGAGGGGTTCCGCAGGGGGCGGGTGCTGGAGAAGAACGGCATGCACGCCCAGGACACCTCCGAGCTGTTCTTCGACGACGTGCGGGTTCCGGTGAGCAACCTGCTCGGCACCGAGGAAGGCCAGGGCTTCATCCAGCTGATGCAGCAGCTGCCGCAGGAGCGGCTGGTCATCGGGGTGACCGCGGTGGCATCCATGGAGATCGCGGTCGGGCTGACCTTGCAGTACGTCAAGGAGCGCGAGGCCTTCGGCAGGCCGCTGATCAAGTTCCAGAACACCCGCTTCGTGCTTGCCGAGTGCGCCACCGAGGTCGAGGTGTGCCGTACCTATCTGGACAGCGCGATCGAGAAGCACCTGCGTGGCGAACTCGACGTGCGGGGCGCGGCCATGGTCAAGTGGTGGACCACCGAGCGGCTCAGCAAGGTCGCGGACAAGTGTCTGCAGTTGTTCGGCGGCTACGGCTACATGGAGGAGTACCCGATCTCCCGGCTCTGGTCGGCCGCGCGGGTGCAGCGCATCTTCGGCGGCACCACGGAGATCATGAAGGACATCATCGCGCGGACCCTGTGAGGCGCGGATGCAGGCGAACATGGAGGAGAACGTGGCTGGACCGCTCACCGGGCTCACCGTCGTCGAACTGGCCGGGCTGGCCCCGGGCCCGTTCGCCGCGACGGTGCTCGCCGACCTCGGCGCCGAGGTGATCAAGGTGGATCGCGCGAAACCGGGCGCGGATGTGCTGGGTTTCGCGGGTGATCCGCTCGCCCGTTCGCGGCGCAGTATCGGGGTGGACACCAAGTCCCCGGAGGGCGTCGAGGTGGTGCGCACCCTCGCCGCGACCGCCGATGTGCTCATCGAGGGGTTCCGGCCGGGGGTGACCGAGCGGATGGGCCTCGGCCCGGAGGATCTGCACGCGATCAATCCGGGACTGGTGTACGGCCGGATCACCGGCTGGGGCCAGGACGGCCCGCTCGCCCCGTTCGCCGGGCACGATCTCAACTACATCGGGCTTTCCGGTGCCCTGCACCAGATCGGGCGTTCGGGGCAGCGCCCGGTGCCGCCGCTGAACCTGCTCGGCGATTACGGCGGCGGGGGTCTATTGCTGGCCATGGGTATCCTCGCGGCCCTTTTCGAACGGTCCCGTTCGGGCAAGGGGCAGGTCGTGGACGCCTCCATGGTCGATGGTTCGGCGCTGCTGGCCACCCAGATGTTCGGCCTGTTCGCCGGTGGCGGCTGGAGTGACCGGCGCGGGGAGAACATGCTCGACGGCGGCGCGCCGTACTACGACACCTACGAGACCTCCGATGGACGCTATGTCGCCGTCGGTGCGATCGAGATGCGGTTCTGGGCGGCGCTGCTCGAGGTGCTCGGCCTGGACGCCGCGGAGCTTCCGGAACGGCTGGACCCGCAGAACTGGGTGGCCGTGCGGGAGATCCTCGCGGCCCGGATCCGCACCAAGAGCAGGGACGAGTGGACCAAGCTCGCCGAAGGGACCGACGCCTGCCTCACCCCGGTGCTCTCCCCAGGGGAGGTGGCCGAGCATCCGCACAACGCGGCGCGGAAGACCTTCGTCGAGGTCGACGGGGCGGTGCAGCCCGCACCCGCGCCCAAGTTCGACCGCACCCCGGCCGGGACACCGACCGCCCCGCACGAGAAGGGCGCGGACACCGCCGAGGTGCTCGCGGCCTACGGCTACTCCGCGGACCGGATCGCCGAACTGCGCGAAGCGGGCACGATCGCCTGAACGTCCGCGGGGCCGCGCCCACCCGAGCGTGCCGCGGCCCCGCGGATGGGCGTGGAGCCCGCGCGGCGGTTTAGCCGATTCCCGTTCCACCCCTTATGATCGGCTGTCGGCGAGCCGATAACGAGCGCACGGATTCGTGCAGGGTGGAGTGGTAGCGCATGGACGTCAAGAAAATCATCGTGCTCGTCGTCGTCGCGCTGGTGCTGTTCTTCCTCATCAGCTCGCCAACCCAATCGGCGAATGTCGTGAAAGATATTCTCGGCGGACTTCGGAACGGGGCCGAAGGGGTAATCTCGTTCGTCCGCTCGCTATTCGCCTAAGGCCGTTCATCTGCTGGGACAACGCCGGTCACGATATGTTGTCCCGATTGCGCCATCCGAGTGTAATTCCGTGGGTAACCGCAGGTCATGGGTGTTTGATCGGCTAAAACCGAATAAGGGGCTAGCGCGAAAGCCCATCAGCGGCATAGGTTTCGCAGCAACATCGTCATGGGCGCTGTGACGGTTGTTTCGATTCACCGTAAGAACCGGAGGCAGGTTCACGCGGTGACACCTGGTGCACAACCATCCGTTTCCTGCGGGAGGATCAGATGGCAGAAGATCTCGGGGTCGATGAGCTCGTCCGGCAGTGGACGGCCGAGCGTTCGGCGGACCGTGAACTCGTCGAGGCCAACGAACTCGCGAGCGCCTGGCTCGCCGAATCCAGCCCCGGCATTCCCACGCAGGCGGGCCCGGCCGACGGTCAGCGCGCGGGCGCTGTGGCCGTCGACGAGGTCGACCCCGCCTATCTCGTCGTGATGCGGCGGCGCCTCCCCGGAGTACCCGAGGACCTGATGATCGCGGCGGCGAAGTGCTGGCAGATGGTGGGCAGCATCTCGGACGCACAGCAGTGGTGGGATGCCGGGCTCAGCCCCCTCGACCAGCGAGCCCTCGAGTACCGGGCCGCCGGCCTGAGCCCCGAGGACCTCGGCAAGCATCTCGGGCCGTACACCGTGCTCGAGCACCTGCGGCGGGGCAGTGCACCGGAGTGGTGCGTGGCCCGGCTGCGCAGGCAGCGCCGCGACGGCGTGGCCTGAGAACCGGTCCGATCCGCCTCGTGGGCGCGGGCCGGGTGCGCTGGACGCAGTAGGATCCCCACTCGTAACCTCCTGCGGGAGACGTCGTTCTACTACTGTGCGGTAGGCACGACGTGAATACGAGGACAACGGGGAGCCAGGTGACTGAAGAGGCGCAGCGGCCACAGCGTCCGCGCAGGGGGTTCGGCTTACTCGGCAGGCTCGGTATCGTCGCGATCGTCCTCGCCGTCGGCGGGGTGGGGGCCTGGTTCCTCGTAGGCGCTTCCACGCCGGAACAGGGCGCCACCGCACAGGACATTCCGGCCCTGCAGGTCGTGCCCGCGGATGTGCGTCCCGGTTCGGACGCGCCGAAGACCGTCTCGCTCAACAAGGAGATCCCGCGGCCGAGCGCCGAGCCGGAACGCCCGAGTGCCACACCGCGTCCGCAGGCGGCCGAGTCCGGCGGCGGAGACCCGTTGACCGCCTGGGCCAACCGGGTCGCCGGGAAATCCGATATTCCGGAACGGGCACTGTGGGCCTACGGCAACGCCGAGCTCGTGCTGCGCTCGATCCAGCCGGGCTGCCACCTCTCCTGGACCACGATCGCCGGCATCGGCAGGGTGGAATCGAACCACGGCCGCTACGGCGGCGCCGTACTGCAGGAGGACGGCAAGCCGAGCAAACCCATCGTCGGGGTGCCGCTGGACGGCAGCGGCGCGGTCGCCTCGGTCGGGGACACCGACGGCGGGGCCATCGACGGGGATCCCAATGTGGACCGCGCGGTCGGGCCGATGCAGTTCATTCCCTCGACCTGGCGCAAATGGGCCTCGGACGCGAACGGCGACGGCAAGGGCGATCCGCAGCAGATCGACGACGCCGCACTGACCGCCGGGCGCTACCTGTGCGCGGGCGGCCGGGACATGTCGACCGGATCCGGCTGGTGGTCCGGCGTGATGTCGTACAACAACTCGGTCGAATACGGCCAGAAGGTCTACGGCCTCGCCAATCAGTACGCCCGCGCCGCCCGCTAACGCGCACCGTCCGAGAGCGAGGGCTGGCGTCGAGCGACGGCCGTCACGGTGCTACTTTCGGGGTATGGCAGGCCGACTGGTGACCGCGCGGCGAGTGTGGATCGCACTCGGTTGCCTGGCGGCGCTCGCCCTGGGAATCGCGCTCGCGTACTGGCAGTGGACCAGGTTCGAATCGGCGAGCGGAACCCTGCAGAACCTGGGGTACGTGCTGCAGTGGCCGCTTTTCGGATTCTTCCCGCTGTTCATGGTGTGGCGCATCTGGCGCTACGCGCGGCGCGAGCGGGCCAAGGAAGCGGTCATCGATCCGGGCTCCGCCGCGGATCCGGCCTTGTCCGGGCAGGTGGTCGACAGCCAGCCGGTGAACGGGCACGCGATCAGCACGCGGGCCGGCGCGGAGCAGCCGAAGGCGCGTCCCTCCAAGATGGCCTACGTGGCACCGACAGTCGCCGAGGACACCGCGGGCGATCCGGCGCTGGCCCGCTACAACGCCTTCCTCGCCGAACTCGCCGCGGAGGACGCGGCCGACACCCCGACCAAGGAGCGGCCATGAGTGAACTCGCCAGCGAATCGCAGGAAACGAACTCTCCCGCGGCGGCGAAGATTCCCGGTGCGCTCCTTCGGTACCGGATCATCGCCTACATCACCGGAATCGGGCTGCTCGCCCTGTGCGCCGCGATGGTGTTCAAGTACGGCTTCGACGCGGACGCGGGTGTGGCGATCATCGGTCCGCTGCACGGTGTGTTCTACATGATCTACATCGTCATGGCGGTCGACCTCGCGCTCAAGGCGCGCTGGTCCATCAAGGGCACCGTCTGGATCCTGCTCTCCGGCACGATCCCGTTCCTGTCTTTCGTCGCCGAGCGCGCGGTCACCCGGCGGGTTCGCGCGGGCAGGAAGTTCTGACCGGGCTCTCCCGGTCCACGGCGATCAGGACGCAGTAGCCCGCGAAAGCCAGCTCCACCGCGCCGAGCGCGAGGGCCGTGATCAGTGGTGCACCCGGCTGCGCGGTGAGCACGTCGAACCACACATCCAGCACCGCGACCGTGGCGGTCGCCGCCGCTGCCGGGCTCGACCACTGGCTCGACCGGCGCCGCAGCACCGCTGTGGTCGCGCATCCCGCGGCCAGCAGCAGATCGAGGCCCGCCCACGCCGTTGCCCAGTGCCGGACCTCCGTCGTGTCCGGCAAGCTCGTCGCGAGCAGGCCTGACCACGGCACCAGCCCCACGGCGGTCGCCCCGAGTATCCAGGGTGCCCAGCGGCGGGCACGGGCGAGTCGCGCGGGCTGTGGCCGAGTGGGGAGCGCCGTCCGGCGCAACAAGGTGGTCATGCTCGCAAGGATAGTTATGCAGAGAAAATTTTGCAAAGAAAGTTCTGCAAACAAACTTCTGCGTATGCGGTACGGTTGCCGGATGACGAAGAAGCCGCCGAAGCGTGTGGTCGGTGACGAGCCGGCGTGGAAGGCGATGGCGCACCCGCTGCGCGGTGAGATCCTGCGTCAGCTCGATCGGCTCGGCCGGGCGAACTCGACGCGGATCGCCGAGGAACTGGGGGAGAACACCGGCACCACGAGTTATCACCTGCGGGTGCTCGCCGATGCCGGGGTGATCGAGGAGATTCCCGAGCTCTCCCAGGGCAGGCAACGGTGGTGGCGCGCGGTCCGGGTGGATCGCAGGGAACCGCCCTACGACTCGCTCTCCGCTCAGGAGCGGGCCGCGCTCGACGCCTGGCGGGACACGCAGCTGCCCGGCGAGATCGAGCTGTTCAACCGGTTCATCGCGGAGTTCCGCAAGCACGGCGAGTGGGCCAAGGCCGCCCGGGGCAGCGGTTACTTCACCGAGCAGGGGCTGGCGGCCGTGTTCGAGGGCTTCATCCAGCTACTGAACGAGCACTCGCACAGCGTCGACGACGCCCCCGAAGGCGCGCGCCAGATGCGGCTGCGGATGTTCTACCTCCCCGCCCACGGCAGCTCCACTTAGGCACCGCGGTGCCGGGTGCATGGATGGTGAAAGCGGCTCTGCCGCCTATTGAACGCCGTTGGGAAATCGTCGCTCAGCCGAGCACGATCAGATAGATCCCGTAGAGCACGATCGCGGCGCAGAGCAGGAACGAGGTGCCCGCGGTGACGGTGGCCACCGCGTCGGAGCGCCCGGCCTCGGCGGCGCGTTCCCGCCGGGAGAGGGCCTGGATGCCCGTCGCGAACAGGGCGACGAGCACGGTGGTCGCCACGAGGGCGACGACCGCGACCAGACCGAGCGACGACCAGTCGATGTGCATCGCGCGAGGTCCTTCCTAGCCGACCGGAGCGGGCGCCTCGGCGGGCACCTGCTCGGTCTCGTTGACGTTTTTGGCATCGACCGGGTTGCGCCGGGAGGCGAGATAGAACCCGACGGCGATCACGAGTCCGGCGGCGGCGACGAGGATCGTGCCGAGGGACCCCTGGGAGGCGGTCTCCCCGGCGATCGCACCGACCACGGCGGCCGCGGGCAGGGTGAGCAGCCAGGCGACCGCCATCTTCCCCGCGACACCCCAGCGCACTTCGGCGAGCCGCCTGCCGAGCCCGGCACCGAGCACGCTTCCCGAGCACACGTGCGTGGTGGACAGGGCGAAACCGAGGTGCGAGGAGGCCAGGATCACCGCGGTGGAACTGACCTCGGCGGCGAATCCCTGCGGGCTCTGGATGTCGGTGAGGCCCTTGCCGAGGGTGCGGATCACCCGCCAGCCGCCGATGTACGTGCCCGCCGCCATGGCGATCCCGCATGCGGCGACCACCCAGATCGGCGGTCCGGAGCCGGCGCCGAGCATGTTGCCGGTGATCAGTACAAGGGTGATGACCCCCATGGTCTTCTGCGCGTCGTTGGTGCCGTGCGCGAGCGAGACGAGTGAGGCGGTGACGATCTGCCCGGCTCGGAAACCCTTGGTGGTACTGGCTTGTTTGGCGCGCCTGGTCATCACGTAGGCGAGGTAGGTGGCGACCATCGCGGCCAGTCCGGCGATCACCGGGGAGGCGAGCGCGGGAATGATCACCTTCTCGAACACCACGCCGAAGTGCACGGCGCCCGAACCCGCGGCGATCCATGTGGCGCCGATCAGCCCGCCGAAGAGGGCATGCGAGGAGCTGGACGGTAATCCGAGGAACCAGGTGAGCAGATTCCACACGATCGCGCCGATCAATCCGCCGAAGATCACGGCCGGGGTGATCCCGGATTCGCTCACGATTCCCGAGGAGATGGTTTTCGCCACTTCCACCGAAAGAAATGCGCCCGCCAGGTTCAGTACCGCGGAGATCGCTACGGCAACCTTGGGTTTGAGTGCTCTCGTCGCGATCGAGGTGGCCATCGCGTTGGCCGTGTCGTGAAAACCGTTCGTGAAGTCGAATGCCAGTGCGGTCACGATGACCACGACCACCAGCAGGGAGCTTTCCACGCTATTCCCTATCCGTGCCGAAGCTATTGGGGTCGGCCGGCTGCGTTGCCGCCACACGCGAAAGTTAGCCGCGCTTGGTGAACGAAGGGTGAACGCCGGGAGACGTCCGAGTGCGGAGTGGGATACTTCACCACCTGTCCGGGTGAAGCGCGGTTACGGGACGTTATCGCCGACACAGGTGACTCGGGGTAAGTTTACTCGTGAGTAGGTTTGCAGTACATTGCTTCTCGAGTTGGTGAGAAGAATGAGGTGCCGATGAGTGACACGAACGCTCCAGGTCGTGGCGTCCGCAGGGATGCGATGCAGTTTGGGCTTCTCGCGCTGAACAAACTCGCCGGAAGCGGTGCGCTCGACCGGCTCGGCCTGCGCAAGCAGGTCGAACGGGTCGTCGGCACCGCGACGCGTGGCGGGTTCGCCGCCGCG
>NZ_JALM01000092.1 GCF_000737195.2 Sciscionella sediminilitoris
CATTCTGCAACGAACTCTAAAGAGCGTGTCTCACGTGGTTGATTTGGCCAGCCTCTTGTAGCAGGTCAGCGTGTCGGCGAGGGTGAGGAAGGCGAGGAAGTGCGTGGCCTTGCGGTCGTAGCGGATGTTGAGTCGGTGGTAGCCGAACAGCCAGGCGATCGACCGTTCGATCACCCAGCGGTGTTTGCCGAGTTTCTTGCTGGATTCGATGCCCTTGCGAGCGATGCGGACGCCGATGCCGCGGTCGCGGACCCAGTCGCGCAGCTCTTGCTGGTCGTAGGCTTTGTCGGCATGCAGTTTGGCGGGCTTGCGGCGCCGCGGCTCGCGCCGGGATTTGATGGCGGGGATCGCTTTGACCAGGGGTTTGAGTGCGTAGGCGTCGTTGGTGTTGGCGGCGGAGACGGCCACCGACAGCGGCAGCCCGGCGCGCTCGGACAGGACGTGGATCTTAGAGCCGGTCTTACCCCGGTCGACCGGATTCGGTCCGGTCATGGATCCCCTTTTTTGACCCCGACGGATGCTCCGTCCAGGACCGCGTGGGACCAGTCGATCATGCCTTGGCTGCCGAGTTCGTCGAGGACGGCCCGGTGCAGGCGCCGCCACAAGCCGGCCTCGGTCCACGCGGTGAACCGGCGGTGCGCGGTGGGCACGGTGACCCCGAACGACGGCGGCAGATACCGCCAGGCACAACCGCTGGTCAGGACGAACACGATCGCGGTGAACACCGCCCGATCGTCCACCGGCGCGGTACCACCGCCCTGCGGTCGCGCATCGAACCGCGGGATCAGCGGTTCGGCCAACGCCCACAACTCATCTGGCACCAACCGCCGCGAAAGTTCGTCCACCACAACATGATCACAGAACCAAGGGTAAATCCACGTGAGACCCGCTCTTAGGGCGCTCGGGACAGGGATGCGGCAAGCTCGACCGTGACGTCATCGAACAGTGCCGAGAAGGGTTTCCCTGCGGGGGCGTCGAGCCAACGATTGAACGCGGCCCGAAAAGCCGTCACGCCCACCTCGGCGAGCACCTCGGCAGCATGTTCCGGCGCGCCCCGTTCACGTAGCGCCCGCGTCAGTTCGGTCGCAATCAGCGCGTATTTCGTGCGTTCCCGCTCCTGGAGGTCCGCGCTGGTCTGGATCACCACGCGGCGCCCCGAGGCCGTCGGGACAAGCTGCACCAGCTGGTCGCCAACGTCCCGCAAGGCGGCCACCGTGGCCTCCCATGGCGCGAGGTCGGCGTCAACCGTACGGACGGTGGCGCCGACGGCTTCCGCGAGCTGTTCCGAGCCGGCGAACAACACGTCTCGCTTGTCAGTGAAGTAGCGGGAGAACGTGCGCCGGGTCAGGCCGGCGCGATCGGTGATCTCGGAGACGGTCACGTTCTCGTACCCATGCTCCAGGGACAGCTCGATAGCGGCGTCTCTCAGGCGTTCTTTCGCGCGGGGCATCCAGCGGGGCATTCCGCCACTGTAGCCGATGACGCACTGGGTCATCATCGTGCTAGAGTTACGACTCAGTGGGACATCACCCTCGAGTCGCCGACACAGTGGCTGCCCTGCCCACCACCGCCGCATCCGTGCCAACCGACAACGAATGTCCGACGCTGCCGCTCCAGGCACGCGCTGCATTCGCCGACCAGCGGCGCGGGCCGGGCACCTGCTGCCACTGGGACAGAGCTTCCAGCAGATAGGAGAAACGACATGAGCGACAACGACAAGACCAGCGCAATCAGCCGCGACATCGAGTTCACCTCGGGTGGCGTCACCCTGCGCGGGTGGCTTCGCCGACCCGCCACCGAGGGCCCGCATCCGCTGGTCGTCCTCGGTCACGGGCTGGGCGGGCTGAAAGAGTGGACGATCCCCGACATCGCAGACGCCCTCGTGGCCGACGGCATCGCGGCGCTGACCTTCGACTACCGCAACTGGGGCGACAGCGACGGCCAGCCCCGCGAGGAGATCGACCACACCGGCCGCATCGACGACTGGCAGAACGCGATCAGCTACGTCACCACCCTGGACGAGATCGACCCGGCCCGCATCGGGATCTGGGGCACCAGCCTCGGCGGCCGCGACGTCCTCGCCGTCGCAGCCATCGACTCCCGCGTGCGCTGCGTCCTGTCGCAGGTCCCATTGATCGACTGGACGCCCGAGTTCGTTGCGTTCGCGGCCGGCTTCGGCGACGACCTGGACCGCTACTACCAGACCCTGTCCGACGACCGCCGCAAGCGCGCACTCGGCGGGGAGCCGGAGTACATGCCCTTCGACACCCCCGACGACGCACCGGCCGCCTACGTCGCCGACTACCAGGCGTACACCGCAACCTGGGGCGAGGCGGAGCTGCGCAACTACCGCAACCGCATCACCCTGCAGTCCTACGCCCCGACCGTCCTGCTGGACATGACGCCGTTCATCGAGCGCATCGCACCGAAGCCGCTGCAGATGATCATCGCGGACCAGGACGTGCTTCCCGGACAGCGCGAGGCATTCGCCGCGGCCGGCGAACCGAAATCCCTCATCGAGCTGCCCGGCGGCCACTACTCCCCGTACTACGGCAAGAACAAGGACGCCGCCATCGCCGCGACCCGCGCGTTCTTCGCCGAGCACCTGACCGCGGGCACCCGCTGACCGCAGAAGGGGCACGTCTGATGTACCTGACCCAGTCGCTGCACCGTGCGCTCCAACAGGCGCCGGATGCGCCGTTCACCCTCTGCGGTCCACGCACACGTACGGCCGCGGAATCCGCCGAGCGCGTTGCCCGGCTCGGCGGCGCCCTGCGCGAACTCGGCGTCAAGCCCGGTGACCGCGTGGCGATGCTGGCGTTCAACTCCGACCGCTTCCACGAATACCTCTTGGGCTGCTGGTGGATCGGCGCGGTGGTGAACCCGGTCAACATCCGCTGGGCGCCGCCGGAGATCCGCTACTCCCTCGAGCAGTCCGGCACCCGCATCCTGCTCGTGGACGATGCTTTCCTGCCGACTGCCGAGAAGCTGCGGGGCGATCTCGACACGGTGATCTACTGCGGCGACCAGCAGACACCGGACGGCCTATTGACGTACGAAGCGCTGCTGTCCGCAGCGGATGCCGTCGAGGACGGTCGATACGGCGGCGACACCCTCGCCGGCGTCTTCTACACCGGCGGCACCACCGGCTTCCCCAAGGGCGTGATGCTCAGCCACGCCAACATGATCACCTCGGCGCTGGGCACACAGGCCATGGGGCCGCTGACCGCCCCCGGCCACCGGATGCTGCACGCCGCACCGATGTTTCATCTCGCGGCCCTGGCAGCCTGGAACACCCAGATGCTCGTCGGCGGCTCCCACGTCTTCATCCCCGCCTTCGAGCCCGTCACAGCGATGGAGGCGATCCAGAACGACTACGCGTCGGTGGTCATGCTGCCGCCCGTGATGATCCAAGCCCTGGTCGACCACCCGGACCTGGCAGCGTTCGACCTGTCGGGCCTGAGGACTGTCATCTACGGGGCCTCGCCGATACCCGAGACGCTGCTGAAACGGGCCATGGACGAGCTGCCATCAGCCTCCTTCGTCCAGGGCTACGGAATGACCGAAGTGGCCCCGGTCGCCACCGTGCTCACCGGCGACGACCACCGGCATCACCACAGTGATCGGCTGTCCTCTGCCGGACGGGCCGCACCGCACTGCGAGGTCAAGGTCGTCGACGCGGACGGGAAGGAACTGCCGCGCGGGCAGGTCGGCGAGGTCGTGATCCGGGGCGGGAATGTCATGAGCGGCTACTGGGCCAAGCCCGCCGAGACCGAGGCCGTACTGCGAGACGACTGGTTCCACACCGGCGACGGCGCCTACATGGACCCCGACGGCTACCTGTTCATCGTCGACCGCATCAAGGACATGATCGTCACCGGCGGTGAGAACGTCTACTCGATCGAGGTCGAGAACGCCCTGGCTCAGCATCCCGCCGTCGCCACCTGCGCGGTGATCGGCGTACCCGACGCCACCTACGGCGAGCGGGTCCACGCCGTCGTCGTCCTCACCGACGGCCACACGGCCAGCGCCGATGAACTGCGGGACCACTGCAAGAGGCTGATCGCCGGCTACAAGGCCCCCAGAACAGTCGACTTCGCTGCGCAGCTGCCGCTCTCACCCGCCGGAAAGATCCTTAAGCGTGAACTGCGCGAGCCGCACTGGAAAGGCACCGGCCGCTCCGTCAACTGACGATCCAGTCCACCGAATTCCCCTTCCCCCACTGAGAGGAGCACATCTTGCACGACCGCAACGCCCTGGTCACCGGCGCCGCGTCGGAATCGGCCTTGAGACCGCCCGTCAACTCCACGCGGCCGGCGCCACCGTCACGCTGGTCGACATCAACGCCGACGCCGTACGCAAGCATGCCAGCGACCTCGGCGACCGCGCCCGCGCGTACGTCGCCGACGTCACCGACGAATCTCAGGTCCGAGCTGCTATCCAGGCCGCCACCGCAGCATTCGGGCCCGTCCACACTGCCGTCAACACCACAGGGGGCGGCACCTTCGGCGCCATCGCCGACATCGAACTCAAGGACTGGCAGCGAGACATCGACCTGTGCCTCACCAGCGCATTCCTGGGGGTCAAACACGAAGCACAGCACATGACCGAGGGTGGCGCCATCATCAACATCGCGTCCCTCAACGCCCGCCAGCCAGCAGAGGGCCTAGCCGCCTACTGCGCTGCCAAAGCCGGCGTGGAGATGCTGACGAAGGTCGCCGCAATGGAGCTGGCCCCACGCGGGATCCGAGTCAACACCATCGCTCCCGGGCTGGTGGACACCCCCCGCATGGCCCAGGCCATGCAGACGCCGTTCACGGACGCCGTGATCGGCAACACCCCGCTCGATCGCGCCGGCACCCCCGCCGACATGGCGGCGGTCGTCCTGTTCCTGGCTTCTGCCGATTCCGGGTGGATCACCGGTGACACGCTGCGGGTCGATGGTGGCCTGCACACCAAGCCCTACGTCAGCCCGCACGAATAGGGGCGCCCCCATGACGGGGTCCGTTACTCCGTCGGCGATGTCTCACTGGGTCAGCGCCATGATGACGCAATGGGACATCGCGCGGTATGGTCAGGCACGGCTCGTACGAGGCGGGTGAGTGTGCCTCGTCCGAGCCGCGAGCGGCGCCGCGGCTAGTCGGCGGGACGCGGCGCCGCCGGTACCGAGCGGGCCGGCGGTTTGAGGTCGACCCAGGCCCACCTTGCGGCTTGACCACGAGCCCTCAGCTTCAGACGAACCGCCTTCAAGAAGTTGGCGCTTACTTGAGCACCGACCCGCCATCAACGGCCAGGACGGTGCCCGTGACGTAGGGGTTGCCCATCAGGTACAGGTGGGCCGCCGCAATCTGCTCGGGTTCGCTGACTCGCCCGGTGAGCGTCCCCTCGGCGAGCTGGGCGAACATCGCCTCGCGCTGCGCTTCCGGGATCGCGTCGTACATCGGGGTGCGCACCGTGCCGGGGCGTACGGCGTTGACTCGCACCGGGGCCAGCTCGACCGCCAGGCCGCGAACCAGACCCTCGATCGCGGCCGCGCCTGCGGCGCCGAGGGCCCCGCCCGGTGTGGGGCGCACGGCCATCATTCCGGACGTCAATGCGATGGTGCCACCCGCGCGGATGCGGGTCACCGCATGCTTGACGGAGGCGACAACGCCCCACAGATACACATCGAGGCCGCGGCGTGCCTGGTCGATGTCCACTCCGGCAATGGGCTGCGGCCTGGGGGCTCCGTTCGCCGTATAGACGAGGTGGTCGAACTCGCCGACCCGCTCGAAGAGGGCCGCGATGTCGCTCTCGCGGGTCGCGTCCACCCGCACGGCATCCACGTCACCCGTCAAAGCGCCTGTGCCGCGTCCAGTTGCAGCTGGTCATGGGAGGCGATCGTGACGGCCGCACCGACCTCGGCAGCCGCCTTGGCGGTTGCCAAACCCATCCCGGAGCTACCGCCGATCACGACGACGCGATGTCTCATTGAGTCATCACGTTACCACGTCACGACTCACTGAGTCATAACGCGGGCCCGACGGGTAGGAAGCCAGCTGACCTGCGACTTTCCATCTCGCCATGCCGCAATAGCGCTGCGGGTCGACCATGGAAGTGATGTCCCATTGCGTCGTGAGTGGTATCGTCGAGCGTGATGACGCAATGTGCCATCACTGGGGCGTCGAGACCCGGCCACCCAGAAGCGGCGGGCCACGAGGATGCGGAGGAACCCCATGACAGACACGACCAACGCCACGCGATCCGGCGACGTCTGGATACTGGGCGCCACCGGGCGCATAGGCAGCGCCGTGGCCGCGCGCCTGGCCGCCGAGGGCCTCGATCCGGTGCTGGTCGGCCGCGAGAGCGACCGGCTGCGCAAGGCCGCCGCGGAACTCGGCGCGAAGGTTGTCATCGCCGATGACATCGACACCATGGCGGCCGAGATCAGCCGGCACCGGCCTTCCGTGGTCGTCAACACCATCGGCAAGTACGCCGAGACCGCGACGAGCATTGCCCACGCCTGCCTGCCGGGAGGCCATTACGTGGATCTCGCCGCGGACTTGACCGCTGTGCCCCGCCTGCTCGACCTACGTCAGGAAGCCGCCGCCGCGGACAGCACCCTGGTGACCGGTTCCGGCTTCGGTGTCCTGGCGTCAGAGGCAGTGGTGGTGAAGCTGTGCGAGGGCCGCCCCACCCCGGCCGCTGTGCGCGTCGACGCCCTGTCCTCCGTGGCCAGCGAGGGCGGGGCGATGGGCGCCGCCTACGCCGCCTCCATCGTCGACGCCATCGCCGAAGGCGGACGCGCCTACGCGGGCGGCCGCCTGGTCAAGACCCGCCTGGGCGCCGATCCGCAGCACCTCACGCTGCCCGACGGACAGACGGTCAAGTCGGCGGGAGCCCCCACCGCCGAACTCCTGGCCGCCCACGAGGTGAGCAAAGCGCCGACGGTCACCGTGACCACCGCATTGGCTCCGACCTCGCCGGTCGTACGGGTGGTGCTGCCCCTCGCCGCAAAGTTGCTGTCCATCGGGCCGGTGCGGCGCTTCGTCACCCGGCAGATGGCCGGTGCCAAGATGAAGCTGGCTCCGCGCCCCCGTCGGCACTCCTGGGGCCACGCGGTCATCACCTGGCCGGACGGCACCCGCCGCGAGGGCTGGCTGCGCGCCGACGACGGCATGGACTACACCGCGGCCGCGGCATCCGAGGTCGCCGCGCGGCTCGCCCGGGGCGAGGGTAAGCCCGGCGCCTACACCCCGGCGGCATGCTTCGGCGCTGATGTCGCCGTGGCAGCCGGCGGCACCTTCGTCCTCGACGACTGAACACTCCCGCGAGAGACAGGAATTCATGCGGACCGTAACCCTCAACAACGACGTCGTCATGCCGATCCTCGGCTACGGCGTCTATCAGATCCCCGCCGCCGAGACGGAGATGGCGGTGAGCCAGGCCCTCCGGGCTGGTTACCGGCTTATCGACACCGCCTCCGCCTACCAGAACGAGGAGGCCGTCGGGCGGGCCATCGCCAACAGCGGCATTCCCCGTGAAGAGCTGTTCGTGACCACCAAGTTGTGGATACAGGACACCGGCGAGGACAACACCATCCGTGCCTTCGAGGCGTCCCTGAACCGGCTCGCTCTGGACTATCTCGACCTGTACCTGATCCACGCGCCGCACGGCGACGTCTATAGTGAGTGGCGCGCGATGGAGCGGCTGTACAAAGAGGGCCGCATCCGCGCGATCGGTGTGTCGAACTTCCACCCCGACCGCCTCGTGGACCTGATCACGAATAACGAGATCGTCCCCGCGGTCAATCAGATTGAGACGCATCCCTTCTATCAGCGGATCGAAGATCAGAGCGTCATGCGGGAGCACGGCGTGCAACTCGAGTCCTGGGGACCGTTCGCCGAGGGCAAGCAAGACATCTTTCGCCACCCCTGGCTGGCCCCGATAGCCGAGGCGCACGGCACGTCGATTGCGCAGGTCGTGCTGCGGTGGCTCATCCAACGCGGCATCGTCGCGATCCCCAAGTCCGCCACACCCGGGCGGATCCGCCAGAACGTTGATGTGTTCGGTTTCCAGCTCGCCGTCGACGAGATGGCCGCCATCGCCGGCCTCGACCAGGGTACGTCGCAGTTCTTCGACCACCGCGACCCGGCCATGGTCGCCCAAATCGGCGCCCTTCGCATCGACTGAGCCGGTCCACCCACCCCTGACCACGCCTCGAATGCCACGCCTTCATGCGCACGCCATCCGGCAGTTGCCCGCAGGGCGAGTCGCCCCAATGTGCAAGCTTTTCCCGAGATTGGCGACCTGCAGGTTCTCCGAGCGGTTTATGGGGTTTCTTTGCGGAGCGCGGGTAGTTCACTGAGCGTTGTCTGGGCAGCCGCAACTGCCTGGTCCAGTCCGTCGGGTAGGTTGGGTGGGAGTTGGCTGATCTCGCGACAAATGCGCTCAGCGTCATTCAGGAACAGTTTGATCGCGCCCTGAGGATCCCAGAAGTATGCGTTCACTCGGTGCCCGCGGTTCAGTGCGGCCAGATCGGCGGGTAGGTCTTCTGGTGTCCGCGGGGGGTTGGCACTCCAGTCGGGCGGTTCCATGCCACGTTCCGCCATTTCGTGGTCGATCCTGCGCCGAATCTCATCGACCTTTAGAGATGGTTTCAA
>NZ_JALM01000093.1 GCF_000737195.2 Sciscionella sediminilitoris
AAGTTGAGTTCGGCGGTGTCCTACTCTCCCACACCCTGGCGGGTGCAGTACCATCGGCGCTGGTGGGCTTAGCTTCCGGGTTCGGAATGGGACCGGGCGTTTCCCGCACCGCTATCACCACCGAAACAAACATGAACCACTATTTCTTTTTAACCCTGTCACAAGACCCTGCCAGGGCCTCGGGGGTTGTTGGTTCAGAATCGTATAGCAGTTGCGAGCATCGTTACGTTTTATCCGCGTCTAATACTCCCCCACACATAGTGTGTGGTGGGGTGTGTAAGTCCTCGGCCTATTAGTACCAGTCAACTCGACACCCATTACTGGGCTTCCATCTCTGGCCTATCAACCCCATGGTCTCTAGGGGGCCTTAACCCTCAAAAGGGGTGGGAGACCTCATCTTGAAACGAGTTTCCCGCTTAGATGCTTTCAGCGGTTATCTCTTCCGAACATAGCCAACCAGCCATACCCCTGGCGGGATAACTGGCACACCAGAGGTTCGTCCGTCCCGGTCCTCTCGTACTAGGGACAGCCTTCCTCAAGTCTCCAAACGCGCGCGGCGGATAGGGACCGAACTGTCTCACGACGTTCTAAACCCAGCTCGCGTACCGCTTTAATGGGCGAACAGCCCAACCCTTGGGACCTACTCCGGCCCCAGGATGCGACGAGCCGACATCGAGGTGCCAAACCATGCCGTCGATATGGACTCTTGGGCAAGATCAGCCTGTTATCCCCGGGGTACCTTTTATCCGTTGAGCGACCACCCTTCCATCAGGGATGGCCGGATCACTAGTCCCAGCTTTCGCTCCTGCTCGACCCGTCAGTCTCACAGTCAAGCTCCCTTGTGCACTTACACTCAACACCTGATTGCCAACCAGGCTGAGGGAACCTTTGGGCGCCTCCGTTACTCTTTGGGAGGCAACCGCCCCAGTTAAACTACCCACCAGGCACTGTCCCCCACCCAGATCATGGGCGCGGGTTAGATGCCCAATCCGGTCAGAGTGGTATTTCAACGACAACTCCACCATGGCTAGCGCCACCGCTTCACAGTTTCCCACCTATCCTACACAAACCGAACCAAACACCAATACCAAGCTATAGTAAAGGTCCCGGGGTCTTTCCGTCCTGCCGCGCGTAACGAGCATCTTTACTCGTAATGCAATTTCGCCGGGCCTGCGGTCGAGACAGCGGGAAAGTCGTTACGCCATTCGTGCAGGTCGGAACTTACCCGACAAGGAATTTCGCTACCTTAGGATGGTTATAGTTACCACCGCCGTTTACTGGCGCTTAAATTCTCCGCTTCACCCCAAAAGAGTTAACGGGTCCTCTTAACGTTCCAGCACCGGGCAGGCGTCAGTCCATATACCTCGAATTACTTCTTCGCATGGACCTGTGTTTTTAGTAAACAGTCGCTTTCCCCTGGTCTCTGCGGCCACCACCAGCTCCTCGAGCTAGTCGAATCACCAGCCGTGGCCCCCCTTCTCCCGAAGTTACGGGGGCATTTTGCCGAGTTCCTTAACCGCAGTTCACCCGATCGCCTTAGTATTCTCTACCTGACCACCTGTGTCGGTTTCGGGTACGGGCCATGTCAACACTCGCTAGAGGCTTTTCTCGGCAGCATAGGATCACCCAATTCACCACAACGGCTACGCATCACGCCTCACCCACGACATTCAAGTCAGCAGCACGGATTTCCCTGCACTGCGGGCCACACGCTTACACCAGTACAACCACTCACTGGCCGAGCTACCTTCCTGCGTCACCCCATCACTTGACTAATACCGTCTCAGGTCCCACGCTCACCCACCACCAGTCCGAAGACCAGTCATGGGCTCGGGTGGTTAGTATCAACGACCTCGCCATGGACGCATTAACACGGGTACGGGAATATCAACCCGTTAACCATCGACTACGCCTGTCGGCCTCGCCTTAGGCCCCGACTCACCCTGGGCGGAACAACCTGCCCCAGGAACCCTTAGTCATCCGGCGGGACAGATTCTCACTGTCCATTCGCTACTCATGCCTGCATTCTCACTCCCACACCCTCCACCCTTGGATCACTCCAGGGCTTCACCGGATGCAGGACGCTCCCCTACCCACCCAAACGACTAGCCAACAACCCGCAGGCTGAAGGCGATCTCATGTTTGGACGACACAGCTTCGGCGATGCGCTTAAGCCCCGCTACATTATCGGCGCAGGACCACTTGACCAGTGAGCTATTACGCACTCTTTCAAGGATGGCTGCTTCTAAGCCAACCTCCTGGTTGTCTGGGCAATCCCACATCCTTTTCCACTTAGCGCACACTTAGGGGCCTTAGCTGGTGTTCTGGGCTGTTTCCCTCTCGACGACGAAGCTTATCCCCCGCCGTCTCACTGCCACGCTCAACTTCACGGTATTCGGAGTTTGGCTGACCTCAGTAACCCGGTAAGGCCCATCAGCCATCCAGTGCTCTACCCCCGCAAAGCAACACGCGACGCTGCACCTAAATGCATTTCGGGGAGAACCAGCTATCACGGAGTTTGATTGGCCTTTCACCCCTACCCACAGCTCATCCCCTCAGTTTTCAACCTAAGTGGGTTCGGGCCTCCACACCGTCTTACCGGCGCTTCACCCTGGCCATGGGTAGATCACCCCGCTTCGGGTCTCGAGCACGCGACTAGCCGCCCTATTCAGACTCGCTTTCGCTACGGCTACCCCACCCGGGTTAACCTCGCCACGCACCACGAACTCGCAGGCTCATTCTTCAAAAGGCACGCCATCACCCACCACCCACCAAAGGATGCACAGGTTCTGACGGCTTGCAGACGCACGGTTTCAGGTACTCTTTCACTCCCCTCCCGGGGTACTTTTCACCTTTCCCTCACGGTACTAGTCCGCTATCGGTCACTAGGAAGTATTTAGGCTTACCGGATGGTCCCGGCCGATTCACAGCACATTCCACGAGTGCGCTACTACTTGGGAACACCAATCCAGACCACTGCGTCATGTTTTCGCGTACGGGACTCTCACCCACTCCGGCCAGGCATCCCAACCTGTTCCACTAACACAACACAACAACCCGAGAAGTCAGCAGCCTCCTCCAACTGGGTCCCACAACACCACACACACAACACCTGCCAGCTTGACATGCACATGGTTTAGCCTAATCCGCTTTCGCTCACCACTACTCACGGAATCACATATTGTTTTCTCTTCCTACGGGTACTAAGATGTTTCAATTCCCCGCGTTCCCTCCACACACCCTATACATTCAGATGCGGGTAACACTCCATCACGAGTGCTGGGTTACCCCATTCGGAAACCCTCGGATCACAGCTCGATTGACAACTCCCCGAGGCATATCGCAGTCTTCCACGTCCTTCATCGGCTCCTAGTGCCCAGGCATCCACCGAACGCCCTAAAACACTTACAACACCACAAAAATACTAAAGCAAACAAAACTAGATGCTCGCAACCACTATACAAATCTCAAACAACAACCCCACACCAACCACAACAAACACGAACTCAACCACAACAAGCAGTCAGTATTCGCGACCAG